>JAJEBQ010000035.1 GCA_022822495.1 Paracoccaceae bacterium | reverse complement strand
GTTTACGGTCATGTCGGAGCCGACGCCGGTGCAAAAGCGGGTGATGGAATTGCTGGGGATAAACAAAATATAAGACAAATGTTGCCATGTAAATGACAGGTTGATAGGTCTGTATTTTGAACAAACGGCCTTTACGGTAGGGAAAAAGTGAATTATACTTCAAATGAAGTTCCGATTAATTCCTTGCCAAACGTTCTGGGAGCAATTATAATTTGAAGGTGTAAACACGATGGGAAATTATGGACCGGATTGAAAGATGGACAAGAAACAGGTATTGAACGGCAGTAAAAAATTGGGTCGGAAAACGGCCAGACCTCCCAACAGGCCAAGCAGGCAAAAACCTGTCCCACTGACATATGACAAATCATTTCTGAAAACGTATGGAGAACGTCGCTCGGCCCTGGTTGCCTTGGCCGCCAAGTAACCAATGCACTACAGGTTGACATGGCAGTATGCCATTGAAACCCACAGGCTGACCCTTATGGAGGGTGGTCTGGATGGTATCATCAATGAAGGATTGATTCGAGCCTCCCTTGTCCGTCCCTACCATGGTTATCACCATTGGATCTACCAGAAAGCTGCAGCACCGGTACATGGAATCATAACCAGTCATGGTTTCGTTGATGGCAACATGAGGAGTTGATTTAAACCCAATCCCTGATATATACTTGATACAATCTGTCCTTTGCAGTTATCAATTGGAGACCTTTTTGTTACCACTCGGCAAGCCCAATCCATTCCATCCCGGCTACGGGGTCATACCTCCCGTCCTGGCCGGACGGGAACGGCTGAAGCAATTTTTCAGGGAACAGCTGGACAATTTTGGCAATGATTCCTTTAACCCTACTCCAAAAGTCCTGTTGGGCCCCCGGGGCTGTGGTAAGACGGCACTTTTGAAATGGGTTGCCATCAAGGCCAGAAAAAGGAAATTACCGGTTGTTGCCCTTGCTTCGGACAACTTGTCTTCAGTGGCGGGAATATCCCGGGAATTGGCCCGCCAGTTTCCACCAAAACTGCTGGAACGGGTTCATAGCCTCATCAAGGAAATCAGGCTGAATGTTGGGGACATTGGCGGAGGGGTTGCAATTGGCGATGGCGGAAAGGAAGAAAAGACGTATGAGTTGAGGACCTGGCTGGAAAACCTTGGTGGTGTCCTGCTCATTGACGAGGCTCACAACATGCCGCCCGAGGTGGGACACATCCTGTACAACGCGATCCAGAGTGTTGGAATCAAACACCCATTTATGGTAGTGATTGCCGGGACACCGGACCTGGATTCCGTTCTCGTGCGTTCCAAAGCCACATTCATTGAACGGGCCCCGGCCGAAAGCATTGGCCGGTTGAACCGGGAGGACGCCAGGCAAGCCCTCTTTGAACCCTTTGGGAAGCATATCCGCTTCAGTGATGATGCCATGGAACAGGTTCTGGATGAGGCCCAGGACTATCCCTACTTTATCCAGCTCTGGGGCAGTGCCCTCTGGGATGTGCTGGCCGGGAGACGAACGTACAGCCCCGGGATGGATGTTGTCAATGAGGCGCGGGACAGCGTCAACGAACAACGGTCGAGGTTATACAACCGCAGGATGCAGGAGCTGGAAAATTACGGATTGCTGGTTCCATTTGCCGAAATGGCTTGGCGGGTTGGTGAAGACGGGCAGCCTACGGGTTATGATTTTAACCTTGTTCTCAAGCATTTGAACGACCATAAGGATGGCAACCAGGAACAGTTGGAAACAATGCAAAAAATATTGCATAACGGTTTCATCTGGGAACCGAAGGTCGGTACCTGGGAATATGGCATTCCAAGCCTGGCCGCGCATGTCCGCTGGAATACCATTGGCATGATACTGGAACAATTGCAGGACGAAGGGACGCTTCCGGCCCTGCAGGCCGTGTACCAATGTTTTGACAAGATGCTGAAACAACCCCTTGTGCGTAAAAGGGAAGACCTAGAAAGAGCCCTGGAGCAATACAATGAAGGGTATGACCCGTTGGTAAGGTTCCAGGACATGAAACTGCTGATACCAACCCCACAACCGGGTTTTATGCGGTTGATGGCTCCCCATCTTGTCAAGGGGGTCCTGGCGGAAGCAGAAAGATTGCACTTGCCTGAAACCTGAACCCGACAAGAAGCCGGAACCCTTACCGGATTGGTCACCAAGAACGCCACCCTTTAGATGAATTACCCATCAATTTGGACGAAGAGCCACTCGATTTACACTGGAAAGAATTTTTATATTTTCATTTTCGGGTTCTTGATTACCCACGGCAAATAGGTTTGTGTTGATGTACATCCAATCCTATCTGCAATCCCTCAACAACTCCACCACAACCTCCCTCTTGTCCCGACTAATCGGCAGGCGGTAATGAAACTTGACCCTGGCCCAGCGATGGGCATAGTGACAGGTAGCCTGACTGTACCAGGGCTTGAATTCATGGATCGGGGAAGACCATGCCAAACGGGACGCCGAATTTTCCAAACTCAGGGAAGACTATGCCAAACGGGACCCCGCCAATACTCGCTGGCTGATTGCGGTGATTACCGCCGCCACGGCAATCGTCATTGCCGTCATGGCTGTCCTGCTGTCAAGCACCTGACCCCATGGTGGCAAGTTTTCTTGTAATGGTTGCAACCCACTTCCTAGGCCTCTGGTTACTTGACCGTGCCCATTCGGAAGGGGAACACGCCCCATAAATTTACCGAACCCGGTTCCCAAAATAATGATCCGGTCATTCACCGGATGTTGGTCGAGGCGATCAGGTAACCAGCTGAAGGTGGTGCAAATCTCATATTGCGACATAATATGAGATTTACGCCTGATTTTTCTTGCCTGAATGTTGGCAGATGATTATATAATTTCATTGAAAGGAAAGTGTCATGAGGGAAAAGGATAACATTGATCAACGCCTTAAGGAATTGGTTCAAAGGGAATTGGCCCCAGCGATAATTGTTGATGTGCGAACAGAAGAGATCGAGGGTGTGGATGACGAACCCCTCTTGCGCATCTGGGTGGTTTACACGAACAAGGACAAACTGCTGGACCCCGAGAAGACCATCAGGCTTTCCCGGCCGTTCCGACAGTCATTCGCCAAATTGTGTGCGTCCCGTTTTCCCCTGTTTTCATTCATAATTCCCGAAGAAGCTGATTTTGCTGCCAGCTGATCTTGTTGCAACCGCCCGGCTTTTGGCTAAGGCACAGGGTCCCGGTGCCCCCGTCAAAGTGACCTCAAGCGTGTCCAGATCACAGCCTATTATGCGTTGTTTCATGCCCTCTGCAGGAATTGTGCCAATGCCTGCTGGGTTGGTACCAATAATACCAACAGGAGCAATCGGGCCATTAACCATGGCCTTGCCAGAAGCCAATGTCAGAATACCAATATAATGAACGAATTTCCTGAATCCATAAAGGTATTTGCGGACACCTTTGTGGAAATGCAGATTGAACGGACACTGGCAGACTATTATCCTGCAACTAGGCTAGGACGTAACGAGGTGATGAACAACATTCGGAAAGTAGAACGAGCGTTAGAGCAATTACGGGAATCGGATGCCAAGGACAAGACGGCCTTTACCGTCTGGGTTACCATACCAAAACGGTAGTAAGGTCTACGGCGATGCGGACCGCTGGTCGGAGCTGGCAGAGTTGAACGGTATATCAAAAGGCAAGCCCTACCGGATGGGTGACTGCCTGATGATTTACGATGTCTATTGGTGACATTCACTGACCGGCAAGAGATCTTTTCCTGATAATCCTACTGCCCGGATTTTTGTTTTACGGAATGGCAGGGGCACCCCATTTGATGAAACAATAAAACAGGAATCAATCTACGGAACGATTCTCCGCCATATTATCCTGAAATGTAAAAGGAGGTAATTCGGGGTTTAGGTGGTTTTCTGGTTCAATCTGATCTGTTACTGATCTAACCCAGCACTCCAATAATAATGATGACCGCAGCAACCACAGCTCCAATAATCCATTTGGTTTGGGTATCGCTTCGTCTGGCAGCATCTGTATTGATCCGCTCAATATCAGTGCGCATGGCGTTATGATCGGCCCGCAGGGCATTCAGGGTTGAATCAATCCTTGCTTCTTGGGTCTTCATTCTTTCCTCCAAAACAGCAATGTGTTTTTCAAGCTCACGATTGTCAGGTTCTTCACTCATAACAGAATAATAGAGATTTGTTTATCTGGCAAATCAATTTGTTATTTTATTGGTAACTATTCAGCACCCCTTTTGTGAAGTTGTCTTTTTTTGCTTTTATTATCAATTTCGTATCTGATTCTTTCAGTTGATAAGTGCAAAGACCTGTTTGATGTTAATGCTTATTTTGTCTTTATAGATTGGCTTACATACAATTCCACAGACCCCGGATTGGTTCTTGTTAGTTTATATTATCAAGGACAAAGAGAAATGAAGAAATTTATTGTTTTTCTCTCTTCTGTTGCTCTGGTTGGTAGCGTGTCCTACGCTATGGACGAGGAAGCAGCGGAAGGTGAAATGATGGATGAAGCGGTGGCCATGGAGGCCTCAGCCCCATCTGTTAAGGTGAGTGGGTCTGCCGCACTTGGTATTAAATCCGTAGATGATGGAAATGATGCCACCGAAGATTTCAGTTTAATCAATGAGTATAAAGTCTCCTTCAGTTCAAACGGCACAACCGATGGTGGTTTGGTGTTTGGTGCGGGTATCTCAATAGAGGATACACACGACAAGGATCCAGAAAAATCCGTAAATAGTTCGCATGTATTTATTGGAAGTTCGGACGGTTCCTGGAAGCTTCAAATTGGTGGGAATGATCCCGGTATTGATCTGGTTGGTGGTATTGGTATTGCTGGTGATCATCTTCAAGGAGACGGTTATAAATTTAAAGACAGAAGTGATATTAAAGATGTACCTAATCTTAATTGGAGCAGCGAATATGACGAAGATGCGACTATTGGTTTGTCAGGTTCATTTGGAGCTGCTGCATTTCGTATCACAATGTCTGACCCTTCCAATAGTGTTCCGCCTAGGATGAAGAAAGAGTATACAAAGGTACTTGAGCGTGAAATAGTGTATACTGAAGACGGTTATATTGAAGACGGTAAAGCAACACCATCATTATCAAGTAGTGCTCCCGCAAATATTAATCCTATAATAGTGGGGGATGGTTTTTTTGATTCTGATGGCAAACTTAAAACAAGTTTCGGAACAAGTTTTGATGCTATTTCAGCTGTTAATCACAGTGGAAACTCACCTATAGATATAACTGGCAATGTGCTACCTATGGAGCCGAGTATTGAATGGGATACTACTGGGAATTGTGGTGTAGGACGTGTAGATTATTATACAACAACCGCTGCCGTCACAGTAGATGGTGTTTCACTTGATCCAGGCGTCTATTCAGCAGAGAAATTTAATGATCTCACAGATGCTCAAAAAAGAACTGCTTTAGGTTTAGACGCCAATGCGGGTATTCCAGAAGCAACAAAAAACTATTATACAGTTGGTAAAAAAGATGGTGATAAGATTATTCAGGATAATATTTGTAGAACAAATGCTCAAGACCCCCACGAAACGGCTTATATGGCAGGAGATACATATATAGATGCGGTTTTGGGTTGGACAGCCGGTAATACCAATGAGTATTATGTTGCCAAACAAATGAACAATCAATGGTCCGCCGGTTTCACGTATGCGCTTGACACCATCAATATTGGTGTCGGTATGGATTCCGGTAAAGGTCTTGCTCTTTCATTAGGTTCCAAACTTTCCGGTGTAGATGTGAGTGCGTATTATTCCAAATCGGAAATTGGTGATCTCCTTATAGGATATTCTTTCCCAGAACCAACAACTCTTTCTGAAGTGCTTGGAACAAGGGAAAGTAATGGTCTCGGTGTTAAAGCGTCAATGTCCGCTGGCGAAGGTGCAAAATTCTCCGTTGCCTATTCCAAAGTTGACATGGAAGACAAGGCAGACAAGCGAGAATATAAAAGTTTCGATTCCAATTCTGAAAAGAAAAAGATTGAAATCGATTTCACCTATGACCTCGGCGGCGGTGCATCCCTTCAAGCCGGTATTGATAAAGAAGATACCAAAGCAGACGGCAAATCGTCTGACAAGACCACGCTTGAAGCAAAGATTGCTATGACCTTCTAGTTTTGGTTATCTAAACGAATGTGAGAGGGCGGTTTTCACCGCCCTTTTTTATCACGTTTCATGCTATGTACATCTGCCGTTTTCGTATCAAGGAACTGCTGCCTCAATCCAAACACACGCAACAATCTTTTCTGATACCTTCTCACAGTTGAATAAGTGGCGTGTAGGGTGTCTCCTCGAGCGTTTTGATCACTCCCTCATAATAAATCTTTATGGATATTCGAATGAAAAGTTACATACCCTGTAAAACAGGAAACCGTCTTCTATAAAAAAAGGGCAGTCAAGACCGCCCTCCTTAATCGTTTCTCCAGACAAAACTAGAAGCTCATAGCGACTTTGGCTTCCAGGACAGTGTTTGAGTCACCGCCATCCAGGTCGTTCTTATCCACACTGGCCTGCAACGTGGCACCGCCGCCAAGA
>JAJEBQ010000046.1 GCA_022822495.1 Paracoccaceae bacterium | reverse complement strand
TGAGGATAATCTGTTGTCAAGTTGATTTCATTGTTTTTCCGTTGCTAATGACAGTTGATGGTACTGTTTGGAAACAGTTGGAATCCGGGGTCTAAAAATCAACCATTTATTTGGAATCATTTGTATGGGCCTAAAAACTAGTCAACCTTGCGATTATCCTATTTGAAATTTGGTGGACTTTATCCTAAGAACCCTTTAATCTAATACAGTTATAGTATATAATATTGATATAATTAAATTCTAATGGTTTGAGCAGTTATCGTTTCCTGAAGATCAGACATCCATCCTGGTTATCCACATGAGTGGTCTAAATTATTTTGATATATTCGCCCTGGTACTGGTTTTGGCATCAGGCTCCTTTGCCTACATGAGAGGTTTTGCAAGGGAGGTTTTGTCCATCCTTGGTTGGATTGCATCAGCTATTGTTGCCTATCTTGCTGCACCTTTGGTAGCTCCCTTGCTTAACTCAGTTCCCTATTTGGGTAATATTGTCGAACACAGTTGTGAGCTTGGCATACTTGGAGCCTTTGCAATAACCTTTGCGGTTGCCTTGATTGTATCTACGTTCATAAGTTCGGTGGTCATATCAGTTACCAAACTCCCTGGTATAAATATCATGAACCGAACCCTTGGTCTATTATTTGGGGTCTTGCGAGGTGGCTTTATACTTACCATTATCCTCCTTGTTGTTGATACCGCGCTTCCAACTGGTGGTATTTTTGACACGATTTCAAATTCCAATTCTGCCGAGATTTTCCAATACTCGAAGGAATTAATGCGAGACAACATTCCCGATACAACCCCTGATTGGGTAACGTATGTGTACCAAAACCTGATGGCTTCATGTAATGTCATTGAAGTAACGAGTGAAGCTGTAAGTGAAATTAGTGAAGATGAATTTCCACAAGAATAACTCCTTGATCAATCAACATTGAACCCTTTTATATTGAAAAGCAAACATGCTAACCCGGGCAGGACATAATAAAATTGCTTTGGTTACTGGAGCATCAAGAGGGCTCGGCTTTTCTCTTTCCTATTTGCTTGCGAAGCACAATTATACCCCGATAATCGTAGCCCGCACTGTCGGCGGTTTGGAAGAACTGGACGATAAAATACGAAATGTCGGTGGCAAATCTTTTCTCTGCGTTTTAGACATTACCAAGCCCAATGAAGTGCAAATTGCGTGTAAGAATATTTACGATAAATGGGGCTTGATTGACTTATGGTTTCATACAGCGATTTTGGCCTCACCCTTAACACTCACTCACCAAATAGACTTAAAAACACTGGAAGGTTCAATAGCTACTAATATAACCGCAACAAGCCATCTGATTACGTGTGTTCATCCTCTATTGAAGAAAACCGGTCAAGCTTTCTTTTTTGATGACCCCAGATTAAGCACTAAATTTATGGGAGTTTATGGGAGCACCAAGCGTGCACAAATTGAATTGGCCAAAACCTGGAACAAAGAAACAACCACTTTAGGGCCAAAGGTTTGCATTCATACACCGGCCAAAATGTATACCAAAACGACCTTGACGTTTCATCCTGGTATAAGGAAAGAAACCCTTTCAACGCCTGACGTGGAAGCACAAATACTGGTTGATAAATTGCTGACAAAATGATTGTCTGAACGTTCCAATTTAATGATTGCGAAGGAGCAGGCGAATGGGTGTTCCCCGCAAGTCAAATCGACTTCGTAACCCGTTAATCAAATACCGCTTATAACTGATAGGCAGTGCTTTTATCTTACTGCTTTTCAGAATAAAGGTTGGTGGGCGGTTATTAATCTGTGAAATAAAGCGCAGTTTAATCCTTTGACCTCCAACAGCTGGAGGGGGATGTTTGTATACCATGTGTTCAAGCCATTTATTCAGCTCACCCGTGGGAACTCGCTTGTTCCAGAGACCATGGATAGCCCTAATTTCTCTGAACAACGAATGTAACCCCCTATTATAAAGGGCTGAAACCCAAATCAACTTTATTCCTTTCAATTGGGGTAAGGAGGTTTCAATTTTATGATAGAGATCACCTTGCGTTGTTTTTCTATCCTGTACAAGGTCCCATTTATTGATGGCGATGACAATCCCCCTACCCTCTTTTTCGGCCATATCAGCTAGTCTAAGGTCCTGCATATCCAATGGACTAGTGGCATCAATCAATACAACAACTATTTCTGAAAACCTTATTGCCTTTAACCCTTCCAAAACGGATTCTTTCTCAATATCGTCGGTAATTCTTGTACGTCTACGCATTCCTGCCGTGTCGTAAATCTCAACTTCCTTACCGTCCCATTTGGTATTGATTGAAATGGAATCCCTGGTAATTCCAGGGGTTTTGCCTGTGAGCAATCTTTCATCACCAACAATCTGGTTGATAAGTGAGGATTTCCCCGCATTAGGCCTACCGATTACAGCTATTTTGATAGGTTTGTTAATTTCATCATTTGGGTCTATTTCTTCCTCTGGATTAATCGGTTCAATTTCGTTTGTATCTTCATCTCTTGGCGGAATGGGATACAGAGAATCCTGAATGTAATTTAGCAGGCTGTTTATTCCCGTCCCATGCTCGGCAGATATATAGACCGGTTCACCCCAACCTAGTTTATGAACTTCAGCTTCAAAACTCTCATGTATTTTATTTTCTGCTTTATTGGCAACCAGAATGATCGGTACATCCTGCTTTCTTAGCTTTTGAGAAATCTCCAGATCCACCGGCAAAATTCCGGTACGGGCATCAACCAGAAACAACAAGGCACTCGATTTATCCAGGGCTTTACGTGTCATGCGAAAAATACTTTCATCAAGCTCGTTTTCCGGGCAACTATCCCATCCTGCAGTATCAACAACCTTAAATGATAACCCGAGAGTTGTCGTCTTACCCTCTTGAAAATCCCTTGTCACTCCCGGAGAATTATTGACAATCGCTGTTCGTTTTCCGACCAAACGATTGAACAGGGTTGATTTACCGACATTAGGCCGGCCTACAATAGAGAGACTTAGTACCATGAATCCAATTTCATGAAAATTATCAAAATTAGAGATTATGTTGGATTATTGCGATAATGAATAAATCATTCACATAGTTCGAAAACTATAATTTTGGGAATTATATATCAAAGTGCCATAAATCACCCTTAATCCCCTTCCTATAGTTATTCACGACATTCTCCTAAATAAAAAGACGGTACCAAGACCTCCTGTATTTATGCTGTTATTCACCTTACTAATACCATCTTAATTATCTCCAAAATGTCTTTATAGTGTGGAGGGCTCAGCATCCCAAAAATTCTAATTAATTGCAGTATTATATGACAATTATCTTCATTGGTAACTATTCAGGTACCCACTATTTTCAATAATCTGAAGGATTGGATTGTTCCTTTTGACAATCTGAAAGTCAAGCCTATTTGTTGGCCATGACAAGACGGCGAAGTCCGCACGTCCAACAAATGCCCTTGAGGCAAACAATACGGCAGCAGTGGTTTTTGATCCAGACCGATGACGTTACGTTTCCCTTATTTCCATACGACTGATGTGCCGGCTTGGGTTGAAGCCCTTGCTGTCAGGGATGCACGGATACGGGAATTGGAGGACATCGTAGCGAGGCAGGAGGAGTTGATCGCCGAATTGGAACGCCGTCTTGGACTGGACAGCACAAACAGTAGCAAGCCTCCGTCAAGTGACGGGTTAAGGAACCCCCGGGCACCGAAACGCCCCAATGTGAAGGGTCGCAAGGTAACAACGCTCCTCCGTTCGGAGACGCCCGACCATGTTGAGGACCATTTCCCCCATAGTGTGCCCATTGCGGCCCCACCCTGAACGACGGGATGTCGGTCAGGTTTGAGACACGCCAGGTGCATGACATACTGGAGCCGTTGCCCTTGCGTGTTGTGGATCATCTTGCCCATGTCGGCATCTGTCCGCAGTGCAAGGGGTACACCAAGGCCTCCTTTCCGGAGGGTATCAGATCTCCGGTGCCGTATGGTCCCCATCTGACGGGATTGGTTCTTGACCTCAATACACATCAACTTATTCCGATGAAGCGTTTGGTTGAGACCTTAAGGGATCTTTTCGGCATGACGTTGTCAGAAGGAACGGTTGTGAACATGGTTTCCCGGCGGGCCAGTGCCTACGGCGATATTGTAGACAAGATCAGGACAGGTGTTGTTCATGACCGGGTCAAGCACATGGACGAGACCGGTCTGAGGATTGGGGGCCGGCTCCAATGGCTGCATGTTGCGTGTACCAATCTGCTGACGTTTCTGTGGATCGGCAAGGGCCGCGGTGACGTGATGCTTGAAGCCCGGGGCATTGTCGTCCATGATTGCTGGAAGTCCTACTTTGCGATGCCGAACGTTGCGGGTCACGGCCTTTGCTGTGCCCCTATTCTGAGGGAATTGGAAGGCCTGTTTCAATGTGGCCGGGAGAAGTGGAGCAGGAACCTTGCCTGGGGCAGTTCATTGTCCTCCGCCTGTCAATAGCGCTCGAAAAATACTCCACGATTGCGGTTGAATAATGGGCCAGTCCCAAACCAAAAAAAGGGTTTGTTTGATGGCCTGGAGTGGTTAGTAGGCTTCACCTCCCTTCCTTTTTTTCTTTTGTCCTCTTTTTCTTGGTGGTGGAGGCGGCAACAGGGACTTGTTGGCCCTGATATGATCTGGAACCAGATCCATGTGGTCCCGTAACCGATAACTGTTGCCCGTGATGGTGATCACAATTGAATGATGCAAGAGGCGATCAAGCAGGGATCCCTCATCCGGACGATTCTTGCGACCGCCCGCAAGCAGGGCTGGAACATGCTGGAAACGCTTCGTGCGTCACCGGAGGATCTTGTCGAAAAGCTTGAGGTGGATATCCCCGTTCAGGCACCTGGATAGAACCCTTTCGTATTATCAGGCAATCGCAAGCCGGTAACGAGCGACCATCACCATGTGAGACATTGGTATCAATAAGGCCATTGCATCGGGTGGCATTCCTGCCTAAAAGACAACTTCATAAAAGGGGTGCTGAATAGTTACAAATGAAGTTCAGTTTAAATGGACCAAATCGGCTGATGATATCCTTTCTTCGGTGAAAAGATTCTGCCTTAAAATCAACCCAGAATTATGATACGAACTTCAGAATCAGGACACTAGATAATGGGTCAAGTCAATATAATCATGGGGGTTGTTACAATTGAAAAGTCCCTCCAACATATGCCCTTTTCCAAGGACATGTGTGAGGGGCCACATATGTCCATGATCATTGCCATTCAATTCCTCTCCTATCTTGAAAACAAGGCTCCCTCCGTTTATGTGTAATCCTAATCTGATTGGAGAAAAAATGTATGGCCATTAGCTTTGATAATAACCCATTCAAACCAGGTTATGGTGCACTTCCCCCCGTGTTGGCAGGAAGGGATGATCTTAAAAACGAGGTTAATGGACGACTTGCAAATGCTGTTAAGGGAGAAAAAAATCCAACTGCCATTGCCCTTATCG
>JAJEBQ010000050.1 GCA_022822495.1 Paracoccaceae bacterium | reverse complement strand
GCATCATCAATCTTGAACTTGTTCTCAACCCAGAAATGCAATTTATAGGCAAGGTAAGTTCCGACCCCACCTATTATCATCGCCTGAATCGGATGATAAAGGTCATTCCCGGCAGAGGCTGTAATAATTCCGGCCAATCCTCCTGAATATGTCCAGAAAGCATTACCTTTGGAAACAAAATACCCCATCATCATGCCTCCCGATAGAGACATCAGGAAGTTAAAAGTAATAGCACCCAGAGTTGTTGGCGTCAGATAGATTGTTGTAGCAGTCCAGGTTTCGCCTGTAATTTGTCCTCCAATACCTTCTGGTGAAATCAACGGAACATTACAAGCGACATAGAAGCCCCAAAATCCTGTATAAATCAGAAACAGACCAACACAAACCAGCCATGGGTTGTGTGGTAGTATATCTCTTGGCTTGCCGTCAGCTGCAAATTTCCCAAGTCTTGGTCCAAGTACAACCAGTACCCCGAGGGCAAATCCACCAGCAATGGCGTGAATTACTCCACTGGCATAGGCATCGTGGTAACCAAGTATCTGAACCATCCAGCCTCCATAATGCCAGCCCCAAGAGGCATCAATTATCCAGGCACCTGATCCAATTAAAACGGCAAGTATCCAAAATGCTCCAGAGTTAATCCTCTCAATCACCGATCCAGACACAATGGATGCTGCAGTCCATGAAAAGAGCAGAAACGCTGCCCAGAACACACCGGTTATCCGATCACTAAGGTTTGTTGCCATAATATCGGAAATTGGTGCATTTGCATTAGCCGCTTCCCATTCTATTCCACCGGTAATAAATGGACCATTCGGTAAAGCCCAATAAATCCACCAACCAAAGAAAAAGAAGGTAATTGTAACCAGTGGTATCAACATTGAATTTTTCAGTAGGGTATGCATGTGATTACGCCGTCTACTCGCTCCGACCTCATACATGCAGAAACCTACGTGGATCAAAAACATTAGAGCTACGGTCAACCAGTAATAAAACTCGGTAAAAATCGTAGTCAGTGCATCTAAATTATTCCCCATAATTTTCCCCTTTATTGCTCATAATTTCATGGGGAAACCAATTGCAGTGTAAATTTCTGGCGATTGTTCATAACAACAGAAATGCAAACAATATTCCCCTGGTTTTTCACTTAAAAAAATCTGGATAACATCCACCAGGTGACTTCTAAAAAAAATCAATTATTTCTTCTAAGCGAAGACCCAAAGATGAATAGTAAACAAAAATAACAAAAAATTGAATTAGTTTTTTGATTCACCTTAATCAGCGATCTAATTCGGACTTAATAAACAATATACAGATTTAATCAATTATCGACTGTTGATTCGAAACGCACGATAAAAAAAGTGATTTTTCATCCCTTTTGGACTTCAAAAGGATGGGATAAGGGGCTTAACCTGCTTTTTTACGCTTTCTGCAAGACGTTCACAGACTCCTCCCCCGTCCCCTTCCCGGGGTTTCCGGCCGGATTTAATCACCACTCTGGTTAAGGAGGTATGGGGACCTGCTGGTGGAGTTTGTCCCAAGCCCTTTCCAACTCCCTGTTTCGGGTGATCTTCAGGGTATAACTGTTGGCGTGTTTCACCAGCTTGCCACTGGTGTGGAAAAAGAGTGTCCGCAACCTCTTCATCCGGCATCGTAGCAAGTCGCCTCCCTCTGTTGCCCGGTGACGAAAGTGAGCAACCAGGTTGTAACTCAGGCAGGCCAGCATGAACCAGCAGCTGTTGGAACCGAATGAACTGGAAGGCATCATGCCACCGGCGAAGTCGGATTTAATCTCTCCATGGGCGTGTTCACTGCGACCACACCGATCATTCGAAGCCGAAAGAAGACCCCTTAAACCGATCTCCTCCAAACCATCATCGGCCGGATACTGCTCACCCGGTGCCGGATGGTTGGTAACCAGCAGACGAAGACGATAGGCCGAGCCACATCCCATCTGATGAACCGGAACCTCGTTCTCACCAACCCCAAAACCGGCGACCCGACGCCGATAGGCCACATAGCGAACCCGTTCGTCGGTCTTCATCTTGGCTACATTCGTGGGAACATGGTTGATCTCCGCCCCCTTGCCATAATCCTCGGCCATCTCCGACCAAGCTGAGGAGGGGGTTCTGACTATAGTATCCCTGGCTTCCGGATAAAGGGGAGCCGAAATGACAAAACCGATCTTGCCAAACCGGTGTAGGGATAACGGTCGGAGAGAGGGACGATTGCAATAACTGATTACATCCATCTGATAACCGGCACCATCCATTCGTACCGACACCGATGAAACCCTTGAGGGTAAAAGCTCCAGAGTCTCCTCAAGAAAACGTTGGACATCAGTCTTGGCGGCGACATTGCCATCCCGCATCTCACAATGAATAATCATACCCAGTTCCTTGCAATAGGCAACGATCGGTTGATAACCACGCTCATGCGGAACCTCACCGGTGGCGGCCCGATAGGTTCTCAGGCACGATGCCTTGCCCGACGCAATGATGGTGGCATCAATATCAAGGGTCAAATGCTGGAGATCAAGATATGAGATCAGGTCATGAAGAAGACGCTGCCACACATGTCGCAAGGGAGTAAAGGAGGAGGACGGTTCAGGAATATAGGAAGTTCCGTACTGACGCTCGACATCGGCGGCCTCGTCATGAAACCGCGAAAGCCAGTCAAGAAGTGAACGGGCCGAAGGAAAAAGACGGTCCCGACCGCCACGATGACGACGATTGAGACGGGAACGGCGGCGGCCATACAGCTGGGGTTCAAGCTGTCGGACTAGGGTACACAGGGCCCTGTCTTCCTCCAGTTTGTCAATATCGGCAACCCTGTCCAAGCCATGGACATTGAGGAGCATAACGGCCAAAACCATCTGACCATCAAGCCATCCTTGGGAACGGTCATCTTCATGGGGTAAATGATGGAGATATTTGTGGTCGCAAAGAATCTTGAGAAGCGTTATCGCTCCGGCAAAAGTGGTGATGTTCTGCGAAACAAATTTGACGTTGACATTGGAGAAGGATTTTTTTACCATTTTCTTTCACCTGTTGGGTTGTTTTGAGTTTTGGTAATGATAGCACTCGTGTGCCGAAGTTACCAGTGCCCAACAGGTGTTTTTAATTTTTTAGATCGCTAATCGGGGATAGTGGCAATGCTAAAACTAAACATGGTTAATTGCAGGCAAATGCCAACCTCGGCACTCATTTTACAACAAACACCTTGCTTATAGTTGAATAAGTGCATCCAAAAAAATTAAGCCACCAAGAGGCGCATTAAAAAAGAGGCGTGGCGGCTGTGGTAATTGTTATATTGACTATTTGTTGGCAAATGTCAATAAGATTACCCATTCTTTGCTCCGACTCTTTGCTGCCCTATCCCGATTAATGCGCTATAATTTGAGAGGTGTTTTCAATGCTTTCTAGTTTTGTTATCCAATTGTCAAATCTTGGGCACTTAGACCGAATTTTCTCAAGCCCCGTTTTTTCGGCAATAATAGGACCGTCAACTGCTTTGTTAAATTCAGGTATCAATTTACAAATACGCTTACTCGGTGCAGTGTTTGAGTTATCATTGATGTCTTCTGGATTAGGAAATGTTAAGGCAATTTTCCCGAACTCCATTGCAGTGCTTGGAGATACATTAAATGTATCAATTACGTCTTCTATCTCGGAAAACAACAACCCTTCAAATTCGTGCATCTGGACATAGGGTAAGATAGGTTTACCACCTTCTCCTACCTCGCTCTGAATTTCTTGTAGTAGTTGCTTTTCAAGCTCAGATACGGTAAAATCTCCCTTGCCCTTGAAACCGTAGAAATCTACGAGTGAAGTTATAGCATCAAAATTAGGATAAAGACGTTTCATATGGTGAACCAAACGCGGTATTCTTACATCTCCTCCACCTTGAGATTTTTGCCCTTCACTACCAAGAAGGATGGGAACAGGTTGAATGTTAAAGCTTGAAAAA
>JAJEBQ010000037.1 GCA_022822495.1 Paracoccaceae bacterium | reverse complement strand
GAAACAAGGCCGAGATCAGCTCCAGTAGCGAAGCGTCTTCGGGTCATATGGATATGAAGTTGACGGCGCTTGTTCCTTATGCCGGAATGAATATAAATGATGATGTTGAGATCTGGGGCGCTTTGGGTTTTGGTTCGGGTGCATTGACACGAAAGGAAAAAGACGCCGATGATATAGTAACTGACCTGAGCTGGCGGATGGTTGCTGTTGGCACAAGCGGGGACCTGCCATCCTCACAAATTATATCTGGTGCTGATCTGCGTTGGAGTTCAGATGTGCTCTGGACTCAGACCAAGGCTGATGCCGTTGAAGATCAACTGGACGAAGTAAGTGGAAAAACATTACGAAAGCGCCTTGGGGTCGAAAGTGTATGGGAATATCAACTTGCTACAGGTGCCTTGTTTCGACCTAGTCTGGAAGTTGGCCTCCGTCATGATTCTGGTGATGCCGAAACAGGATTTGGTCTTGATATTGGCGGGGGGTTCGAATGGGCTGATCAGGTGCGAGGTCTTTCCGTAGTGGTCAAGGGACGTAAACTTGTGCTTCATGAAAAGGGTGATTTTGATGACTGGGGCGTTCGCCTGACCGCCGTTTATGATCCGACACCGGCGACCAGAGAGGGGTTCTCGGCAAGGATATCGCAACAATTGGGAGGGGTCTCGCCGGAGGAGCACGGCTCACTACTGAAGAATAATCAATTACCAGGAGTTGATGATACCACCCAGGGTGATAGTTGGGAAGCAGAGGTGGCTTATGGTGTCAGTCAGGGAGGAGGGATGGTCGGAACTTCGTATATGTCAATTGAAGGTCCAACTGAGGCCGAAACGACACGTTTGGGATACCGCATTCAACCTGATCTAACACAAACCCAGAATATGAGTTTGGATGTTTGGGCCGAACCTGGTGTGGCAAATACAGAGGGAACCGGCGATAAAGATGACCGGGCAGGACTGAAACTTACGACACTTTGGTAAAGTAATTTTTCCAAAGTGTATCTTTGCTAACTATTTCCGCTTACCAATGGGAAATGACATATCTAAGCCAGAACCAATAATAAGCTAATTAGTTCTGGTATAACTCCCAACCAACTATAGTTCCAATGAAATTGTTCTTTTCCATTGAACAATAAGGGAGCCTAATTCAGACAGGTTTTGAATAGAATCCAAGCGTTTATGGCCAAGTAAATATAGATATGTTTTTAAACTGCGATTATTCGATTAAACCCAAATGCCTTGATCTTCCAACCAACAGAAGGTTAGGGTATGGTTAGCAGTTGTATAGAGATTGTTCGCTGTCTAGTGACCCAGTATCTGACTAAGGAATAACTTGGTTCTTTCGCTTTGTGGATTGTTGAAAAATTCCTCGGGAGCGTTTGATTCAACGATCTGTCCATCATCCATGAAGATGACCCTATCGGCAACCTGGCGGGCAAAACCCATCTCATGAGTGACACAAAGCATGGTCATGCCTTCCTCAGCCAATTCAATCATGGTATCAAGAACTTCCTTGATCATTTCAGGGTCAAGTGCCGAAGTCGGTTCGTCAAACAGCATTATACGAGGTTTCATGCATAGGGAACGGGCAATGGCAACCCTTTGTTGTTGCCCCCCTGACAATTGTCCAGGATACTTCAAGGCTTGATCAGGTATTTTAACCTTTTCAAGGAAATGCATCGCAGTTTCTTCGGCTTCATGCCGAGGTATCTTGCGAACCCATATCGGTGCAAGGGTGCAGTTTTCAAGGACTGACAAATGAGGAAAGAGATTAAAATGTTGAAAACACATACCCACCTCAGAACGGATCAAGTCAATATTCTTGAGATCCGATGATAATTCGGTGCCCTCAACAACAATGGATCCAGATTGGTGTTCCTCAAGACGATTGATACACCTGATTAAGGTCGATTTTCCTGATCCGGATGGGCCACAAATCACAATCTTTTCACGATTGCTGACGGTTAGATTAATATCACGAAGGACATGAAACTTGCCATACCATTTGTTCATGTTGGTAATGACAACAGCAGGCTGAGAATCCTCTTCGCTACGCACATTATTTTCCTTAATTTCTTGCACTGGCTCTTCCTAATTAGCGGTGTCCTGTTTCCAGTTTCTTCTCAAGATAAATTGAGTATCGAGACATGGCAAAACAGAAAACAAAAAATATTACGGCTACAAACGCATAAAGTTCCCAAACAATACCATTCCAGGCGGTATCTGATCTAATGGCTCCTGATAACCCTATGGGGTCCAACAATCCAATAATGGAGACCAAAGTCGTATCCTTGAACAATCCAATGTAGGTAGAAACGATACCAGGTATGGAAACCTTAAGGGCCTGAGGAAGGATAATCAACCGCATTGATTTCCAATAATCCAGCCCCAAAGCATCGCCAGCTTCATACTGTCCCTTGGGCAGTGCTGCAAGGCCACCTCTTATGACCTCAGCCATATATGCCGATGAGAACAGCGTAACCATGATGACGACGCGAAGAATTATGTCAAAATTGGTACCAGGGGGCATAAAGTAATTCAAAAGGGTGGAGGCAACAAACAAAAGAGTGATCAGGGGGACCCCTCTGATGAATTCAATGAAACCCACGCATAGGGATTTGACAATAAAAAGATCTGATTTTCTGCCAAGAGCCAGCAATATGCCAATGGGTAGAGAAGCGGCAATCCCAGAAGATCCAATGATGACAGAAAGTGTAAAGCCACCAAACTGATCACTTTCAACAATTTCTATACCTAGAGGTAGGGCGTTGTTAAATAACCCGGCAACTGGGATAACGCCAAATACAAACCAAATTACAATCAGGAGTATCCCCGTTATGACTCCTAACAAAAGACCTCTTTTTTCAGATATGAAATTTAAAACCAGGAATGCGACAATCAATCCGGCAAACGTCAGGAATGGTGTCCAAATGGTTCCGCCCCAAAGGAGCCAATAACCCAGAAATGGATAGATACCGGTAAAATAGAGTAATTGCCTGGGAAGTTTGGGAAAAAGGACTGGTGCCAAGGCCACAAGCATAAACAAAAAGGTTAGATTGACACGCCAATAGAGTTCCCGGGGATAAAAACCATAGAATAACTGGAGATACCTCTCACGGATAACAGCCCAGCAGGCTCCAGTGGTACCTTCACCATGCACAAGCGCGATTGTATCTCGACATTCCTGGAGAGATGTGGCTGTCCAGGAGGAAAGAAATACCCAAGGGAGTATTTCATACATGATAAAGACGATAAAGGCACCAAACAAAAGAGTTAGGATAGAATTGAATGGGCCATTAAAAAGATTGTATCGTACCCAGCCAATAACACTGCCCTCCATGGTTGGAGGTGTCGACGAAGGAAGCATCGTTTCACGGACAAAGGACAAACTGCTCATGCTATCTTTCCTTTATCTTTACCGTTGAATTATACCAGTTCATTACAGCGGATATACTCAGGGATATGCTCAGGAATACAAGCATTAATAACAGAATGGTTTCCAGTTCACGACCGGTCTGGTTGAGCGTAATACCTCCCAAGGTACCGGTAATATCCATATAACCTACGGAGATAGCAAGCGAGGAGTTTTTGGTAAGGTTTAAAAATTGTGAAATCAAGGGCGGAATGATGACTCTCAAAGCCTGGGGTAAAATAACAAGATTCATTGTTGGGCCGGGCCTAAGACCCAGTGAATAGGCGGCTTCAGTCTGGCCCTTTGAGATAGCCATGATGCCTGCTCTAACAATCTCGGCAATAAATGCTGACGTATAACAGGATAAAGCCAACCATAAGGCTATCAGAGAGTTTCTAAGGTAAATTCCACCTTTAAAATTAAAGCCTTTCAACTCAGGGAGTCCAAGATAGAATCCTAGTACATAAAGAAGGATAAGGGGCGGTATAACAATGACCGCAATCCTGTATGGCCATACCAGAGGGCGGCGACCAGTTGCTTGCTGGGTCGCATCAGCGCGTTTTTTGAGGAAATTGGAGACCAGTATTCCTACAACAAGGATGATTAGAAAGGCCACAAAATCAAGACTGACATCAACAACACCAAAGATACTGACATCCCCCAACCCATTATGGAATAATGGTTCGGGTAAATAAGTTCCGCGGTTTGTAACAGCAACACTTTCCCACAGAAGTAAGGAGGATTCAGCGTTTTCGCCACGGAAACTTGATGGGGTTGGGAAAGTTTCGATTAATATCGCCATGAAGAAAACGATCCAGAGCAATACTGGTACATTGCGGAACATTTCGACCCAACAGGTCATGATCTTGGCCACGATCCAGTTCCTGGATAGTCTTAATATGCCGATGATTATTCCCAGAACAGTGGCGGTGATACAGCCTAAAATGGCTACAATCAATGTATTGATAAGGCCGACAAATGCTGCTCTGAGATGCGTTGATCGTGAATCGTATTCAATCAGTTTCTGGTTGATGTCATAACTAGCAGGTTCAAATAAAAACCAAAGTTCTACACCTTTTCCGAGAGTTTCCAAATTTTGGATTGTATTGCTGATCAACCAGGAAACCAGCAACATGAAACAGACCAGAGCAAAAATTTGAATGGTCATGGATCTGTACCGCGTGTCGTACAGAAGCATACCTATGGTAAATGTCTTTTTCAGCGGAGCTTCAGTCACATCAAATTATAGTTGTTTATCAAAAAAGCCGTGAGTTTTTGACTCACGGCTTCAAATTTTTAATGAATTTATCAACAAATGCAAGAAGCACCCATCAATAAATTACCGCATTGATTAACGATAGGGAGGTGCGTAGATCAAACCACCATTTGTCCACAGATCGTTCACACCACGGGCTAGGCCAATCGGTGTATCAGGGCCGATGTTGTTAGCAAAAATTTCCCCGTAGTTACCAACTTGCTCAATCGCATGAACAGCCCAATCATTAGGCAGACCTACCATATCTGCATAGGCTCCTTCGGTTCCCAACAGACGGTTGATTTCCGGGTCATTGGTTGGAGCGCTGGCCATTTCACGAACATTAGCTGAAGTAAGCCCTTTTTCCTCAGCTATGATCAAGGCATTAAGAACCCACCGTCCAATATCAGCCCACTGGTCATCACCGTGTCGTACGAGTGGCCCAAGCGGTTCTTTGGAAATAACTTCTGGCAGAACAACGTAATCATCAGGATTACCTGAAGCCGCTCTGGTGGCGGCTAAACCTGACCGGTCAGTTGTGTATGCATCACAAGCCTGGCCAAAGAATTGCTCTTGTGCTTCTGCATTGGTTTCGATTGGTACAGGTTCGTAACTCATACCATTTACCCTGAAGAAGTCAGCGAGGTTTAATTCGGTAGTTGTACCCGTTTGGATACAAACACTGGCACCATCAAGTTCTGTTGCTGAGGAAACGCCAAGATCAGCTCGAACCATAAATCCTTGGCCATCATAGAAATTGATACCGAGGAAGGTTTGTTTGAGATCGGTATCTCTTGAGTATGTCCAGGTCGTGTTTCTGGCAAGGACATCAAATTCGCCTGAAGCAAGTGCTGTGAATCTGTTCTTGGTAGAAACAGGATTGTATTTTACAGCATTACTGTCACCGAATATTGCAGCAGCTAGGGCCCGGCAATAATCAACATCAAAGCCTGACCAAACGCCTTGATCATCAGGACTTGCAAATCCCGGCAAGCCGGTTGAAACACCGCATTCAAGGTGCCCTCTGGCCATGACATCATCCAAAGTCGCAGAATATGCAGAACCAGTAATGAAAGTCGCTGCTACTGCAGCAATTAGAAATTTAATTTTCATTCGAATTCCCTTTAAGTATATATTTATAAGAGTGCCTCAAAGATAATTTAGGCCGAATTTTTTTTCAACAAAAATATTTTTTCAAGATAGGAACCAAGGTAATTGAGGCACAATAGAAATATCTTCTACAATTAAGATTATATTAGAATTAAATACCATTTTAAAGCAATTCTTCCCAAGAAAAAAGTACAAATAAACTCTCTTGATTCAATCAATCGTTGATAACCTTAGATCATAATACCTGAAACTCTAATGCTGCTACGCCTAGAGCATCAACAAAATAACCCCTTTAATTTAAAAATATTTCGCTTTATTAGACCTGAATGTTTAAAACCCTCCGGTTGTATGGTAGATATCTTTAACAGCATTCTCCCCTTCTTCATTGTCGTTGCCATCGGTTATGGTTCGGCCAAAATAGACTTTTTGTCTGTTGATGCCATAACAAGCATAACAAAGTTTGTCTTCTACATTGCGCTTCCGTGTATGCTGTTTCGTTTCTCCTCGGATATTTCTATTGGCGAGTTGTACGACAACCAGTTTTTTTGGGCATATATCTGTGCAACCTTTGGCATATATCTTTTTACTTTTGGCCAGGCTTTGATGAGAAGGATAGGTAGTGCAGAGGCAGCAGTTGAAGCCCAGTGTGCATCTATCGGGAATGTAGGTTTCCTTGGCATACCGATGCTTGTTCTTCTCATCGGTGAGGAGTCTGTTGGTCCAATTATATTTTTCCTGGCACTGGACCTTATTATCTTTGGTACCCTCATAGTCGTTACCATTAAGATTTCTCAGGAAGGAAAGTTAACTGGTGCCTCTTTGTACAAGGTGGTAAAGGGTTTAATAGGAAACCCGATGATCCTGTCAATTTTCTTGGGGCTGATCTGGGGGCAGTTTGATTTGGTAATGCCGATTGCCATTGAAGAATGCTATATTCTCTTGAGTGGAGCTGCAACCCCATGTGCTCTATTTGTAATTGGTGCTTCGCTCGCTGATAAATCGGCAGAGAAATATGTCGTTGCCGGTGGGCTTTCTGTTTTGAAGCTTATTGTTCATCCCTTACTCATGGCCTTCTTTGCAATTAAGGTTTTCAAGGTTGATCCCTACTCTGCTGGTATTATGATCATGTTGGCAGCCATGCCCACAGCAGGCAACATATACATTTTGGCCCAACATTACGGGGTGGCTCCGAAAAGGGTTTCAGCCACAATACTGATATCAACTACGGTAAGTGTTATCACATTGTCAATCATTATTGCCCTGCTTAATGGTGTTGAGTAATTTAAATCGGGAAAGGGTTTTTGGTATGGAAATTGTCAGCAAAAATAAATGTTTTGGGGGAATACAGGGTGTATACAAACACTACTCCACCGTTTGTCAATGTAACATGACTTTTGCTCTGTTTTTACCTCCCAGTGCAAAGGATACATCTGTCCCGGTTTTGTGGTACCTATCCGGTTTGACCTGTACACACGAAAATGCCATGGTCAAGGCTGGAGCCCAGCAAAAAGCTGCCCAATTGGGGATTGCCCTTGTATTTCCTGATACTTCCCCGAGAGGTAAAGATATCCCTGACCACGAAGATTATGATTTGGGACAAGGGGCGGGATTTTATGTAGACGCATCAGAAGACCCATGGAAACAGAATTTTCAGATGAAAAGTTATATAGTACAGGAACTCCAGGATATCGTAATGACAAATTTTTCTGTGGATGAAAATGCCCAAGGCATAACAGGTCATTCAATGGGAGGACATGGAGCTTTAACCCTAGCTTTTTTATATCCTGAGAAATACCGGTCTGTTTCTGCCTTCTCGCCGATTGTTAATCCCTCCAAATCTGAGTGGGGACAAAAACAGTTTAAAGCCTATTTTGGAGATAATCCTGAATGTACAGATCAGCATGATGCAACAAAACTTCTTGCTCAAAATAATTATCCCGGTGATATCCTGATTGATCAAGGTACCAAGGATCAGTTTTTGGATTTGTTAAGACCGAGGGAATTCATTTCAGTAATGAATAATACTGGTCAGAAAGGAACCTTCAACATGAGAGAAGGGTATGACCACAGCTATTTTTTTGTTGCTTCCTTTATTGATGATCATATTGAACATCATTTTCAAAAACTACTTAGTTGAGACTTTCATTAAACCAGATAAATATTTGGCCATAACGCAAGCTACACCTAATCTGTTAAGTCTATTTTGATTTGGCTGCGCCAATTGCCTCAAGCAATCCCCTGTCAGGAAATCCGTCTGGGATTAAGCCTAGGGAGTTTTGATAGCGCTGAACGCTTGCGATAGATTTTGGACCGAGAAGACCATCAATGCCACCAGTATCATAACCCATCTTTACCAAATATGTTTGCACTGTTTTCAATTCGTTTCTGGACAAGTAATCACGTTTCAAAGGCCAACTGGAAATGAGTTTTGTTTCGCCCGATAAGAGGTTGGCAAGATGACCCACCGCAAGGGCATAATACTTGGAGGGATTATAAGCAAGGATGGTTTTGAAATTTTCAAACAAGGCAAATTTGGGACCATTGTGGCCAGATGGGGTAATGATTTCGGCGCGAAGATTAGGGTCCAAATCGAAATGAGCAAATTTAATACCTTGTGATGCCCAAAAAGAGACAGTTTCCACACGACCACTATTGGCCATCATATAATCAAAGCATTCTGCATGCAAAATTTCTGAAACTATAGGTTTGTTTTCATTCCAATTGTTTTTTAAAAGATAGTTTGCAGTTGAGGCCAACGCATCCAAGGGATCATCTTCCCAAATATCTACTTTACCTTTGTTTTGAATATCCAGACCAAATGCAAGGTAAGTTGCTGGCATAAATTGGGTGTGACCCATCGCCCCTGCCCAGGAACCCAGGAGCTGTTCTTTTGAAACAATACCAGACTGAAGTATTTTCATTGCAGCAAGTAGATTGTCTTCAAAAAACTTCTGTCTAGAGGGTTTGGAGACCGCATTTGTAGCGAGTGCATCCAGGACCGGTAGGTCACCACGAATTGCTCCATATCGTGTCTCAATACCCCAGATCGCAACCAGGACCTCTTTATTTACTGATATTCCAGAATCCCGAATTAACTTTAAATTGGCAGATTGAGAATGGAGTTTCTCAAAACCACATTCTAATTGCGTGTTAGAAATCAATAAATCAAAGTACTCCGCCAGCGACAAAACTTCTTCGGGTTGGTTACTGGCCTTATTCCAAACCTCTTCGTTAAAAGTGACTGAATTGAATGTATGACCAAGGAATTCATCCTTTAGAAAATCAAGGTGATTGACTGTAAAGACTTCATGCCAGTCCTGAAAACTTTCCTGGCACTCGGAAAGCATCATTTCGGATTAGGGGAATATGGCAGAAAGGTGAAACTCATTCCGTGGTATGGGTTGCCATGAATTTCTTCTCCTGTTCATCTGAAGCTTCTTTCTGATATAGTTTCTTCCACTCGTCAAATGGCATGCCATAAACGATTGCTCTAGATTCACTCTTTTCAATCGTAAGGTCTTTTTCACCCGCTGCTTCAGCATACCACCTGGCGAGACAATTTCGACAAAACCCTGCCAGGTTCATCATGTCTATGTTTTGAACATCCGTTCTGCTGCGGAGATGTGTAACCAGTCGTCTGAAAACAGCCGCTTCTATTTCAATTTGTGTTTTATCATCCATTGTGACACCGTTTTTCATCCCTAATTTAAACTTTACACCATCAATCATAAGAGTTCATCAAATATCTGATACATGATTAACCAATAATCAAGATGGCTTTTAGTTTATACCCACGGCCTATGCCAAAGATGGGCTAAGTTATGGGTTTACAGACTCAAGCCGCTATGAAGTGAAGGAACATCGACTGGTAAAAACCCATAGTGTCGAAGCCATCGGATATCAGACTCAAAAAAGGAACGCAAATCAGGAATACCGTATTTCAGCATGGCTATTCGGTCCAATCCCATACCAAAGGCGAAACCCTGATATTGGGTTTTATCAACGCCACATGCCGTCAGGACATTGGGATGAACCATCCCGCACCCCAGAATCTCCAACCAATCGCTGCCTTCGCCTATCTTCAACTGGCCTTTTTCCCAGGAACATCGGATGTCAACCTCAGCGGAAGGTTCGGTGAAGGGGAAATGGGAAGCACGAAATCTCAATTCCGCATTATCCACCTCAAAGAAAGTACGGCAAAACTCCTCAAGTGTCCACTTGAGGTGAGCCATGTTCAAGTTCTTATCAATGGCAAGACCCTCTATTTGATGGAACATGGGGGTATGTGTTTGGTCATAATCACATCTGTACACTCGACCGGGAGCAATAATCCTGATTGGAACACCTTGCCGGGTCATGGACCTGATCTGCACCGGGGAAGTATGCGTTCGCAAGACATTGGGACTTTTGTCCTCGTTTGTGTCACTTTTGACAAAAAAGGTGTCATGCTCCTGCCGGGCTGGATGTTCCGGAGGGATATTCAACGCATCAAAATTGTACCAATCTGTTTCGACTTGAGGGCCCTCAGCGTAACTGAATCCCATATCGGAAAATATAGCCACTGCCTGGTCTATGGTTTGGCTGACTGGATGAATTGTTCCCTGTCTGCGTGCCCTTCCTGGAAGGGTAACATCTAGCCATTCCTGTTGCAATTGTTCTTCAAGAGCTTTTTCGAACAGCTCTTGCTTTTTTTGCGATATTGCTTGATTTATATCGCCCTTGAGTCCGTTGAGAAGGGGTGCAATCTCTTTCCTTTGATTGGGGTCCATTGCACCCAACTTACGCAGTTCAAGCGAAATATCACCTTTTTTACCCAAATGATTTACGCGAAACTGCTCCAACGTAATTTCATCATGAACATTCTGTAATGCTTCAATATATTTGCTTGTATTCATGATGGACTGCCTCAACGCATCAAATCTGCTCGTAATGCTATCAACATGTAAAGCAAAATCCCTTATGCCTTTGGTTTGTACCTGGACATGATCGGTTATGTCTTTGGTTGAATTTCGCAATTCATTTAACCTGGCATTTAATACCTTATTTACAGTTGCAATGTTCTCAGTAGCCTTTGTTGTCGCCTGAACTTCTTTTATCCCTTCATTGATTATCTCATTAATGGCGGGAAGATTGCTTGAATTTTTGGCAACATCCTGAACTTCTAAAAAAATCTTACTGATGGTCTGGTTGGCATCAATAATTGTCTGTGAAAGACCAAGAGGATTATTTTTCTTATTTTTTGTACTATTTGTAGACACGATCTAGACCTGCATCAAAAAGCCCTCAGGATTTATTTCAGGGCAGCCCTGGACTTTTCCACTATTGTCCGAAAAGCATCCGGCTCCGCTACAGCCAAATGTGCCAGAACTTTACGATCAAGGGCGATTTGCGCTTGCTTAAGCCCATGCATAAATCTGGAATAAGTTAGGGATTGATCAACCTCTCTTACTGCGGCATTTATTCTTTGAATCCATAGGGCTCTGAAGTTTCGTTTGCGAACTTTTCGGTCCCTTGTTGCATATTGTTGCGCCTTGTCCAAGGCCAGACGGGCTGACCTGTAGGTGTTTTTTCTTCTGCCATAATAACCCTTGGTTGCATCAGTTACCTTTTTGTGCCGGGCGTGGGTAACTTTCCCGCTTTTTACACGTGCCATTTGTAAGATCCTTAACGAGAGTAAGGCATGAAAGCCTTAACAATTTTTTCATCTTGTGGCGACAGAGTTGCAGTCCCTCTCGCATTTCTAATAAATTTGTTTGATCTCTTGATCATCCCGTGCCGTTTACCTGCCTGCTGGACCTTAACTCGTCCATTAGCAGTGACTTTGAACCTTTTCTTAGCACTAGACTTTGTCTTCATCTTGGGCATTTCAAACTCCTTGAGTCGAGAAAATTGCACGATACCCGGCATGCCTCTTTTGGCCGGTACCATGAGAAGACATTTAGATAAGAGATTATTACCGAATATCAATAATCAACAAATATTTACTCAAAAAATTCTACCTGGTGTTTGACAAACCAAATTTAGGTTATGCCCAAATTTTCTGAGAATCCTTGAGTGATGGTTAGCGGTAAAAATTTGAAAGATATGTTGATACCGACAAAATTACCCAAACAAAAGCGCTATCCACCAGTTCTACGGTTGTTTGTTTCTGGAGCTCAACAACTTTAAACGCAGGGCGTTGAGTCTGATAAAACCACTGGCGTCATTCTGGTCATAGGCTCCCGCATCATCTTCAAAAGTTACATGCTTTTCAGAGTACAGTGAGACAGGTGATTCCCGTCCAACAGTTTGGACATTACCCTTGTACAGTTTCAATCGCACCCTGCCTGATACATATTCCTGACTTTTATCTATCAAGGCTTGAAGCATTTCTCTTTCGGGGCTGTACCAATATCCATTGTAGATGAGTTCAGCATAACGGGGCATGATTTCATCCTTAAGGTGGGCCGCTCCCCGATCAAGAGTGATTTGTTCCATTCCCCTGTGTGCTTCCAATAAAATAGTGCCACCAGGTGTTTCATAGATCCCTCTGGATTTCATGCCAATATAACGGTTTTCAACTAAATCCAGACGTCCGATACCGTGTATTCCTCCAATCTTGTTCAGTTTGGTCAACAGTTGAGCTGGTGATAAATCTTCGCCATTTACTGCAACTGCATCCCCATTTTTGAAAGTTATTTCCAGATATTCGGGGGTATCAGGAGCCTTGATAGGATCAGTAGTTCGCTGATAAACAAAATTTGGGGCCTCCAAGGCAGGATCTTCCAGGACCTTACCCTCGGACGAGGTATGAAGCAAATTGGCATCCACCGAAAACGGTGCTTCACCCCGCTTGTCCTTGGCAATGGGTATTTGATACTTTTCAGCAAAATCAATAAGTTTTGTTCTGCTTGTCAGATCCCATTCACGCCACGGAGCAATGACCTTGATTTCTGGGTTTAGGGCATAGGCCGAAAGTTCAAAACGGATTTGATCATTCCCCTTACCGGTTGCCCCATGTGCGATGGCATCAGCCTTTGTCTCAGCTGCTATTTCAACCAGCCTTTTGCTAATTAAGGGACGGGCTATGGAAGTTCCTAAAAGATACAAACCCTCGTAAAGGGTATTGGCCCTAAACATGGGAAAGACAAAGTCACTAACAAACTCTTCACGCAGATCTTCGACATAGATTTCCCTAATTCCAAGCATCTGAGCCTTTTTTCTGGCAGCTTCCAACTCTTCTTCCTGACCGAGATCAGCTGTAAAGGTTACAACTTCCACTTGATACTGGATTTGTAACCACTTCAGGATTATGGACGTGTCCAGCCCGCCTGAATAAGCCAGAACCACCTTTTTAATTTTGCCCATTGCCTTTCTTGGAGAGATAATTCGATAAGTTCACTAAACCGCATTCATACACGCGTATAATGTGGAAAATATATGTCAAAATGAAAAATTCAAACCCATTGTATTTGGGCTGGTCAAAAGAAATCACCTAAAAGCACTTGATATTCATCCAGATTGAGAGATGGCAGTGATGGAATTCTAAGACAATGTCTTATGTTTCTCCCATAAGGGAACGGTCAAATGGATAGGTTGTAATGTTGTCAGGACCATTTTCCGTTACCAAAACCTGATCTTCAAGTTTAATCGAAAAATCCCCACCTTCGGGGCTAATCAACGCTTCGACGCAGAAAACCATACCAGGTTCAACGCAATAATCAAAAGAGCCTTTGGTATAACCGTCAGGGTAACAGATACCTGGCCATTCATCACAGAGACCAACCCCATGCATCAATACGCCATACTTCTGTTTTTGATAGACTGGAGCCAAGGTGTGGCTCTTGAAAGTCAAATCATCAAAGTGGGTTCCCGGTTGCAAGAGTTGCATGTTGTATTGAATATGCTCAACACCGTGCTTCATGGCATCAATCATATCCTGACGTGGTTTTTGATCACCTATCCACCATGTTCGGGAAATATCGGTACAAATACCATAGCAACCAACCAGGTCAGTATCAAAGGCCAAAATTTCATTGTTTTGCAGCTTTCTGGGACCACATTCCTGAAACCAGGGGTTGGTACGGGGGCCGGTTGACAACAATCGTGTTTCAATCCATTCCCCACCACGTTTTATGTTCTCAGCATGCAGTACGGCCCAGATTTCATCTTCGGACAGACCCGGCTTGGCCGAATCCTCCATGGCCTTAACCGACACCTCACAAGCGTGACTCGCGCACCTCATTGCCAGGATTTCATCAGGTCCCTTGATAGAGCGTGATTTTTCTGTCACTTCTTCACCATTCATGACTTCCAACCCCAACTTTTCCAAAGCCCGTAAACCCGACACCATAATTTTGTCAACAGCAAGCCTTCGATTGTTGCCACTATGTTCCTTGAGCAAATCGTTTACCTCATTCGCAAAGGTTCCTGCTCGTTTTTCTTCGCCATCACCAGCTGTAAAGTAAAAGAGAGAGGCACCTGTTCTTCTCTCTCTGACCAGAGGATTAAATTCAGCTAGAAACATTGAGGACTTATAATCCCAAATAACCATGTAACCGTCGGCACACAAAAGGACTGCCCGAAAAGGATTGTGGGTATTCCATAATTGCATGTTGGTCGAATCCGTGGCATAGCGGATGTTCAACGGATCAAACAATAAAATACCACCATAACCCCGATCAATGATATGCTGGGTCAGTCTTTTCCACCGATAATTCCGCATCTTCTCCAAGTTGGGAAGTTTGAGACCAACCTCCTCCCACTCCCGTAAAGCCAGCAAGGTGGGTCCAATTTCCATCCGATTGCTGTCGTTGAGAGTGCCGTCCTGAAGGTGAGTACCTTTCGTAGGATCAATTTTTCGGGTGGCAGAAAAATGTTCTTGGTCCATCAGTGTTCTCCCTAATTTTATTCAATAATTTAATTGAATTTGGTACGTAACAATGAAAGTTTTAAATCTCCAATTTTATTGAGAATAGTTAATTCGATGCTTCACGAGTTTTACGAAATTTGTCAAGAAAATCTTTCCTTTGAACCTTGGATAGAAGAAAAGACCCGCAGGTTACCAGGAATAAACCCCCTCGAAATTGACGAATGGTTATTTCGAGATGATGCTTTTGTCAGGCAAATGAAGTACAGAGACGCCCTTATCAGGACCAAGAGAGAGGTGGTTTTTGATTGTTATGATGAAGGAGAAAGTATTGCCCACGAATTGCTTCGAACACTTCTTGATGCTGTAAAGAAAGATAATACGTACCGTATTGAACAGAATTACGTAACCAGACCTGACGGCACAAGGATCGATTTAAATGGTGATCATCCTTTGATTGTGGCTGGTCGATTGGTTCAGGAAGATTTGTGTCTGTTAAAGCACAAGGGAGATCAGCATGTCCTTGTTGGTGCGATATTGTGCTTTCCCGCAAGTTGGCTTCTAGCGGAAAAAATGGGTATGCCACTCATTTCCATTCACACCCCGGTACCCCAGTACAATGAACGAATCGCAAGGGTTGTTCAGAGGATGTTTGATAATATGCAACCAGGACGGGTCATATACAGGGGAAATTCCCTTTCATATTCCAATCCAGATCTTCATCAACCGAGAAGTATGAATGAAAGGCGGAAAAGGGACAAATTTGGTAAGAAATGGGTTCGAGTTGAGAGGCAAACGCTCCGTAAACTGGAGGAAACCAAAGGGGTTGTATTTGGCATACATACCTCAGTAGTCCCGGAAGAAAAAGCACCCAATCTTGAGGTTCTCGCAACGTACCTGGCTGAAAAAGAGCTTTGAAATCTTTGCAGGCACATCCCTAACAGGTTGTCAAAAGTCTGGAAGGTATTAGTTTTGGAGGTTAGGGTAAAGTAATCAGGAAAGTAGGAAATTCGGTGGCACGCAACCTGACATTTGGGCAAATTCGGGCTGGTTTACAGTCCTATACGGGAGAGTCCTCCGACTTTATGCTGAATGAAAATATTTCAACCAACTTCCCCAGAGCCAGCAAGCCTGCCAGTGTGTTGATCCCCCTTGTCAGTAAATCTGATGGGATTATGGTTACCTTCACCCGCAGGGCCAGTCATCTCAAGTATCATGCTGGACAAATTTCTTTTCCCGGTGGTAAACAAGAGGACGGAGATGTGGATTCCTTGGCAACAGCCCTGCGAGAAGCCAGAGAAGAAATAAATTTAGATCCGTCGCAGGTGGAAATTCTGGGGCAATGTCCATGCCATGAGACTGTGACCGACTTCAGGATAACCCCTTATGTTGGGAAGGTGAGCCCACAATTTGCTCCTTTGGCACAAATAGAAGAGGTTGCCGAGATTTTTGATGTGGCACTGGACTTTCTAATGAACATGGACAATTACAGGATTGAATCAGTCATGAGGGATGGCAGAAAGTACAGATATATCGGACTTAACTATCACGGCTATCATATCTGGGGAGCTACAGCCAGAATTCTCTATGGTTTGACCAATCATCTGAACGAACAATGCAACTAAAACCTATATGGCAAAAAGACCCTGATCTGGTCAGTTTATTCAACCTATTCACAAGCCGTGGATTTCAATTGTATTTTGTGGGGGGATGTGTCAGGGACAAACTGTTGAACAAGCCCATTTCCGATATTGACATGACAACTGATGCCACGCCATCTGAAATGATGGATATGTTTGATATGAAAGACATTGATTATAAACCACTTGGGGTAGAGTTTGGTTCGTTGATTGTTAAACCACAAGAGATTTGCATAACCTCATTTCGGGAAGACATTAAAGCCTATGGGAGGAAGGTTGATGTCAGTTTTACCAAGAGTTTGGTAAAGGACTCGGCCCGACGAGATTTTACCATAAATGCTCTTTATGCCGATTATGAAGGAAATATTATTGATCCTCAGCAAGGGATGAGTGACCTCAAGAACAAAAGAGTAAGGTTCATAGGTAGCCCATATAAACGGATAAATGAAGACTATCTGAGAATCTTGAGGTTTTTTCGCTTCAGTTCCATTTACGGTGAACCAGCCAAGCGGTGTGATCACGATGGTCTTGCAGCCATAAAAAAGTTTGATGTGGACAAATTTGATTTGGTGTCAGGTTTCAGGTTAAGAACAGAAATGACACGCATATTATCAATCAGACCTCTATATTCGGTGCTTCTGGAATGGCAGCAAACCCCCTGTTGGAAGCGGTTCTTTCCTGACGGTCAGGCCAAGGCACATGAGCGATTGGAAGAATTGGAAGCCAAATATCAGATTGAGTCCAATCCAATAACCAGTTTGGCAGTTTTAAATATAAACGACGAATCCAGCGGTATAATATACTCAAGCCCGGAAAAAGCGAAGTTAAAAATTTTATCCAAGTTCACAAGTGAAATGGACCAACCTATTGAGGAATTAGCGTATTGGTATGGTCGAGAAATGACTGAAGCCATAGTTTTAACCAGAGCAGCACTTGGTATTAAGGCAATCAAACCTGATTTTAAAGCACGGCTGGATTATGCCACAACCCGGATATTTCCGATTAAAGCTGGAGATATAATTGCCAGGTTCAAGGGCAAGGAATTAGGTAAAAAACTTAGATATTTGGAGAGGGAGTGGATATCCTCAGGTTTTGCATTGTCCAGAACTGCGTTACTGCAAAAGTTGTAATCTAATTTAGAGACAATCCGATTGTAAATTTTTTGATGAGGAAAATACATTTTGTGGCAGGGTAAATTCATCAATCCTTACCAGTATTCCGAGGGGGAACCGCCACAAACACTTGGCAGGTTTTATATCTGGTGTCTGCATGGTTCATTCCCTTTGATATTTATTGGCTGCATGATGTCCATGATAGCGGGCTCGCTGGAGGTTTTTTCTGCATTGATATTGGGTTTGGTTATTGATAGCGCTGTATCCAGCGATTTGAATAATATCTTTAGTGATAATATCTTGCTTTTGGCAGGCGCAGTTGTCTTTTTCCTGGTGATACGTCCCTTCGCTTTTGGAGGCAGTTCTTATATCAATTCAGTCCTGATAGGCCCAAATATCAATTCTTTGGTTTTGTCGAGACTTCACCGTCATACGATGGATCAGGCAATCTCCTTTTTTGATGATGATTTTGCCGGTCGTATTTCCCAAAAACAATTGCAAGCCTCCAGAGCCATTTCAGAGACGGTCAATGAATTTGTCAATGTTATTTCTTTTGCTATGGCTTCCTTGGTTGGTTCGTTCCTTCTGTTGGTTTCAATTGACTACAGGATTGCTCTATCGCTGATCGTCTGGCTGTTTTGCTACATATTTCTGATACGCTGGTTTTTACCCAGAATTAGGAAGAGGTCGGCCCAGAGAGCAGGTGCCCGATCAATGTTATCCGGGCAGATCGTGGATACCATAACCAACATACGAACAGTGAAATTGTTCGCCCATAATCGCTATGAAGACCGAGCTGCACTGGATGCCTTGGAAAATTTTCGTGGACGGACCACTGAATTTGGATTGGTGGCATCCTCCTTCAGGTATTTTCTTATGTTACTTTCTGGTTTCCTCCCAGTGATCCTTGTTGGTGGTTCACTCTTGCTCTGGACAAATGATCTTGCAACGACTGGGGATATTGCCGCAACGGGATCTGTAGCCATAAGGATAGCTCAAATGTCGGGGTGGGTTAGTTTCGTGCTCATGGCAATCTACTCCAACGTTGGTGAGGCTGAGGATGGTATGAGAACATTGGCGCATCCACATCAACTTGTAGATATTCCCGGTGCCATGGAGGTTCCAAAATTGGAAGGCAATATAGAATTCAAGAACGTTTCATTTCGTTATGGGCGTGAAATAGGAGGAGTTTCCAATATTGATCTGCGTGTTAAGCCGGGGGAACATATAGGCTTGGTAGGTGAATCAGGTGCGGGGAAATCAACACTTGTTACTCTTCTGATGAGACTATATGATCCTGAGGGTGGGGAAATACTGATTGATGGCCACGACATCAGGAATATGACCCAGGAAAGCCTTCGTAACCAAATTAGCATGGTAACCCAGGAAACGGCCATGTTCAATAGATCCGTTTGGGACAATATCGCCTACGGCAAACCAAAAGCAACACAGGAGGAAGTGTTTGAGGCCTCCAGACAATCCCAGGCTCATGAATTTATTGTCAACATGGAAGACCGTTTTGGTCGTACCGGATATGATGCACATTTGGGTGAAAGGGGTGTGAAATTATCAGGCGGTCAACGACAAAGGATTGCCTTGGCCAGAGCTGTTCTAAAAGATGCTCCCATCCTTATTTTGGACGAAGCGACCTCAGCACTGGATTCCACTGTTGAGGCTTATATTCAGGATGCCTTGCGGCAAATTGTAATTGGTAAAACCGTAATAGCCATCGCTCATAGGCTTTCAACAATATTACGCATGGACCGAATTGTTGTCATGCACGAGGGGAATATAGTGGAACAAGGTACTGTTGATGATCTGCTTGCCAAAGGTGGTGTGTTCAGTCAACATTGGGAAAAGCAGGTTGGTGGATTTATTGGAATTGACCCAGATGCTGATAACCAGATTATGACCAAAGCGGGTTAGAGAAGGTAGATTTGAATAACTCATTTGCGTTTCAATCTCGTTTATTTTGGTTTAATTGATTCAAAATCTGATGTATTTGGACACGGAAGTTCTGCCAGACACCGACTACGGGGAAACATCTTCTGGGAGAGTAATATTGGGTCGGCCTTGGTCATCACTTCATTACTGAATCCACGCGCTTTCCAGAAGACCAGTTTTTCAAATTGAATGTCGCTGGATTCTTACCCGAATTTTGTAGAAATCAACATAATTAAGAAGAGAGATGTCGAACTGAATTTTGAGTGATTTGCAACAAATGGTGCATTGAAATCGGGGAGCACTACATTCCTCATTTTTGAGGTGGTTACCCCTTATGAATAGGGGGCTATTCGCTCAAAAATGTCTGAAGTCAAGAAAGGATTCTGAAGGCTCTTGATAAATCTAATTGACTTTATCGGCTTCGGGTAATTGCAAACCTGGCAGCTTCAATAAGCATGTTTGCTTTAGGGCCGTAGGGGTCAAGATACGAAATCGCTTCATCAACTTGCTGCCTAGCAGTGTTCCTGGCACCCTCAACACCAAGCAACGAAACAAAGGTGTGCTTTCCTTGCGACGAATCCTTGTCAAGAGTTTTGCCAACATCCTCGACATTACCGGTAATATCCAAGAGGTCATCAGCTATTTGAAAGGCCAGGCCCAAGCAGGCGGCATAGCCCAGAAGATTTGTTGGGTCCGAGCGGCCTAAAATAGCGCCCGCTTCACACGAAAAGCCAATGAGTTTGCCCGTCTTGTTTTGTTGGAGTGTTGTGATATCGTCAAATGTTGCCCCATCTGGATTGGATTCAGCTTCCATATCAAGCATCTGACCATAAACCATACCCGATACCCCCGAAGCTTGTGCCAATGCAAAAACCAACTCAGCCCTTATCTTAGGATCAGGTATGTGATTCTTGTCGGATAAAATTTCGAAAGCTAGTGTTTGCAAAGCATCGCCAACCAAAACTGCCGTCATCTCATTCCATTTGACATGAATAGTTGGTTTGCCCCGCCTTATTGGATCATCATCCATACAAGGAAGGTCATCATGGACCAAGGAGTAGGCATGTAGACACTCAATAGCCGCAGCAACATACTCTGATGTCTTACCATTTATCCCGAATAATCGGGCACTTTCGATTACCAGAAAACCACGGAATCTTTTTCCTCCTTCCAAGGTATGCACTATTGGAGGGATAAGTGAATTTTGAGGAAGGTGCGAACAAATAGAGGTGAGGGTATTATTTATCCTGAGTCCTACTTCACCGAGATAAACTGGAAAACTGCTGGCCATACTTGAGTCTCAACTAATTCTCGTCAAGATCAAGATTGCGAAGACCAACTGGAGTACCCGTTCTGTCCAAAGTAACCACTTGAGGCGGGGTTGTATCTGCTTCTAAAAAGGACTTGCAATGATCAACAAGATGTTTTGAATATCGTAAAAGCTGGGTTGTTTCCTCAACAGGTGTTCCGGGGTTCCCAAGGACCCTGGAGATTTCTGCTAGCCTTTCCTGGGCCTGGTGATAACTCAGCTCGAATATATCAAGTATTAAACGGTTGTATCTGGTTTCAAGCACTTCTTGTTCTCGTGTCATCCGGGTCCCTAATAATTACAATCAAGTACCAAAAATTCCATCAGGCATTTTTGGTATCAGGATTTTCCAGAGAAATTTCGTCGACCCTGTCCTGAGCTTTCTGCAACGTATGATCGCAATGTTTCCGCAATTTGGTACCCAACTCATAGAGACCAATCGCGTCATCTAGTGACACACTACCCTTTTCGAGTAAATCTACGACAATTTCCAGCTTTTCCAATGCGTTTTCGAAACTCATGGCATGGATTTCATCTTGGCCGAGTTTAAGCAATTCTTCTGTATTTTCCATTAATATTATTCCATTAAAGCTTTCAAATGAGCACTCACCGATGTGGTAAGGCCGAGTATACTATATCCGCCTTCCAGCGAAGATATCAATCTATCTTTGCAATGCGTGTGGGCCAAGTCCTTCAGGCACTTTGTAGCCCAATAAAAATCTTCTTCATCAAGCCTGAGTGAAGCAAGGGGGTCGTCGTAATGAGCATCAAATCCTGCTGAAATGATAATGAGTTCAGGCTCATATTTATCCATCTGATCAACGATGGAGTTGACGGCTTCCCGAAACTCAACACCACCGGTACTAGTGCCGAGAGGTTTATTTATGATTTGATCAAAGGAACCTTTCTCAGATTCGTAACCCGAACCAGGGTAGAGAGGCATTTCATGGGTTGAAGCAAACATTACGCGTCGTTCATCCCATAGAATGTGACTGGTACCATTCCCATGATGAACATCAAAATCCAAAATTGCAACACGCTCCAAATCGTGCTTTTCAATAGCATGCAAGGCACCAATCGCAACCGTTCCAAACAGGCAAAAGCCCATTGCTCTTGATTTTTCGGCATGATGGCCTGGCGGACGAACAGCACAAAAGGCATTTTGGGCACTTCCATCAAAAACCATATCAACGGCCTTGACAATGGCTCCAACAGCACGTCTTGCAGCATTCCATGATCCCTTGCTCATTGATGTATCCGCGTCAAGATAAGCAAACCCATGTGCAGGCTCCATGTTTTGGATTTGATCAATATAATTTTGTGGGTGGGCGAGAGTAATTCGGTCTATCTCACACAGGGGGGCATCTAGACGCTTTATCGCCGAAAACTTGGATTCTGCAAAGACATCCTCCAAACGCTCAAGGCGTTCCACTCGTTCGGGGTGTCCCCTTGGAGTTACATGCCTGATGCAATCAGAATGTGAAAAAAGGACTGTGTTCATCTGGATCAATTCTTTCTTTGAAATTTTATAATCAGTGTAAATATGGCCTACTGTTCAATCATCCAAGTTCAGGTGGCAATTCCTACTTCATCTGGTACCAAGACATAACCCTTTCCCCTGACTGTCTTGAGAAACCTGGGATTTTGTGGGTCATCCAAGAGCTTTCTTCGCAATCTGGAAATTCTCAAATCAACCGTGCGATCTATAATATGCTCACCTTTAAGTGCCGCCTGCCGGCATATAACCTCTCTGGAAGTGGTTCGGTTGGATCTAGAGGCTAGGATAGTGAGGATGCTTTTCTCGGCATCACTCAGGAGTATATTGTCCCCATCAAAGGTCAACTCGCCTCTGAAGAGGTCAAACTCGAACCGATCGAAACTAACTTTCCTGATTTTCTCATATGGAGTTCTTCGGATCACGGCCTTTATTCTTAGAACAACTTCCTGGGGGTCAAAAGGTTTCATGACATAATCGTCGGCTCCTGCTTCAAGTCCAGTTATTCGATTTTCCACTTCTGATTTTGCCGACAATATAATTACAGGTGTCTCGGTCGTCTCCTTGATATGCCTGGTAAGAGAAACTCCGTCCTCACCGGGTAACATGACGTCAACCAGCGATAGATCAAAACGAAAGGTGCCCAATAGCTCCCTGGCTTCGGTGGCATTACCAGCCAGGGAACAGTTAAACCCATTTTTGTTAAGGAATAGTTTCAGAAGTTCACTTATTTTGTTATCATCTTCAACAAACAGGATATGAGGCGATCTCGTGTCCTCAAATGTGGTGCTAATCATAATCCTGTTCCTGCCTTGTATATTCAGGACTGATCAGGTTTTCGAGAACTTGACGAAAACCAATGACAGCCTCATTTCCCGCTGCGCGGTAGGCCATTCTAACACGATTCATTTGAACTCTGGCAAGTTCGTCAGCGAGCATTTTACCAGAATCTGTAAGATAAAGCAACTTTGAACGCCGGTCCGCAGGATTGGGTCGAGCTTCAACAAAAGAATCGCTAATCAATCTTCGTAATACTCGATTGAGCGATTGTTTGGAAATGGCCAGAATTCGTAAAAGTTCCGTAACATTGATGTTCTCCCTGTTTTGAATGAAATGCAGTGCTCTGTGGTGCGCCCTGCCGTAGCCATAGTTGGCCAAAATCTCATCAGGGTCTGAGGTAAAACCTCGATACGCAAACATCATTGCTTCAATTCCTTTGGTTATTTCCTTGTCCGTAAGGTAGAGGAGTTTGTTCCCTCCGGAACGATTATTGTTATCAGCCATAAAGTTTAAAAATAAAAATAAGTAAGCATTGTTGACTTAAATTAGGGAAACTATATATTGATATTTCTTAATTACAGTAAATACCTAGCCCATCCGGAAAGGCAATAATACCTGTAAAATAAATTTATGTTGATAACAAATTAGAGAACTTGAAATTTGGGAGGATGAGATGTCCGCAGAAACCGAAGCACCAGGATACGGTAACAAGGATGGTTATATCTGGCTGAACGGGGAGTTTGTTCCTTGGCGATCAGCCAATGTGCACATTTTAACCCATGCCCTACATTACGGTTCTTCGGTGTTTGAAGGTGAACGTGCTTATGCGGGTAAAATCTTTGCCAATAGAAAGCACACGCTCAGATTAATTGAATCTGCGCACCAACTTGACATTGATATAAACTTTACACCAGATGAAATTGAAAAAGCCAAGGATGATATCATGAAGTTAAATGGTCTTTCCGATGCATATGTTCGACCAGTAGCATGGCGTGGAGTGGGTGAGGATATGGGAGTAGCTTCCCAGAAAAATCCATGTAATCTTGCCATCGCTACCTGGGAATGGGGTCGATACTATGGCAGCGATGATAATTCTGATGAAATCAAGGGCATTAAACTGGACATTTCCGATTGGCAACGACCAAGCGAGAAAACAATACCCAGCCATGCCAAGGCTTCGGGTTTATACATGATTTGTACCATATCCAAACACAGGGCCCAACAAAAGGGATATTCTGATGCCTTGATGTTTGATTATCGGGGTTATGTAGCCGAAGCAACCGGGGCCAACATCTTTTTTGTCAAGAATGGTGAAGTTCACACACCTTTGCCGGATTGTTTTTTAAATGGTATTACTCGTCAGACCGTTTTGGAGTTGCTGCGCAAAAGAGATGTGAAGGTTTATGAACGCCACATTATGCCATCTGAGTTGGAGGAATTCGAACAATGCTGGTTAACGGGTACTGCGGCTGAAGTTGAACCGGTCGGACAAATCAGGGACTATAGGTTCGAAGTAGGTGAGTTGGCCAAGTTGATGGTTGCTGATTATAGCAAGCTGGTCAGGTCCTGATTGTTGAAGTGAATTACTGGTAAAAAGTGATAATCGCACGTATCATGTGCCCGATTGAATTTTTTTGGTGAGATAGGTCATGAATCAGCAAAAATTTTATACCAGTGCCGAAGTAGATTCGGTCAGGGAGCATTATTCTGACAGGACAGAATTGAATAAACCGGATCGGTTTGGTTTGGTTCCATTACATTGGTTTTCAATTTTTAACTCGACGCCAGAGATACTTAAAACACTCATTGACCTTGGTGCCAATGTTAAGAAGAAATCAAGCCACGGGTTCACACCTTTGCATGGTGCTGCCGCCTACAATTCAAATCCGAAAATTATTACTACCCTGATCAACGCAAAAGCACCTGTAAACACGGCCTCATCCAAGGGGCTTACGCCCTTGCATGGTGCTGCCGCCTACAATTCCAACCCAGAAGTCCTTGAGGAATTGCTTAAGTCAGGTGCCTCGGTTAATAAGAACTCGCCCACAAAGATAACGCCACTTCATGCTGCAGCCGGCAAAAGCACCAATGCCAAAATTATTACCATTCTTCTTGATAAGGGGGTCAAGATTAACAGTGTTGATAAAATGGGAAATACGCCCCTGCATGCAGCCGCTATAAATGATAAATCTGAAATCATTACAACGTTGCTTGAAGCACAAGCAGATGTAAATGCCGTTAACAAAGCAGGTTTAACCCCTTTGCACCTTGCTGCAAGAAGTAATTCCAACCCGGAGATAATAAAAATACTGATTTCATCTGGGGCCGAAACAGGAATCGCTGACAGCGAAGGAAGGTTAGCCTACGATTTGGCCAGGGAAGCCAATCCGGAATTTGCCAAAGCCAGGATTTTCAAAAAATTGAAAACACTCCACCGGGAAAATTGGGGAACCAAGGAATTTTTTCTGGAAGCAAGCATTGAGGATGTAAAAAGATGTTTCAAGCAAGGCTCGAATGCGTCTGAAGAAATTTTGCCAAATGGGTTAACGCCATTGCATTGGGCTGCAAGGTGTACAAAAAATTTGGAGGTCATAAAAGTACTTCTCAAGAATGGTGCCGATGTAAACGCACCGGATAAAACGTGTTTGACGCCATTGCACTGGGCAGTTCAAAACCCAGAAATTCCTATAGAAATAATTGATCTGCTTGTTAAAAATGGTGGTAATATTCTTGCCCAGACCAAAACCACGAAATCCAATCTTATTGATATGGCACTTCGTAAGGCCTTCAAATGGGAAGTGCTAAAACACCTTATTGAAGTTGGTGTCCCCATCGAAAAAGAAGGGGAAAAGAGCCTGCCGATGGTTCACAGGGCTGTAAGCAACCCACATTGTCCCTTTGAGATGCTTGAAATTTTAATCAACAAGGGGCTGGATACCAAAGCTTTGGATCGATCTGATAACACCACGCTGCACGCGGCTCTGAAGACCAATAAAATTAATTTGCAATTAATTAAAGCACTTCTTGCATCAGGGGTTGATCCAAATGCTCAAAACACTTTAGGCAACACGCCTTTTCATCGTTTGATTAGGATGAGCTCAAATCATGCTGCCATAGAAGTGATGATCATTGAGGGCGGCGACCCCTATTTACCAAATTACAAGGGCAAGTCACCCTACGACTTATCCTCAGGATCCTTGAAAAAGCATATAGATAGGGTTGTGAAACGAAATATGGAAATGGAGCAAGCACATGCAGAGATCGAAATTCGGGAAGGTAAAAATATATGTTCCGAAAAAACGGCAGATACAGACTAACATGACCACAATAACAAGGGAATAGAATGTTTTTTTCTAGAGAAGAACTGGTTGAAGCAGCTGATTTGGTGTACCAATCCATTGATCCGACTCCCCAAATCGCATGGCCACTTTTGCAAAGGGAAACAGGAATTGAGGTTTGGGTCAAGCACGAAAACCATACACCTATAGGCGCCTTTAAGGTTCGAGGAGGAATAACATTCATAGATTGGTTGCAGAAAGTCAAACCCAATATCAGGGGAATCGTTTCAGCAACCAGAGGCAATCACGGACAGAGTCTTGCCAGAGCAACCAAATCACATGGTATGATCTGCCGAATTGTTATCCCACATGGTAATTCGAGAGAAAAAAATGAGGCCATGAGTAGCTTTGGTGCCGAATTGATTGAATATGGTCATGATTTCGATACTGCCAAGGAAGAGGCCATGAGTATATCCCGGGATGAGGAGTTGTACTTTGTACCCTCCTTTCACAAGGAAGTGGTCAGAGGGGTTGCAACTTATGCCTTGGAACTGTTTAAATACAAACCAGACCTGCACACAGTCTATGTTCCAATTGGTTGTGGTTCGGGGATCTGCGGTGTCATTGCGGCCCGAGAAGCTTTGGGGCTGAAAACCAATGTTGTTGGTGTGGTTTCAGAAAATGCCCAAACAGCCAAGCTTTCTTATGAGTCTGGTAAACTTGTGGAAACAAATTCAGCCGAGACTTTTGCTGATGGTATTGCTGTAAGAGTCCCTGTGAAGGAGGCTTTTGAAATTTATTCCCAAGGTGTTGATCATATTGTGTCGGTAACCGATGAAGAGATTCTGAAGGCTGTCCAAATTCTCTTTCAGACAACACACAATGTTTCAGAGGGTGCTGGCGCCGCGCCATTGGCCGCCATGATCAAGGAAAAAAGCCGTTTGAAGGGAAAGGCTGTTGGGGTCATACTTTCAGGTGGAAATATTGATCTGGAAAAGTTCAGAAGTGTTCTTAATGGCGAAATACCAGTTTTTTGATGTTTTGGCGTTCTAAGGTATTGCAATTATCGGGGTGATATTAATAAAATGACGAAGTATTAACCTGTTTGTCCTATATTTTTTTACAGAGGATTGATTTTGAATGGACAGATTTTATATGAATCCACATGAAAACATAAGGAGGCATGTACTCTGACCCAAGCGAAAAAAGCAGATTTGGATCATTCTGTCCCTCCAACCCCTTCCCCCCGTTCTGACCCCATAACCAACTCGGAAAGTCTTCTTGAACTTATTTTGAAGCTTCTTGACGACAACTTGGCCATGGAGATCGTGGATATTAATCTTCGTGGTAAATCGACCATAGCAGATTTCATGGTTATTGCCTCAGGACGATCCAAGCGGCAGGTGATATCCCTTTCTGAAAAGTTGATTGAGGCCTTGAAACAGGATCACAAAATCAAGACAACTGTCGAGGGTAAGGAAGGCGGTGACTGGGTTTTGATCGATGCTGGAGATGTTATTATCCACTTGTTCAGACCAGAGGTACGCAATTTCTACCAAATTGAAAAACTTTGGCTGCCAACGGAATCACCGATCAGGGATGAGACGTGAACATCACGATTTTGGCCGTAAACCGTTTGCGGTCAGGTCCAGAAAAGGATTTAACCGACCATTATCTCGACAGATGCACAAAATTAAGTCGTAATCTTGGATTTGGAAGCATCAATTTGCTGGAAATCGAACCGGTTAAAGGGAGTGATAGAAAGCGTTCGTTGAAATGTCTTCAAGCACGGGTGTGTTTGCTTGATGAACAAGGGAAAAGTTTGTCAAGCAGGGAATTTGCACACAAGCTTGCTACTTGGCGGGATGATGGCACTGACCATCTGACATTTGCCATAGGAGGTGATAAGGGTAGAAAACAACTTCCGGAATTCGAACCGTTTTTCACCCTTTCATTTGGACCTATGGTCTACCCACACCGGCTTGTTAGGGTCATGTTGGCTGAACAGTTATATCGCGCCACGGCAATACTTTCCGGCCTACCCTACCACAAATAGGGAATTCGGGGTTTTATTAACTGCAGTTGAGGAGTCCGTTGATTGTTTGAGACATGGCAATTATATTTTCCTTGGTTTTTACCTTCCCCAAGGCTCTGACAGTTATCTGATAGAGTAGGGTCGTGATACAAAAATCTACTTCCCAAACGTTCAAACCAAAGCATGAGGCACAAAAGGTGATTAGAAGAACATGAGCAAGCAGGTGGCCTTGTGCATCCTGGATGGATGGGGGTTGCGAAAAGAAGAGGAAGGTAACGCAGTTGCCCTTGCCAACACACCGAACTTTGATCGCTTGTCGGCCAATTGTCCAAATTCCAGGTTAATTACCCACGGTGAGGCTGTCGGTTTGCCAGCAGGGAGTATTGGCAACTCTGAGGTTGGCCATCTTCATATCGGTGCAGGTCGGGTTATTCTGATGGAAGTTCGAAGAATTAATGAGGCCATTGAATCTGGAAAATTCAGTGCGATATCCCCATTGGTTCAGTTAGCCGAAACAATAAAAATTTCTGGTAATACAATCCATGTCATTGGAATAGTATCTGATGTCGGGGTCCACGGATTGGGTCGTCATTTGATATCCGTCGTAAAAACCTTTGCAGGTTATGGCGTAAAAGTCATGGTTCATGCCATCACCGATGGACGAGACGCTCCTCCCGTTAATGCGCAGAGGGATATCAAGCGTCTGAATGAAGGTATTGATGGTATGGCCAAGCTTGTCACCATTACCGGACGGTATTATGCAATGGACCGTGATAATCGATGGGAACGAGTAGAACGAGCATGGGACACCATCATGCTCGGCAAAGGTTTGCGAGCAAGAGCTGGTTATGATTGTGTGGCAGAATCAATGTCCAGAGGAGAAACTGATGAGTTTATCCTGCCAACTTGTATCGGAGACTATAATGGGATGAAGGCTGGCGATGGGCTGTTTTTTGTTAACTATCGTTCGGATCGCATGCGACAATTATCTGCTTCGCTGGCTGAGCCAGGGTTTGCGCATTTCGAAGTGGCAAACAGACCAACCATTGCCAAGGCCGTCTCCATGGCCAATTATTTTACCCCTGCCAGGGATTGGATTACACCACTTTTTGATAAAACAAGGATAGATAACACCTTGGGCGAATGGGTTGCGAAGCATGGTTTGACACAAATGAGAATTGCCGAGACTGAAAAATTCCCCCATGTAACCTTCTTTTTGAATGGAGGCAAGGAAGCCAAGGAGGAAGGGGAAAGTCGATTAATGCCGAACAGTCCGAAAGTGGCGACCTATGATTTGGCCCCGGAAATGTCAGTTAAAGAAGTCGGCAAGGGTTTTATCAAGGCAGTTGAAGAAGGATTTAATTTGATTATCATCAATATTGCCAATCCTGACATGGTTGGGCATACCGGGAGTTTACCTGCGGCGATTAAAGCCTGTGAGGCAACTGATCAGGTCCTGGGACAAATTGAACGTGCCATATTGGCTGTTGGTGGAGATCTTGTTGTTACTGCGGATCATGGCAATTGTGAAATGATGATTGACCCGGAAACCGGGGGAGCCCACACAGCCCATACAACCAATCTCGTACCGGTCATTTTGGTCTCCGATAATCAAACACCGGATCTCAGGGATGGAGGTTCGCTGGTTGATTTGGCTCCCACATTGCTGGATTTGCTTGGCTTACCCAAACCAGGACAAATGACAGGTACAAGCTTGATCGGTCGAAATTAAGGATTTTTGCTAATGATTTTCGTTTATACTACTAAATATTATTTTAATTGAACCTTAATAATAGAAAGTTATATTTTTTGCCCAGAAACCAATTGATCAGTGTTATCGCTTAGACGCCCGAATAGCTAGGACAATCATGATACGAATGAAATTACCCAGAGGCCCTTTTCTTGCAGGTATGATTCTTGCTCTCTTGCCACTCCAAGCGGGGTGGACACAGTCCGAGGATTCCGATTTCAATATCTATGAAAACATAGGTCTGATTTCAGAAACACTCAGCAGGATCGATAATGGCTATGTCGAGGAAATTGACAAGTCTGAACTCATCCAGGCCGCCCTTGATGGCATGCTGAGTTCACTTGATCCCCATTCGGGTTACATTACACCCGAAGAAATGCTGGAAATGGAAGAACAGACAACAGGGGAATTTGGAGGGTTGGGTATCCAGGTAACAACCGAAAATGGTTATGTAAAGGTTATTTCGCCGATTGATGATACACCAGCCTTTGAAGCTGGTGTACAGGCCGGGGACTTTATCATTGAAATTGATGGGGAAACCGTTTTTGAAATGGACCTCCAGGAAGCGGTTGACAAAATGCGGGGCCCACCTGGGGAAGATATTACCATCACCATCCTGCGAGAAAATGTTGATGCCCCATTTGAGGTTACCATTACCAGGGATATTATCCAGATTGATGCCGCCGAGGTGAGACGCATTGGCGATGTTATCATTGCACGGGTTAAAACCTTCAGTCGACAAACTGTACCCAATCTGGAAGAAGGATTCGAGGAAGTCATCGCAGAATACGGTGACATCAATGACTTTTCGGGTGTTGTTATTGACTTGCGGAACAATCCGGGTGGACTGCTTCAAAGTGCTGTAGGCGTATCTGATCTCTTCCTCGAAAAGGGGGAGATTGTTTCCATCAGAAGGAGAGGTGACAAGACCAATACATATGATGCCGAGGGATATTATAAGGGAGATTTGGCTGAAGGAATTCCCATAGTTATCCTTATCAACGACGGCTCGGCTTCAGCTTCGGAAATTGTGGCCGGAGCCTTGCAGGATAATGAAAGAGCGGCAATAATTGGAACCCAGAGTTTTGGCAAGGGATCTGTGCAAACCATCATTGATCTGGACAATGAGAAAGGTGTTGACGTCAATACCCAAAGAAAGTTTGGCGGATTGCGAATGACTACAGCAAAATACTACACGCCATCGGGCAAATCCATCCAAGGGAATGGGATCATTCCTGACATTGTCATCCAACGACAATTCAACGAACCTGATCCTGAGGATGAGGAAGATACAAGGTATTTCTTTTCGGAGTCAAAGTATGGTAACAGTCTTGAAAACGATGGTTTGCCAATTGACGAAGAAGAGCAGGAAGAATTGGCTAAAGTCAACGAGGCACTTGTGGAATTGAGGGAATCTGATAATCAGCTTGGGTATGCGATTGATCTCATCCATGGTTTCGAGGCCCTTGGCTCAGGAAAGTTCTAGGCCAGAACCCATACCAAGAGTTATATTTCTCCCAGACAAATTGTAGTTTCATGTCTGCCGAATATTTGCATGAAATTGTTGACCTTCCCTACCGGAAGTGTGTTGGCATCATGTTGATCAATAAAGATCGTTTGATTTTTGCCGGACAACGTATCGATGGTATCGCGGAAGCTTGGCAAATGCCACAGGGAGGAATCGATGAGGGGGAAGATTCTTTCACAGCGGCCCTTCGTGAGCTGGAAGAAGAAACCGGTATAACATCCGATCTGGTAAAATATCTGGCTGAATCATTTGGTACTCACCACTATGACCTGCCGCCACAACTAATTCCTCAACTATGGGGTGGCAATTATCGGGGTCAGGAACAAAAGTGGTACCTGTTGAGGTTTCTTGGGAGTGACAATCAAATCAAAATCAATACCAAACATCCCGAGTTTTTGAATTGGGACTGGATGACTCCTAAAGAATTGATAGAGAGTATAGTTGATTTCAAGCATACGGTTTATCAGGCTCTTTTTAAAGAATTTGAGGACTTTCTGTGAAGATAAGTTATTCAACTTTTACCCGACAATAAATTAAAAATGAATTAATTACGGCAGTGTTTAATTCCAGAATAAAGATAGATTCCAAAACCTTGGGACTGGATTTGGGAGTTGATTTTGTTCATTTCCTGACCGGAAAGGAGCATCTTCATTACGGTATTTGGGAAGATGGAATTGAAGTTTGTGCCGGGAACCTGTTAAAGGCCCAGGAATTATATACCAAGAGGCTCATATCACATCTTCCCAAGGGAAAGTCGCTCAACATTCTTGATGTCGGAGGAGGGGCTGGTGAAACGGCCTTGATCTTAAGGAATCTTGGGCATAACCTTGAAGTCGTTGTTCCCAGCAAACCTCTGGCTCATAGATGTGAAGTCAAGTTGGGCAACATGACACCTGTTCACAATCTCGGCTTTGAGAATTTTGAAACAGAGCATAGGTTTGATGTTTGTCTGTTTGCAGAAAGTTATCAATATATTCCGCAGGAGGTATCTCTTACAAGGGCCAGGGAGGTTACCCGACCGGGAGGTTTGATTTTGATTGCTGACTGCTTTCGCAGTCCAGAGGGTCATGCGAACAAGTCGAGGTATCGCCCAGTAGGTGGCGGTCATCCTATTGGCAGGTTCCATGAGGAAGTTGCAAAAGCCGGTTTGAAGATTGACTTTGAGGATGATATTACAGCAAAGGTTGCCCCTTCCATAGAATTGGAAACTGAATTCTACAAATTTATTGGCAATTCTGTTTTCAGGATAGATGGAGAACTCAAGGAACAGGTCCCCCAAATCAGAAGGACCATGGTTTCAATTTTAAAACTCCTTGTCAACGGGAAATCAAGAGAGAAATTACAGGAAAGGTTGACAGGAAAGAACAGGAATACAGTTGAGTTTTGTAAAAACAACTGCTACCTGATGGTAGGTATAACCAATCAATAGTATCAAAATTTGGTGTGAAACCCCGGCAGTCCATCAGATAAGGAGGTGTACTTGCAGATTAATGAGAACATTGGTGAAGTCAGGGTCTCGGGAACCATTCGATTGGCCCAAAGAGCCAGGGATTTGGCTGCTCAAGGTAAAGACGTGATTGATCTGACCGAAGGACAACCTCATTATAACACACCTAGACATATTACTGAGGCTGCCTATCAGGGAGCGCTGGCAGGACAAACAGGCTATACAGCAGTTGCCGGCAAACCCCATTTGCGGAACCTGATTGCAAACCACATCAATCATCAGAATGGGACGGATTATCGTATTGAAAACATAGTTGTAGGGTGCGGTGGCAAGCAGTTGATTTTCAATGCCCTGATGGTATCGCTGGAAAGGGGTGATGAGGTCATAATACCCGCACCCTATTGGGTCAGCTATCCCGAAATTGTCAAAATTGCCCACGGGTTACCTGTTGTCGTCCAATGCTTACCAGCTTCAGGATTTAAAATTACTGCCAATCAACTCAATGCGGCAATTACTGGCAAGACCAGATGGTTGATCTTAAACTCACCAGGAAATCCTACCGGAGCAGTTTATACCAAATCTGAACTGGAAGAGATTGCAACCGTTTTAAGGCAACATCCCCAAGTTTCTGTACTCAGTGATGATATCTATGAAGTTATTGTTTACGAAGGGGCCGAATTTACAAGTCTTACCAAAGTGGCACCTGATCTCATTCCCAGAATTTTAACGATCAGCGGTTTGTCAAAATCATATGCCATGACCGGTTGGCGGCTTGGCTATTGTGCGGGTGAGGCAAACTTTATTAAACAAATGGTTAAGTTGCAGGGGCAATCAACAACGAACGCTTCGACTTTGAGCCAGGTTGGAGCAATTGCAGCATTTGAGGGTTCACAGGAGTTCCTGTCTGAATGGCTTAATGATTACACCGGGGCAAGAGACCTTGTTTGCAAGAAATTATCTCAAAGTGATGCTCTCGAAGTACACCAGCCAGAAGGGGCCTTTTACCTTTTCGTAGGTTGTAAAAAACTCTTTGGTTATGGTGATATTGTCAATGACCAAGATGTGTGTAATTATCTTTTGGAAAAAGCTCTGGTAGCAGTCATACCAGGAAGCGAATTTGGATGTCAGGGATATTTCCGCCTTTGTTTTGCCAAACCAGTCGAGATGTTGGATAAAGCAACAGATAATCTGATTCAATCTGTTAATGACTTGTGTAAACGCCAATAATTTATCGCCACTTGTAAGGGTGCTTCAAAATTAGCATAGAAACTCAGATCATCAAGGCATCATGAAGACCATACTGCCGAATGTAATCATTGCCAACTTACATAAGCGGCATACTGGTGTTTCTTCGACCATCAAGGCACTTATTCCTCATCACGCAAAGGGAATGGATTTGGGTATAGCTGATTGGGGCGATTTAAAAACAGGGTGTCAATCCTTTTCAGTGTGGTCTCTGATTGTTAAGGGATATTCCAGACCCAATGGCATTGCCAGGTATCGTATTCTGCATGCACGTCGAGCCATTGACATGGTTTTGGGGATATTTCTGAGGGATCTTCTGCATCAACGCTGGAAGTTGGTATTTACCTCGGCAACCAATCATCATCATAGCAAAATGTTTCTCCGTTTGCTTGGTAAAATGGATGTGATTATTGCCACCTCCAGTTTTACCTACAATTTTTTACCCAAGGAACAATGTGCTGCTGAAATTGGCCACGGAATTGATACAACAGTTTATTTTCCAGATCCTCTACTTTCAGAAGGTACCAACCAAAAAGATACTGAAGGTAATAAAATTGGCTGTATAGGGCGCGTAAGGTACGCCAAAGGGGTCGATTTGTTTGTTGATACCATGCTGGCGGTTCTCCCAAAATTCCCAGAATTTTCTGCAACCATTGCTGGATTGTGCAAGCCCAAGGATGAAAGCTACCAGACACAACTTCTTGCCAGGATTGACAAGGCAGATCTATCCGAAAGGATAATTTTTTCGGGTGAGGTTGATGCTGATCACATGATTGATTTGTATCGGTCCATGGTCCTCTGTGTTGCCAGTTCCAGATCTGAAGGATTTGGCTTGGTTCCATTTGAGGCTCTCGCAAGTGGTATTCCGGTCGTAACAACTGATACCGGTGCCTGGCCAATTTTGATTGGCAAAGACATTGGGCGAGTCGTACCCGCAGATAATGTTGATAAGCTGAGCCAGGCAACAAGTGAGATACTATCCGATGTGGATTTACGAAAAAACATGTGCCAAAACGCCAGAATGCGGGCAGTTAAATATTTTCCAATTAACAGGGAAGCGAATGGTATAAACCTGGTTTATACATCACTGCTGACCTGAAATGATATCTACCGTTCAAGCATTCCCTTACCTTGGAGGATTTTGAGTCGGTACTTGTCAATTCTTTTGATTCGGGTTGCTGACTGCTTGGCGCCGGAGAAATACAAAACGTAACCTCTTTGACGTCCAGGAGTCAATCCAATAAAGGCTTCTTTCAACGCATGATCTGACGCCAGTTTGGTAATCAACTCCCCGGGGTATTCAAGCTCTGGTGCAAGGACGACCATGCGGTTTGCTTTTTCATTCTCGATAGATTGCATAACAAATGCTTTGATCCAGTGGGTTTGTTGGGTGATTCCTTGGGAGTTTGTAAATCTCATGCGGCAATCGGATCGTGAATTGGGACCCTGAATTTCCAGTAGACCCTCGGGGTCGTCCAATAAAACACCATTGAAGAACAAAAGGGCAAGAAAACCCTTCATATTCTGGATAATGCAAATGTTCTTACCTTGGTAGGTAAAACATGACTTGTTCCATTTGATTTCTTCCCTAACCCCGCATTCCAGGAGGGTTTTCCTAAGTAGAGAGGTCTCTGCTAGCCAACGTTCAGTTTTATCCTCGGGGACCGTGGCTGAGCGCCTTTTCTCTCTTTCATGTGGGCATCCACTGTGTCGATTGGTCATTCCCAACCACATCAGGCTTGTCAAACTATTTGGTATGTTATCAAGCAAGCAATTCTTCTATCAGTTTCATACCGGCTTCCCAACCTTTACCCATATCCTCTTTGACTTTTGCAAAACAGGCCTTTTCGTCTTTGGTTACATTGTGGGGTGTCCAGGTTAAAATTTGGGTTGTCACCCCGTCGTTTTCGTCCAAAGTAATTGTTGAATAAATGGTACGAGGCCAATTATTCGGCATGGCAAAGATGTTCCAATTTTCATCGGTGGTTGAATGAAGCCAGACAAGTTTCTCAGGGGGAACGATTTCCAGGTATTCAGCACTTTGGTACATGGAGTTTTTGCCCATTTTCATTTCGCATAGCCACAAACCATTCACCTTGAGTTCGAGTTTATGGATGATTGTTTCAGTATTTGGTCCATACCAGTGGGCAAGCATGTCTGGGTCAGTCCAGGCTTTCCAAACTTGCTCACGGGGTGCATTGAACTTGTGTTGCAATTTATAGGTGGATAATTCATTCATTAGGTACCGTCCCTTCAATATTGATGCATGTTTGTTGTTACCAACTGTACAACAGCTGGAATCTAACTCATCAAAATAATAAACAAAAATAGAATTGTTTGCAGGATAAACATTTTTACCATCCATAAAATGGGTGTTTAAATTGTGGGGGCCTCTTTAACCTTGCGTATTTTTGCTTCCTCAATCGCATTTTCAAGGGAGAACTTATAGGGGATTCTATTGTTGTCATTGAGGATCAAATCAGCCATTACCTCGGCTATTTTCGGTGCCATTCCAAGACCTATCTTGAACCCTCCATTGGCGATATAGGTGTTTTTCTGAATCGGATGTTTGCCAAGCAGTGGAGCTCTGGTTACAGCTCTGGGACGATCGTGGGCCCATTTTTCAACAACGATGGAATGTTTTAACACGGGTAGTAAGTCTACGGCTTTATCATAAAGCTCATTGAGCCTGTAATCGGTTTTAAAGGGGTTATCGAAAAATCTCTCTGTCGTTGAACCAATTGCCGTTAATCCCTTCGGTTGAGGTACGATATTAACACCTCCAGCCGTTATTATTGGTTGATGTGAGGAGTCGTAAGCAATCAATAAGGCTTGGCCCTTTTCATGTGCTGCAATTGGGAGGTCAAGTTCTCTGCTCAGGGTATTTAAACCTGCGGTACCTGTAGCCAGCACCTTATTTTTGTATTTGAATTTGCCCAGATCTTTCAACGCAGTCAAGGGCACATTGTATTTAAGTAATGCCAGTCTAAGCGAATTGATTGCCAGTCTCGGATTTATACGGGCTGATAAATCATCGGCTATAACCCAACCTGTAGGGGTTTCAGGTTGCCAGGAAGCAATGTCTTTTGTCTTTACAACATTCCAACAAGCAATGCTCTTCCAATTTTTTTTGGCTTCTAAAGATCGTTCATGGGCTCGTTCAAGCCCCTTTTCATCAATAATGGGTTGAATGCGACCACATCTGTCATAATGGGGATTAATTCCACTTGCCAATTCGACTTCGTTCCACCAGGATTTAGCCATTACCAGGCTTTCAAATTGGAATTGTTTTTTTATTTCCCACCGTTCGGGAACATGCGGAGTCAAGGCTCCAACAAGCCCATAACTCGAGGATCTTTGATAGGGTTGATGATCGACAACTCTTACACGGGCTCCTCGTCTCACACACTCCCAAGCTATTGAGAGGCCAAATACCCCCATCCCAACAACTTCTATATCAAAAATATTGTCCTTCATTTCAAATTAATTTCTATCGTGTGGAATGTATGCACTCATCCTATTCACAAAGCAACACGTTCGCCCTTAATAAATGCGGAACAAGGTTTCTACAATCCAGATTCCCTACGACCAAAAAAGTATCACAGTTTTCCTTTGATGGCATTATAGGAATATGCGCAAGTGAAACGTTACGTCAGTAATCTTTTCTGGTACCATTATCGGCGTCATTGTGGCTGGCTTAACACTCGTAATTTTTTGATTCAATGAAGCCCTTTAGGTTATGTGCATGAAATTTTTGAAATACCCGTTATATTGTAATTTGTTTGGCTTGATACCCAAGAATGATTATGAACTTTAATGATAGTTATTCCCATGTTTTTTGGGATGATAACGAGCAGTTGAGATCAACAAAATTCCAAGACATCTTCTTCAGTAAGAATGGTATTGAAGAAGCAAGGCATGTGTTCATGGAAGGGAATAGTATACCTTGGAACTTTAAAAGTGGCTTTCACATAGGTGAATTGGGATTTGGTACCGGTTTGAACTTGTTCCTGGCTCTTAAACTTTGGAGGGAATGGAATACCTCGCAAGAGGTGTTGAGATTTACTTCCTTTGAAATAAACCCCCTGCCGGGTAAGGTCATACGCAAAGCCCTCCTGAAGTTTCCCGAAATCAAACACATTCTTGAGGAGTTCCTACTTCATTGGGAAAAGGGAGAAACAAAAATCAAACTTTCAAATCTTGATTTTGAACTCATTGTAGGTGATGCCAGAGAGACCATTATTTTGTTCAATCAAAAAGTGGATTGCTGGTTTCTGGATGGATTTTCGCCTAAAACCAATCCAGAAATGTGGGAGGGAAAATTAGTCAGACGCCTTGCTGACAGAACCAAGCCTGGAGGGACTGTTGCTACCTTTTCGTCAGCTGGTATGGTTCAAAATAACCTCAGTCAAGCAGGATTTACGATCGAACGAATTCAAGGATTTGGTAAAAAGAAGCACATGGTTAGGGGGAAATTGACGAATGGTTGAGAAAGATTTAAAGGTTGTTCATCTTGGCAAGAAATCTCTAGAGCCCATTCTTGATTGGTCTGAACTGATAGAATGGTTGAAGGAGGGACACAAATATCCGCTGGCTCAGATAAAAGATCATATCCTTGCTCAGGGACAAAATCGATTGCTTAACAGGTTGGCTTGGATCAAAGGAATGGGAAGTGCCGTCAAGACCTGCACTGTATATCCAGACAATGTAAGCCTTGGCAAGGCAACAACCAACGGTATGATGACCCTGTTTGAAGACGAAACAGGAGAACCGGAAGCGACCATTGACTTTCATCTGGTTACCAAGTGGAAGACTGCAGCAGACTCGCTGTTGGCAGCTTCGCTACTAGTTGGAGACAACCCAAGAAACTATTTGATCATTGGTGCGGGAGCCGTAGCCCGATCCCTTGTAGAAGCTTATACGAGTATTTTTCAAGATCTGAAAATAACCATATGGAACAGAACAAAATCCCGAGCGATGGCCTTGACAAGGGAATATGAGGATATTTGCGACATAAATTACACCGAAGACTTACCCAATACAGTAGCAAAGGCTGATATAATCAGCTGTGCCACATTGGCACATGACCCCGTTTTGAAAGGGGATTGGGTTTCACCAGCCACTCATATTGACCTAATTGGTGCGTTCTCCTCCGAAATGCGGGAAGCTGATGACAAAGTTCTTGAAATTGGCACTATATATGTGGATAATCGAAACACAACGATAGGTCATATTGGGGAACTGGTTCTTCCCATGGCAAAAGGTATAATTAGTGAGCATGACATAGTTGCCGATTTTTATGACATCTCATCGGGTGGCTTTGCAAGAGGGGCATCAGGGAATATATCAGTTTTCAAAAATGGTGGTGGCGCACATCTGGATCTGATGACGGGTAAATATTTCTACCGTAAATGGCAGCAATCACAAGGTGGGGTCTAAGCCAATAAAGGCAGTCGCCATCCTTGCCGGAACCATTGGTGATCTTCCAGCAATTATCCCTTAAACAAAGTGCTTGTTTTCATGGGCTTAATCCGGCCACTCAATCGGTGTTGGTAAACGGTCATGGATTCCAGAACTCTCATCACATAATTACGTGTTTCCGTGTAGGGAATGTGTTCAATCCAATCAATGATACTGCGGTGATTATCGCCAGGTTCACCAAGCGTGTCCAACCAGGAATTTAGTCTACCGGGACCAGCATTATAAGCGGCGAAGGCCAAGAAATTGGCACCTTCATATTCATCCAGCAATTCCTTAAGGTAAGCAGAACCAATCTTGACATTGGTCGTTTCATCAAGAAGAAGTTCTCTAATAGGACCACTGATACCCAAATTACCAGCTATTTCCTTACCTGTACTGGGCAAGACCTGCATTAAACCCAAAGCCCCCTTATGGCTAACGGCTTGAGGTCTGAATTCTGTTTCCTGACGAATAATGGACAGCATAACTTCCGGCTTGGTTGGTAAATTTTTTGTAGCCAGATCGGGAGTTGGATAGAGGAAATCAATGATAACATAACCCTGTCTGGTACCTTGCTTGGCAATTTTGACCATGGAAAAATCCGCATTATTTTTCTTGGCAATCCACGCCAGGGCAGTCAATCCTTCGCGATCAAGGAATTCAGCCTGATGCGCTAGAAACCATCCCGCATAGGGTTCAACTTCAATGGAATGAAACAATAAGGCCGCTCGGACAACTTTTTCTTTTTGAAGCTTTGATACCAATTGGTAATTGACGGGTTCGTTTGCTACCAGGGATTTGCTTGTTGGATATCCAATTCTCTCAGCCGCAAGCTGACCATAAAACGAAGTCTGGTACTGAGCGCCGAATTGATAGGCAATTTTAGCATCCTCCTTGTTGCCAGCCGCTTCGTGAGCAGCACCTAACCAATATCCAGCCCTTCCCAACCGTACTGGTGAATAGGAGGGATAAGAATAAGAAGGTCGCTGAACTTCCTGGTAATAATTATAAAAATGTCCCAGGGCTCTTTGCGGATCATTGAGCTTTCGAAGTGAAATAAACCCGGCGAGCCATTCAAGATCAAGATAGCGGTTTCGCTGCTTTTTTTCCCAACTGGCTCTTTCTGCATTCGAAAGCCAATCCAAAGGATTAAAACGTCCGTTCTTGGTAAGAAAGTGATTGGATGCAATTTCGTAGGCGACTTGATTTTTTTCATCCCTCATGAACGCATGTGCAAGTCGATACCTTTTTCCAGACCAGAAGACCGGTTTACCCAACCCTTTTGCTGATCTGCTGCGGTCAAGAAGTAATTCCAAGGCAGATTCATTAAATCCATGATGCTCTCGCCAAAGAATGCGGTCATAGGCAAGTCCGGGATCTGATTGATCTTCCGGGGGTATTCTGTTGATTAATGAATTTACTCCTTTCTGCATTGCGTCAAGGGAAATTCTAGCCTTGTAAAGGGGTGTATCTTCATTCTTGAGATAGGGTAATAACTCTTTGGCTTCCTCAAGACGGTTAAGCCAAAGGAGATTGTCCATTCTCGTTTCTAACAATGGTATCGATTGAGAAGGATAATTTTTAATTACAAATCGAAGGTTCTCATCGTCAAATGGTAATGAAAGGATTGCATTGCTGATAACTCTATTCGCTTCCCTTGGTCTTTCGAGTCTCTTCAGAGCTTCCGCATAGCGTAGAGCACCATAACCACTCTGAGGGTGATATTCGTTAAAATAATCCACCACCTGGTTTGGATTTTCTTTCCCGGAAAACGCGCTCTCCCCAGATTTCCTGAGTATTTTTAATCCCGGCCAATCGCTATTTTCTCCTAAAAAAGAGCGATAATACTGCCATTCATCAACACCAGATCGCAGATGTATCCAACGAATTACATCAACTGCTACTGAATCGGAAACTTTGCGGGCATGGCCATAGGCTTCGTTCCATTGTTCTGCTGAGGCCTTTTCAAATGCAAGTTTGAAATGCTTGGAATCCTCTGCACTGGGGCTTGAAAATCCCGTAGAACCAATCATAAGGGAAAACAGCATCGCCCAGGTTGCAAAACACAAAAACCGTTTAAAAGTCATGGAAATATACCAATTACTACTGCTCTTTTTTGTTTTTCTTTCTATATTATTATGCTGATGTTTGGCAATTATAATTGCTTGACCCTTAAATAAAAGTCAAATTAGGGAAAGAAAGATGTTTTCTGGATCATTGCCTGCCCTGGTCACACCCTTTAAATCAAAAGAAGTGGATTGGGGGACACTTGAAGCACTTGTAAAGTGGCACATCAACGAAGGATCAAATGGTATTGTACCAGTTGGGACCACTGGTGAAAGCCCGACATTAAGCCACAAGGAACATGAGGATGTCGTCAAAGCTGTGATTGAATATGCCGATGGCAAGGTTCCTGTTATTGCTGGTGCGGGATCAAATTCCACGGATGAAGCTCTACAATTTGTACAATCAGCTGAAGAATCTGGAGCTGATGCTGTCTTGGTCGTAACGCCTTATTACAACAAACCCACACAAAAAGGTTTGTATGAGCATTTTCAGGCCCTCCACGATAACAGCACCATACCAATAATTATTTACAACATCCCAGGCCGTTGTGTCATTGATATGACCCCGGAAACCATGGGAGAGTTGGCCAAGTTTCCAAGAATAATTGGGGTCAAAGATGCAACTGGAGACATAGTAAGAGTATCGCAACAAAGAGAAACATGTGGCGAAGACTTCCTGCAACTTTCTGGCGAAGATGCTTCAGCTCTTGGATTTAATGCTCACGGAGGCAGAGGGTGTATTTCGGTTACAGCCAATGTAGCACCAGGATTGTGCTCTGAATTCCAGCAAGCAACGCTTGAAGGTGATTATCAAAAGGCGCTGGTTATGCAGGATAAATTACTACCGCTCCATACAGCAATTTTCATGGAACCTGGTCTCGTGGGAGCAAAATTTGGCCTGTCCGTATTGGGTCTTTGCTCGGAGGAGGTGCGTTTGCCACTGGCAACACTAACAGAACCTACCAAGAAAAAGATAATTGAGGCAATGAAGATTGCCGAAATTATTGATTAGTAGACCCTAAGATCACTAGGGCAATTGCAACAAACTGAATGAAGCGTGGCAAGTTAGGAGAGATTTAAGCTAAGGTATTTTCACCTGTTTATGGTTTGTTTCAGCGTTTATTCGTTGCCAATTTGGACAAATGGAATGACCCATAGGAAAAGGGTTCAAACCCCTTACAATATTTCTTGCCTTAACTTAATCGTATTCCAAGACACGAGTGAGACAATGCCCAAGACACCAGAAGAGAAAAACTACAAGATACTTGCTGTGAATCGACGTGCAAGGCATGATTATTTCATTGAGGATGAACTGGAGTGTGGGATCTTGCTTTCAGGCTCTGAAGTCAAGTCACTTCGAACAGCTCAGTGTAATATAGCTGAGAGTTATGCATCTGTTGAATTGCAGGAATTGTGGTTGATAAACAGTTATATCGCACCTTACGGGAAGACGGGTCATTTTCGCCATGAGGAAAGACGAAAAAGAAAACTTCTTGTTTCAAAAAGAGAGTTGACAAAACTTTGGTCCAATACCAAGCGAGAAGGGAAGACATTGGTTCCTTTGGTATTGTATTTCAATCACAAGGGATTGGCCAAAGTGAAAATTGGTGTAGCCAAGGGCAAAAAACTTGTTGATAAACGCCAAACCCAACAGAAAAGAGATTGGAAAAGGAGCCAACAAAGGCTATTGAAACAGTCCAATTAATAGTCTTAGTCTTTGATGCGTTTCAGATCATTGAAGTCCCAAAGCGCAAGGCATTAGTCATCCTCCTCAACCAAGTGGTGTTTCGGCATTGTGGGCCTCTGGGCTTACATTGAAAAAGGAATAATCTTTTGCTTGACAACAATGATTAACATTCGAAACAATAAAGACATGGGCAAGAGATGTTTTTGAAAGAGAACTGCCCAAACTATATATAGGCTTGTCAATTTGGTATATGTCAAGACTTGACACGATTGGTTAATTGGTTCCAGGCAGAATTAAGGAGTAGATTCCATTATGGGAAAAGACGATCCGACAAAATTGGTTTCAACTGAATGGTTGGCCGAGCATATACAGGATCCGGATTTGCGCGTAATTGATGCATCCTGGTATTTACCGGGTGAAAATCGGGAGCCTTATGAGGAATATAAAACATCACACATTCCAGGAGCCCGCTTTTTTGATATTGATGAAATTGCTGATAAGGACACTGACCTCCCTCATATGGTCCCTTCGCAAGAATTTTTTGTAACCAGAGTTAAGCGAATGGGTATAGGGGATGGTCATCAGATCGTTGTGTATGATACAGCAGGAATTTTTTCCTCCCCTCGTGTATGGTGGTTATTCAAGCTCATGGGTCACAAGGATATAGCTGTTTTAGATGGAGGTTATCCCAAGTGGTTAAATGAGGGACGTGAAGTGGAAGATATGATGCCGCTGGTTCAGGAAAGGCATTATATTGTCAGGAAACTGGCCCAAATGGTAACGACATTTACAGAAGTGCAAACGGCATCAGATGAGGGAGAGGTACAAATTTTGGATGCCAGATCAAGCTCACGATTTAAAGGCTTGGCGCCTGAACCACGATCAGGGCTTAGAGCTGGAAATATACCAAATTCATTAAATTTACCCTTTACAAATCTCTTGCAACAAAATGGAACGATGAAGGCAAAGGCTGATTTAACCGATGCCATTCAAAAAAGCGGAATTGATCTAGACAAACCGGTAATTACGACATGTGGGTCAGGGATAACAGCTGCTATATTATACTTGGCGCTTGATATAGTTGGGCATAAAAACATCTCCCTTTATGACGGTTCATGGGCGGAATGGGGGAGTAGATAACAGCCATCAACCCAAAAAGAAATACTCTTGAAACGACGATTATTTAATTGAGGACAGATTATGCTTGAAGCGATTACACCACCGGCACCTGACAAGATAATTCAGCTTATTCAGATGTTTCGTGAGGACCCCAGGGAACAGAAAATAGACCTTGGAGTAGGGGTCTATAAGAATGCAAGTGGTATCACACCAGTTATGGAAGCGGTCAAGGAAGCCGAAATGAGGCTTTGGAACTCACAGCTGACGAAAACCTACACCTCCCTGGTAGGAGAAGTTTCATATCATGATGCAATGATTAAACTCATTTTAAACGATACAGTTGCAAGAGACAGAATAGCGGCAGCACATACCCCAGGAGGCACTGGTGCTGTTCGAATGGCTTTCGAAACCATTAAAATGGCGTCTCCAGATTCCACCTTTTGGATTTCCAATCCAAGTTGGCCAAATCACAAGTCTATTTTAGGGTTTATTGGCATGAATATGAGGGAGTATTCCTATTTTGATAGCGCCTCGAGATCTACTGATTTTTCTGGTATGATGACAGATTTGCAGGATGCCAGGGAAGGTGATGCCATCGTTCTACATGGGTGTTGTCATAACCCAACAGGATCTGATCTTTCTTATTCACAATGGGAGGAGTTGGCTGAGTTCCTGCAGGCTCGTAAAATCATCCCAATAATTGATTTTGCTTACCAAGGATTTGGAGATGGTCTGGAAGAAGATGCCAAAGCCCTAAGGATGATTGCCTCAAAATTTCCCGAAACCTTGATTGCTGGAAGTTGTTCCAAGAATTTTGGTCTTTACCGTGATCGTGTAGGGATCCTTTTGGTTGTGAACCAGGACGACAAAATCAAGGGAAATATTCAGAATGTCCTGGCTTCCTTGAATAGATTAAGCATTTCTTTTCCACCTGATCATGGTGGCAGTTTGGTGACGATTATCCTTAACGATGACGAATTATCGGTCTTATGGAAGGATGAATTGGAAGCGACACGTAAGAATTTACTGGATCTGAGGGTTAAGTTGGCGGCAGAATTACGAGATTTAACTGGTTCAGATCGCTTTGGTTTTTTAGCTTCTCACAAGGGAATGTTTTCATTGACGGGATGTACTCCAGAACAGGTCCTTACCATGCAAGAAAAGCATGGAATATACTTGGTCGGAGACAGCAGGATAAATGTTGCTGGTTTGAATGAGGAGAAAATTCCTTATATGGCCAAAGCAATGGTTGATGCAGGCATGTAACTGAGCCTTTGGTTAACCTTTCAAACTGATACCAAACACTTATATACCGAGATGATTGTTTGCCGTTTGTTTGGAAGCTAAGGCTTCCCTTTAGGAACTCCCATGAATTATCCCATTATGGTTGGCATTACCGCCATGGCATTAACGGTAGTTGCGGCCAACATCCTTGTTCAGTTTTTGGTAGGCCAATGGCTTACCTGGGGTGCTTTTGTATATCCGATTGCATTTCTGGTAACTGACATTATGAATAGGGTTTTTGGGTCCACTGCCGCTCGAAAGGTAATTCTTGCAGGATTTGTGGTAGGGGTTTTCTGTTCATTTATGGGATCACAAATAGAGGGTGAATTTGGCCCCCTGGTGACCTTGCGTATTGCCATTGGATCAGGGACAGCATTTTTGATCGCCCAGCTTCTTGATGTTTCCATATTTGATCGTCTTAGGAGAGATGTTTGGTGGAAAGCACCTTTGATTTCGACCCTGATTGGTTCGACCGTTGATACATTTCTGTTTTTCTTTATTGCCTTTGCCGGTCAACTGGCTTTTCTGGAACCACGGGTTGGAACCGAATGGGCAAATGAACCTACCCCTTTGTTGGGAGTAGGTCCAGGACTTCCCTACTGGGTAAGTCTGGCCACTGCGGATCTTGGGGTTAAATTGACCATAGCACTGATACTGTTGATACCCTTTAGAACGATATCTCAAAGACTGGTTTCACAATAACTTTTATCCATATCAATCGAAAAAGAGATTATGCTAACATCAACAAATCTTCAGAATGTTGATTGGAGTTCACTACCGGTGCCCAAGGACGATGGTGCTGCCGACCACCTGACCGATCTGACTCTACCAAATATAAAGCTATCTTCAACATGTGGGGGAATCATTAATGTCGGTTCCCTGGAAGGTTGGAGTGTACTTTTCTTTTATCCAATGACGGGTCAGCCTGACCATCCACTTCCCGAAGGTTGGGATAAGATTCCGGGTGCAAGAGGTTGTACACCTCAGTCTTGTGCCTTTCGAGATTTGTCCCGAGAGTTAAATGATAAGGGAGTATCGAATGTATATGGAATTTCTACACAAGCAACTGATTATCAGAGGGAAGTCGTAAATCGTCTCCATCTTCCGTTTCAGTTACTCTCAGATGCAGATTTGAAACTGGCAAGTCAACTTCGCTTACCAACTTTTGAAGTTAACGGTCAGGTTCTCCTCAAGAGATTAACACTTGTACTCTATAACGCCAAGGCCAAAGGAGTATTTTATCCGGTATTTCCCCCGGATCAGAATCCTGCTGAAGTGATCGAATTTATGAATTGTCAACATGCCTAAACCTTGCCGGAAATGTTGTAATGATATCAATCGCTATATAACCTAACCTTACTCAGTCAATTAAGTACTTTAAAGTTTTGCTGTGCCATAACGAATATCAATTGAATTATACCAGTACGAAAACTCAGATAAATATGTTGTTCTCTTGCAATTATAGACTATAACTTGTCCTTATATAGCATACCTCATTGTCTTTAAGTAAAGGAATGTGGCCATTGAACTACGATTTGGAGGTCTTACAAAAAAGGGCATAGAAAAAAATTAAGGAATAGTAGCGACATAGTTGTATTATTATTGATTGTTTGATCCGTTGCCTAAAACTAAGGCTTGATAGAATCAAGATTTGGAGAGAATGTGGATAGGGTCACGGTAAGAAATTTCCGATGTTTTCGGGAATATCAGTCAGCAAGACTTGCACCGCTTACACTTTTAGTTGGTGAAAACAGTACTGGAAAAACCTCACTTCTGGCACTAATCCGGATATTGTGGCAAACGGTTTATTTCGAAGATATTAAACCAAACTTTAATCAGGAGCCGTTTAATCTTGGTTCATATAAAGAGATCGTCTATCATGAAGATAATGATGACTATTCAAATCAAGAATTTTCGGGAGGTTTTTTTGTTGATGATTGTGAGTTAGAGGTAAAATTCAAAAAGGGAATTACCGGTCCGGAAGTATTTCAACTTAGTATCAAAAACGCAAACGCGTCTGCTGTTTGGACCCAAAGAGAGGGTTTTGCGGCCGTAGAAACCAAAACAGCAAGGGGGTCTTGGTACTTTGAGAAAAGTAGCGAGTTTTCTGATGATTTTAGCCAGGATTTTGCAATTCAAGGTATTTGGGGCCTCATCTCTTTTCACAGACTTTTACGCACTGGCTTGGAACCAAAGAATGGGGATGATACTTCATTCAACGAAAAGGATCGTACAGATTTAATAAACTTGATAATAAAATTAGGTGCGGTTTTTGGACCACAGGTAGCCGGTGGACCAGTACGTTCGAAGCCACAAAGAAATTATGTTCCTGGCCCTCTAGAACCTGAAGGTAATGGTGTGCCGAATTATCTGGCTGCATTGGCCAACTCTAATAATGAGAGTTGGAAGACATTAAAAAAAGACATGGAATCTTTTGGAAAGAAAATCGGAGTTTTTGATGAAATCAAAATACTTTCGTTGTCAAATGATACCAGTCAATTACAGGTGAGAAAATATACAGGCAATAGAAAGGGTAAGTGGAGGAATATAATTGACGTTGGATATGTTGTCAGTCAGATCTTGCCAGTGATATTTGAGCTTACTAGGCCGGAATCACATTTCATCTTTTTACAACAGCCTGAATTACACCTGCATCCTAGCGCCCAAGCAGGTCTTGGTTCTATCCTATGTCAAGCAGTTTCAGATAGAGATAAAATTGTCCTGGTTGAAACGCATAGCGATCAATTGATTAATCGGGTCCGCATGGATTTACGTGATAAAAAGTATGACCTCAAACCGGAAGATGTATCTATACTTTACTTTGAGCGAAGCGATGCTACTGTAAACATTTATAATATCCGAATCGATGAGGATGGGAATATAGTAGATCAACCACCTAGTTACCGTAAATTCTTCCGCCAAGAAGTGAATAGGTCAGTAGGAATCTGAGGTGTGTACAATTGTAGACGCTAACGCTGTATCACAAGTATTCAGCAACTCCAAGTATTGTAACGAAGCGGTAAAAAATTTTTGGAATACATCGATGAGGGTAAATTGAAACTGGTAGTAGGTGGAAAACTAACTGAAGAATTGTGTAAAATTTCAAATTTTAGTGAATGGTTAAATGAGGCACTTATTAGCGGAACAGCTAAGAGTTTTCCAGATTCGGTAATTTCCAAAGAAGAAAACGAGTTGAAAGGTCTAAAGTGCAAATCCAATGATGTGCATGTCTTGGCCCTAGCTAGAGCTTCCGGCGCTCGCCTTCTCTATTCACATGACAATGCCCTTGGTAAGGATTTCAAGAATAGCGATTTGATACCAACAAAAGTTCACAAACGGGGAAAGGTCTATAGGACCGACCGATCAGACCTGTTTACAGATTCTCAACGTACACCCCAATGCTTATTGTCCAATCTAAACACACCCCCGAAATTCTTATATTAGCCCTTGAATTTTCATGAAAAAAAGTATAGAGATAATCTGCAAACGCGTATGAGAGGACCGCTCTATACAATTATAAGAAACTCCATTTACGGCTCCTTCCTCCGCCTTTGCTGTTAATAAAGGATAGAGGAGAATATGAACAGAGAAGTTTCGCTTTCCCGTATGAACAATGGCTCAGGTCTCCATGAGAAAAGAAATCCTGATAATCAGGATGTTACCATGAATCTTATCCACGATGAAATAAAACTTGATTACGGTAATGTATTGCTTGTACCTGGTACAAGGACAAACGTAACCAGTCGAAAACTTGTGAATTTGAACTGTCGTATCAGCTTCAATCATAATGAAAAGACTGTTTACGAAGGCATTCCAATTATGGCAGCCAATATGGATGGGGTTGGGTCTTTTGCCATGGCTGATGCTCTAATCAGACACCGGATATTCACCTGTCTTGCCAAAATGCACTCCGAAGAAAATCTCATAAGATTTTTTTCGGAAGATTCCTTACGAAGGGATTATTGCGCTATAACCGTTGGATTGCGTCATATGGACCGGGAAAAGTTTAAGAGTGTAAACCAAAATGCTGGACCGATTAAATTTGCTTGTCTGGATGTGGCCAATGGGCATACTCAGAGATTTGTCAGCTTTCTTGAGGAATTCAGAAGTGAATTTCCAGAAGTTGTCATCATCGCAGGTAATGTTGTAACCCCTGAGCAGACTGAAATTCTGGTCAAGGCTGGCGCTGACTTGGTGAAAATTGGTATCGGTGGAGGTAGTGTTTGCGAAACAAGGATAAAAACAGGTGTTGGGTATCCACAGTTTTCAGCTGTTGTAGAATGCGGCCATGCAGCACGCGAAGCGGGTGCTCATATTGTTGCTGATGGAGGGTGTACCTGCCCTGGGGATGTAGCCAAAGCGTTGGCTGCAGGATCCGCTTTTGTCATGCTGGGAGGGATGTTCGCAGGCCACAAGGAAGGTGGAGGGCGAGTCGTTACCAGGAGATTTAACACTGGTGAAATCACCGATAAAGGTAAAGCGATACTCCAAGAAAACAAGTATGTAGAATTTTACGGCATGAGTTCCCAGATTGCCAACAATAAACACTTTGATGGGTTGCAACCCTGGAAAACCAGCGAGGGTAGAGAGGTTCTCCTTCCCTTCAAACCATCAATTGATGAAACTGTTCAGGACATGTTGGGTGGTTTACGAAGTGCCTGCACTTACCTTGGGGCTGGAAACCTGCAGGATTTACCCCAAGCAGCAAAATTTGTTCAATGTCATGATACTCATAATCGTGTTTTTGAAGATTCGCCGATTTCAGATCACTCAATTAGTTCGATGCTTGTTTGATTTGAGAAAATCAATGATTTGCACCTAATCCTCTTGTTCTGATTGTTATCTACCTTGAAAGGTTGAAAGAGAATCTAAGGGTTTTGGCTTAACCAGCATCTAACGTGGTTCCGATTCTAGTTGCAATATCCTCAATGGAACCGATGCTGGATACATACTGCAATAATCCAGCCCGATGGTAATAACCAGTCAGTGGGGCGGTTTTCTGATAATATTCCAGCAACCTGGTCCTGAATGACTCCTCATTGTCATCCTTCCTTTGATACAGTTCTGTACTTCCGCAGGCATCACAAACACCCTCCTTTTTCGGGGGCTGGTGTGTAATATGATACATGGCACCACAATTGGCACAAGAAATCCTACCCACAATACGATCAATCAACTGATCAATATCAACAGTAAGCTCAATGACCATGTCAATCCGGGTATTGGCATTGGTTAATTGCTTATCCAACAAATCGGCCTGGTTCAATGTCCGTGGATAACCATCAAAAATAAATCCAGAATTTTTTTTCGACAAACGTTCCTCTATGAGAGCATTCACAATGTCATCAGTTACCAGTTCACCGGCTTCCATTATACCAGCAACTTTCTTGCCAATATTGGAGCCAGCCTTGACAGCCTCTCGAAGCATGTCCCCCGTAGAGAGTTGAACCATACCACGGTTCTTAACGAGTATTTTTGACTGCGTACCCTTCCCAGAACCCGGTGGTCCCAGTAAAATCAAATTCATCTTAAGCGTGCCTTTTTCTTGCGCTTGCCTCGCAACCGTGATTTGGCTATCACCCCTTCGTATTGATGCGCCATTAAATGTGACTGAACTTGACTAATTGTATCCATTGTTACCGAAACAACTATGAGTACTGATGTACCACCAAAGTAGAAGGGGACAGCCAATTGCGCCCTGAGAATTTCAGGGAGAAGGCAGACAGCCGAAAGATAAGCAGAACCCAGGACCAAAATCCTGATCACGATATGTTCTAATAAATCCGCGGTATTTTGACCTGGACGAACCCCTTTTATAAACCCACCCTGGTTTTTGAGATTGTCAGCTACATCCTCAACCTTGAACGATACATTCAATGTATAGAAATAAGCAAAAAATACGATCATGACCACAAAGAAAGTTAGATATAGCGGTTGCCCAGGTCCAAAATAGGCCAGAACAACTGACATGAAGGTGTTGGTGGAATTACCCGAAAATGTCGAGATGGTCGTAGGCAGCAGGAGAAGCGACGAAGCAAAAATGGGCGGAATTACTCCCGACGGGTTTATCTTGATGGGAAGATAGGAAGATCCCCCCTGTATCATACGATTCCCCTGCTGTCTTCGAGGATAGTGAATCTGTATTCTTCGCAAAGCTCGCTCAATAAAGACAACAAAGGTAATGGTTGCGATAACCATCAGAATGACGCCAATGATGACAACAGGTGAAAGTGAACCGGATCGTCCCTGACTGAAGAATTGCGCCAGCGCCGAAGGTATTTCGGCAATGATGCCGGTGAAGATGATCAATGAAATACCATTCCCGATACCTCTAGATGTGATTTGCTCTCCCAACCACATCAGGAACATGGTGCCACCAACCAGAGTAATGACACAAGCCAGTCTGAAATACCAGCCAGGATCCAGGGCCAATTCACCAGTCTCCAGACTTACAGCCAGCCCATAGGCTTGGAAAGTCGCCAAAAACACAGTACCATAACGGGTGTATTGGTTGATTTTCTTGCGCCCCTGCTCACCTTCCTTTTTCAATTGTTCAAGGCGGGGAACCATGGCCACCATAAGTTGCATGATGATGGATGCAGATATGTAAGGCATAATTCCAAGGGCGAAGATACCCATTCGGCCTATTGCACCTCCGGTAAACATGTTGAGCATACCACCAATGCCGGTAGAAGCAGCATCAACAAATTCACGCAGAGCAACCGTATCTATTCCCGGTACCGGGATATAGGTACCAATCCGATAAACAATCAGGAGTCCAAGGGCAAAAAGAATTCTTTGTTTGAGTTCAGTCGCCTTGCTGAAGGTACTCCAGCTTATATTTGAAGCCATCTGTTCAGCGGCGGAAACCATTTATCTATCCTCTAATTTCATGGGCACAGGACAAGTCTTCCATGGAACGGAAGAAAGCCATGACCATTGTAACATTAATAAATATAATTTTAATTCCAAGTAATCGGCAGGTCATGAAACTGTTAACGACCCACCAGCCTTGTTTACGGCCTCAGTTGCGGCTTTCGAAGCCCCTGAAACCTCAATGTTGACTTTTGTGGTGATTTCGCCCTTGGCCAGAATTCGAACACCATCCAGAGGACGTCTTACAAGACCACATTTTATGAGGGCAGCGCTGTTAATCACTTCGTCAGGATTGAGCTTGCCGCTATCAATAAAGGCTTGAATCTTACCAAGATTAACCTCGGAATATTTTTTACGAGACCGATTGTTGAAACCGCGCTTGGGAAGTCTCTGGTAAATGGGCATTTGTCCACCCTCAAAGGATCCAAGTGCTACCCCTGATCTTGATTTTTGACCCTTATGTCCACGCCCGCAGGTTTTGCCCTTCCCCGAACCTGGTCCTCGCCCCACTCGCTTGCGAGCTTTGGGCGAAAAAGTATCGTCATGTAACTCGTGTAATTTCATCATACTCTCCTGGCAAATCCAGATCAGATCTAGTCTTCCTGATTAAACTATTTTGCCTTTGTTTTTTCTTCAATGATCTCAACCAGATGGGAGATCTTCTGCACCATACCTCTTATGGCCGGTGTATCCTCCAATTCCCGAACCCGATGCATTTTATTCAAACCCAAGCCCTTGAGAATAGCTCTCTGCTTGGCGTGGCGTCGAATGGGAGAACCGATTTGCTTAACTACAATAACTTTGTCCATGGTAAACTCCTAGGGTGCTGTTGATTGAAGATCAGGCTTACGGGTAATATCAGATACTTTCAGACCACGTCTGTTGGCAACCTGCCGAGGATTACAGATTTTCCTTAAGGCATTGATTGTCGCCCTAATCATGTTGTAAGGATTCTGGGATCCAATTGATTTGGCTACGACATCCTGAACACCAAGCATTTCGAATACTGCACGCATGGGACCACCAGCAATGATACCAGTACCTGGAGGTGCGGTTCGCAAAACAACTTTCCCTGCTCCATGCGTCCCTTCCATGTCGTGATAGAGGGTTCTTCCCTGCTTCAGTGGAACTCGATGAAGATTTCTTTTAGCATTTTCAGTAGCTTTGCGAATGGCCTCTGGGACTTCCTTGGCTTTGCCCTTGCCAAAGCCCACACGTCCATTCTGGTCACCTACGACAACCAAGGCAGAAAAGCCAAAGCGCTTACCACCCTTGACCGTCTTGGAAACCCGGTTGATTGCAACCAATCGTTCGCCATAATCGGGGCTATCTTCTTTGGAACGCCTTTTATCATCTCGTGCCATCCATCGTCTCCTAAATCTCTAATCCGTTTGTTCGGGCAGAATCGGCTAGAGCTTTTACTCGGCCGTGATACATGTACCCACCTCGATCAAAATAACATTTTGCAATTCCTGCCTTCTTGGCCCGTTCAGCTATGGTTGCACCAATGACTTCGGCAGCGGTGATATTATTGCCTCTGGTTATTCCGAGATCTTTTTCCAAAGTTGAAGCTGAAGCCAGGGTTACACCCTTTACGTCATCAATTACCTGAACACTAATGTTCCTGTTAGAACGAAATACTGAAAGCCGAGGGCGATCGGTACTGACCGTTTTCAAGCGGTGTCGTACCCTTGATTTTCTTCGTTTAAAGAGGTCTTTTTTGCTGGTAGCCATAGTTACACCTACTTCTTCTTGCCTACCTTGCGGTAAATATATTCATTAAGATACCTGATACCCTTTCCCTTATACGGTTCAGGTGGACGCCATTTACGAATGTCCGCGGCCACTTTGCCAACAACCTGAGGATCATTTCCCTCCACAACAATTCTGGTATTGGAAGGTGTTGAAATGGTAATATCATCGGGGACATCAATATTGACATCATGGCTGAGACCCAAGGTTAAATGCAGGGATTTTCCCTTCATTTGTGCCCTGTACCCCACACCACTGATTTGCAACTCCTTGGTGAAACCTTCGGTCACGCCTTTGACGCAGTTGGCTACCATGGTTCGCGACATACCCCATTTCTGGCGGCTTTTGATATTGTTTTGCCTGGGAGTGACCCTGATCTCCTGATTTTCCATGCTTCCCTGAATCTCATCAGGAATGGTAAAGCACAAGGTCCCCCTCGGTCCTTTGACAGTAACCTCCTGGCCTTCCAGTTTGGCCTCAACACTAGTTGGTATTTTGATCGGTAATTTCCCTATCCGAGACATGTTAATTCTCCTAAAACACCGTACATAGAATTTCACCACCAACATTATGTTGGCGAGCTTTGGCATCGGACATGACGCCTTTGGCGGTTGAGATAATGGCCACACCCAGGCCCTGTCTGACATAGGGGAGATTCTTCACACTCGAATAGACCCTTCGTCCGGGCTTGGAAACACGATTGAGTTCCCTGATGGCTGGGGCGCCTTTAAAGTATTTCAACCTGATTTCAAGTTCCTTGAAACCCTGCTCATTATCCACCTGCTCATAGCCGAGAATGTACCCGTCCTCCATGAGCACATCAAGAACCCAAATCCGCAATTTGGAGGAGGGTGACATGATTGATCCCTTCTTGCGCATTTGCCCGTTCCTGATACGGGTCAACATATCTCCAACTGGGTCACTGAATGACATAATCGCTTACTCCTACCAACTTGACTTAACCATGCCCGGGATCTGGCCAAAACCACCATATTCACGCAGGGCAATACGTGAAATCCTCAGTTTGCGGTAATACCCCTTGGGGCGACCAGTCAATTCACATCGATTATGTAACCTGGTTGCCGATGAATTGCGGGGCAATTTGGCCAATTTGAGATTGGCCGAAAACCGTTCATCCAGGGGTAGCTCCCTGTTATTGATAATGGCTTTCAAATGAGCCCGTTTGGCTTCATATTTCTTGACCAGCCTTTGTCGCTTCAATTCTCTTTCCACCATTGCTTTTTTAGCCATTGCGGTTATCTCCGTATTTAGTTCCTGAAAGGAAGGTTCAATTTTACCAGAAGACTTTTTGCTTCCTTGTCTGATTTGGCAGTTGTGCAGATGGTGACATCAAGACCTCTGATCTCATCCACCTTATCATAATCTATTTCTGGAAACACGATATGCTCCCTTAATCCGAGGGAGAAATTGCCATTGCCATCAAAAGATTTTTCTGTTACACCCCGAAAATCCCGAACCCGGGGCAGGGCAATGACAACCAGCCTGTCCAGAAACTCATACATGCGATTACCCCGAAGGGTTACCTTTGCTCCTATGACCATACCCTCTCTGAGCCGGAAACCTGAAAGCGATTGGCGAGCTCTGGTTGGAACGGCTTTCTGTCCGGCAATTGCCGTCAGTTCTGCTTCGGCTGCTTTGGCTTTTTTGGAATCCTTGACCGCTTCCCCAACACCCATATTAAGGACAATCTTGTCGAGCTTGGGGACCATCATGGCATTTTTGTAGCCATATTCCTCCATTAAGGAAGGTTTGATCTTGTCTTCATAAATACTTTTTAAACGAGGTGTTGAACTAGCCATCAATCAATACTCCAGTTCGTTTGGAAAACCTTACCTTTTTACCATCTTCCATTCTAAATCCGACCCGGGTGGGTTTGTCGTCCGAAGGATCAACTAGAGCCAGATTGGAAAGATCAATCGGCATAGAGACGGGCACCTTGGCGGCTTCTTGATTTTGTGTCCGCTTGTTATGGCGAATGGCAATATTGATACCATCTACGACAGCTTTTCCCCGGGCTGGAGAGATACTTTCGATGACTCCTCTGGCGCCGATATCCTTACCAGCAATCACGACCACATTGTCACCTTTTTTCAATTTGGCGGCCATTACAATACCTCCGGAGCAAGTGAAATTATTTTCATGAAACGAAGAGCTCGCAACTCCCGAACCACTGGGCCAAATATTCTGGTTCCGATGGGTTCATTGTTGTTGTTGATGAGCACGGCAGCATTCTTATCAAAGCGAATTACGGTCCCGTCATCACGACGAACTTCCTTGGCCGTTCTTACAATAACTGCCCTACGGACCTCACCCTTTTTTACTCGAGCTCTAGGAATGGCTTCCTTGACTGAAACAACAATAACGTCGCCAACGGATGCAAATCTTCGCTTGGAACCGCCGAGCACCTTGATGCACTGAATTTTTCGGGCTCCCGAATTATCCGCTACATCCAGATTAGTCTGCATCTGAATCATGTTAATACTCCCGACCTATGGGGACCTTATGCTGCCCCAGGGTTTCGATAAAATATTTATCCTGGATTAAGAAGCCTCGACAACTTCCCAGGATTTGGTTTTAGAAATAGGTGAACATTCTCTAATTTGAACCTTGTCACCCAATTGAACTGAATTATTGGCATCATGGGCACGATACCGCTTCGATTTTCGAACTGTTTTCTTCATGACTGGATGCATGAACCTTCTTTCAACCAAGACCGTAACTGTCTTGTCGCTTGCATTGCTGATTACTTTTCCAGCCAGTATTCTTTTCGGCATGACTAAACCTTCTCCTTTTCCCGGATCACGGTCTTGATCCGTGCCACATCTCTTCGTATTGTCCGGATTCTTGAAGTGTTGGGAAAGTCCCCTTCAGCAACACGAAACCGAATATTGAAAGCCTCTCTTTTCAACTCAAGTAATTTATCCTCAAGCTCGTCGGCTGTTTTTTCTCGTAACTCTGACGCATCCATGACTATTTTCCTATTCCAGTGGCCTCAATATCAGCAACCAATCACCAATCATCCCGTTGCACAATACGGGTTTTAACAGGCAATTTCATTGCCGCCAACCTGAGCGCCTCACGGGCAATTCCATCAGTGACACCATCAATTTCAAACATGACCCGACCTGGTTTGACCCTGGCAGCCCAATATTCCACTGACCCCTTACCTTTACCCATACGCACCTCGGTAGGCTTTTTGGAGACAGGCACATCAGGAAAAATTCTAATCCAGACTCTTCCCTGTCGCTTCATTTTTCGTGTCATGGCCCTACGAGCAGCCTCAATTTGCCTGGCGGTTACGCGTTCAGGTTCAATGGCCTTCAGTCCATAGGAACCAAAATTCAAGGCAGTTCCACCCTTGGAATTGCCATGAATACGCCCCTTGTGTTGTTTCCGGAAACGTGGCTTCTTTGGTTGTAACATTGTTTAATCCTCAGATTATGATCGACGTGGGCCAACCCCACCTTCTCTTAGAACCTGATCCCGACGGTCTCTTGCCGAGGGGTCATGCTCCATAATTTCACCCTTGAAGATCCAAACCTTGACGCCGATAACACCATAGGGAGTAGAAGCTGTTGCCTGGGCATAGTCAACATCAGCACGGAGAGTATGCAGGGGAACACGCCCCTCCCGGTACCATTCGGTTCGGGCAATTTCAGCCCCCCCAAGTCGACCGGCAACATTGACCCTTACACCCAGGGCACCCATGCGCATGGCACTTTGGACCGAGCGTTTCATGGCCCTGCGGAAGGATACGCGGTTTTCGATCTGCTGGGCAACTGAATCGGCTGCCAGCTGGGCATCTATTTCGGGCCTCTTAACTTCAACGATATTGAAAAAGAGTTCAGAGTCCGTTAGTTTGCGCAAGGCAGTCTTAAGGGCTTCTACCTCTGCCCCCTTGCGGCCAACGATAACACCTGGTCGGGCGGAATGTACGGTTATGCGGCATTTCTTGTAAGGACGCTCAATTATAACACGACTGATTCCTGCCTGTGAACATTCCTTTTTGATAAAGGCCCTGATTTTGAAATCCTCCAGAAGAAGGTCTCCATACTCCCGCTTGTTGGCATACCATCTGCTGTCCCAAGTCCTGTTGATCTGGAGCCGCATGGCGATAGGATTAACTTTTTGACCCATCAGATTAATCCTCTACTTCTTCAACGATGATTGTAATTTGTGAAAATGGTTTGACAATTCTGTTCGCCCTTCCTCTTGCTCTGGGTTTAATCCTTTTCATGGTTATGTTTTTACCGACATAGGCTTCGGCAACCTTCAAGCGATCAACATCCAGTCCGACATTTTGATCGGCATTGTGCATGGCCGTGCGTAACACCTTGTAAACTTCCTTGGCGATCCGTTTTTCTGAAAAGGTCAGTATATTGAAGGCTTCATGAAGTCCCTTACCTCTGATGAGAGCAGCCACCTGGTTCAGTTTCTGAGGGGATACCCTAATCATTCTGCCTATGGCTACAGCCTGGGTGTAAGGCATTCTACTCTGAATTTTAGTCATGACTGAGTCTTATCTCCTTTTGGCCTTTTTGTCGGCATCATGGCTGTAAAATGTCCTCGTTGGAGAGTACTCGCCAAATTTCTGACCTATCATTTCTTCGGTTACCAAAACAGGGATATGCTTTCGGCCATTGTGAACACCAAAGGTAAGACCAACAAACTGTGGCAAGATAGTTGATCGACGGGACCATATCTTTATGACATCCCTTCGCCCGGATTGTTTCGCCTTTTCAGCCTTTTTCAAAACGTAAGAATCCACAAAAGGACCTTTCCATGTTGATCGTGCCATAATTAACGTCCTTTCTTTCGCACTGATCGACGCCGCAAGATGTATTTATCCGTCGTCTTGTTCTTGCGAGTTTTCATACCTCTGGTAGGTTTGCCCCAAGGTGTCACAGGATGACGACCTCCGCTGGATTTACCTTCACCACCACCATGTGGGTGATCAACGGGATTCATGACCACACCACGTACAGTCGGTCTTATGCCCAGATTACGGGTTCGACCGGCTTTACCAAGATTGGTATTGGAATTATCCGGGTTGGACACAGCACCAACTGTTGCCCGACAATTCTGGTGAACAACTCTCAACTCGCCGGATGACAACCGCAGCTGTGCATAACCTCCATCCCGGCCTATGAACTGGGCATAGGTACCAGCAGCCCGGGCTATTTGTCCACCCTTGCCAGGTTTCATTTCTACATTGTGAACGATCGTTCCAATCGGCATACCAGAAAAAGGCATTGCATTACCCGGTTTGATATCGGCCCGGGCCGAGGAGATAATCTTATCACCTACCGCAAGTCGCTGCGGGGCAAGGATATAGGAGATGTCGGAATCATCATATTTGATCAAGGCAATAAATGCCGAGCGGTTGGGATCATACTCAAAACGCTCGACGGTACCAAACACATCCTGCTTCTTGCGCTTGAAATCTATTTTTCGATACAGACGTTTGGCGCCACCACCTCGGTGCCTGACAGTAATTCGTCCCTGGTTGTTGCGACCACCCTTGGATGTAAGTCCCTCACTAAGGGATTTAACAGGTTTCCCTTTCCAAAGATGGGAACGATCAACGAGAACAAGCCCTCGTCGCCCAGGAGTAATCGGTTTATACGACTTTAAGGCCATACAACTACCCTTTATTCCCTAAGTTGGTGGAATTGGACAAAAGTATGGAACAGGTCCTCATCATCTTGATCCACCAGTATCAATTGAATGACCTTCCTGCAAACGGACAAAGGCCTTTTTTATATCTTTTCTTTTACCAGGCCGTCCCCTGAACCGAGTTCGTTTTCCCCTCTGGATGGCTGTGTTTACAGATGCAACCTTTACCTTGAAAATGGCTTCAACTGCTTCCTTGATTTTGGGTTTGGTGGCATTCATTGTTGTTTCAAATACAACTGTATTGACTTCCGAAGCCTTGGTGGATTTTTCGGTAATCCTGGGGCGGACAATCATGTCGTAATGTTCAGCTTTTGGTTTCATGACATCCTCTCCTGCAAGGCATTTAAGCCATCAACAGTTATCACCAGGGTCGAACATTTAAGAATGTCATAGACATTTGCACCCTGTTGTGGCAATACATCCAGATCCGGTATGTTGCGGGCTGCCCGGGCGAAGTTCTCATCAACTCGGCCACCGTCAATAACCAAGGTTTTTTTCCATCCCAGGCTTTTGATTTTGTCGTTCAACTCGGTGGTTTTTGAAGTGTCCATTTTGGCCTTGGCCAAGATGACCAGCTCGCTGTTCTTTAATTTGGAAGAAAGGGCCATCTTCAAACCCAACTTGCGTACTTTCTTAGGTAGGTCATGGCTGTGATCACGCACTTTTGGACCCTTGTAAACCCCGCCGCCAGAGAAAATCGGAGCATTACGATCACCATGACGTGCACCACCAGTTCCCTTCTGGCGGTAAATCTTGCGTCTGGAATAACTGGTTTCCGAACGGGTCTTTACTTTATGTGTACCTTGCTGTTTACGAGATCGTTGCCAGCGGACAACACGATTCAATATGTCTGGCCTGCTTTCAAGACCAAAAATATCCTCCCGCAAGTCAACCGATTCTACTTTTTCACCGTCAAAACTGATCACTTTGGTTTTCATGATTCAGCCTCCTCGGTTACATCCTCGTTTGCGGCGGCAGGCTCGACTAAACTCCTAATTGAGCCTGGCAAGGGAAGGTTATCAGGTGTTTTTTTCTTGCAGGCATCCCGAATTGTGACCCATCCGCCCTTGGACCCCGGAACGGATCCCTTAACAAGAATGAGGCCATTTTCGGCATCAGTCTGCATGACTTCAAGGTTCTGAGTGGTAACCTTGGTATTACCCATGTGCCCGGCCATCTTCTTGCCCTTGAAAACCTTGCCGGGGTCCTGACATTGGCCAGTTGATCCATGTGACCTGTGGCTTACCGATACACCGTGTGAGGCACGTAAACCGGCAAAATTGTGTCTCTTCATGGCGCCTGCAAAGCCTTTTCCGATTGAGGTGCCAGAGACATCGACTTTCTGGCCGGGCAAGAAATGATCAGCTGTTATTTCAGCCCCGATTTCAATCAGGTTATCTGGTGAAACCCGGAACTCAGCCAATTTTTTCTTGGGGGCCACTTGGGCCAAGGCAAAATGGCCACGCATGGCCTTCGAGACGCGCTTGGCTTTGGCTGCGCCAGTACCTAACTGGACAGCAGTATAACCATCGCGGTTTTCTGTACGTTGGGCCAAGACCTGAAGATTGTCCAGGTGAAGAACAGTAACAGGTATCTGCTTACCGTCATCCTGGAACAAACGTGTCATTCCCAATTTTTTGGCAATCACCCCAGAACGCATTCCGGAATCTCCCATCCTAAAGTTTCAATTCCACGGCAACACCTGCCGCGAGTTCTAGTTTCATAAGTGCATCAACAGTTTGCGGCGTAGGATCAATGATATCGATTACCCGCTTATGGGTTCGAATTTCCATCTGCTCACGGGACTTCTTGTCTATGTGAGGTCCCCGCAAAACCGTGAATTTTTCAATTTTGTTCGGTAAGGGTATGGGCCCCCGCCAACGTGCACCAGTCCGCCTGACCGTATCAATGAGTTCGGAAGCACAGGCATCAAGAACCCTGTAATCAAAGGCCTTCAACTGAATGCGAATATTTTGATGTTGACTCATACTCTAACTCCGAAAGCAAAAGGGCACAAACCCTTGTCCATGCCCCTCAAAATCACTTAATTATCTTGGTTACAACACCGGCTCCGACAGTTCTTCCACCTTCCCGGATGGCAAACCGTAGTTTTTCTTCCATCGCAATTGGGTTGATGAGTTTAACCTTGAAGCGAACATTATCACCTGGCATAACCATCTCGACATTCTCTGGCAGTTCAACCGAACCCGTTACATCGGTTGTTCGGAAGTAGAACTGTGGACGATAGTTGGTAAAGAAAGGTGTGTGCCGACCGCCTTCCGATTTGTCCAGAATATAGGCCTCGGCTTCGAATTCAGTGTGTGGTGTAACCGATCCGGGTTTACAAAGCACCTGGCCTCTTTCAACCCCATCTCGCCCGACACCGCGCAAAAGTGCACCGATATTATCCCCGGCTTCGCCACGATCCAACAGTTTGCGGAACATCTCAACACCGGTACAGGTCGTTTTGGAAGTATCCCGGATACCGACAACCTCGATTTCATCACCCACTTTGACAACACCCCTTTCGACCCTGCCTGTAACAACCGTACCACGGCCGGAAATTGAAAACACATCTTCAATGGGCATCAGGAAGGGCTGATCAATCGGGCGGTCAGGTGTAGGAATATTGGCATCAACGGCTTCCATCAGCTGTTTGATGCTGTTTTCGCCAATCTCGTCATTGGTACCTTCCATGGCTGCCAGAGCAGATCCCATGATGATGGCAATGTCATCACCCGGAAATTCATATTCGTTAAGCAATTCACGAATTTCCAATTCCACCAATTCGAGAAGCTCTTCATCATCAACCTGGTCGACTTTGTTCATGTAAACCACGAGGGAGGGAACACCGACCTGCCGGGCCAGAAGAATATGCTCACGGGTCTGTGGCATGGGACCATCAGCAGCACTCACCACCAGAATAGCTCCGTCCATCTGGGCAGCACCTGTAATCATGTTTTTGACATAGTCAGCATGACCTGGGCAGTCGACATGTGCATAGTGACGGGCTTCCGTTTCATATTCAACGTGCGCTGTTGAAATTGTAATACCCCGATCCTTTTCCTCTGGTGCACCATCAATTTTGTCATAGGGGGTAAATTCACCAAAATACTTGGTAATCGCAGCAGTTAATGTTGTTTTACCGTGGTCAACATGGCCAATCGTACCGACGTTGACATGGGGTTTGTTTCGAATAAAAGTTTCCTTAGCCATCTGATAATCCTTTCTGGTTAACCGAACTTGTTAAGAGCTTCACGCATATTTAGATTGAATCTCTTCCGAGATATTTTGTGGTACAGCCTCATAATGAGAAAACTGCATTGTAAAATTGGCCCTGCCGGAGGTCATCGAACGAAGATTGTTGATGTATCCGAACATATTGGCCAGTGGTACATTGCCAGCAATCGCCGTCGAGTTTCCTCTTAGCTCCTGTCCTTGGACCTGTCCACGTCGTTTGGTCAAATCGCCGTTGACCGTACCAGTGTATTCTTCGGGGGTTACAACTTCGACTTTCATGACTGGTTCCAAGAGTTTTACCCCAGCTTTCTTGAGGCCTTCCCGCATGGCCGCACGGGCACAGAGCTCAAAGGCCATGACCGATGAGTCGACATCATGAAAAGCACCATCAATAAGTGTTACCTTGAAGTCAATGACCGGAAAACCAGCTAGTGGGCCTGAATCCATCACTGATTGAATACCCTTTTCAACTCCTGGAATGTATTCCTTTGGAATCGCACCGCCTACAATCTTGGACTCAAAACTGAAGCCCTTGCCGATTTCCTGGGGTTCAATGATCATCTTGACACGGGCAAACTGACCAGCACCACCTGTCTGTTTTTTGTGAGTGTAATCGATTTCTGCCTCATGGGAAACGGTTTCACGATAAGCAACCTGTGGGGCGCCAATGTTGGCTTCAACCTTGAATTCACGTTTCATACGGTCAATCAATATATCCAGGTGAAGTTCTCCCATTCCCTTCATAATGGTTTGACCAGATTCAAAATCTGTTTCAACCCTGAAAGACGGATCTTCGGCGGCCAATCTTTGCAGAGCCTGAGCCATCTTTTCCTGATCGGACTTGGTTCTTGGTTCGACAGCAATCTCAATGACAGGATCAGGGAAGGTCATGGTTTCAAGAACAACAGGCTGCGTCGAACTGCAAAGGGTGTCACCAGTTGTGGTTTCCTTCAGTCCGGCCAGAGCAATGATATCACCCGCGTAAGCCTCCGTGATTTCTTCCCGGTTGTTCGAATGCATCATCATCATACGTCCAACGCGTTCTTTCTTGCCTTTGGTTGAATTCAACAACTGGTCACTTTTTTGAATGGTGCCCGAATAGATCCGTGTAAATGTCAAAGATCCGACAAAGGGGTCGTTCATGACCTTGAATGCCAAGCCTGAGAAAGGATTGGAATCATCGGCTGTACGCTCAATGTTTCGTACTTCGTCCTTGTCACCGGGCGCGAAGCCAACATAGGAAGGCACATCCAATGGCCCGGGGAGGTAATCAATGACTGAATTCAACATTGGTTGTACACCCTTGTTCTTAAAGGCGGAGCCTGCTAGAACAGGTACAAAGGACATACCTAAAGTTCCCTGGCGGATCAATCTTCGTAGTGTTTCATTATCAGGTTCTTCGCCCTCAAGATAAGTCTCCATAACTTCATCATCCATCTCAACTGCTGTTTCGATGAGGGTATTGCGCCATTCATTGGCCAAGTCCTGGAGGTCTGGTCGAATGTCCTGAAGGGTCCACGTTGCTCCAAGGGCCTCGCCTGTCCAAGTCCATTCCTTCATGGTGACAAGATCAATTATGCCACTGAACTTGTCCTCAGCACCGATTGGAATTTGTATGGGCAAAGGTGTCGCGCCTGTTCGATCCTTGATCATTCGTACGCAATTGAAGAAATCGGCACCAATCTTGTCCATTTTATTGACAAAAACAAACCTTGGAACCTTGTAGCGGTCAGCCTGGCGCCAGACGGTTTCGGTCTGCGGTTCTATACCTGCGTTGGCATCAAGGACACAAATAGCTCCGTCAAGAACGGCCAGGGAGCGTTCTACTTCAATAGTAAAATCAACATGGCCTGGGGTATCGATGATATTGAAGCGGTACTTATCTGACAATGGCGATTCACCATCTTCAGTTCGTTCCCAGAATGTTGTGGTTGCAGCAGAGGTAATGGTAATGCCTCTTTCCTGCTCTTGTTCCATCCAGTCCATGGTGGCTGCTCCATCATGAACCTCACCAATTTTATGGGATTTTCCGGTATAGTAGAGAACGCGCTCGGTTGTGGTGGTTTTCCCGGCATCTATATGGGCCATGATACCAAAGTTGCGATAGCGGGAAAGGGGATATTGACGTGTCATGAGAAAACTGCCCTATTTTTGCTTTACCAACGATAATGACTAAAGGCCCGGTTGGCTTCGGCCATTTTGTGTGTATCTTCGCGTTTTTTCACAGCTCGACCACGCAAGTTGACGGCGTCAACCAATTCACCAGCCAATCGTTCTTCCATGGTGTGCTCCGGTCGTTTGCGGGCTGCATCTATCAACCAGCGGATGGCCAGGGCGCTTCTTCTTTCTGGCCGTACCTCGACTGGAATCTGGTAGGTGGAACCACCCACTCGTCTTGAACGAACCTCTATTGAAGGTCGAACATTCCCAATGGCTTCGTGAAACACTTCCAGGGGATCGCGTTGGGTCAGCCCTTGAATGCGGTCAAGGGCATTATAGACGATACCCTCGGCCACAGCCTTTTTACCATCCTTCATCAGATTGTTCATAAATTTGGTAAGGATCCGATCACCAAACTTGGCGTCCGGCAGGACTTCTCTTACTTCAGCTCGACGGCGACGGGACATATTCTAAAGCTCCTTACTTAGGTCTCTTGGCACCGTATTTGGAACGTCTTTGCCGTCGCTCCTTGACACCAGTAGTATCGAGTGTTCCCCGCAGGATATGATACCGGACGCCCGGCAGGTCTTTGACCCTGCCACCCCGTATGAGGACCACGGAATGTTCCTGCAAGGTGTGGGTCTCCCCGGGAATATAGGAGATGACTTCGAAACCACTGGTCAATCTGACTTTGGCAACTTTCCGCAAGGCTGAGTTAGGCTTTTTGGGTGTCGTCGTATAGACACGTGTGCACACCCCACGACGTTGGGGGCAGCCGAGCAAATGCATTGACTTCTGCCGCCGGACCTTGGGCTTCCTGGGCTTACGAATTAATTGTTGTATCGTTGGCATATCATTCCTAGAATTTATTTTCCCTTCTGGTACAACCACAACCTCAAACAAAAAGCATAAAGAAACCGCTTCGTTGTCCTCAGCGGCCTGAATTTTCAGAGGAACGCCGGGAGGCGTTCATGCACCCCAAATCTTAATGGTTATTTGTCTCTCAAAGGCATAGGTCTTTTGAAAGTCCGTGCCAAGTAATGCTTGCCTTTAAAAATGTCAACTATCAGGAGCAAAAAAAATCCATAAAAGAGAAAAAAGTAATACCGGAGGGCAAAACTAGCCCTCCAGCGGTTCTGAATCCTCTTCAATAAGGGCCGGGAAGTCACTGAATATGTCTGTATCATCCTTCTCCTGCAATTGCATGATGCGCTCATCCTCCTTGTAGGCGATCTTACGGATTTCTGACGCTGCATTACCTGTTCCAGCCGGAATAAGTCTGCCGACAATCACATTTTCCTTGAGACCTGACAATCTGTCTACCCTTCCACGTACAGCTGCATCGGTCAATACCTTGGTCGTCTCCTGGAAGGAAGCGGCCGATATGAAGGAATTGGTTCCTAGAGCCGCCTTGGTAATGCCAAGAATGACAGGGACGCAATGCGCAACCTTTTCATTTCTGGCCAAGGCTGCTTCATTGATCTTCCTGAATTCGGTCTTGTCAATGATTTCATCGGACATGAGAACTGTATCTCCCGGATCAGTAATGCGGACCTTCTTCAGCATTTGTCGCAAGATAACCTCAATGTGCTTGTCATTGATTTTTACCCCTTGCAGTTGATAGACTTCCTGAACCCCCTCAATCATGTATCGGGCCAGGTCACCAAGTCCTCTGGATTGCAAAACATCCTGGGGCGAAGGTGTGCCGTCAACAATGAGGTCACCACGCATGATCTTGTCACCCTCCTGTACTTCCAAATGGAGACCCTTTGGAATCTTGTATTTGGGTGAAACCTTGATGTTTTCGTCATCGGGATCAATTCTGATGACCCTGGAGTTCTTGTACTCTCTTTCAAACCTGATGGTGCCACTGAGTTCGGCCATGACGGCAAGGTCCTTGGGGTTTCTGGCCTCAAAGAGATCGGCAACCCGTGGCAGTCCACCCGTAATATCCTTGGTCAAGGCCGTTCGTTTGGGGAATCTTACCAGTTCATCGCCGACAGCAATTTTTTGTCCATCCTTTACCCTGATTATTGACTCCATTGACATCTCGTGAAAGGCCAGATTGCCATTTTCCAGATACAGAGGTTGTCCCGTGAACTCGTCGACGATGAGTATGCCCGGCTTGAGTATTTCCAAATCACGCCAACTGGAAATAAAGTTCTGTGAAATGCGTTTTTGGGCCTGCTTCATGGGGGGAAGAGAAAACAAATCATCGCCCGCCTTGACCATTTGACCATTGGACACTTTTAGTGTGGAGTCCTGAGGGACATAATGGGCTGAAACTTCCTGCCCCTGACTATCGACAATGATGATCCACATATCCATGGAGTTCACGACCAGAGAACCGTCCGTTCTTTGTTGCAATTCGGCTGATTCAAACCAGACCCGTCCCTGCTCAGTAGCCTGGCTGGAACGTTGCGGATTTGGGACCAGACGGTCCGGCTTTTTGCTCCCCCCCGTATCAATCACAACCTCTTCGGTCATGCCGAATTCTTCAATGGTTCTTCGTTTGGTGGTCATCCCATGAATGAGATCAATATGCCTGACCACACCCTCAACCTCTGAGTACAGCGATGTGGCAAACGCATCCCACTCAAAGAGGCGCGTTCCTCTTGTTACCTTTTGACCTTCTTTCACCAGGATGTTGGAGCCATAAGGTACACGATAGGGTCGCTTGGCAATTTCTTTTGGGTTCTCGACCGAAATGCGCATGGCCCGACTGCTGGCAATGGTTCGCCCGGACTTGTCCGTCAAGGTTTTCGGATTTTCAAATTTGATGCTCCCATCCACACTGGCTTCGATGAACGATTGTTCATCGGATTGCTGGGCAATTCCACCGATATGGAAGGTTCTCATGGTCAACTGGGTTCCTGGTTCGCCAATGGATTGGGCCGCCATGATACCCACGGCTTCACCGACATTCACCATGGTGCCACGGGCCAGGTCCCGCCCGTAACATTTCGAACAGACCCCATCCTGGGTACGACACGTCAGAGGTGATCGGAGCAGGACACTCTGAAAACCAGCCCCCTCAATTTCTCTGGCCCTGATTTCACTTAAAAGTTCACCATTGCTGGCAAAAATTTCACCCGTATTGGCATTGACCAAATCCTCGGCCAGAACCCTCCCGACAATTCTTTCCGCCAGGTTCACAATGATTTCACCATCCCTGATGGTTGCTTCCACCTTGATACCAAAATCCTCATTCTCATCAAAGGGATTATCAGGATTTTCAAGACAATCCTCCTCACGCACCAGACAATCCTGGGCAACGTCAACCAGACGGCGGGTCAAGTACCCTGCGTTGGCGGTTTTCAGAGCGGTATCTGCCAACCCCTTTCTGGAACCATGGGCTGAATTGAAATATTCCGCCACATTGAGACCTTCCTTGAAATTCGAAATGATCGGGGTTTCGATGATTTCACCCGTACCTTTGGAAATCAAGCCTCGCATCCCGGCCAACTGTTTCATCTGGTCGCGAGATCCTCTTGCGCCCGAATGAGTCATCATGTAGATCGAGTTTCTCTCCTGTTCCACATCGTCGACAAATTTGCGGGCTTGAATGGCTTTCTCCATCTTTTGCTGGATTCTGTCCGTGCAGCTGCCCCAGGCTTCAACTGTTTTCTGGTATCTCTCACCTTCACTGATCATGCCTTTCTTGTGGTGCTCCTCGAAGGTGGCAACCAAGGCCCTTGTTTCCTCAACTATCTGGTGCTTGTCGGTTGGCACCAACATGTCACTACGACAGAAGGAAATACCAGCATTACAAGCCTCCTTGAAGCCAATTTCCATGATGTGGTCACAGAAAATAACCGATTCCTTTTGGCCACAATAGCGATAAACCGTATCAATGACCTCCTGAACTTCCTGTTTTCTGAGTTCCCTGTTCAGGATTTCGAAAGAGACATGGGCATTCATTGGCAGGTGGGAACCCAAGAGAATACGGCCAGGTGTTGTATCATAAATTTTGGAGACGGCTTCTCCATCCTCGTCAATTTCCCTGATGCGGGCTTTGACCTTGGCGTGTTTGTGAACAACACCGGCTGCGAGAGCCTGCTCAACTTCCTCAACCGAACCAAAAATCATCCCTTCACCCTGCATGCCTCCACGCACCAGACTGGTGTAATAAAGACCCAAAACCATATCCTGGGAAGGTACAATAATGGGTGCACCGTTGGCAGGCGACAAAACGTTATTTGTGGACATCATGAGAACCCGGGCTTCCAATTGAGCTTCCATGGAAAGAGGTACGTGAACAGCCATCTGATCACCGTCAAAATCGGCGTTAAAGGCTGAACAAACCAAGGGATGAAGCTGGATAGCCTTGCCTTCAATGAGTAGGGGTTCAAAGGCCTGTATTCCAAGCCTGTGAAGAGTTGGTGCCCGATTGAGAAGAACGGGATGTTCCCTGATGACTTCATCAAGGATATCCCAAATTTCATCTGATTCTCTCTCAACCAGTTTTTTTGACTGTTTAACCGTTGTGGAAAGTTCCTTTTCCTGAAGTTTGGCAAAAATGAATGGCTTGAAGAGTTCCTTGGCCATCTTCTTGGGCAAGCCGCATTGGTGCAGCTTTAATTCAGGACCGGTAACAATCACCGAACGGCCAGAGAAATCAACCCTTTTACCGAGCAGGTTCTGGCGGAATCTTCCCTGTTTGCCCTTCAGCATGTCACTAAGTGACTTCAGAGGGCGTTTGTTGCTTGTATTGGTGATAACTCTGCCTCGACGACCATTGTCAAAGAGGGCATCAACCGATTCTTGTAACATGCGCTTTTCATTACGAATAATCAGCTCAGGGGCACGCAGTTCAATCAATCTTTTTAATCGATTGTTCCGGTTGATCACCCGGCGATACAGATCATTCAGATCCGAAGTGGCGAACCGACCTCCATCCAGTGGTACGAGAGGTCTTAGTTCGGGCGGAATAACAGGCAGTGCTGTTAATATCATCCATTCCGGCTTATTGCCTGACTCAAGGAAATGGGAGACAATTTTGAGACGCTTTTTGATGTCTGTCTTCCGTTGTATGCTGCCCGTTGTCAGGAGTTCCTCACGGAGAATTTCCTGTTCGTGTTCCAAGTCAAGGTTACTCAACAATTCCCTTATCGCTTCGGCACCGATTGAGGCATTGAAGGATTCTTCTCCAAACTCATCTATGGCTTCTTGCATTTCGGCTTCTGTAATGAGCTTCTTTTCATTGAATTGAGTAAGTCCTGGGTCGGTAACAACAAACTTTTCAAAATAGAGGACACTTTCCAGGTCCTTTAACTTCATGTCAAGTAAAATACCGATACGACTGGGGAGAAGTTTCAAAAACCATATGTGAGCGACTGGAGCAGCCAGATGGATATGTCCCATTCGCTCACGACGGACTTTCTGGAGGGTTACTTCAACGCCACACTTCTCGCAGGTAATCCCGCGGAATTTCATCCGTTTGTATTTGCCACAAAGACACTCATAGTCTCGTACAGGGCCAAAAATCTTGGCACAGAACAGACCATCTCTTTCTGGTTTGAAAGTCCGATAATTTATGGTCTCTGGCTTCTTGATTTCTCCCTCAGACCAAGCAACGATCCTTTCAGGTGAAGCAAGTGAGATTTTTATTTCGTCAAAGGATTCAGGTAGTCTTCCACCCTTGAACATGGACTGTGCTAATTCATACTTCATTTTTTTCCCTCTGGATCATCTTTCGCTTGTTTTGGTTCATTTGTCTAAGTTCAATATTCAAGCCGAGGCCTCTTACCTCCTTGACCAGAACATTAAAGCTTTCGGGTATACCCGATTCAAATTCATTTTCACCTTTGACGATAGCTTCATAAACCTTGGTCCTGCCGGTAACATCATCGGCCTTGACCGTCAATATTTCCTGGAGGATATGCGCAGCGCCATAAGCTTCAAGTGCCCAAACTTCCATTTCACCAAAGCGTTGGCCGCCAAATTGGGCCTTTCCACCGAGAGGTTGTTGGGTTACCAGACTATACGGCCCCGTTGATCTCGCATGTATTTTATCATCAACGAGATGATGGAGTTTTAACATATATTTGATACCAACGGTTACCAGTCGGGCAAATTTCTCTCCCGTAATGCCGTCATAAAGTTCGGACTGTCCAGATTTATCAAAACCGGCCCGTTCGAGAGCATCATCAATATCAAGTTCTTTGGCACCATCAAACACCGAGGTGGCGATTGGGACTCCGTTGGTGACAACACGAGCCGAAGACACTAAATCCCCATCACTAAGTTTGGCCAGGGTAGATTGGTACATTTCAGGCCCATAGGCATATTCCATGGCCGATTTTACCCGTTCTATACTTGTGGGGTCATCCTGATGGGTATCGTGATATTTCAGAGATTCATCAATGACCTTGCCCAACCCTCTGGAAGCCCAACCCATATGTGTTTCCAGAATTTGTCCAACATTCATTCGCGATGGCACACCCAGCGGATTGAGGACAATATCGACCGGTGTTCCATCTTCCAGAAAGGGCATATCCTCCATTGGCACGACCTTGGAAACAACACCCTTGTTACCATGACGGCCAGCCATTTTATCACCTGACTGAAGTTTTCGCTTAACAGCTACAAACACCTTGACGACCTTAAGAACACCAGGTGAAAGATCATCACCACGTCTGACCTTGGCCACCTTGTCATCATATCTTTCTTCAAGTGCCTTTAACTGAAGCTTATACTGTTTTTCCAAGCCCTCGCGGTTTTTAGCCGTTTCTTCATCTTCCAAAGCAAGTTTCCACCATTTGAACTGATCCACTTGTCCTAACAACTCCTCGGTTATGACATCACCTTTCTGAAAAGGTTTTGGGCCCTTGGCAACAACCTTGCCAATGATCAAATTGTTCAAACGCTCGTAAATTGTCCTTCTGAGAATGGCTTTTTCATCTTCATGATCCCTGCTGAGGCGATTTATTTCCTCACGTTCAATCTGGATCGTACGCTCATCCTTCTCAATACCATGGCGATTGAAAACTCTGACCTCTACAACCGTACCAAAATCACCTGGTGGCAATTTCAGGGAGGTGTCACGGACATCGGAAGCCTTTTCACCAAAAATGGCACGCAAGAGTTTTTCTTCGGGTGTAATGGGAGTTTCGCCCTTAGGCGTAATTTTGCCCACCAGAATGTCTCCCCCTGCAACTTCGGCACCAACGTAAATAATACCTGCTTCATCAAGGTTCCTGAGAGCTTCCTCACCTACATTGGGAATATCCCTGGTGATTTCTTCTGGTCCCAATTTGGTATCACGGGCCAAAACAGAAAATTCCTCAATATGAACTGAGGTAAAGACATCATCCCTGACAATCCGTTCTGATACAAGGATGGAATCTTCAAAGTTATAGCCATTCCAAGGCATAAATGCGACGAGGACATTCCTACCCAAGGCAAGTTCACCCAAATCGGTGGCAGGACCGTCAGCAATAACATCTCCCTTCAAAACATAATCACCTACATTGACCAGTGGCTTTTGGTTAATACAGGTGTTTTGATTGGATCGTTGGAATTTTCGCAGGCGATAAGTATCAACTCCTGGGTCCGTTGGATCGTTGGCAGTTGCACTAATCACAATCCTCGTTGCATCAACCTGGTCAACAAACCCTTCTCTCCGAGCCACGATGGAGGCACCTGAATCCACAGCTACTCTCTCCTCGATTCCAGTACCGACAAAGGGAGCCTCTGCATTCAGCAGAGGAACGGCCTGACGTTGCATGTTAGAACCCATCAAGGCACGGTTGGCATCGTCATTTTCAAGAAATGGTATCAGGGAAGCAGCAACCGATACCAGCTGCATGGGCGATACGTCAATCATATTGACTGATTCTTTGAGACTCATCTTGAATTCGCCATCAATCCTTGTGGAAACAAGATCGTTTACCAAACGGTTCTTCTCATCAAGTCTCGCGTTGGCTTGAGCAATAACCTTTTGGGTTTCATCTGATGCTGAAACATATTCGTAATCATCCGTAACCTGACAATCCTTTACGACACGGTAAGGTGTTTCCAGGAAGCCGTATTTGTTAACCTTCGAGTAGGAAGCCAGCGAGTTAATCAAACCGATATTCTGGCCTTCTGGTGTTTCTACTGGACAAATGCGACCATAATGGGTGGGGTGAACATCTCGTACCTCGAAACCGGCACGTTCTCTGGTAAGACCTCCAGGTCCCAAGGCTGAGAGGCGTCTTTTATGCGTAATCTCAGACAGTGGATTGGTTTGGTCCATGAATTGTGACAATTGCGATGAACCGAAGAATTCCCTAATGGCACCGGAGAGGGGGCGTGGATTGACGAGATCCTGGGGAATCTTTTTATCAATTTCAACTGATCCCATGCGTTCTCGAATGGCCCGCTCCATGCGAATCAAACCAATGCGACATTGATTTTCCATGAGTTCACCAACAGACCTTACTCGGCGATTCCCCAAATGGTCAATATCATCTATTTCGCCTTGGCCATCCCGAAGGGCGACCAAGTGACGCAAACAGGCTACGATATCAATCTTTTGCAGGGTGCGAACATCTTCGTTCTCCACAAGCCCAAGCCTCATGTTCAGTTTGGCACGGCCAACGGCCGAAAGATCGTATCTTTCAGAATCACTGAAGAGTTGATCAAAAAGGGCCTCGGCATTTTCTGGGGTTGGTGGTTCACCTGGACGCAGCGAGCGGTAGATTTCCAAAAGCCCTGTTTTACGGTCGTAACACTTGTCAAGGTACATGGTGTTTCGAATATAGGGGCCGACGGAAAGGTGGTCGATTTCCAGAAGATCGATTTCATCAAACCTTTCATTCAGAAGTTTATGCAACAATCCTCCTGAAGGGTTGCCATTCTCATCAAAAAGACTGGTTAGCTCATCGCCTGCTTCGGCCAACACAATTCCAGTTTCTTCATCGATCATGTCCTTGGCAACATAACGACCTGCGATGCGGTCACTTGAAACTGCTATTTCAAGTTTCTTTCCTTCTTCCTCAAAACTCTTGGCCATTCTTCTGGTAATGCGTGAACCAACCGGGACAATGATGTCACCTGTTTCACTGTCCAGAATATTGTCTTCAACATTTACATTGATTTTGTCCTGGTAAGAAAAGTCCGTAACCCATCGTAACTCTTCAGGTATGTAACTCACAACCGTTTCACCTTGGTTTGTACCAAGTTTAATCGGTACGCTGTAGCCACCGATCAGGGTTCCATCTGTATTACTTTGGGATTGTTCCTGTGTTTCCTCTAGTTCCTCATTCTTGAGTTTTTGGGCTTTTCTCTTGATTGTTTCTTCAAGTTCAACCAGACCATAGAAGAGCTCATCGGCATTCAACTCATACTTCCGATTATCAAGATGGATACCCATTTCCTTGGAGACAACAAGGTTCACTTCATTGCCTTGGCGGTGGGTAACCATCCCTGTATCATGATCATAAATATTGAACGATGGAACTCTGAATCGCCAAACTTTCTTCAACAGTGTAACCGCCAACTTGCGCCCCCCATCGGAAAACTCACCCACTAGGTCATCAATTCCCACCAATTCAGGACCGGTATTCTTAGGTAAGTCCTCCTTATCCTCAATCATGTCTTTGTAAACATAGATTGCGATATCCTTGGTGTCAGGTTCCTCTTTCTTTTTCGGAGCAAAATACGTCAGAAGCTGGTTTAAAGGTACCATCAGTGACCACCCGTGCAAATCCTGAATTCGCCTAAATTTTGCAGGTGTCAATTTAATTCCGGCCTTGGCCAGGACTTCCTTGGTATGATAATTAACGATGTTGAAGTTGGGTGTTACCCGTTCCCATCTTTCGGGGATAAATTCCTCAGTCAGGAATTGTCCATCAGAAGTTATTTTTCGACTTTGTGGCGATGCAGATTGGCGAAAGTTGCTTTCCAGATATTCAAGGTAATCTTCATCGATTTCCTCAGCTTGTCTAGCTCCTTCCAGAGCCGTTGACAAGTTCCCCTCATCAAGACTGTCATGCAGTATTTGAAGTTTGGTTCCATTAAATTCCTTACCAAGGCTGGTCAGTTTCTGGGGGGATATCTTTTTTCCGGCTGGTATGACTATTTCACCGGTCTCCGGCGAGATAAGATCATAAGTCGAGGTAACATTTTTCCAATTTTCCTTTTGGAAGGTGAATTCCCACGCTGCAGGTTTTTTCCGCAAGCGGAAACTGGTGGCATCATAAAAGGAGTCCATAATGCTTTCCTGGTCCATGCCAAGGGCAAAGAGCAGGGTCGATACAGGCAGCCGTCGCTTGCGGTCAACGCGGACATTGATCAGTTCCAATTCGCCAAGTGCCTTGTCTTTTTTCAGGCCAAATTCAAACTCAATCCAGGAACCTCTGCCCGGGAGTATCTGACAGGTATAAAGGCGTTTCCCCGTTGTGTGAGTTGAATGGTTGAAAAAGACGCCTGGAGAGCGGTGCATCTGAGACACAACCACTCGCTCCGTTCCATTAATGATAAAGGTGCCGTTGTTGGTCATCAGAGGGATATCCCCCATGTAAACCTTTTGTTCCTTACTGTTGCGGAAGGATTGGTTCCCGGTTTCATTGTCAACATCATAGATATTGAGAAGAAGTTTTACCTTCAAAGCACCAGCATAGGTCATATCTCTTTGCTGGCACTCTTCAACATCAAATTTGGGGTTTTCTATTTCATAACCCTCAAAATGCATTTCGGTCATTCCAGAGGCGTCCCTGATCGGAAATACCGATTGGAACACACCCTGAAGGCCCATGCCATCTGTGTGTTCAGGTCCTTCCCCAGAGTTCAAAAACAAATCGTAGGATTGCTTCTGAATTTCAATCAGGTTGGGGAGAGGGGCTACAGCATTAATCTTTTGGTAAGATCTTCTGTAACGGTTACCACTAGACTTCTTCTGCTTCATTGAGTTTACCTTTTTTGGCTTCCATTTGTTAAGGGCCGAAATCAACCGCGCAATTTCCACGTTAAGAAACTTGTGTCGGTCATCTCTTATCCCGTTTTCACCAAATGGTCTTTTGGCTACAAAATGTTATACAGAGAGCCATCGTGCATGGCTCTCAGCAAGATGTATGTTGTTATCCGATTAAGTTCGGATTATTTTATTTCAACCACGGCTCCCGCGGCTTCGATTTTGGCCTTGATTTCTTCGGCTTCCTCTTTCGAAACACCTTCTTTCAGAGGTTTGTCTCGTTCTTCAACCAGAGCCTTTGCTTCTTTTAGTCCCAAGCCAGTTATGGCCCGGACTTCTTTGATCACGGCAATTTTTTGTCCACCCACATCTTGCAGGAGAACATCAAACTCTGTTTGTTCTTCTTCCTGGGCGGGGCCATCACCAGCTTCAGCGGGGCCGCCGGCAACAACGACAGCACCACCACTAGCGGGTTCGATGCCGTATTTGTCCTTGAGGATTGTTTTCAGTTCCTGGGCTTCCATAAGGGTAAGACCAACGATCTGTTCAGCTAATTTTGTTAAATCTGTCATTTTAGGTTCCACTTCTTAAATTGTGTCTCAATGCATGTTAAAGTCATCCGCATACGCCTATAGCCAGCCTACGCGGCCTCCCTTTCTTCCAACGTTGTAAGGATGGAAGCCAGGGATGAAGCAGGTGATCCAATAGCACCAACCAAGGTAGCAGCAGGGGCTCCAATGCATGTTACGACAGAGGCTATCAATTCTTCTTTCGATGGCATTTCTGCAACGGCCTCAATTGCTTTGGGATCAAGGACTGAAGAACCAACGGCACCACCAAGAACAACAAAGTTCTTGTTGTCGGATGCGTATTTTTTGGAAACCTTTGTAGCTACAGTGGGATCTTCCGAGTAGGCGAACAAGGTCATTCCTGTCAGGAGTGAACTTACCTTCTCGCAGGGAGAACCCTTGAGAGCTATTTTGGACAACCTGTTCTTGGCAACACGTACAAAACCTCCGGCCTGACGCATCAGACCACGAAGTTCCTCCATTTCTGGAACGGTCATACCTTCGTATTTGGCGACTACCACCACACCTGAGCTCTCGAAGATTTGGCCGATTTCAGCGACCACTTTTTCCTTTCGGGCTCTATCCACAGGTTTGCTCCAAAGTTAAGAAAGATTACTCTTTCCGGTTAAAGTTGACCGAGCAGAGCTCGGCAGTTGTAGTCCTTGACTTCCAGGAACGAACAGTTTTCCTCACGCAGAAACACGTGAAATGAACCATCTTTTCCCATCTCAGGCAGAATTTGCATGCGTCGTTCCCTCAGCACAACCCACCGTCTCGGACGGTTGCACGGATGTGTATATCCGTGATCTTGGATCTTAATCATAAGACCAAAGAGTCTCTTTATTCTCCCCCAGCGGAAGCGACTTCAACTTCCACCCCAGGCCCCATCGTGGAACTGAGAGAAATACGTTTAACAAATTTGCCCTTGGCACCACTGGGTTTGGCACGGGTGACAGCACCAACAAAGGCGGTAACATTTTCCACCAGTTTATCTACATCGAAGGAAGTCTTGCCAATGCCGGCGTGAACGATGCCGGTTTTATCTACACGAAACTGGACCTCACCACCTTTCGCATTGGCGATAGCTTCCTTGACATTGGGTGTAACGGTCCCCACTCTGGGATTCGGCATCAAATTCCTTGGTCCCAAAATCTTGCCCAGGCGACCAACCAGGGGCATCATATCAGGGGTTGCTATGCAGCGATCAAATTCAATCGCACCTCCCTGAATGGAAGATACGAGATCTTCAGCACCTACAATGTCGGCGCCAGCTTCCTTGGCTTCCTCAGCCTTTTGGTCCTTCGCAAAAACCGCCACTCTGACCGTTTTACCAGTACCATTAGGTAGACTTACCGTACCCCTGACCATTTGATCGGCGTGACGTGGGTCCACGCCGAGATTCATGGCAATTTCTAGGGTTTCATCAAATTTTGCCGTCGCTCCTTCTCGAACGAGCTTTACGGCATCCTCTAGAGAATTAGACTTTTGCCCACCAATCTTGTTACGAGCTTCCTTCATACGTTTGCCAGTGCGAGCCATAGTTAGCCTTTCACTTCGATTCCAAGGGATTTAGCTGATCCCAAAATAATTTTCATTGCGCCCTCAACCGAGACGGCGTTCAAGTCTTTCATTTTCATCTCGGCAATTTCCTTAAGTTGCTTTGATGTAATGGAGCCAATGGTTTCTCTACCAGGGGTATTGGCGCCTGATGGCAAATTGGCAGCTTTCTTGAGGTAATAAGATGCCGGTGCAGTTTTGACCTGGATGGACAAGGACTTGTCCTGATAATAGGAAATTATTGTTGGACAAGGTGTGCCTGGTTCCAAATCAGCTGTTTGCGCGTTAAAGGTCTTGCAGAAAGCCATGATATTCAATCCTCTCTGCCCAAGCACAGGTCCAACTGGTGGTGCAGGAGACGCTTTGCCCGCTGGCACCTGAATTTTTATTTGCCCTGCTAGTTTCTTTGCCATATTGATTCTCTAAATCTGAATTAATTATCCTTGGTAACCTGATCAAAGCTGAGTTCAGTTTGGGTAACCCGACCGAAAATGGATACACCGATGATGACTCTTGAGTTGTCATTATCAACATCTTCAACCATGCCATTCCACCCTTCAAAGGGGCCATCAGTCACCAACACCTGATCACCAACTTCAAAGCTAATGAGGGCTCGTGGTTGAATTTGTCCTTCACTGGCCCTGCTTAGAATATCGTTGACCTCATCTTCGTTCAACGCGGAGGGGGTTCCTCTTGGTCCCAGGAAGCCTGTCACTCGACTTATTTCGTTAATCAGGTGATAAGCCTGATTCGACATAACCATCCTGATCAGAACGTATCCGGGCATAAAGCGTCGTTCACGCTCGGTTTTTTTCCCTCTTCGAACTTCAACAACATTTTCAACTGGGACAACAATTTCCTGAATGGAATCGGACAATCCTGCCTTTTCAGCATTTGTCTTGATTGTTTCGGCGACCCTCTTTTCATAATTTGAGGCCACGCTTATCGAATACCAACGGAGTGTCACTGACTTCTACTTTCTGGAATGTTGACTAAAGGTTGCTCGGTAATAAACAAAAAAAGACGCACCTCGCTAGGATGCGCTTATTAAAATAGTGGGAAGTTTCCCATATAGAATTCTACACAAAATGTCAAGAGAAAAAATTTATTCAATAATATTCCTTATATTAAAACAGGCCTAAAATCCCTGTCAAACCTAAACGAATGAGTTGATCAACCAGGAAAAAAAAGAGGGAAGCTACGGTTGCCATAAGGAAAACCATACCAGTTGTAACCAATAGATCTCGACGATTTGTCCAGACTATTTTTGAAACCTCTGTACGCACCTGTTGGGCAAACAGCATGATGGTTTTGATGAACGCCATTCTCTAATTCCTCATTATTTCCGAGAGTAACATAGAGTTATTTTTACGGATTATTCTATCAATTTGCAGGGAATATACTAAAAATTGGGTTGAGCGTCGGGAAATAATGCCATTAAATCAGATTTCAATAGCTGAGGCCAAAAATTTGTATCTACCAAAATAGATTGTGTTTTGGTAATTCGTTGTTAGGATTTCACGGTACCAAAATATTTAAGGAGTTTTTAGGTTAGATTATGGGTTCCAGTATCGTTCTGTTAGTAGCTTTATTTTTAGATGCATTAATCGGTGATCCTAAAACACTATGGGAAAAATTCCCCCACCCTGTTGTTCTGATGGGAAAATTAATCACCTATTTTGATCAAAAATATAACCTAAAAACCAACGATAATCGTAAACAAATAGGTCTTGTGGGACTTGCTATTGGTGTCGTGGTGATGATCGTACTCGGGTTTATTCTTGAATCGTTCCCCTATCACATTATTGACATTATAGTTGTAGCTATCTTTCTGGCTCACAAAAGCCTCGTTCAACATGCAAAGGCTGTCGAAGAGGCCTTGGGCATGAGTCTTATGGAAGGGCGTTTAGCGGTAGCAAATATCGTTGGTAGAGATACGTCTCATCTTGATGAAACCGGGGTGGTTCGTGCGACAATGGAAAGTACAGCGGAAGGATTTCTTGATGGCGTGTTTGCCCCGCTATTCTGGTACATAATTGCCGGTTTGCCGGGGTTATTGTTGTATAAATTTGTAAATACTGCAGATAGTATGATTGGTTACAAAAACGAACAATATTCTGAATTCGGATGGGCGACAGCGAGGTTTGATGATATATTAAATTATATTCCTGCCAGGATCGTCCCCTTGATGGTAGGTTTATCCCAACTATCCCTAAAGCCTATAAAGGCAGCCTTTGAAGAAGGTTCAAACCATCGTTCTGTCAATGCCGGTTGGCCCGAAGCAGCATTTGCATTAGTACTGGGAGTGGCCCTTTCGGGGCCGAGGTCGTATGATGGTGAAATTCGACAATATGCTTACATAAACCCAGAAGGACGAATGGATTTAAAAAAAGAAGATATTAAGGATTGCACCAAATTAACATGGAGAGTTTGGGTTGCTACCCTAGCGGTTTTAATTGTCATGGCAAGAGTTTTTTGACGACGGATTAACATATACAATCCGCAATGAATTATCGATGTTAGTTTAACCCAGGTTGTCGAATTTTGTAATCTCCCTAAAGTCAAAAACAGGTTTGTGCAGTTGCATTAGTGTCTATAGATATTTAACCTTTCAAGAGACCTCTGATGTTGTTGAAACATAATAAAGCGCTAATCAAAATTAGGTAAGGTTATAAGTTAGGTAACAGTTGTTATGGTAAATATTAAAAGCGGATTACACTTTTAAATAGCGTATAAACAAGCAGGATCATTTCCATCAATACAATAGATTGAAAATTAGATGCTTTTATCACCCGAACAAATAGTTCAACTTATCTCACTTGGTGAATCTGAAAATCTTGAGTGTAAACTAACAACAGGAGCAAGGAAGGAGGCAACACAAACGGTTTGCGCCATGCTCAACAGGAATGGAGGGCTTGTAGTCTTTGGTGTTAAACCTGATGGTCAAGTTGTAGGTCAGGATGTAGGCGATAACACCGTAGAAAAAGTGAGTACGGAGATTCAGAAAATTGAACCAAGTGCTTATCCAAAAATTGAACGGATTAAAATAGCAGGAAACAAGGAATTGATTGTGGTTCAAGTGCATTCTGGCCCATTAAAACCGTATCGCTATAAAGGCGTTCCCTATCTCCGTGTGGGAAATACCACTCAAATTATGTCTGGTGATGAGTATAACCGGATGTTACTTGAGCGCTTACACAGTGAAAAGCGATGGGAAAATCAAACTGCTGAAGAGTGGTGGACCATTGATGATTTAGACCATGCAGAGATAAGAAATACCGTATCTGAGGCAGTCAGATTAGGAAGGTTAAACGAGCCTGAAAGTAGGAATCCTGAAGATTTGCTTCGCGGCTTAGGGTTGTTGCGTGATGGCGTTCTCTTGCGTGCAGCAGCAGTTTTATTTGGTAAGGAAGAACGGCTTAGGCTCGAAATGCCACAATGCCTACTTAAGGTTGCAAAATTTAGAGGGCTTGACCGCTCAGAATTTATAGATAATCGGCAATTTACAGGAAATGCCTTTTCACTTCTATTCAAGGCAATGAATTTTCTAATTGATAATAACCCTATCGCTAGTCGTTTTGAACCAACAAAAATTGAACGTATTGATGAACCTCTATATCCTCCATTGGCTGTAAGAGAAGCTTTAGCAAATGCGATATGTCATCGTGATTATACGATGGGCGGGGGTTCTATTGGTCTTGCTGTTTATGATAATCGTCTGGAAGTGACTTCACCTGGGGGTCTTCATTTCGGTTTGACTCCTGAAGCACTTTTCCAACCCCACGAATCTAGACCTTGGAATCCACTCATTGCCAGAGCTTTTTATATACGTGGTATTATTGAAGAATGGGGCAGAGGTACGCTAAAAATAGTTGATTGGTCTACCGCATCGGGTTTGCCACATCCCGAGATTAAAGAAGAAAACAACAGTGTAACGGTTCGTTTTCTCAGTTCTGATACCAAGCCTTCGCAGGAACAACCATATGTATTAACAAAGCAACAAGAAGAAATCCTCAAACTTCTTAAGTCCAAAGGAGCTTTGCCCCTTCGGGATATTCATGCAGCTTTTGGAGTTCAGGTAAGCAAAAGAAGAATACGAGAAGAATTAGCGATACTTAAGAAAAAGAAATTAGTAAAATCAAAGGGAATTGCTAAAAATGCTCGCTGGTACTTATTAAGAGGATGATCTTTATTTATCGGTGTTGCGTGCTGGTGTGGATGGATTTGAAAAGGGTTAATGACAGGGGTTGATTGCTTTCTTGGCGGTCGTGATCGTGGCATCGCTTTGATGACTTGGCTGGCTCAATCTCTGGCTCAATCG
>JAJEBQ010000043.1 GCA_022822495.1 Paracoccaceae bacterium | reverse complement strand
TGAAAGCAACAACCATTCAGGGGCCAATTCGCCAGAGGGATAGAATATGGCGAGTATCAGTAAACCACAGGCATCATCGGCAATGGCCAACAGCAGTAAAAAGCGGACGCCTGGATGACCGGCACCAAAAATCACTCTTCCTACGAGGTAGGAGAAGGCAATATCGGTAGCGGTGGGAATGGCCCAACCATTGGCAACAGCTGAATAGGTTTCAGAACCCAGCAGGGCAGCCAGACCAAGATACACAGCAATCGGACCAATCATACCACCAGCAGCAGCAAAAAGGGGTGTTAGAGATTTTTTCCCCCTGAGGGAGCCGTTTTTCAAAGCGATGGCCTCCCAGACTTCCTTGCCGGCCACGGCAAAGAAAAAGGCCATGAGGATATCATTGATGAAATAATGGACAGTCAGTTTTCGATATTCAGCACCTTCAGGAATGTAACCGATGAAACTCTCTTTAAGGAGGACAAAGTTAACCAGGTGATGATAAGAATGGGGTGAAATATTTGCCCATACGAGAGCAATCAAGGCCCCTGAAATGAGTAAGATAGAATATTGTGAAACAAAATTCCAGATTCGCATGCGTTGTCTCAATTAACCATAATGTGTGATTGAAGTACCGGTTGTAATTTTGTTTTGTCGTTTTTCCTGTGAAACATTATTCAGTTCGGTCAATAGGATATGGAACAAAAATCAGTGACAACAATTTTCATAACATTATTGTTAAGTTTACATACACAGGTAGACTGATCAGGGATTGCAACCCGGGTTTCGGGATCAATTTCTTTAATCCAATTCTGGATTTTCTCGGTAGCTTCTTCACCACAATCAGATTCGTTCTTAATCCTGTTAATGATATCTTCGGTGCTTTCTTATATCTTTCATTGTTTTCCTTTCAACAGCTGGTCCGCTACGTATTATCGGTAGTTATGACATATGAATTTCCTTATCTGGCAAATCAATTTGTTGATTCCCCGTCCTTCTTTCCTCATGATTACTGGTATTGTAAAAGAAGGTTGTGTACCTTCGGATTGTAATGACTGCTGGTACACATGCTGCACGTGCCATCTAGGCCGGTCAGATAAAGCGGGGTAAGGCCATACCATCAGGACAATGAGTGGTACTAAAATTGGAGCCCTGACATTCAGGCGAATTCTGGCAAGATGAGGGTGCATGATCATGTCCAATCCTTTTGCTTCAATCAAGTGACAGGCATCTGTCCTGTATAGCTTTTTCCTAGTGTATTGCTATCTCTACTCTGCAGTCATTGAAAACAGAAAGACACCGCTTCCAGAGATGTTCAGATACCTCAAGGGGTGAGGATGAGCGTTAAATCGAAAATGAGAGAGAGGTAAATCCGGCTTTGGCGGTTTTCAGGGCAGAAAAGTTCAATTCAGAACAAAACTCAGAATTGCAACACCGACACCAACCGCTCCCAGAATAACCAGAATCAATCTTGTTTCCCGCTTGGCCGCTTCTGAATTGTTTCGTTCAATATCCGTCCGCATGGCATTTTGGTCGGCCCGCATGGCATTTTGATCAGCCCGCATGGCATTCAGGGTTGCATCAATATTCACTTCCATGATTTTGTAATCCTTTTCCAGAAGGTCAATTCTGTGTTCCATTTCTCGATTGCCAGTCTCTTTAGTCATAACAGGATAATATAGATTTCTTTATATGGCAAATCAATTCGGTATTTTTTCTGTCTTGTTCAAGTGAATCGCAACACAAACAAAAATGCTAGGAATTGATGGGTGTTGTATAAAAAAAATAGGTCTCAATTAATTAATAGAGGTGCCATAAGTATGCGGGATATTCGGACTGATCCAAGAATTATCAGATATCTTGCTCAGAATGAGAACTAATAACCTCTTGTTATGTCAACCAAATTATCCAACTGTTCGCCCTTTTGATTTTTGACTATATTTCTGGCAATGGAAATGGAAGCAGTTTGAGGACGGCTTTCTGATGAAATATGAGGCCAAATCGAAACCTGCTCATGTTGCCAAAATGGGTGATCCACAGGTAACGGTTCAATCTTGAAAACATCCAGAGTTGCATGGCTGAGAAGTCCGCAATCAAGGGCTTCCAAAAGATCCTCTTCCTTGATTAGACCACCCCGCCCAGAATTAATCAAGACAGCACCCCGCTTGACTGATTGCAAGGTATCACGGTTAATCAAATCAGCAGTTTCTTTGGTTAAGGGCAGGATTATGGCAACTATATCCGAGGTGGCCAGGACACGGGTCAGGCCATCCTTGCCATGAAAAGTCTTGACACCTGGTATCTCTTTTGGTGTTCTGCTCCATCCAATAACCTGAAATTTCAGCGATTGAACGGCCTTCAAGCAAGCCAGGCCCAAAACCCCCAGACCCAGAAATCCCACCACTCTTGAACGGGCCAGGGGAGGACTTGTTTCCTTCAACCACGCACCTGTATTGTTCATGATATGTCTATCCATACCGAGGTGATGCCTGAGGACTTGACCTGTTACCCATTCTGACATTCCTTCCACCATTCCAGGGTCATTCATCCGTACTAACGGACAAGAAATAGTTGGGTTTGCAATTATGTCTTCCACACCTGCCCAAAGTGTCATGATTGCCTTTAAGTTGGCAAATGGAGTGAAATCATTGATTGGTCCATCTGGTGAGTGAAGCAGATAATGGATGTCATTCGGCCTATTGGTTTCAATCAACAGGTTGAAATCCAAACCAAATTCGGAAAAGGTATTGTGCAGAGCGGGTAGCCAAACAGGATGGTGCCTTTCAGCAGCGGAAAACAGAATATTTGTTGTCACATTATTGTTCCTTTACATCATGGATAATCGCACTTTGAATAAAACCAAAGGAAATCATCAAGCTGAGAAGGGCTGAGCCACCATAGGAGATCAGGGGTAATGGTATGCCCACAACAGGGAATAAGCCGGTTACCATGGCCAGGTTAACGGTGAAATACAAGAAGAAGGTTCCTGCCAATCCAGTAATCAGCAATGACGAAAAGCGATCTTCAATCTTGACAGCTTCGTAAAGGCAGACAATCACAAACCCCAAGAACATAATAAGAATGATCAGGCTCCAAAAAAGGCCAAATTCTTCTGCCAAGACAGGAAATATAAAATCAGTGTGTTTTTCGGGGAAAAAATTTAACTGTGTTTGTGTTCCGTTTAAAAACCCCTTACCTGTTAATCCTCCTGATCCTATCGCAATTTTTGATTGGATGATTTGATAGCCGTTACCCAGAGGATCAGAATTGGGATCCAGAAACGTATCTATCCGTCGGAACTGGTAATCCTGCAAGAGTTGCCAAGTGGTATCCCGACTCATCATCACAGCGGTGAGTGTTCCGACAAATAGAAAGAAAACACCCATAAAGTAAAAGAAACTAACACCACTCACAAAAAGGACAATGCCACCTCCCACCAGCAATAAAATTGCTGTCCCCAGATCAGGTTGCAGAAATACCAAACTCACGGGCAGTATGATTAATACCAGGGGAAAAATAAGATAATGAAGCCTGGAAACTTTACCAGGGTCAATTTGGCTATAATAATTGGCCAAAGCCATAACCATGACGACTTTCATGATTTCAGAAGGTTGGATTTGGATAAAGCCCAAATCAAGCCATCTTTGAGCACCCATCAACCGGACACCAATAATCTCTACCAAAATCAGTAGAATCAAACCAAAGAAATAAATTTGATAGGCACTCGCACGCCAGAATGTGATGGGTATCAGGGCAATTCCAACCATGATGACCAGACCAAAGGAAAACTTCTGTAACTGGGGTATAACCCATGGGTAGAAGGAACCTCCTCCAACCGAATACAAATTAATGAACCCGATCAGAGACAGAACGATAATCAAAAACACAAGTATCCAATTAATGCGGATGAACTTGCCCAAGAGAGTTAATTTTGGATCTTCTTCCAGAGGAATGTAGTTCATGCGCGTGTTTTTTCTTTATTCTTAGGGGGGGCTGGATTTATTCCAAAGTTCAGCCGCATCTCAATGACTTTTGATCGTACTTCTTCTGGATATGCCCGTAAAGGAGGCAAGCGGTTATAAAAAGCTCGCATCAGAATTTCTCGGCCTATGGGCGCAGCGACCTTTGAACCGGATCCACCATGTTCAACGATCACGGATGCGACATATTTGGGCTTATCAATGGGGCCATAGCAACAAAAAATTGAATGATCTCGCTGGTCCCAGGGCAACTCAAAATTTTTCTTAACTCCTTCTTCTCGTTCTTGGGTTGAGATTCTTCTAACCTGACTTGTCCCGGTTTTCCCAGCAATAATGAAATTTTCATCAATTGTTCTGGACTCAAATGCTGTTCCCTTCTGTTCATTTAAAGCCGCTTCCATCCCTTCCAATACCAGGTCCAAATTTTTCTTAGATATACCCAAGGTGGACCACTCTCTTACGGGCTGTTCTCTGCCATCAATAGATTTCACCAGCCTTGGAACAACCAGTTTGTTGGTTATCATTCGGGCAAGCATTATGCCTAACTGGGCTGTTGAGGCCAGTATAAAGCCCTGACCTATTGCTGAATTCAGCGTATCACCGATGACCCAATTCTGCTCCAAATTGTTTTTTTTCCATTCACTATCGGGCATCAAGCCAGTTGTTACATCCGGTATCGGGATATCAGGTTTTATTCCAAAGCCGAATCTCCTGGCCATTTGAGCAATTCTTTTTATACCTATTATTTCGGCCAAACGGTAATAGAATACATCACAAGATTCTTTCAGGGATTTCTTGATACCTACTGTTCCATGGCCATGAGAATTCCAGCAATTAAATGTATGATCGCCCACTTCATGGGCTCCATTGCAATAGAAAGTAAAATTTTCATCAATCAGGCCGCTTTCCAAGGCTGCCAGGAGTGTTATCATCTTGAAGGTTGAGCCAGGGGCATATTGACCTGCCAAAGGTCGATTGAAGAAGGGTGCATAAGGATTTTCAAGGTATTCCCGATAATCCTTGGAAGTTATACCTACGGCAAATAAATTTGGATCAAAGGTTGGTTTTGAAGCTGCTACGAGAACATCACCTTGTTCCATGTCCATTAAAAATGCTGACGCAACTTCGTCTCCAAATACAAGTTGTGTGTAATCTTGCAGTTTGGCATCAAGTGTCAATTGGATGTTTTTTCCTTGTACTGGCTTATTGCTTTCCAACTCCTTGATTTTCCGGCCAGTGGAATTGATTTCGAATTTTCTACTTCCAGGTGTTCCGCGTAAATCCATTTCGAAGGATTTTTCAACCCCGATCTTGCCTATTTTGAAATTGGGATGGTTAAGCAGGGATTCAAACCCCCTGTTTTCTTCAATTTCAATTGTCGAGGGGGTACCAACATAACCTAGCAAATGGCTTAGTGAATGGCCTTGGGGATAAAACCTTACTGAACCAAAACCGGCATAGATTCCAGGTAAGGCCGGGCCATTGACCGAAAGTGCGGTGATTTGTTCCCAGGTTACCTTATCCTTGACTAGGATTGGAATGAAAGAGGGTTGATGATCTATTCGATACATGATCTCATTAATGTCTTCCTCAGGCAGATAAATCAATTGTGCTACCTTTTCTAAAGTCTCTCGTTTGTTGAGAGTTTCTTCAGGAACAAAGGTAACCCAATATTCTTTTTCGTTCTGGGCAAGAAGAATGCCATTTCTATCTGCGATCAAGCCCCTTTCCGGGGGTATAAGACTAAAACCAATCCGGTTGTTTTCGGCCAACTGTTGAAAATCTTCCGTATTGACTGCCTGAAGTTGTACCAGCCGATACCCGATAACAGACCCGAGAGCCAGTTGTATGCCACCCAAGAGAAAAACGCGGCGTGTGAGCCGTCGTTTTCCCAATAATTTTGGTGTGTCCAGGCCGAACATGATTTATTTTATCACTTCAATTAAGGGGAATTCTGGACTTTTTACCTTCAGCACTACTGAAGATAAAAACACAATTATTGGATAAAGCAGGACCGTTTCCAGAAATAAGAAAATCAAAGTTACAGTTGGAGCAGGCTGAGAAAAGGAAATGGTCAGAATGAGTTGATACGCAAGTATGAAAATAAAATAACACAAGGCAACCATGCTCCATTCAATGAAGAAAGATTGATATCTTATCAGTTCGATTCTGCTTTTCAAATACTCAATTATCCCCAACATCAGTGCAGCCCCTAACCCTACAGGCAACCCCATTAGAATATCCTGAAGCAGAAAAACGACGACAATCATGGCCCCAGGGACATAGTTGGGCCGGCGAAAGATCCAACTGGTTGCCAAACAATATAATAAATCCGGATAGGTGAGAACAGAAGGTCCAACTTCAAAAGGGATTAGGTTGGTGATCAGAATCAAAATACTGAGGCTAAGGAAAAGCGTCCTGTAAAACCAAACAATAAAAGCGGGTTGCATCGTCCTGATCAGTTTTCTTCTGCTAGGTCGGATGGGCTTTGAAGAATGTTCACTTCGACCTCATTTAATGTCACTGGCTCATACTTTATAACGCTTATCATCTTTAGACTACTATTTTCGGCTGCCAATATTAACTCAATGGTGCCATCAGGACCCTCCGATACTGTTCCGACAGGCAAATCAGGAGGGAAAATTCCTCCTTCTCCCGTCGTTAATACTCTGTCACCGGGATTAATACCGCTAATATTACCCAGTAATTCAATTTTTGGGTTTTGTGTGTTGTTACCAACCACCAAGCCCTTTTTGCCTGAAGGTAAAATTTTTATTGGTACGCGACTAGATGCGTCTGTCAAGAGTATCAGCCGTGCCGTTTTTCGTGCTGTATTTGTTATTCTGCCCACCAGACCCAGACCGTCTGTCGCAGGGTATCCGTTTTGGACACCTCGTTCACTACCGGAATTTATTAGATACGAATGCCTGAAAGGAGAAGAGGTGTCAGCGAGTAGGGAAGCGGAAATGGTTTGATAAGAAGAAGATTCAGAAAAATTTACCAATTTTTTTAATTTGGCATTCTCCTCTTCCAGGTTATAGGCATAATTTTGCCATTGCTTCAAATCAGTCCTAAGCTGTAAAACAGTTTCAGAAGTATCCTGGTTTTGAGTCGCCTTCAAAAGAATCTCAAGAGTATCTTGCATGTGGTGAAATGGCTTTAATCCTAATTCTATGGCAGGTATAAACAGATTGACAAGCGAAGATCTTAAATTCTCAACTCGAGAACCTTCGAGTCGCCATAAAAGAAAAATACAAAACAAGGCAATAAGGGTAATCAGAAACAATAATCTCTTTACTGACCCTTTATAAATTTCAGTTGAATGCTGGTTGTTATCCTCTGAATACAACTTTACTGCCTTAAGCGCTAGCTATGGTAATCAATCAATGGTCTCAGTGATTGTTCCTTGTTCAAGGCGATACCAGTCCCCAAAGCGACACATTTCAAGGGTTCTTCGGCAACGGTTACCGCCAAATGGGTACGATCTCGAAGGACTTTATCAAAATCAGCAAGCATGGCACCACCACCCGTCATGATCATACCTGCTTCAATCAGATCGCTTGAAAGATCCGGTGGTGTCATCTGGAGGGCAACGGCTACAGCTCTTCTGATTTGCTCAATTGGATTACGCAATGCTTCGGCCACCATTCTTTGACTGATTTGAATTTCGTGTGGGTGACCGCCCTCGTTGGTTCGGCCATAGAATTTTGCCGTTTCACCTTCACCATCATTGGGTGTCTTGGCAGTTCCTATGGTTTTTTTAATTTTTTCTGCTGTCGAATAACCAATGTGGATGTTGCAATTTTCAAGCACATAACCAACCAGGGCGTCATCCATAGCATCGCCACCAATCCTGATTGAGTTGGCATAAACGATATCCCCTAGTGAAAGCACGGCAACTTCAGTTGTACCACCCCCAATATCCACAATCATGGCTCCATTTGGTGTATTGTAGTTTATGCCAACGCCAAGAGCAGCGGCAATGGGTTCCGGTATAAGCCCGGCGGACCTTGCCCCTGCGGACAGTACAGATTGTCGAATGGCTCTTTTTTCAACAGCTGTGGCACCATGGGGCACACAAACCAATATCCTTGGTTTGGCAAAGGTTTTCCTGTGGTGGACCTTGCGTATGAAATATTTAATCATCTCTTCAGCCACCTGGAAATCAGCAATTACTCCATTTCTCAATGGGCGGATAACTTCGATTGATTTGGGGGTTCGACCTTGCATTAATTTGGCTTCATTACCAACAGCAAGGACTTTACGTCGTCCGTCAACCAAATTATAGGCAACAACAGAGGGTTCATCGACCACAATGCCTTCACCCTTGACATGAACCAGAGTATTTGCGGTCCCCAGGTCTATTGCCAAGTCATGGGAAAACATATTAGCTACTCGATGCAGTATTTTCATGACAATCCTAACCCTCCGTTAGAGACATTATACTGATTTAATTTTATTTTTTTACCATCGGTTAGATGGTGAACGGATTTCTTTGGTTAAAGTAGCTTGGAAGAAAAAATATTGGAATACTATTCAGGGTGCCTCCTTCCAACTGGTCCGTACATCACGTCTTCGATAGAGATTGTTAAGGGCCGAAACGTAAGCCTTGACGGATGCGTAAACAGTATCTGTATCCGCCGATTGACCAAGAACCAGGCTCCCATTTTCTTCAAGTTTCACGGTAACGGTTGCTTGGGCATCGGTTCCTTGGGTTACCGCCTGGACCTGGTAGAGTTTAAGTTTGGCCTGATGAGGGTACAAACTTGTCACCGCCTTGAAGGATGCGTCAACTGGACCATCACCCAGAGCGCTGGAAGTCATTTCCCTACCGTTTACTTCCATAACCAATTCAGCACTTTGAGGCGAATCAGACCCGCAAACGACCTTAAGATGTTTCACCCGCAAATAATCATCGTCAGCCACACCAGTTGTTTCGCGTATCATGGCAATGAGATCATCATCATAAACTTCTTTTTTACGATCAGCCAAATTTTTGAACCTAACAAAAAAGTCCCTCAGCCTGTTATCACCTATTTCATAACCCAGGTCTTCAAGCTTTTTTCGTACCGCGGCACGACCAGAGTGCTTGCCAAGTACCAAACTTGATTCAACCAGTCCAATGTCCCCGGGCTTCATTATCTCATAGGTGCCGGCATGTTTTAACATACCATCCTGGTGGATGCCTGCTTCATGGGTAAAGGCATTTTTACCGACAATCGCCTTGTTGAATTGGATGGGGAAGCCTGTCGCATCTGAAACCAGCCTGCTCAAATGGGTTATTTTAGTGGTATCGATATTTGTTGTATACGGCATAATGTCATTACGGACTCTGGTTGCCATCACGATCTCTTCCAAGGCAGCATTGCCTGCCCGCTCACCAAGGCCATTAATCGTGCACTCAACCTGTCTTGCGCCGGCACTTACAGCGGCCAATGCATTGGCGACAGCCATACCCAAATCATTATGACAATGGGTAGAAATGACAGCATTATTGATTTCAGGTATACGATTCTTGAGCATTTTGATTATGGATGCACTTTCGCCTGGTGCCGTATAACCAACAGTATCAGGTATATTGATGGTATTGGCCCCTGCATCCAGGGCAGTCTTAACGGAAAGAACCAAAAAATCGTGATCGGTTCTGGTCCCGTCTTCAGGCGACCATTGGACATCATCGGTATAATTTAAGGCTCTTGTGACTGAATTATGTATGGCTTCAAGTACCTGATCCCTACTCATTTGAAGTTTGTACTTCATATGCAGGTCAGAAGTTGAAATAAACGTGTGGATACGGGATTTCCTGGACTTCTTGAGCGCCTCACCTGCCCTGTCAATATCCCCGATGGAAGAACGTGCAAGACCACAAACGGTGGCGTTTTCAATGATGTCGGCAATTTTGGAAACAGCTATGAAATCACCTTCCGAAGCAATGGGAAAGCCGGCCTCAACAATATCAACCCCCATTTCATCAAGTTGTTTGGCAATCTCAATTTTATTTTCCAGGGTCATGGCGGCTCCTGGTGATTGCTCACCATCGCGCAAGGTAGTATCGAATATAAGCAATTGATCTTGCCCGGAATTTGTATCTTTTAACATGTGATTTAAGTCCTTTTTTTTGAATGGGAATTTTGGTGCGGTTTCTCCTCTGAACGATGCACCAGTGACGGTACGTTCAGAGGCTACTTAGTGATAGGAGGACTAACCCAACTACTAACTTACTTGAATTTAACAGCAAATTTTCCATGCGGGGAATGTAAACTTATTCACGTTAGAATACAAGATATAAACGGCAATGATTTTAATTTTCAGCCAACGATCGTGCAATATTTTCACCATTTTGAAAAACGACATCATATCGCTCTCCATCTTGAGAGACCATGAGACCCTTCCCATGCGGTTTACCGGCAAGGAATTCACCAGAATAACTTGAACCGTCGCCGTAGGTGGCTATCCCGGTCCCGTCAAACAACCCATTCTTCCAATTACCCTCATAAAGGAAACCATTCGGATTGCTTTGTGATCCATAACCCGAAAGTAAACCAGAAGTAAAGGTGCCTTTAATGATCGTTCCATCGGGGTAATGAACCTCTCCTTGTCCATTAAGGACACCATCTACCCATTCACCAGTAGTTCTTACATCGCTGAGGATTAATGTCCCCTTACCATTAAAGGCACTATCCTTGAAACCACCATTGTAGGAGTCACCATTTCCATACATGATTTGAACCATGCCTTCAATGAAACTGCCATCCTGCCATTGACCATCCAGAATTTGACCATCGGTCTGTGTCATCATACCAATACCGTTTGGTACTCCATCTGTGAGGTCACCCGAATAAACTGTGCCATCGGAGTATGTATAGGTTCCATTACCGGTCATTTGACCATTCTGCCAGGTTCCCTCGTATGAAACTCCTTCACTGCTGGCATAACGACCATCACCGTCCAAAACACCATTTACGAAAGAACCCTCAAAAATTGTTCCATTCTGAAAAATTTTCTTTCCAAGCCCAGTGGGGCGACCCTCCAGCCATTCACCTTGGTATATTGACCCTTCAGCCACACTTGTCAACTGTCCTGGCCCTTCCATCAAACCATTGCTGAAATTACCTTCAAAGATATCGCCATTGGCGAAGGTCATTATTCCTTGTCCCTGCTTAACGCCACCTACAAAATTACCAGAATAGACGTCACCATCGGGAAAGGTCATAGTGCCTTCACCATCAGGTTGCCATTTTTTTACTTCACCTTGATAAAGCAAGCCGGTATGAAAGATGATCTTCATGGTAGGAGGAATATCACCATTGGTCCATTCGCCGCTGTAGGTTGTTCCATCAGGTGATTTGAAGACACCTTGACCATGCTTAAGCCCTGCAACAAATGTACCCTCAAATTCAGATCCATCGGCAAAGGTTTCTTTTCCTGTACCATGCCGATTTCCAGCTGACCATCCACCCTCATACTGGGTACCATTAACGATAAAAATTCCTTCGCCGTCTTGAAGCCCATTGACAACCTGGCCTTTATATTCTGATCCATCCGGGAATATGATATGACCCAACCCGGTCATCTTACCGTTGTCCCAATCGCCCGTATAGATAAATCCCTTACCGTTGTCATAGACACCCTTGCCACTGAGTTGACCATCAACAAAAGTACCCCTGAAAAAACTTCCGTCCGCGTTAGTGATGGAAGTAATGATAGCGAAATCACCGTTTTTCCAATTACCCTCAATAATGGTTCCATTGGCATCGGTGAAAGCAACAACACCTTCATTGAGACCGTTATTGAAAGTTCCCTCAAAAGTGGTTCCGTCCTCTCTTGTTAGTATACCCTTGCCATGGGGTACCTGATTAAGCACATCACCAACATAAAGGCTGCCATCAGGGTATATAATTTCACCCGGGCTTGCCATTTTTCCGTTATGCCACTCGCCGGAGTATTGATATCCTTCTTTAGTTTTGAAGGTCCCATAACCCTGTTGGACACCATCGACGAACTGACCGGCAAACACTGAACCATTGGTATAGAAAACAGTCGTTTCACCTGACAAGACACCTTCAACCCAGGTGCCCTCAATGACCTGCCCATCGACAAAAACTCGTTTACCAAAACCATGTTTTTGATCATTAGCAAAATGACCTTCGAATGACCCACCCTTAGAGTAGGTTTCAAAGCCTTGCCCTTTCTTCTTGCCCTTTTCCCAAAAGCCGTTATAGGAATATCCTGTTGGAAGGGTTACCTCCCCTTTGCCGTGTGCTTTCCCCTCCAAAAAAGAGCCTATGTAAACGGTACCATTATCAAACTCTTCCCTTCCGTTTCCGGTTCTTTTGCCGTTGATCCAATCACCCTCATAAACATAACCATTGGGAAGTACTAACATTCCCTTGCCATGTCTTTGACCATCAACAATGTCACCTTCATAACTTCCCCTGTCCAAATCAGTTTGTGACAAGACTGAAAGGGGGACGAATAGCAAGACTGATATCAGGACGTACGATCGGGTAAAATAATTCATCAATTTTCCCTCATGAATGAGTATTTTGTCGCAAGGCGAGTAGCCGTAAGAATTTGATCATAAGATAAAAAGGTTACTAATTAGTTCCTTGAATTAGGTATGAAATACCAAACACCCGGTTTAAATTCAATTATGATGTGGGCCTTTCAAGCCTTTTGTTGCTCACTAGATGATCTGATGGGGGAATATTTTCATAGACGATATTTGTATAGTAAATCGTTTTTCCAATAGAATTATTTAATAGTATACACTATAAATTGATACATATGTTTGCTATTCCAAATTTAATTTTTTTTCAAAACCCTATGAATAAAGATAATTTCAATTATCCCTGGTTTCATGAGAAAATATCAAATAAACTAATTATCTATCGTTGCTCGGTGAATTTAATGAGGTGAAAAGTGGCCGAAATAAGATTTGAAGGACAGAATATTAAAATCGAGATGGTTGGATCGGAAGAATTTCTTGAGACAAGGGGACAACAAATAATCGTCAAATTATTGGCACTAGATTCTGAAGTTCTCGGCAAGAAAATCAACCTAAGTGAAAAACCCTTAGATTCAATACCAGAAGAAAATCTTGCCCAATATTTAAAAGCCTTTAATGGCAAGTCCGAGAAAATCAGGTTTTTGGCCATAGCCGCCTTTTTGCAGAACAATGGTCTTGGTAGGTTGGAAACAGGGGACATTATCAAAGCCCTGAAGCAGGCCAACCAAAAACCTTTCACGAATACCTCCGATTGCAAAGCCAAATGCATCAAGGAAGGTTCTTGTGCCAAAGATGACAAGCGGACATTTTATGTAACCAATTTGGGCTTTGAAATGCTCAGGTTAAACTCTAATTTCTAGTTAACCTTTAACTTTTATCGTAGGGTTTTTCTTGGCTGAAACATTTCGGGTCGCATTGGCCCAATTAAATCCAACCGTTGGTGCCCTCAGGGGCAATGTTGACCAAATCAAACAAACTGTTCGCTCCCTTGAGGGTCAAAGCGTGAATTACATCGTATTTCCGGAATTATTTATTTCGGGGTATCCGGTTCAGGATCTGGTTACCAAAAAAGCCTTCGTTCAAGATTGTATGGACCATCTCCAGAAACTTGCGGAGTGGAACAGGAGTGAATCTACCATAGGTGTAGGAAGCCCATGGATGATAGGAGAAGATGTTTACAACTGCTTTTTTGTTCTTGCCAAGGGTGAAATACAAGCAATTATTCAAAAGCATCACCTGCCATTTACCGAAGTTTTCGACGAAATCAGGCAATTTAAATCGGGGGCAATAAGTGGACCTTATCGAATCGGTAATGTACGAATAGGCAGTCCAATTTGTGAGGATGCCTGGTTTGAGGATGTGTGTGAAACATTAGAAGAATCAGGAGCTGAAATTCTCATCGTACCCAATGGATCACCATACGAGAGAAACAAACTGGACAAAAGATTTAACAAGATGGTCGCGAGGGTCATAGAAACCGGCTTGCCACTCATTTACCTTAATCTGGTTGGAGGTCAGGATGACCAAGTTTTTGATGGCGGCTCTTTTGCACTCAACATCGGCGGCACACTTGCGTGTCAATTGCCACTATTTGATGAAGTGGTTCAAGTTGTGGAGTTGAAGAAAACTCACTCTGGGTGGGAAGCCAACGAGGGCAATTTGGCTTTGATACCTGATGAAGAAGAACAGGATTATCGTGCCATTGTTGAAGGTGCTAGAAATTACATTCACAAGAGTGGCTTTTCGAAGGTTGTGTTAGGTTTGTCTGGTGGCATAGACAGTGCACTGGTCGCAACCATTGCAGTTGATGCTGTAGGTTCTGAAAATACCCGATGCGTCTTGTTGCCTTCACCATTCACGTCTTCGGCATCAACTAAAGATGCCCTTGAACTGGTAAACAATCTCAATTGCAAGCTTGAGGAAATTCAAATTGAACCAATCATGGAGCAGATCAGGCAATCCCTGGAACCCATCTTCGCAGGCAAACCACAAGATTTGACTGAAGAAAACATTCAATCTCGTATTCGAGGAATGTTGTTGATGGCCATCTCCAATAAATTTGGTGAAATACTACTAACCACAGGCAACAAATCTGAAGTGGCTGTGGGTTATTCAACCATCTACGGAGACATGGCGGGTGGCTATAACCCTGTCAAGGATTTATACAAAACCAAACTCAAGAAACTATGCCAGTGGCGAAACAAGAGTTTCAGAAATTGGATGAAGGGGCCAAAGAATGATGTCATACCACCACAAATCATATCCAAACCACCTACAGCAGAACTAAGGAAAGATCAGAAGGATACAGACAGCCTGCCGCCTTATGAAATTCTGGATCAGATTTTGGAAATGCTGATTGATCAGGACCTTTCAGTCTCAGAGATAGTTGCCAAGGGCTTTGATTTGGAACTGGTTCAAAAGGTCGAGCAATTGATTTACAGATCTGAATACAAGAGGTTTCAATCGGCACCAGGAGTCAGGTTAACAGGCAGGGCGCTTTGGTTGGATCGACGGTACCCCATCGTCAACCAATGGCGAGATATAAACAGGTAAAATGAAAGAATTTGTTCCAACCACTTCTTTTTCTTAAGTAAAGCCCTCACATGGAGCAGTAGAAGATTTCCCTGAAATTATCGAAAATTGAAATTTGTTCCGCATGACCATTACAAGATTTGCTCCATCTCCTACGGGCATTCTCCATATAGGAAACATCCGAACTGCCTTGTTTAATTACTTATTGGCAAGGAGAGATAATGGCACATTTATATTACGCCTTGATGATACTGACCAAACCCGTTCCAAGCAAGAGTTTGTTGATGCCATTTTTTATGATTTGGAATGGCTAGGTCTCCAATGGGATAGGGTGGAGCGGCAATCAGAGAGATTGGACCGATACCATGAGAAAGCGAACGAACTTATTGGTAATGGGGATTTCTATGAATGTTTCGAAAGCCCTGATGAGCTTGACTTGAAACGAAAATTCCAGTTGAAGCGGGGGAAACCACCGGTCTACGATCGGGAATCCCTCAATCTAAGCGAAGAACAGAAACAGACCAAACGCCAGCGCATAACGGGTTATTGGCGTTTCAAGCTTGCGCAAAGGGAGGTTTCCTGGAAGGACGGGATTCAAGGCATGGTATCAATCAATACGGCGAATGTTTCTGACCCGGTTCTTATTCGAGGAGATGGGCTCTTCCTTTATACCTTCGCTTCAGTTGTTGATGATTTGGATTTTGGTATTACGCATGTGGTCAGAGGGGATGATCATTTGACCAATACAGCCACTCAAATAGAGATCCTGGCAAGCCTTGGGTCCAAGCCACCAGTATTTTATCATCACTCCTTACTGGTAGGTAAAAAGGGCGAGCCACTTGCGAAAAGATTGGGTGACTTATCCATAAGGGATTTGAGAGAAAAAGGTATTGAGCCAGCAGCAATACTTTCTCAACTCGCCTATCTGGGATCTTCGATACCTGTTAATTTGAAACTTGATCTGGATGAAATTCTTGCAACATTTTCGTTGGATAGTTTTAGCGGCAATCCAACTAAATTTGATGAGCAACAACTGGTGGGTTTAACCTCAGACTATTGCCGCAGTGTGGATTATAAAGAAATAGAATCGAAAGTTCTCGAAAGGGGTATTCCCAAAGCAGATGGAGAACAATTCTGGAACGCTGTTAAGGGTAACATAAAGTCAATCGGTGAAATCACCGAATGGTGGGAAATTATCAACCAGAAGATACAACCGCAAATTTCTTCTGAAGACAGAGAGTATGTTGAGGCTGCCATGGCAATCCTTCCTGACCTGCCATTTAATCAAGATACGTGGAAAAATTGGACAGAAAAGTTAAAATTAACATCTGGGCGAAGAGGAGCTAAACTATTCCTACCACTCAGGAAGGCCATTACCGGCAGAGACGCGGGTCCTGACATGCAATCCGTAATGGCACTGTTAAAGGTCTCTCCAAAGGCCAAAATATGACCCTATAGGCTTGGAGTCCTAAATTTCTAGGATAATTTAGGTGCTTTTATACCTGACTAACCATTTTCTCTGATTTTTCCACTTTACTTTTTCAAGCCACTCTTCTACGGTTTGGCCGTTTGGAAAGCGTATGAAAATTGGGTGAGTGGTCGACCAGTTCGGGGGTATCAACCTAAGGCTTTGGATATAGCGTGTATACCCTATACTCCTTCTGTCCGTATGGTGTATATCTTCTTGATATATGTACATTCGTAGATTTTAAGAAATTCTTGAGGTTTAAAATTTTTTGGAATTATGGTTCTACGGGAGGTGTATGGCCATTATCAACAAGGGCGGAATTTTGGCTAATCAGGTATATAAACACCTATCAAAAGGATCAAAATCGTCCTCGAAATACCGATAGTTCAAGGTAATGTCTATATCTTCAGAAAAACGATCTTTAATCCTGTAAACTTTTGCGAGTGAATCATCTTTAAGGTCATTGGATAAGAGTTTCTTATAGAAAAAATTGGATTCTTTCATGGTCTCGGTTGAGCCGTGCCGACAGGATCAGGGAAGGTGAAGCGACCTTCTTAGCGATGCGCCGGAAGCATCCGGCGGTGGAATCGGCGATCCACACCCTTGAGCACCTTGGTCTTGACCGTGTGCGGGCCCATGGTGCTGGCGGATTTGAACGTGGTGTCGGTCCTGGCCTCCAGCATCCACTGTCTTGGCCTGTTGATCCGCCGTCAGCGTTTTCCGCTGGTCGCCTGACCACCTTTTTGTCAATGAAATGGTGATCGTTCTGCAGGATACGGGGGGGGGTCTGTCATGGTGGTCGGAAACGGGCCGTTTTTTGTGGAAAAACTGTTCCAATCCAACCATTTTTGGTGATTTGTCAAAAATAGGGTATTTTCTGGGTAGGCACTAATTAAATGAATTGACCAATTCCAAAGGCGAATTTTCTATTCGCAAGGTAAATGATCCCTTTTTACCATATGGCGGATATGCCTGCCATATTACTATCGGGCCGAGGTAATGGTTAATTCTGGATTATCGCCTACCCTGTTCTATGCTATTGGCGATTATATTCGTGAATAGGGAGCTTCTCAATTTCCCTATTGTAATTTCAAACAGTGCACGTGAATTCCTGTTATTTCGACCGGGTGGGGCTACGATATCAATCAACTTGCTGGAAGTTTCGTTTCGGGCCAAAACAACCGCTTCGTTAAGATCACTGTCAGCCGAAACGATCAATGCTCGATCAAACCTATCCTTACAGGTATCTGCCAGAAGGTGTGCACCAATGTTTACATCAGTTTCTTTTTCTTCGTGTAAAAAAAATTGACGATTACATAGTCTGCATCTTTGCCACTTCTTCTTGAAGTTACCTTCAATGAAGCGGACACCTACATTTTCCAAATGATGGACATAACGTTGATGACGGCGATAGGAAGTTTCCCTCCATTTAGCATAAGCAGAAAAATACTTCACAACGCCCACACTTTCATTATCACGGACTAATTGTTCAGACAATCTCCAGAGATTCACCCATTTCAAACCGTCATCTTCAAGATCCTTGATTGCATGAAAAAGATTGAACCCATCAATATAAACCGAAACCCTTTTTAACAATCCAAATACCTTTACAAAATATAAAAAGCCGCCCTGAGGGCGGCCTATCCGATGTCGCGGACAACACCGGTTGGATAATTGAATAATAGGGCAATAAAACCAATTGTCAATCACTTTTTTCCAGAGAGACAAATTATTAGGGACCAGCGCAGGCACTAATTAGTGCCTGTCCGAAAAGTATATAAACATTACAACACCCCCTGACAACAAGGGTCTGGGATCGAGATGTTACGATGAAGATCGGTTTCATCACTGGGATTGAGACGTATCAGGGCCTTTTTCACCTCATATTCATCACTCTTCGCAGGATTTGACCGATGAGACATGTTATCAAGCCCCACCGTGAACTTGGCGCCATTGACATTGCCGGCATTGACCTTAGTTGCACGTGCCGTGATGACATGCCCGCCCTTCTGACAGGCCTTCAACACCTTTATTGTGACCGGGATTTGAGGCCTCGGCTATTTGCCCTTCTGGAGGAACACCTGGCTCCTGATGTCAGCCATGATCTTGGCCGTCCGGGTATGGAGTTGTGGCCGATTCTTGTGATGGGTGTTGTGATGCAGGGGCTGAACTGTGGCTGTGACCGTCTGCATGACCTGGTGAACGAGCACAACACCCTGCGGCAGTTTCTTGGTCATGCGGACATCTGGGACCGGAGGCCGTATTCGTACCAGTCGGTGGTTGACAATGTAAGTCTTTTGACCCCGGAGTTGTTGGCCGAAGTCGGTAAACTGGTGGTGGGGAGTGGTCCATTATTCAAACGTAATTATGGGATATTTTTCGAGCGCTATTGACAACCGATGAATCCACCAACGTCCCCGTCGGTAAAAGGTAGCCATGATCTGCCAACGGATCCTTGAACAAAGCAACCAACTCGTCAAGACGACCCGACGGGCTCAACATGTTGCGATACGTCCAGAGCGTCTTCTGGTCCGGGACCTGATCCTTGCTGTGAAGACCCGCAAACGGCTTGAACGAGGTCCGATCAAGAAGCATGTATTGTAACTGCTCATCACTCAAGCTGTTCATCACCCCCAACAGTAGGGAGCGAAAGATAAGGAGAGAGTCCCAGGGACGACGGCCCGGACCACGGGTGCGAGGAGAACCAAAGACCTCTTCAAGGAGCGGTCGGAACAGCTCTCAGTCAACCGGCTCCTTCATACTTTGCAGAGTGTTGAATTCCTTCAACGCTTGGCGTTGATGGTCTTCTTCCAGCACGTGACGTTTGTCCATCTGAGATCTCCTGGTTTTGCATTAAAAAGGGACTACTGTATCTCATGTTGACTTCCATTGAATCACAACACAAACAAAAAGACCAGGATTTGAGGGGTGTTTTATAAAAAAATGTGGTTGAATTAATAAATAGAGGTGCCCTTGATTCTATCCTATCAATCAATAGTTAAGGCAGCATTTTCCCTGCTGTCTGTTGCATTGTGAATTACTCTTTCCAAGTTTTTACAGTAAAGTTCATCTTTCTTTTCCTTCTTCTGGATAAGCAGGGCTTAATTCATTGAAAGCCTTGATGACTCTTTTTCCAACACTTGTCAATTCTTTGCCACAAGCTTGTTTAACTTCCTTGTAATTGCTGAAAGGTAATCGGTCGAACCATTTGGGTAAGGATAGTACATCCAATGAAATTGTAAGACCCTTCATTTCTGGTTCATTATTGATTAGATGTATGCTTTTCCTTGCTTGTTCTAAGCAATTACGGACTCCTCCATGATCGGCATAATATTTTTCTGGGGCGACAACCTGCAGTACTATATTTGTGGCTGACATCAGTTCATTGTTAACAAAATTAAGCTTGTCCTTATGCCTTCGACAATAAAGATAAATTGCTCCATAACGGAGAATCTGCTGCACTGCCTTTATGGGATTATCGCTGTCCCATTTCAATTCTATTAAATACAATCTCTGTTTCTTTGGATCCCATCGGACGAGATCTATAAAACAGTTTCTCGATCCACATATACCAGAGGCAATTGGACATTGATTGTACCAATCGTTCATATGCCCATTTTGGGCCAGCAAAGCAACCGATCTCTCAAGTAATATTTCTCGTGAGCAATTTTTCTCGGACATTTCCGTTGTTGGGCGGAGTCTCCACAAACTTTTCGAATTCGTCCGTGGATCTGGACAATTTTCCTGTATTTGATCAAGAATTGCTACTATATCATCTTTCCCGCAAGTGCCATCTAGTAGTTTTACAATCGTTTTACCCTTTATTTATAATGAATTCCTAATGATTTATTGGGATTATATACAAAAGTGCCATTACTAAGGCAAATACGAAGTTCGGTCTAGGCCACTATCCACCCTATTTCTAATTATTTCGACATCTTCCTGTATATTTGAAACTCTTTCGGTTAAGACACTTAGATTTTGTTTATTATCACGTATTAACCTTGTTTGATCACCAAGTTCGCTTGACACTTCAAGTCTTAGATCATTGGTCTTTGAATTTACTTTTTCAAACTGGTTGTCTAACCAGAGAAAACATCCGATTATTGTAAATAGAACAGTAAATAAAAGGCCAATGGATTTGGCATTTCTATTTATCCCGTCAAGAAAACCCCCATTCCTACTTTTCTTGTCAAAAGTACTTATTGGTACGGGTGAATTTCGTAATTGGCTATCATTATTCATTTTATAACCGATAGATAATCCCACAAATCATTCATGGCAAATCCAGCGTAATCACCTTGAACAGTGATTACAATTCCAACTGTTCCTGAAGCACTTCCTGTATTAGTGAACCCAACTTTATCTGCTACAAATCTAGAATTTCCACTAGAACGGACAAAAAATATTCTAGGTTCTTGTGATATGTAGGCATTTTGGTCTATCTTCTTAATTCGCTCAAGAAAGTCATCCGGGGGATCTTCAAATGGAACAATAGCATGTTACCATATGATGTTCACTCCTTTCTTTGTACTTAATAGTGAATATAGTATTTTTTGATTATTTACAATTTTTAAGGCATCAATGCAGAAGGGAAAGCGGACCTTTTGGCTAGTCAAGTATATAAGCACCATAATTGAGGCCAGTCCAAATAGTGTTGTGACCGTTATAGAACTCCAAAATGAGCAATTGAAACTTTAAACCATGTCAGCCATGCATTATTGTTGTAATGCTATTGATAATGACATGGAATCTCATAACTCCTAAAATTCTTATTAATTCCTGACTTGGGGGATAAATAATTTTCGAATAAATATTTGTTTTTGTTGATATTTATTCATAACTGATAGCAGGATGAACAGATGAATTTTTCGATGTTTCACTGGAGAAATGTAGGAATTTAATTTTTAGGCTTGTTTTATGACTCTGAAACGAACCCCGCTATATGAATTCCACAAACAGTTGGGCGCTAAGTTAGTACCCTTTGCAGGGTATGAAATGCCCGTTCAATATCCACTTGGAACAATCAAGGAGCATATACATACCAGGACCAAGGTGGGGGTTTTTGATGTAAGTCACATGGGTCAAGTTGCTATTTATCCCAAGGGTAAGGAAGCACTCAATGGAATCATCAAAAAATTGGAAGGTCTTCTCCCCATTGATTTGGAAAATATCCGGTTAGGTAGACAAAAATATGCACTGATTACAAATGAGAAGGCTGGTATCATTGATGATATAATGATTACCAAAAAAGAAAAGTTCATCTATCTCATTGTCAATGCCGCAAACAAGAGGGAAGATATAAACTATCTTCAAGCGCAGCTTGGATCCAAAGCCGAACTTGTCGAAATAGAAGATCGAGCCCTTCTTGCCATTCAAGGCCCCGAGGCAGCAGAGATAACATGCAGGATATTACCAGAACTCAAAGATATGCGTTTTCTGGACGTAATGGAGGTCGATTCAGAATTTGGTGAGTTGTGGGTTTCCAGGTCAGGTTATACTGGTGAAGATGGCTTCGAAATTTCTCTACCTTCGGCAAGTGCTGAGGCCTTCGCAGAGCAACTTCAATTGTCCAATGGTACAGAGTTTATTGGCCTTGCAGCTCGTGATTCTTTAAGGCTTGAAGCGGGACTATGTCTTCATGGCAATGATATTGACGAAAGCACCACAGTTATTGAAGCGGGTTTATGGTGGTCAGTTTCCAAAACCAGGCGTCCGGGTAATATCAAGGAAGGAGGATTCCCGGGTTATGGTATTCTGGTGAGTCAACTCAATGAAGGTGTCCAGCAGATGTTAGTTGGCCTCAAGCCTCAGGGCAGGGCGCCAATTCGCTCTGGTAATAGAATCTATAATAGTGCAATTGATGGTGAGGAAGTGGGAAGAGTTACTTCCGGAGGCTTTGGACCAACGGTTAACGGGCCAATTGCCATGGGGTATTTGCGTGCTGATGAAGTAGGGAAAAACACTGTTTTTTATTGTGAAGGCAGAAGGGCAAGATTGCCAATTAATATTCATTTAAGACGATTTGTTGGAACAAGTTTTAATAAATAGTTCAGGAGGTAAAAATGAAGTACACTGAGGATCACGAATGGGTTCGTAAGGATGGTGATCTATTCGTTGTCGGTATCACCGAGTATGCAGCAGAGGAATTAGGAGATGTTGTATTCGTTGATATGCCCGAAGAGGGTGAGGAATTCGCCCAAGGGGATGATGTCGCCGTCATCGAAAGTGTGAAAGCAGCATCAGAGTTAATTTCGCCGATGTCTGGAACAATTGCTGAAATTAATGAGGAGTTGGATGAAAACCCAGCCTTGGTGAATGAAGATCCAATTGATAAAGGGTGGTTTTTCAAAATTGAGGCTTCGGATCCGGACGAATACGAAAATTTGTTATCTGAAAAAGAATATCAGGAATTAATTTCATGATTTCAGATAGTTCGTATGATCCATACAATTTTGCCAAGTTACGGCATGTAGGACCATCTGCCAAAGAAATTACCGAAATGCTTAAAGTGGTCGGTTATGAAAGTCTTGACCATTTGATTGATGCTGTCTTACCAACGAGGTTGAAGAATCTCCATTTGGGTGATGATCCACTACCTGAATTGGGCAAACCTTTAACGGAAGCTGAATTACCAGATGAGTTACACCAGCTTATTGGTGATAATCAAAGTTTTACATCGCTTATTGGCATGGGCTTTTATGGTACGATCACACCACCTGTTCTTGTGCGGAATATTCTTGAAAACCCAGCTTGGTATACAGCATATACACCCTATCAGCCTGAAATTAGCCAGGGGCGATTAGAGGTTTTGCTAAATTTTCAAACCATAGTTAGTGATTTGACTGGGCTTGATTGTGCCAATGCTTCATTGCTTGATGAGGCAAGTGCTGGTGCTGAAGCCATGGCCATGGCATACCGGGTTTCAAGGTCAAAAAGCAACAAGTTTTTTATTGGATCACGGTGTCACCCCCAGACGAAAGCAGTCATCAGAACAAGAGCCGCGCCCTTGGGAATCGAAATCATTGAAGGGTGTCCCTTTGAAGATTTAAACCCGGTTGAAGTTTTCGGAGCGTTGTTCCAATATCCTGGAACGTTTGGACATTTATCTGATTTTTCAGGTCTTGCCGAGGAGTTAAAGAAAAACAAGGCAATTACAATTTTTGCCACAGACCTGATGGCTTTGACACTTCTGAAGGAGCCAGCTGCATTTGGAGCTGATATTTGCATCGGTTCTACCCAGCGATTTGGCATGCCCTTAGGCTTTGGTGGACCTCATGCAGCCTTTATATCTACAAGTATGAAATTTGTCCGTCAATTACCCGGACGAATCGTTGGTGTATCCAAGGACAGCCGGGGCAAGCCAGCCCTACGGCTAGCCCTTCAGACTAGAGAACAGCATATTCGAAGGCAAAAAGCAACTTCCAATATTTGTACAGCTCAGGTTTTACCCGCTGTTGTCGCAAGTTTGTATGGTGTACTCCACGGCCCAATTGGGTTGAAGGCAATTGCAAAGGGCATTCATAATCGAACGGTTTGGCTCAAAAAAAAGCTCGAAAATAATGGCTTGGAGGTTGATCAAAAGGGGTTTTTTGATACAATTTCTGTGGATGTAGGGGACTCTTCAAAGGTTATCACGAATGGCTTGAAAAATGGTGTTAATTTCAGACAGATTGACGCTAAGACGATTGGAATTTCGCTGGATGAAACAACAACTTCAGAGGTGTTGGAGAGAGTTTGTTTGTCCTTTGAGCTGGAAGTTAAGAAAGACGAACTACGATCATCTGACCTGAAAAGTTTAAATGCCATACCCGAAAAGTTTGTGCGGACCACGGAGTTCATGCAAAATCCGGTTTTCAACATGAACAGATCGGAAGCAGCCATGACCAGATACATACGACAATTGGCTGATCGAGATTTGGCTTTGGACCGTACAATGATTCCACTTGGGTCATGCACCATGAAACTGAATGCCACAACAGAAATGGCACCAATCACGCAACCTCAACTTACAAATATCCACCCCTACGCCCCTGAGGAGCAAGTAAGTGGTTACAAGAAATTAATTGACGACCTGAGCCAGAGGCTCTGTGCCATTACCGGCTTTGATGGCTTCTCGGTTCAACCGAATTCGGGTGCCCAAGGAGAATTTGCTGGGTTGATGGCGATAAAGGGGTATCATAACAGTCTTGGAGAAAGTCAAAGAGAAATCGTCCTCATCCCCAAATCTGCCCATGGAACAAATGCAGCTTCAGCAGTTCTCGCTGGTCTTAAAGTAATTGAAATTAATACCAACGAGGATGGAACCATTGATATCAAGCACATGAGAGATCTCGTCGAGGAAAATGCTGATGCAATTTCAGCAGTTATGGTTACATATCCCTCTACCCACGGTGTTTTTGAAGGCTCAATTACTGAAGTGTGTGAACTCATTCATGGGGTTGGTGGCCAGGTTTACATGGATGGTGCAAATTTAAATGCCATGGTTGGTATTCTTAGACCAGGTGATATTGGTGTTGATGTCTCTCATTTAAATCTGCACAAAACCTTTTGTATTCCTCATGGCGGAGGTGGGCCGGGCGTTGGACCGATCGGAGTCAAGTCCCATTTGATACCTTTCCTTCCTGGAGACCCATTGAAAGGTGATGGTTCAGGAGCGATCAGCGCAACGGAATATGGTTCAGCTTTGGTTCTCGTGATTTCCTGGGCATTTATCAAATTAATGGCAGGAAAGGGGTTGTCCCTCGCTACAAAACTGGCCATTCTTAATGCCAACTATCTTGCCAAGAAGCTCAGAGAAAAATACGAAATCTGTTATTCCGGGAATGAGGGTTTGGTGGCGCATGAATGCATTGTTGATACAAGAGTTTCTATTGAGGGAACAGACCTGGTTATTGATGATATCGCCAAACGTTTAATTGATAATGGATTTCATCCTCCAACAATGAGTTTTCCCGTAGCTGGGACTTTAATGGTGGAACCAACTGAATCAGAACCCAAAGCGGAATTGGATCGTTTCATTAGTGCAATGTTTGCAATTGCTGATGAAATAAGTGCTGTCAAGGCAGGCACCATAGATAAAGAGAACAATCCATTGACCAATGCCCCTCATACACTTGAAGATTTGGTTAGTGAGTGGGATCGGCCCTATTCGCGGGAAGATGCCTGTTTACCAGTAGGGTCCTTCAGACCGGACCGTTACTGGTCGCCTGTAAACAGGGTGGATAATGTTTATGGTGACAGAAATCTTGTTTGTACAAGGAAATACTGATAAGATTTGGATACAATCAAAAGGGGTCGTAGCTCAGTCGGGAGAGCGTGTCGTTCGCAATGACAAGGTCGGGGGTTCGATTCCCCCCGGCTCCACCAGCCAAGATAATCTCAGTTGTGAATTATAATTGAGGGCACTTCTATCCATTCGCCTACATTTTTTTATAGGTTCTTCTCCTGTTTATAGGGAAATTAAATTTTAGCAGGAATTACTGAATTCCCTTTGGATTTGTTAGGTTTTCCATCCAGGTAATTCCAGTATTATTCTCTTCTTAAATCTTCCTTTGTTAATCCCAGAAATTTCAACTGTGGGAATAGTTGATGAGCGCCCATATCATCTCCTGTGACACACTTCTTATCCAATCTTTTTGCCAAGTCTATTAGGGCAGTAGGTTTCGTACCCGTTACGACATCACATACAATTTGCGCTTCCTTCAAATGCATTTCTGTGAATGGTAGGATATCTTCAGGTTTCTTTCCCAAAGTTGTCGCATTAATCAAAATGTCTGCGCCTTTTTCTTCGGTTGTGAATCTAATATGTGGCCAGTATTTTGAAAGTTGTGTGGTTATGATTTTCTCACGTTCGGGGTTAACTTCCTTCAATATAATTTCAGTTATACCCTTTTCACAAAGCGCATCCACTATTGCTTGACCAGCCCCACCACCAGCACCCATAACAAACGCAGTCCGATTTTCAACTCCTATTCCCCTTTCTTGGATGGCACTGATCATGGCTAGTCCATCTGTTGCATCCCCTGATAAGTATCCATCGCTTTCACACCGTATTGTGTTGAGTGCGCCCAACCGGTTAGCACGGGAGGTCTTTTGATCTACCAATTTAAATGCATCCTGCTTGTGCGGGTAGGTTATTGAACATCCCAGAAAAGTTTTGCTACGCTGGATAAGGTTTAAGAACAACCTTAGATCCTCCGAGGTAATGTCTATTGCGACCATTCGCACGTTTAAATCATTATTTTCAAACCAGCTGTTAAACGCTGGTGGTGAAAATACTTCATCCACTGGCCGACCAATAATCGGAAATAATTTTGTTGCTCCTGCCAGACCTGATTTAGACATGATGATCCCTCTTTTTGGCATACGCTATGCATTCATTATAGAACGAGCAAAAATATTAGTTTGATCATGCACAATCATATCAAACACAAAATTGTTAATGATAGGGGAAGATCCTTTGAATAAATCAACATGAATGAAAATTGCTTTACAGCATAGTTTATACCCAAATTGTAGCCGATAATTAATCATTGCGTTTTATTGTAATCTATGTGGATGCTGTCTCCAGGTTTTGTATAATTGTCCGGACATATCGAATTTGATTTATACCTAATAATACTGGCAACGGTAGGAGAGTAAACAGAGATGCGCAAATTGACTTCACGACCCGAAACACATTTTGATGTCGTTGTCGCTGGAGGCGGTGCGGGTGGCGTAGGAGCAGCCCTTGGTGCCGCTCAAGCCGGGGCCCGGGTACTTCTTGTCGAGAAATACGGCTTTCTTGGTGGGGCGGCAACCACCTCAAATGTCCTCGCCTATTGCGGTTTCTTTCAACAAGGATCCGAACCAATCAAGGCAGTAGGAGGCGTTGCCGATCTCGTTCTGGAAGAGTTAAAAATATTGGGTTTGAATTGTGACCCCTACAGATCTCCCACAACATTGAACTGGATTATACTTCTTGAACCGGAAGCAGTTAAAATTGCTCTTGATCGTGTTCTAAAGGCACATGGCATATATGTGCTTCTTCATACGAGAGTGGCTGCAGCCTCTCGGACGGCAGAAAGACTTGAAGCGGTTACTTTGGCCGGTATGGATGGACGCCAACGGGTGGTCGGTGAGGGTTTTGTTGATGCAACTGGTGATGCCAATCTGTCCTTGGTTGCTGGTTTGCCTTGCCGTACTGGTAACGACATGGGGTTGTTTCAGGCAGTTACGGGTCCAATACGTATCGGTGGAAGGGATAAATCTGTTCCCATTGATCGTGCAGCTATTATTGCTGGTTTTGAGGAGTATAACAAAACCGGTGATTATCCGACGGCAAGACCAGATGGAGGTATTTACACGGAAGTCCCAAGAACGGGTGATATGTGGTGGATGATGTTTGATTACGAATTACGTGACCTGTCCTCTGAGAGCTTTACCGAAGCAGAACAATTCTCACGTGCAGCAGCGTTTGATTATGTCGAAGTACTTCGTAAACATGTGCCAGGTTTTGAAAACGCCTACCTCTTGCAGACCGGTCCTCAAATTGGCATTCGGGAAAGTCGGCATCCGGCTGCTCGCTATGAACTTACCAAGGAAGATTTATTAACAGGTCGGCAACGCGCAGACGGTGTTGCCCGTGCGGCTTGGCCAATTGAAGATCATGCTGTTCCTGGTATGCCTGTTTACCAAAGTATCGGTGGTAATGGATACGCGGATATTCCGTTAGATTGCTTGCGTGCAAAGGGAATTGATAACCTCTATTTTGCTGGTCGAACAATTGGTTCAGATTCGGGTGCATACGCCTCAGTCAGAGTGATGGGAACAGCCTTCGCCACTGGCGAAGCAGCTGGGCGAGCCGCGGCAGGAAGAGGTTAAGGGTATCGCATTGCTTGGGAAATGATTGGAAAAAATCAGTGATAAAGGATCAATCCAGTTTCCTAACACGAAATGTCCGTAGATTTATAACCACATCCCGGTAATCGCCCCAGCCTGTACACCAAACACACATTGATGCAAAAAGTTGGTCATCCATTACAATCATATTTCGTAAGGGGTAATTGAGGACTTTGGTACAGCCGGAAGGAACATTATAAAGTGTGAACCAGGTTTGCTGCCGCTTGTCATGGAGCAGAACGACCCCCTCCGCGTCGCACAAGGTCTTTCCAAGTATTTGAATAATCTGCCAAGCATTCGCTGAATCATCAGCATAGCGTGCATTTTCCAATGTTATTTCATCCCCAAGTATGGACAGCCAGTTTGATATCGTTTCGGCTGCGACTTTTTGAACGGAAAAGTAGAACTCAGATTTACCCGCTTCAACAGGAGCAACATTTTGAAGTTCTTCCATGGCAGTCTTGAGCAATTGCTGGGCGTTTGGTCTTTCCTGCCAAAGACAGTTACCTTCCGCTGTTAGAAGCGTATCCAATCCCCATTCATTTCCTGCAGGGGCTATCTGATCACCCCAAGCTTCGGAATAACGCAACAGGGGAAATCCTGTAGCAGGATCTACAGCCCAGAACTGAATGGTGAAATGCTGGCCAGCTGATAAATGGATCAGCAAATTGTCACGTTCGGTTTCTGTATCCTGACAAACTTCCACTATATACGCGCTGGTGGTTATGTCACCAATTTCAGCGTCACTACCATTCTCATGTTTGATCAGGCACCCGTTTTCAGGATCTGAAAACAAAACAAACTGAGTTTGCTGATCATTTGAAAATTCTACAAAGTCCCCATGCTGTGAAATCGTTTCCTGTTCGTTGAAGCATGAGACCCAATCTTTGGCCACGACATGAGCCACAGAAGCTATATTGGTAACGAGAACAAGTAGGACAAATGTAAAATAGTGTTTCATACGAATACAATAGAACATTACTTAAATTTCTGTCTCGTTGAAGGTTCTGCCGCTTCATTAATCGGCCCAACTTCCCTTATTCAAAATCTGATAAAAAAAAGACGCCCATCATCAAAATAATTTTGAATCTTTGTCAATCGTTCTTATTATGACATATTGGTCCTGTTTTATGCCGCTACAAATGGGAGGATTTCAAATTATTTAATGCATAACATGTCGTTAAATGCCCACTGGGGAGTATCACAACCACACCCAGAACCGACTATGAGTGCCCAACAGGTCTAACTTAGACAACCCATTCATTGTGCCACAAGGAAATGCATATTTACTCTACAGTATTGGTAGCACTCAATATCCTTACAATTCTATCCGATTCTGCCAAATCAAAGAAGGGTGTAAGCCCATCGAAGTCTCTTCGGTTTGGATCTGCATAGTTAGCAAGAAGTAACTGGACAGTCTTGGTATGACTATGGCACATAATGTGCCACCACATGGAGGGGAGTCCACCCATTTAAAGATTGTGAATTTGGCTGCGCACACGCGTAAATCTTCCACCGTTTCTGGATTTTTTTTGGGCGAAATACCAATCGTAGAAACTAACTGCCTCTATCCAGTCATCACAATCAAAGGGTTTCACCAATGGAACCTGACTTCGAAAGTGCCATTGAAGTAGTTGAGCGGGTATCCTTCATTACCATCTGAGGTGTCTGAGGTTTTAGGGTATGGCCAACAGTTGTAATCAGAGCAATAAACTGAGCCGAAACCCTTGGAAGCAACGAATAGCCTCCTTGGTGTTCATAACTTTATGATCAGTTTTACGTAATTCTCCGGTAGAGTTGAAATGATAATTAAACTCGCCATTTGAGCAAGCGATTTTCGACCAAACCTATGGATGCACTAACGAGTACACCCAGTACAGAAAGAATTACGACCCCGGCAAAGAGACGGTCAAGATCATAAAGCGATCCAGCTTCAAGAATATAGGCCCCAATACCATATTCGGCTCCCAACATCTCAGCAGCAACTAAAAGGATAATGGCAATCGCAAGGCTTATACGAAGTCCAGACAGTATCCCTGGCATTGCTCCGGGGAGCACAATCTTGCGTACAATTGAAAACCAGGTAAGACCAAAACTCTGCCCCATACGGATCAATGTACGATCAACATTATCAACTGCCCCATAAGTTGCTACAACTGTTGGGGTAAAGGTTCCAAAAGCAATGAGAGCATATTTGGATCCCTCACCGATCCCAAACCAGATTACGAACAACGGCAAGAGAGCAATTTTGGGAATGGGGAAAATGGCTGCAACTAGGGGGACCATGCCCGATCTGATATAGGTAAAAAGTCCTATGAGAACACCAACAGAAACTCCGGCAGAAACACCAATTAAGGCACCCATAAACAGACGCCCAAGGGAAGGCCCCAGATGTTTGAATAAGAGACCCGAATCGTAAAGGCTCTGGAATGTTACCAAAACGTCAGATGGTTTTGGCAGGGTAAGCTGAGAAATCCACCCAGTTCGGGTGCCCCATTCCGCCAGCAAAATAAGTAACACAAAGACCATGAAACCAACCCATCTGCGGGGGCTTGGTACAAAACCACCACCGCGATATGTAACCGGGCGAAGTCCTGGCGATACTGCACTAATATCAGACATTAACCAACTCCTCATCAGCTGCACGCGCTTCATCACGCATCAAGTCCCATAGTTTATCTTGTACTTTTTCCATCTCGGCATGACCAGTCTTGCGTTCGGCAAGTGGTGTTTCAATTTCGACAATATCACGTACCTGCCCCGGTCGACGCGAGAGGACCACAACTTTATGTCCGAGACGAACAGCTTCGGCAAGGTTATGTGTTACATAAACAGCTGTAAAGGGCTGTCGTGTCCACAGGCTTACCAAATCTTCCATGAGCAACTCCCGTGTCTGCGAATCGAGTGCCGAAAGTGGTTCATCCATAAGCATAACTGCAGGTTTGACAGCAAGAGCACGCGCTATGGCAACACGCTGCTTCATCCCTCCAGATAATTGCTTGGGCAGGGCATTTTTGAAATCTAACAATTTCGTTCGCTCAAGGACATCATCAATTATGGCTTCTGCTTTCTCGCCACGTATATTATGATCCTCCAAAACCAGGGAAATATTCCCCCTGACTGTACGCCAGGGCAACAATGCAAAATCCTGAAAAACATAAGTTAACGGGTTTAGGGAACCCTCCGGGGGATCTCCCAATTGCATAATCTCACCTTTTGTGGGAAGTTCAAGGCCCCCAAGAAATCTTAAAATAGTGGATTTGCCACAACCCGATGGTCCTACGAGACAAACAATACGACCATTTGGTATTTCAACCGATATATCCCGTAAAACTTCCGTGGCCCCATAAAAGTGGCATACCGAATTCATTCGAATATCCAACTTTTCCTCCTACTGAAAGTTACCTGAAGCCAGGGAAAATGTGTTTATGAATTCAATCAGGCACCTATTTGTTCAACATAAGAGCTGTCAACGAGTGTGTCCAAGGTTATGGACTCATCAACCAATCCTTCTGATTGGAACCAGGACAACTGATTTTGGACCGACGATACATCAAGAGCAGCCTTCGGGCTCAGTCGCATTGTACCATTGATAATGGATGGTGCTGCCTTATCACGAGGACGATCCGTATAAACATATTTGTGGATGAGATCAACCATCTCGTCAACACCTGCATCCCCTCCGGCCATGTCAATCATTGTACTGTTGTAATCATCAATACCTTTTGAAAATGCCGTCAGGAAATCTTCGGTTTGACTACGTTCGTCAGAAGCGTTGTTGGCAGATGTAAAAGCCGTGGTGATTTGATAATTGGGAATATATTCCTGAATAGTCCCGATAATATGTACAGCACCTGAACCTGCGAGAGGTTTTGCAATGTGGGGTACGATACTCCATGCATCAACTTGACCGGATCGCATGGCACCAATAATTGCTCCTACCTTCTGTAATGGTTTGAAGGTCAAATCGATTCCTTCGGCCATCGCAATCTGTGACCCCATATAGTGGAAGGAAGAACCAGATTGAGTGACGGCAAAAGTTTTTCCGTCAAGCATTGCCGGGTCGGTAAGGCCGGCTTGGAATGCTGCATCGGAGGCCAAAATTTGTTGCCCATCGATACCAGCTTCTTCTTTCAAGGCACCACCAATTACCTTGATAGCCCCCTTGTCCGCCAAGCTAATCAAACCACCTGAAATAGCCGTAACGGCATAATCTACATCACCAGACGCAATGGCAACTGCCATCGGTTGAGCGGCCTGAAAAAATTCCAATTCTACGTTCAGGCCAGCATCGGCAAAATAGCCACGTTCAAGGGCAATGAAACTGGCTGAGTGAGACGTAAAACGAAGTGCGCCTACCTTTATCGAACGATTTTGGGCAATCGCTGGAGCCGCAAGTGCACTTGCAGCAAGCCCTCCACCAAGAATAAATAGAGATTGTCGACGGTTAAATTTTGTCATAAGTTCCTCCTCGGATCCATAGTTAAATTACAAAGACAAGTTACCTCAGGCTTACCGTGAAAAAATCCTCAATAAATTACGGATTCTTCTCGTCAGAACAGAGTTGAGTACCTGATTCCTGAAACGATTCAGAAGTGCTTATTCGTGCAGGAAATATGATAATTCACAAAAACTTTTATAACAAAAAGGCAAACTGGTATCAATCTCGCCTTAATTTGCTGGTTCAACTATAACAGCAAACTAAGATATAAAATCACAAAAAATTGTTATATTGAACAATTCAATCAGTAAAAACGCAAGCGCTCAAATATTTTTATACCGGGGTCAAAGTTGATGATTGATTTGGGTTTATTTCACACTGGAAATTCTATTGAGGAAATCACCTGCAATCTTCATGCTTTTCGAAGTTAGGGTGCAAATTTGAGGGAAGACAAGCCACTCTAGGGTCCACATTGAGCCTGATCGTTCTTGCTCGTGCATGAGAGCCTGATGCATACAGGCTGTAAGTTGGGGTACATAATGTCCAAATGCCACCAGAATCTCCGGCTCAATCGGATTTGCTTTATGTGGCATCGCGGATGATGTTCCACCTCCGGTGAATTCAATCTGGCTCATTTGAGCCATCAACGACAGGTCTTTACCAATTTTAGCTAGAATTCCAACCACGTTACTGCACCAATCAGAGTAGGTGCAAAACAGCGTTCGGTCAGTGTGCCAACCTTGTTTTGAGACTTTTAAACCAAGATCGCTAGCAACCAGTTTCGCAATTTTGGGAGCTTTGTCACCCCATTCATCCCTGTTTCCAACCGGTCCTGCCAATTGTAGTAGTCGGCTGTTCTTATCTATATAAAGGAGATTTGAACGCGAATTTGACAATGGTTCTTGCCAGGCCCTAAGTCTGTCTCCAACCGAAATCATTTTGGCCGGTTGCATACGAGTAAATCCTTGTAAAGGTCTTTGACCAAATTGCTTTTCCAGCTCCGTGAGTGAAGAAAGGATATGATCCAATGCTGTACGATAAATCCTTGTCAAATCAATCAGAACCATTACCAAGGATGTATCAATTAAATCCTGGCTAGTGGTTCCATAATGGAAATCCTTGGCAAAAGTATTATTAAGCCTTTCCCTCAACTGGCGAACATACCCCGGTACAGGCATACCATCCTTTTGCGCATCAATGGTAAGACGTACCAAATCAGGTTCAAAGTTTCCAATAGTTGTAACAATATGATTCTGGCTTTCTCTGGTTATATGACCTGATTGAAACAGTCCCTTGGTAAGAGCGACTTCAAAGGCATTGAAATTGGCTAGCATTCGCTCGGTAGAAAACAGTTCCTCGACTTCAGGTTCTCCCAGAAGCGACTTAAATACGCCTTGATTATAGGGATTAAGGACCATTAGACTGCTTTCAAAGCGATAGATATGCCCTGACCAACTCCAATACACATTGCCGCCACAGCCCTTTTTTTGTTGTGATGAAACATTTCCAAGGCAGCGATACCAGTTATTCTGGCACCTGACATACCTAAAGGATGCCCATATGCTATAGCCCCACCATTGGGATTGACCCTTGGGTCATTATCCTCCAAGTTCAGGTACCTCGTTGTGGCCAGGCTTTGGCTTGCAAAGGCCTCGTTGATCTCAATCACATCAACCTTATCAAGTTTGATATTCTTTTGTTGGCAAAGTTTTTCAATGGCGTAGGCCGGACCGATTCCCATTACACGAGGTTCAACCCCAATTGTGGAACCGCCAATGATACGTGCAATAGGGTTAAGATTAAACTTTTTCAGGGCTTCTTCTGAGGCAAGTAACAGAGCCGCTGCCCCATCATTGATACCTGAAGAATTACCTGCGGTTACTGATCCGTTACCACGAAATGGAGTGGGGAGGGCAGATAACTTCTCCAGAGATGTCTGCCTTGGATGTTCATCAGTCTCGACAAGGATAGCCTCACCTTTTCTTTGCGGGACAGAAACTGGCATTATCTCACCCTCAAGATAGCTTTTTGTTTTTGCCTGGGCTGCTTTTTGTTGAGACCAAAGGGCAAATTTATCCTGATCTATTCTGGCGATCCCAAAATCCTCTGCCACATTCTCGGCTGTTTCGGGCATTGAGTCGGTCCCATAAAGTTTCTCCATAACTGGGTTTACAAACCTCCAACCGATTGTTGTATCACAAATTTCTGCTTGGCGTGAAAAGGCTTGGGCAGCTTTGGGTATGACGAAGGGTGCCCGCGACATGCTCTCTGTACCTCCGGCTACAACCACTTTGGCTTCGCCTGCCTTGATTTGTCTGGTAGCAACCAGAACCGCATCCATGCCTGAGCCACACAGTCGATTTATGGTACAACCTGGAACCGTATGAGGATAACCTGCAAGGAGCAAAGCCATTCGGGCAACATTACGATTATCTTCACCAGCCTGATTGGCACATCCGATAACGACTTCATCAACCTGTGAGGGATCCAAATCCGGGTTTCTGTCAAGTATTTCCTTGAGCGTTAAAGAACATAGATCATCAGGACGAATTGAAGATAAGGTGCCACCAAACCTTCCTATTGGGGTTCGGTGATAGGAACAAATAAATACTTCTGTCACTATCAGTTACTTTCTTTTTTGCCATGAGCCAATTTGGTTCGTTCCTGCAAATCTCGTAAAACTTCAAGCTCATGCTTGCTGGGTGGAACATATTCTTCAAGATTTTTGGCATATTTTATGGGCCAACCGACGGTATCCTGCATTTCTTCCCTGGTTACCCCGGGATATAAAGCGACAACCTGTAATTCGTTTGATTGGGGGGTTGGTTTCCAAATGGCCTTATCTGTAATGAGCAATTGTGGCCCCTTGGTTGTTATTCCCTTGTCAATTCTTTCCGAACCACCCTTGCCAAAGCCATAAGAGGTGAAGAAATCAATCTTGCTGACAAAACTTCGGGGTGATTGTTTCATAATGATATAAACCTGTTTGGAATGCGAAGCAATTTCTGGCGCTCCGCCACCACCGGGCAACCTGACTTTTGGCTTGTTGTAATTGCCAATTACCGTGGTGTTGATATTACCAAATCGATCCAATTGTGCGGCCCCAAGAAAGCCAACAGTAATACGACCACCCTGGAGCCAATAGTTAAACATTTCCACACCCGAAACAGTAGTCAGGGCCGTACTGCAAAGTTCGCCATCACCTATGGATAGGGGAAGAACCTTTGGTGCTGTATTAATTGTGCCAGATTCATAGATTAGTGTTATATTCGGTGCACTGGTTAATTTGGCCAGATTGCAGGCCGCTGATGGGGCGCCGATTCCCACAAAGCATACATCATCGTTCTTCAGAAACCTGGCCGCTGAAACAACCATTATTTCATAGGGCGAATATGTCATTTTATTCCCTCAGATGTTTTACTCGTTCAGCAAATATTTCTGGACTCTGGTCAAGCACATTGGTTTGCATCCATTCACTAAAGGCATTGCGGTCACTTGAGATTTTATCCCATTCCAAATAGGTCGAATTGTCCCTCTCATAATATCCCTGCGCATAGGAAGGATGGGCACCCCCTGGTACAACCGAAATCGAAGAAATAGCCCAGGAAGGGATAACACACGCATTGGGGTGTGAACCTAAATCCAATACAACTTCTTCAACAGTTACTAGGGCCTTGTCAGCTGCCAAAGCCGCTTGCTTTTGAACACCGATAATTCCTTCAACCAATACATTGCCGTTGATGTCTGCTTTTTGAGCATGAATGATGGAAACATCTGGCTTCAGGGCAGGGACTGCGGCTAAGTATTCCCCACTAAACGGGCACTCAATAGTTTTAATCCTTGGATTAACATTGATCAAATCAGCCCCTTGATACCCCCTTAAAATAGCCATTGGTAAATTCGATGCACCTGCTTCATAGGAGTTAGCCATGGCGGCGTGTGAATGTTCCTCGATTTCAAGAGGTTTGGGCCAGTCATTTTCGACGGCATCTCGTAAGCGTCTTAGCAAACCAACTCCAGGATTACCGGCATAAGAGAAGATCAATTTTTTGACTATTCCCATACCGATCATCTGGTCATAAATTACATCAGGTGTCATTCGAGCAAGTGTAAGATCTTTTACTCCACTTCTGATTGTTTCATGTGCTGCTGCGTAGGGAATAAGATGAGTAAAGCCTTCGAAGGCAACAAAGGAACCTGATTCAAGGTTTTCGTTTATTGCGGTTGATAGGGGCTGGAATTTTGTCATTTTAGTTTCAATAGATTAAACGTCAAAAAACACTGTTTCATTGTTACCCTGAAGAACGATATCAAATTGGTATTTACCTTCATCCAAGGGCTTGGCGATAAGTGTATGTACGCGATTTTGGTGCTCAAGACGGTTTAATAGTGGGTCTTTGGCATTGGCATCTCCCTCATCGGGAAAATACATCCTGGTGTGGAGACCCAGGTTAATGCCCCTTGCGGCAACCCAGATTGCCAGATAGGGGGCCTGTAATTGATCCATATTCATATATGGTACTTGACCAGGTTTGATTGTTTCAAACTGAAATGCACCTGTAATTCTGTCTGTAGGCTGTCTTCCCCACCCCCGAAAGTTTGGATCCGATTTACCCCGTTTTTCTTCAGGGCTGCAGAATAAGCCTTGGGCATCAGCCTGCCAAATTTCAATGATGCCATCCTTGATGGGTGTTCCGGTCCCATCGTAGATTTTACCAACGATGAAAATCCTAGTGCCCTTGGTTTTGGAATTGATCATTTCTGAGCCAAGGTGCCTGCCACCATAGATACACTCCAGACCAGCAGCTTGTGGAATACACCCAATATGGACATACGGTCCGGCCGTTTGTGATGGGCATTCCTGCAGGATTTGTGGTGATAAAGGCATTTAGTTTCCTTCTGGACGATTTTCAAAGAAGGTGGATCTACGCCCTCGAAGGGCGATATTGAATTCATAGGCACGGGCATCCATGGGTATGGTATTGGCCATATCCATGCGGGCAATCAACAACGCAATTGATTTCTGGTCAGGTATGGTATTCACAATCGGACATATTTTTATCAAGGGATCACCTTCGAAGTACATTTGGGTGATTAGTCTTTGGGCAAAACCTGATCCAAATAGCGAGAAATGTATATGTGAGGGTCGCCAATCATTAATTCCATTCGGCCAAGGATAGGGCCCAGGCTTTATCGTCCGAAATTCATAATAGCCGTCTTGGCCGGTAATCGTACGCCCACATCCACCAAAATTGGGGTCCAGTGGTCCTATATACTTATCATTGGGATGACGATAGCGGCCTGCCGAGTTGGCTTGCCAAACCTCTATCAGAACTCCTTCGATACCCTTACCTCTTTCGTCACGCAGTTTACCATAGACTATTATACGCTCACCTATTGGTGATTTTCCTTCTGCCGAGTAATTTGCTATAAGGTCATTATCGGTAGGACCCAACTCTTCATGACCAAATACTGGACCTGTGGTTTCTGATAACCCGTTGCCGATGGATATTAGAGCCAATTTGGGTGACCTTGCAACGCTACTTTTATAGGCAGGAGTAAGGGCAGGGGGGTGAGTCTTGAAATTTCTTGGAAAGAAACCTCCCTGAGGGGGTGATTTGGACACGTTTACACCTCCTTTGCCATCTCTTTGAATGTCTTTTTGGCAATTTTATAGGCTGTATTGGCAGCTGGAACGCCCGCATAAATAGCAACATGAAGGAGAACCTCAGATACATCTTCGACCGTAGCACCAGTATTTGATGTGGCTTTCAAATGCATGGCAAATTCTTCTTCATGTCCTTGGGATGCAAGCAGTGCCAAGGTAAGCATGGACCTTTCCCGAAGAGTTATTTGGGGGCGAGACCAGACTTGCTCCCAAGCTGCACTCGTGATCAATTCCTGAAAGGGAGCATCAAATGCAGTTGTTAACTTGGTTGCTTTATCAACATGGTCATCTCCTAATACTTTCCTTCGCGTACAGTTCCCTAATCGATTACTTTCAGTCAACTGTTCATCAGGGTTCAAAACCAAAACACCTCCACTTACATTTGAATTTTTGCACAGGATAAAATGAAAACCTATTGTTTGTTTCCACCTCCCAAAATAAATATTTTTCCATTATTAGCAATTTGCTATGTTTCTAGGATAAATTTAAATTGATTTGTTATATGATCTTTTTCTATGAAGAATTTTGAGATTTCGGAAGAGGATTTTGGTCAACGAGACCGCAGAGGACACTGGCGACCCTTCGAAAAAGTAGTTTATGCCCCTCTGTTCACTTGGCCTGTTAAACCGGTCAAGTTGATCAAATGGGTATTTGGCTATCCGGGGTATCTTTTTCCTTGGAACATCCTCTATTTTCTAATCAGTTTGGTTGTTTGGTTTATCCTCACACCACCCCTTGAGACCTTAACAACCTTCGAACTTGGCTGGGTTATACAGATTGTACTTAGGAATGCCGGTTTGATGATAGTCTGGTTTGGTGCTTTCCATTTCCATCTTTATGTCAAGAAAAGGCAAGGGAAGGAATTTAAATATAACCCATCCTGGCAAGAGACAGACGGGTCGTCGTTTTTATTTCGAAGTCAGATAAAAGATAATCTAACCTGGTGCTTTGCCAGTGGTTTGCCGATATGGTCCGGCTATGAAATCTTAACCTTATGGATGATGGCCAATGGTTATATTCCCTATTTGAGTATTAAAGAAAATCCCTATCTTTTCGTTGGTATGTTGCTTGTGATACCCATGACAAGAGAATTTCATTTTTATTGTATTCACCGCTTAATTCATTGGCCTCCATTATACCGAACGGTGCACAAGGTTCATCATGCAAATTCAAATCCAGGACCATGGTCAGGTTTGTCCATGCATCCAGTCGAACATCTGATTTACTTCTCCAGTATTCTTATTCATTGGATTATTCCATCACATCCAATACATGTCCTAAATCAACTTTTTCATGCGGCCCTTTCACCAGGCCCGGATCATACTGGTTTCGACAAAATAGTAATTGAAGGAAAAGGGGCAATTGATACCCATTGTTTTGCCCATTATCTACATCACAAGTATTTTGAAGTCAATTACTCCGATGGGATTTTTCCCTTTGACAAGTGGTTCGGCACATTCCATGACGGAACCATTGAAGCAGATAAAAAAATGAACGAAAGACTTAAATTAAAAGCCAAAACTCGAGAGGTTAAATCCTCATTCTAGTCAGTTTTTAATCTGTTGTCGGGTATTGCCAGCTTTAATACAACCCCATTCGATTATCCTGTAAATGGCCTTAATATTAAGGCATTGACATGATTAAGACGCTAACATTCCGAAAGAGATTCGGCATCATCATTCTTTCCTTGCTTTGTCTGTATCCATTTGCTGAAAGTGCTTCCTGCTAGGTCAAACTTTTGTTGAGCAAGCGATACATTATCCAGGAGGCCGGGCCTGTGCTTGTCATCAGGTAGAGCAAACGGCCCAGGCCAATCAGATGGAAAATCGGACAAGCCTAGAACCCTTAAGGTTAGTGCACCTGATGCTACATCGCGCGGTTGATTCCAACTAGGCTATGGGTCGCGGCAAAGGACAATGCAGATGTCAATACCAATTTAAATATACCGCTTTGCGGCACCATAAAATCGCCTTCAAAGGGGTTGCATTCACGAGATGCCGCTCTAGTTACACGGGTTGAAAGTTTTGGTTGACAGTCCGTGTTTGATGGTTAAATGTTGTGTGGGTTGCCCCATTTCATCATGTGGGTGTTTTTTTGTTGGGTCTTGTGGCGCCCGGAAGGTTCAAGGCGATGCGACCTGGCCAACCGTTGTTGTGAATGAGGATTGAGCAGGAGTGTGCATGCAACGATTGAATGATATATTGGGGACGGCGAAGGTTGTTTCTCTTTTGTTTACTCTACCCCCCCCCCCCCCCTCAATATCAGCCTTCATCTCCCACTGACAAGGGGGTTTCAGCCCCACATACGTTCCCGTTTTCCACACCCCGCACAAGGCTTTTTGCCGACAGGGGATATCCCCGTGATTCTGCCGTCCTTGGCGATCTGGGGTGCCAAGGCACAACAGACGATGGTGCCCACGGAATGAGCGGAGAGTGTTCTCCCGCAAGCGATTCCGGGCGCCTGAAGGCGGGCGTGTCCGCCGGTCTCTTTCTCTGTCCAACCCTCCTTGCCCTTGTTCTTGCCGTGGGGCCAGCTTCCTCACTCAAGGCTACGGAAGCCAGCACATCCCCCCAACCGATTGTCCATATTGAAGGGGCGTACACACGGGTCTTGACCCTTTCCCATGACGCGTGGCGCCTGGCCGGGCCCGATGCGGGTCACTTCAAGGTGGAGGCTGGGGCCGTGCGGTTTGTCACGCCGCCTGATTTTGAAACGCCCCTGGACACGCCCGGGATAACAGCTACGAGCTGGTTCTTCAGGCCACCGGCACCGAAAACAAGGTTCGTGCTGTAACCGTAGACGTTGCCGACCGTGATGAGCCTGGACACGCCCGGGTTGTGCCCCACCGTCCTCGTGTGGGGGAGCCCCTGGAGATTGTTGTTACGGATCCCGATCTGTTGTCGCCGGCTTCCCTTGCTCGTGTGGAGTGGCAGAGATGGGTTGCTCCCGGTGTGTGGCGGCCCATCACCACCACAAGGTCTTCCCGGTACATTCCCACCGCTGCGGATGTGGGGCATTATGTGCGGGCCCGTCTGACCTATGCGGACCGTCATCGGGCTGACCAATTGATCACAGCCTTTAGTCCCCATCCGGTGCTTGGGCCCCTGTTGCGTGATCTCAAGGTGGTCCTGGACAGTGATCGGGCTCGTCCGAAGGGGAAAGTTCCGACCCTTCGTCCGGCCTTTGATCCGCGTATTCGGCATTACGGCATTCTCTGTGATGAAGAGGATGTGATGACGGTGTCCTTCACCCAACCGGCGGGCCACAGAACCTCGGTTGCCGGCATTCAACCGCATCCTGGTGCTGAGGGGCGTGCCGCGGTTGCGGTCACCCGGACGAGTGATGTTGCGATCACGGTTGTGGGGACGACCACCCGGGTGCGTCTGGGTGTGGATGCCACACCTGGCCGGAGACCCTGGCTCTGAAGGGATTGGTGTCGCCCCATGCCGGTGTGGGGATAAGGTATGACGGGGGGATGCCGAAACCGGTTTCGGTCTGGAGATTGACGGTGGGGTGACCTGGCGTGATCCTGACAGCCATCTTGTGCTCAGCGTTGAAGGGCGCACCCTTGCGGTGCATGAAGAGGGTGCTTTCCGGGATTGGGGAGTGACCTTTGGTGTGTCGTGGGACCCACGACCGGACACGAAGGAAGGGTTTTCGGCCACGTTCGAGTCTGATCTTGGGAAGGGCATCAGTGGTGAGGACGCCCTGCTTGGACCGGAGACCTATCCGGAACCGATTGAAACCAATGGAGAGACAAGGTGGCGTTCCGAAGTGGCCTGTGGTGTCAGTCAGGGCGGAGGCATGGTGGGATCGTCCTATGGAGGGGTGAGTGGCACCTCCGATGACGTGGATGAAGCACGTGTGGGCTATCGAATAGAGCCGGATACACCGCATGCCGAAAACATGAGTGTTGATGTCTGGGCTGACCCGGTGGCCGAGGATGAAAAGAAGAGTGCTGGGGCAGGGCTGATGTGGCGCTGGTAAATATGATAACTGGAACGAATAAGCAATGATCTCCTAACTGTACAAGTGTTTCAGAAGGTACGCAGGGAGTTAGCTTTATTGAAGCATTTGAAGACATTCCTGACACCTCGAAGTTTTATCACGGAACAATAAATCTGCAATCAAATAAATTGATTCACAGAAAACATCTAGATTTGCTGAGATCTTCGCTTCAAATACATGGCAAGGAGAAAGGTGGTTAGGCAAATCAAAGCCATACCAATCACGAACATAAAATACGCCAAAAGTTGGGGTGATACAAAAAGCAGCTCTATCAGAAAAGTTGGCATAATTGCCAATAAAGGTGTGTTTCCATTAACGATCGTAACTCCTATGGTTGCAACAAAGAGAAGGATCGCCATCATGACCGAAATTCCTACTCCAATACGAATGGCCTGATTACGCCTGCCTGTTGTTAGACTTCTCCTTAGGGCAACAAACAGGCGGCTCATATCTGTGTGAACCTGAAGTAAGGCTGGAATCAAAAGAAGGACCAGAAAGAAACCGAAACCAAGACCATAGGTCAAGGTGATTACCGTGGGTTTAAGAAAACTCGCTTGCTGGGATGTCTCATAAAGAAGGGGCAACAGCCCAAGAATTGTGGTCATGGTGGTGAGCATGACAGGCCGGAAACGATCACAAGTAGCATCAACAATTGAACTGAATATACTGCGAGTACGTGAATATAAATTTATAGTAGATATTAACACAATCGAATCATTGATAATAATTCCACTCATACCAACGAGGCCAATGACAGAAAACATAGACAAGGGAATATTCCACAGGTAATGTCCCCAAATGGCACCGACTAAACCAAAAGGAATAGTAATGAGAACAATCAGTGGTTTTGTCCAACTTGATAAAACCCAAACGAGGGTCAGGAAAATACCCAGCATAACAAGCGAAAACCCAAGCCGGGCATCATTAAGGAATTCCTGTTCTTGCTCGGCTAGGCCCGAAAGGACAAAGGAAATGCCATATTCTCTCTCTAACTGAGGCAGGATTTCAGTCTTTAGAATTTGTACAAATTCCGTAGCCTGATTCGGGTCATCCTCAGAAATATCACCGGTGACTGAAACGACTCTGACACCATTATCACGGCGGATTGTTGAAAAACCTATGTTGCTGTTAATCCGAACTATATCCGACAACAAAATATAATTATTATCAGGTGACCTGATCATGGTCCCTTCAAGATAATCAGCCGTCATTTCATCATCCGGCAATTGAACAAATATTTCTCCTGATCTGGTTCCCACTGGAAATGTCGCTGCCGTTATTCCACTCAAGCGGTCACGCAATATTCTAGCCAACCCATCAATGGTAAATCCAAGAGCCTCACCCTGAGCTGTAAGGGTTAGGACCAACTCCTCCTTGTCATAAGCCAAATCATCTTCGACTGCTGAAACAATGGCAAATGTACTCACCTCGGATTTTAATTTCTCCGCAGCGTCCTTCAGTACAAAAATGTTGTTACCAAACAATTTGACATCAAGTGCATCACCACCTGGTCCTCGGCGCCCACCACGAAAGGACAACGTTTCCAATAAAGGATGCCTTCTAACTTCATCCTGAAGTTCGGCGACAAACGAAAAAGATGAATAGGGACGGAGGTCTGCATCAATCAATTCGATAGCTATCGATCCAAGAAGATCGCCGTCTTTGCTGTCCGCACTGAATAATCCTCGCCCAGTTGATCCCCCAACTTCAGCAATGGCAAAGGTTATGGGGTTTTGGCCATGTTCATCTTCAAATTTTTTACCCACTGCTTCAGCAGCCCTTTGCAATTCTTTCATCATGTCAGTGGAATCAGATCTGCTTGCGCCTGGTGTCATGGCAAAATTACCACTGACAGAACCCAATTCAGGAGCATTGAAAAATCGCCAGTTAACCTTGCCATCTAGAAAAAGGGTCAATTGCCAGGCCAAAATAAGAACTGCTGTGGCAATCACCACGTAACGACCGTAAACAACGGCAGTAATAAAGGGCCTTATCACAGTTCTTTGAAGCCATTGAAAAATTCTATCAACAAAACGGCTTGGCATGTCGTACCATTTATTCTGCTGTGAATGAGAAAGGGCATTTTTCATATGATGGGGAAGTACTAGAAAGCACTCAAGCAGTGAGGCTGCCAAGACCACGATAACGGTAAAAGGTAAATCTATTAGTAGAGATCCAAACCTACCTCCAATCGTGATTATTCCAAAGAAGGCAATAATCGTCGTAACGCTGGCTGCAAATACTGGGGCAGCCATAATGATTGCAGCATTTTCTGCTGCCTCCAGTGGTGATTCGCCCAGCCGTCTGAATCTGAAGTCTGCATGCTCCCCAACAACTATGGCATCGTCAACCACCAATCCCAGGGTAATTATTAGTGCAAACATTGAAATCATGTTTAGGGTAAAACCAAAAACATACATCAATGCAATGGCTGCAAACATGGCTGTTGGAACTCCGGCTGCGACCCAAAATGCGGTTCGGGCATTCAGAAATAGAAATAGTGCTACCACAACCAGACCAAGCCCAATCAAGCCATTTTTATAAAGCAGATTCAGGCGATTTGTAATTGCTTCCGCTCTGGTACGGATCAGATTTATTTCTACTCCTTGAGGGAGGGATAAACGGATCTCTTCAGCTATTGCTTCAACTTTTTGCTGAAGTTCAATTGCATCACCGTCACCCGAACGCTCTACATTGATAGAAACAGCCGGCTCATCCCCTACAAAGTATGCTCTCTTCCGATCTACCCCTTCAATCGTTACCCTAGCCAAATCACCGACAAGCAATTTGGACCCATCAGGATATGTTCGTACAAATATCTGGGTTATTTCCTCTGGGGTTCGCTTCTCAATTCCTGTTCTTACACGAGATGATCCTCCGACTTCACCCGTCGGTTTGGTATTTGCCTCCTCACCAATGGCGGATGCAATTTCAGATAAGGTAACATTATGTCTTACCAAACCTGCTTCAGGTACAGTTACAATTGTTCGTGGAGCTTCAACTCCACGGATATTTACCTTTGAGACGCCATCTTCAAAAAGCTTAAATACAAATTCGTCAGCCAAACGACTCAAAAGATCTACTGAAACAGGACCATGTATAATTACATCGGTGACCCTGTCTCGCCAACTTCTGCGTACCACAGTTGGTGTTTCAACATCTTCAGGTAAATCATTAACGGTACCCAAGGCACTTTCGATTTCGTCTACAGCTCGATCAATATCCCAATCTGGTTCAAACTCAAGGACAATATTGGCTCGACCTTCCATGGAAGTTGCAAGGGTACCTGTAATTCCTTCAACTTCCTGCAGAACAGGTATCATACGCTGAACAATGGAGGCATCAATGTCTTCAGCCCCAGCAGAATTCCATTGCACTGAGACTGAGACACTGTCAAAGACCACATCAGGAAAAAATTGTGCTCGCATCTGCGGGAATGCTACAACCCCACTGAAAATCATGACAAGCAGGAGAAGGTTAGCCGCGGTCTTGTGGCGGGTAAAATACATCAATACTGATGCTTTCAGTCCTTTGTATGAAGGAGGCAAAATATTATCCACCCCTTAGCCTATCAAGCATGTCTTTTGGAACTTTTTCCTCTTGCAATTGCTTCAATATCCTTTGTTTGACCTCAGCAGGTATAAACTGATTTGCTTCCACCCTTTGCACAAGGGCTTCCCTTTCATTATCAGAAATAGCAACCATGGATGGTTCTTCAAAAACAGTATCTTCACCTTCTTGCGATGCTATTCGTGCCTGTATTTTTATACCCTCACCCAAAACGGGAGTTCTTTCAGCTATTATTTTCCGACCAAAAAGATTTCTACTTCTGACAATAATATCATCGCCTTGGGTTCTTAGAACTCTAACTTGCAAGGCTTCAAGTCGATCTTGATCATTGACGGCAAGAACTTCGGAAGCAGAATTAACTGATGTAGCCGGTAACACAAAAACATTTTGCATTTCTGGCTCGCGTATAGAAACCGTCACAAAATCACCTGGTCTTAGAACAGTTGTTTCATTGTCAGCAATTCGTGCAAATAATAAACGTCCGGTTTGACCTTCACCCACCGCGGGACTTTCTCTGATAATTGTTCCTATGGTTGTCAAGGATTGGTTTCCCAATGCAAGTTCAATATCCACCTCAGCAGCAACCAATGACCCATTTTCATCCAGTAAATGAGAATATTGCAGGTTCGATACCCTGAACGAAACCTCAAGTGCATCGGGATCAATGAGGCGAGCAAGGCGTTCATTAGGTGTAACCAAACCACCCTCAATAGCTGATACGTCAGTGAAAATACCATCAAATTCGGCAAATAATCTGGTTTGGGAAAGTTTGCGTTCCGCTTCAGAAACACTTATCTGCCTACGATCAAGTGCCGTCATGGCTTGCTCTAGTCGTGTTTCAGCTTGTGCAACTCCCCTTTTTTTGGTTAGTACTGCCTGGAGTGCCGTCGAGAGAGAAATTTCAGCATTATCAAGATCAGTACTTGTTCCAACTCCTCGATCAAGTAGAGTTACATTTCGATCGTATGCTCTTTGTCTCAGGTTTGCCTGTATTTCAGCATTATCAAGATCATTATTAGCAAGTTCGAGTGACCTTTGTGCATCAGATAAAGCTACCATGGCATCATTCATGTCTGCGATGGTCAAATCCAAAGCTGTTTGAGCATCAGAGGGATCAATTTCCAGGATCTGATCACCTTTGGCAACCTTTCCACCTTCAACAAAACTGGAAGACAGGTCGACAATCGTACCTCCTATTGGTGCCCTTACCTCCAACGTATGGGTGCTGACAATTTCACCAAAGGTACTGATGGTCGGTTGAATGTCAGTTCGCTCAGCCACAAGCACGGTAGCTGCATACGCCCTTTCACGTTGTGGCCGATCAGGTTGAGATTTTGACAATCGCTCCTGAATTGAAGTGTAGAGCATATCACCTGCAACGGCAAGTAATCCTAAACTGGTGCCGAGCAAAAACAGCCCTAACAAACTGCGTTTCAAAAAGCGCATAATAACGTCATAAAACTAACAATTTAATTTCCCTTATTCAGAAATAATCCAGCATGGGAAACTCTAAAGTCATGAAAGTCTCCCAAGTTAAATCCAAAAAACGAACCATATGATGAAACAAGCATCAGCCACTATTCCTTACCAGGGAAAGAAATAAATTATTGGAGGTCGGTAAGGTATCCAAAAATCAAAACTCAAGAGTCCCTAGCATACATCTACAAAGGGGATTTTTTAAATAAAGCAAAGACACATAAAAGTGAAATGCCCGCTTGTGACATCAATCTAAAGCTTAATTTTCCGCGAGCAGTGCTTTACTTTTTTTCACTCTAGCCGAAATCTCATCCCAATTTTCAGTATCAATTAAATTTGTAGGAGCAATCCAGGAACCTCCAACACAAGCTACATTATCAAGGTTTAGATAATGGATAAAATTCTTTTCATTGACCCCACCGGTTGGACAAAACCTCAATTGGGGTAGGGGACCCATAATGGAATTAAGATATGGTATGCCCCCCGCAGGTTCGGCAGGAAAAAACTTCATCAGAGCTATTCCTTGGGTAGCAAGTTTCATCATTTCAGATGCTGTAACAGCACCTGGAAGGTAAGGCAAATTCAATTCAATGCAGGCATCTATCAACTCAGGAGTTGAACCGGGAGAAACGCCAAAAGATGCACCTGCTTCCTTGGCCTTGAGGGCATCATCAATGGAAACGATACTTCCAGCACCAACTATACAGGGTGTATTTTGTGTGATCTCTTGAACGGCTTCCAGGGCATTGGGTGTTCTTAATACGACCTCAATTACGTTAAAACCTTCATCCATCAAAGTTTCCGCCAAAGGCACTGAATGCCTCGTATTATTAATTTGGATAATCGGTATAATTTTTGTGTTGTTAACCAAGTTTGCCATTTGGGTGCTGTTGTTCAGTTTTGCTGTCATAACTACGCCCTAAACAATAAAGGAAGCACCGGTTGAGGCCGTGCTTGTATTTTCTCGGAAACCTGCGAATAATTCACGCCCTAATCCCTCACTTTGAGGAGGTTTGATTTCGGGGTTTGGTCTTTCTGAGAATCCTTCAGTGAGAACATCCATGGTCCCTGTGACTGCATCCAGACGGATCACATCACCACCCTTAATTTTTCCTATCGGGCCATTATCGAGAGCTTCAGGAGATGTATGAATGACGGATGGAACCTTGCCAGACGCACCTGACATCCTGCCATCGGTAAGCAAGGCAATTTTTTGTCCCCGCCCCAAAAGGACAGATAAGATTGGTGTTAGAGAATGCAACTCAGGCATCCCATTTGATTTTGGCCCCTGAAATCTTACAACGATTATAGCATCTTCAGTAAGCAAACCTTCCTTGAAAGCTTGCTTGACGTCATCCTGATTGGAAAAAACCAAGGCTGGTGCTTCAATCAGGTGGTATTTGGAATCGACTGCAGAAATTTTCATTATTCCTTCGCCAAGATTGCCCTTGAGGTATTTTAACCCGCCAGTCTTACTGAATGGTTGTTTGGTCGACGTCAGGACTTTTTCGTTCAGCGAGCACTTAATACCTTTTTTCCAACTGATTTGGCCATCTTTCAAAAGGGGTTCTGTCACATAACTGCTCAAATTGCTGCCATTGACTGTTTTAACGTCATCATGGAGCAAACCAGCTTCAAGTAATTCCCCAATAATAAAACTCAATCCGCCCGCAGCCTGAAAATGATTTACATCTGCCAAACCATTGGGGTAAACTCTGGCCATCAAGGGAACCAGTTCTGAAATTTTATCAAAGTCCTCATTTTCAATTATAATTCCAGCCGCCTTGGCCATGGCTATCAGATGGATAACCAGATTGGTTGATCCCCCAGTAGCCATCAATCCAACAATACCGTTAACGAATGCTTTTTCATTCAGTATGTGGCCGACGGGTGTAAATTCATTACCAAGAGATGTCAGAGACAAGACCCTTTTTATCCCTTCTTCCGTCAGGGCCTTACGCAATGGTGTTCCGGGATTGACAAAAGAAGATCCTGGTAAATGCAATCCCATAAATTCCATCAACATCTGATTGGAATTTGCTGTACCATAAAATGTACAGGTACCTGGTCCGTGATAAGCCTTCATTTCTGATTTAAGAAGGTCCTCACGGGATATTTCGCCCTTAGAATATTTTTGTCGGTTAATCGCTTTCTCATCGTTTGAAAGCCCTGATGTCATGGGGCCTGCTGGAATAAAGATACCAGGTAAATGCCCGAATGTTGCTGCTGCAATTACCAATCCAGGGACAATTTTATCGCAGACCCCCAAATATGCCACGGCATCAAAAGTATTGTGTGATAAAGCAACAGCTGTCGATAGAGCAATTACATCCCTTGAAAAAAGAGATAATTCCATACCCGGTTGTCCCTGGGTTACGCCATCACACATGGCAGGAACACCCCCAGCTACCTGGGCGGTTGCTCCAACCCCATGGGCGGCCTGTTTGATTATCTTTGGGAATTCACCAAATGGTTGGTGGGCAGAAAGCATATCGTTATAGGACGTAATGATACCCAGATTTGCGGTACATCCCTCTGCCAAAGCGGCTTTTGACTCTCCCATGGCCGCGTAGGCATGGGCTTGATTACCGCACGAAAGGTGCACCCGGTTTGGTTTGTTCTCAACCATCCTATCAATTTTGGCAAGGTAAGAAGACCTAAACGCACCGCTTCTATCGGTAATTTCTTCGGTTATTTGCTCTATTTCTGGGATTAAAGTCATAAATTTGTCATTCTCTGCTTGTAAAAATTGGGTGAAATCACCGAATTGAATTTCAATCCATGGCGCTTAAACCATTCGCAATCCACCATCCAAACGGATATTTTCACCATTAATATATGAACATTCAATCAAGAAACGAACCAAATGTGCGAACTCTTCTGGCCGGCCCAACCTCTGAGGAAAAACAACACTCCTGGCAAGTATCGCTCTAACATCCTCTTTGACGGTCTTTAGCATGGGTGTATCGAATACACCTGGACAAATCGTCAATACCCTTATGCCAAACCGGCCTAAATCCCTGGCTAGTGGAAGAGTCATGCCAGCTACACCTGCCTTTGAGGAAGCATAGGCTACCTGGCCTCTTTGGCCGTCAGTTGAAGCAATAGAAGAGGTGTTAATTATAACGCCTCGTTCTCCTTCAGAGTTCGGTTTGTTTTCAGCCATCTGAGCTGAAACTTGTCGTATGACGTTAAACATACCAGCCAAATTGACATCCAGGGTTTGTTTGTAGGCCTCAAAATCATGGGGGCCATCCTTGCCTAGGGTCATTGCTGCGGGTGCCATACCAGCGCAATTGACACAAACGGAAATTTTTCCCAGCCTTCGTTCAATTTGTTGCAAACCATCCTTGATATCCTCCGTTGAAGTCACATCCATCGGAATAAATGTATTTCCAATTTCTTGGGCCAATTGCTTTGCTTTTTCAGAAGGTAAATCAGCTATAACAGTGTTGGCACCTTTCGAAGAAAGATATCGAATTGTTGCTTTTCCTAACCCTGATGCACCTCCTGTGACCAGTGTTACAGTTCCCTTTATGTCCATCAATCATCCATAATTATCAATAAAAGCACAGGAATTGGAAACTTATGCTGGGAGAAGGTTTAGGTTTCATTTTTTATCTGCTTGCCCAATTCCGCAATAACATCATAAGCAATTAACACATCCTCCCGCGTTGTTATATAGGTACCACATGTAAACCTTATCGTTGACTTGCCATCAATTTTTGTCTGTGTCAGATAAATTCTGCCGTCATCATTGATTTTTTCAAAGAGCCTGATCGTCATTTCTTCCGAATTGAATCCCTCAGGTGTAAAGCGAAAACCAAACAAAGCAAGGGGTGAACTGAAGGAAATCTCAAATTCGGGGTCCAGACAGAATTTCTTTTCGAGTTCATTGCACCATTTGACATGGTTCCGGATAAGCTCTCTTAAACCTGACAGTCCATAGGCTCTGATTGTGAACCACACCTTCAAGGCCCGAAACCTTCGACCCAATGTAATAGCCATTTCACTTAGATTTGAAATTTGATCCTCACCCTTTGTCCTCAAATAATCGGGTCGAAGTCCTACCGTTTTGGATTGAAGAAGAGGTTCGGCAAGGAATTGAATTGAGCATTCCAATTGCATACCCAGCCATTTGTGAGGATTAACCACAATTGAATCTGCTCCCTCAACACCTTTCCAGAGGTATCTATATTCGGGACAAACCATTGCTGAACCGGCCCAAGCTGCGTCTACATGAGTATAAAGATTAAACTCCTTGGCAATTTGAAGTGGCTCTATCAGCTCATCAATTGCACCCGTAGCCGTACCCCCAACACAAAGTACAAGCCCTGCTGGTTTAAAGCCTTGGTCCAGATCTTCCAAAATCATTTCACGCAGATTGAAAGCATCAATTGACCTGTTTGGCAGGGTCCGGGGGAATCTAAGATTTTGGTATCCTATCCCTGAAAGTTTGACAGCTTTTTCAATGGATGAATGATTCTCACTCGAAGCATATATGCGCAATGTAGGGGAGTGTTTCAAACCTTTATCAAGACCTTCCCAGTCCAAGGCTTTTTCACGCATGGTCAGGACCGCAGTCAGGGTTGCTGAAGATGCGGTGTCCTGTATCAAACCAGAATATTTTGAAGGTAAGCCCAAGGCCTGCCCCAACCACATTATCATCCGCTCCTCTAACTCTGTAGCAGCCGGAGATGTTTGCCAAAGCATACAGTTTGATGCCATGTAAGTCGCTAGTTGTTCAGCCAAAATGGATGCTGGTGAGGCATTAGAGACAAAATAGGCAAAAAAACGAGGGTGCTGCCAATGAGTCATTCCCTTGGGTATAATTTCCTTAAAATCCCTGAAGATATCTTCCATATCTTCTGGTTTCTCAGGGGGATTTGTAGGCAATAACGCAGCAATATCACCCGGTTTTACTTGCGAACGAACAGGTTGCTCAGATAATTTAGAAAAATACTCTTCGGCCCAAAGGGATGCTTCGCGGGTCCATTTAGGTAAATCAAAGTACTTCATTTATTTTCAAGATTTCCATTATTCCAATAAGGCTAATATAACCGCTGAAAAATCACGATTGCTATTACCTTCTTCACAAAATCTTTTGTAATATTCTGTCGCCTTGGCCCCCATCTGAGCATCAAAACCATTTGCTTTCGAAGCTTGTTGCGATAAAAGAAGATCCTTCAACATCAATGCTGCTGAAAACCCTGGTTTGTAATCATTGTCAGCGGGTGATTGGGGACCAATTCCCGGAAGAGGGCAATAGGCATTATTTGTCCAACTATAACCGGAAGATTGTGAAACAACATTGTACAAAACCTCATGATCAAGGTTTAACTTTTTAGCCAACCCATAAGCTTCACAAGTTACAATCATGGTTGCGCCCAAAATCATATTGTTGCACATCTTTGCAGCCTGACCCGTTCCTGATGGTCCACAATGGATTATCTTGCCTCCCATTATTTCAAGGAGTGGCTTAACCTTCAAGAAGGCAGATTCTTCCCCTCCCGCCATAAAGGTTAGCGTTCCCGCTTTGGCACCAAGACTTCCCCCTGATACAGGAGCGTCAATAAAATCCAAACCATGTTGCCCGGCTTGTCTGGAAACTTCAATCGCTGTATCAACTTCTACCGTTGAACAATCGGCAAATAAGGCACCTTTTTGCATGTTGGGAATGATCTGATCAGCGACTTCGCTTAATATCTTGCCACTTGGAAGCATTGTAATGACAATATCTCTTTCTTTAGCGGCTTCAGCAGCTGATGGACAGGCGATGACACCATCTGGGTAATTCTCAGTTACATCGTAACCATAGACATCCTTACCTGCTTCAAGGAGGTGTTGTGCCATGGGAAACCCCATGTTTCCCAGACCTATAAATCCAATTTTCATCGACAGTCTCCTAAATCCAGTGAATATTCATGCAAAGCACCGAGCATAAATGCAACTTCCAGATCATCAACCTCTTTAAATGAGGAATGCTTCCATTTGGGCTTGAAATCCTTGTCGATAATTTGTGCTCTGATGCCTTCAATAAAATCACTATGTTCAACCGAGCGAGCAGTAAACCTGAATTCCATTTCCAATGAGTCCTCAATTTTGTATAAACCGAGCCTTTTTTGCACCCTGATCATCGCAAATGTACAAGCCACTGAAAGTGGTGAATTTCGATGTATACTGGCAATTACATCCGTGCTCCATTCAGTATCCAATTCAAGGAGTGCCTGTTCAATTTCGCCTAGTGTGTCCTGCCCAAATATCTGGTCTATCACTTGGAGGTCAGCAGAATGCTTTTGATGGTTCTGCGGTGGCGTAGTGTACTCTTCCAACGCTTCCAGATGACCACTCGATATTATATCAGCTTTAACATCATCCCAATGTTTCTCATCAATATGATAGGTGGCAAAACCAGTAACCATTGCCCAATAGGGATTCATTGTTTTACCGGTCAATCCAAAATACTCACCCAAATGAAAATTGGCATTTGATAGGATAGATGAACCTCCAACATCCGGTATCAATCCGATGCTGCATTCCGGCATGGCAATTTTGCTGTTTTTACCGATAATTTGAAATTCGGCATGACAACCAATTCCAACTCCACCACCCATGGTATAACCGTTCAAAAAACTGGCAATAGATTTTGGATAATATTTTATTTTCGCATTTAGTCGATATTCGTCTTGCCAGAATTTTCGGCCATATTCCAAATCACCAGCCATCCCCCGTTTATACATTTCTGTGATATCACCACCCGCACAAAAGGCCTTTTCTCCTTTGGCATCAATAATGATAACATTGATATCTTCATCGGTAAGCCACAGGTCTAAATTTCTTTCGATTTCAAGGATCATTTCGTGGGTTAGGGCATTGAGAGATTTTGGTCGATTTAACGTTATCCATCCAACCTGACCTATTTCCCTGATGATAAGATCATCCACGAGGATTAGCCTTTATTCAATTCTCGAAAGATAACCAATCTCATAATTTCATTGGTGCCTTCAAGAATTTGATGTACTCGAAGGTCTCGTACGATCTTTTCCAAACCATATTCGGCAAGATAACCATACCCTCCATGAAGTTGCAGACATTCATTGGCTACTTTCCAGCAGGTATCTGTTACATACCTTTTTGCCATGGCACAAAATTTGGTTTTGTCTGAATGACCTTCGTCCATTTTCCAGGCAGCAAAACGAAGGAAGTTTCTGGCTACCTGAAGGTCCGTTTCAATATCAGCGACCCGAAACTGCAACGCTTGAAACTCATCAAGTCTTTTACCAAAGGCTTTTCTTTCATGCATATAGGTTAGGGTTTGATCAAATGCCTGCTGTGCTCCACCAAGTGAACATGCAGCAATATTCAGTCTGCCACCATCCAACCCCGACATTGCATAAGTAAAACCCTTGCCTGCTTTGCCAAGAAAATTTTCCAATGGGACCCGACAATGATCCATTTGAACTTGTCTGGTAGGCTGTGCTCGCCACCCCATCTTGTCTTCAAGCCCACCAAAAGAAAGCCCCTCGGATGGATCATCAACGATAATGGCTGAAATACCATCCTGCTCAGTCCGACACATGACCACATACGAATCTGAATATCCGCCACCTGAAATAAATGATTTTGTACCATTTAATTCCCAACAATCATTCATTTTAACGGCCTTGGTCGCTAGGGCAGAAGCATCCGAACCCGATCCCGGCTCTGTCAAACAATATGACATAATACATGACATATCGTTTGTCTTCTGAAGATATTTTTCTTTCAATTCATTGCTTCCAAAGGTATCCATCATCCACCCACACATATTATGGATTGATAGGAATGCGGCTACCGAAGGACATGCCATGGCGAGGGCTTCAAAAATCAGTGCAGAGTCCACACGCGATAACCCTGAACCTCCGTAATCGATACTGGTATTTATTCCACCCAGGCCATATTCACCAAAGGTTTTCCACAGATCTTTCGGAATAGATCCCTGTTCCTCCCAAGATTTGGCATGGGGTGATATATGTTTTTGTCCTAAGCCATAAGCCATTTCAAAAACAGCTTCCTGCTCTTCAGTCAAATTGAAATCCATAACAGTATTGGGAAAATGCTCGTACTTTGGTGATAACCTAGTCTAGTTTATAGTTGGAAAATTGAGAATTGCCCCTTCCTTAATCCCACTAGGCCATCTGGAAGTAACCGTTTTTGTTCTTGTGTAGAAACGAAAAGCGTCTGGGCCATGCTGATTGAGATCCCCAAAACCTGATTTTTTCCAACCGCCAAAGGTATGGTAGGCGAGGGGTACGGGAATGGGTACATTGATTCCAACCATCCCGATATTTACACTGTGTGCAAAATCACGAGCGGTGTCACCATCCCGGGTAAAGATGGCAGTGCCGTTGCCGTATGGGTTCTGCTTGGTCAGGTTGAGTGCCTCTTCGTAGGTTTGAGCTCTTACAGATGATAATACAGGTCCAAAAATTTCCTCTTTGTAAATGTCCATATCTGGTGTAACCCTGTCAAATAAATGCGGCCCCACAAAAAAACCGTCTTCATATCCTTGAAGTTGGAAGTCTCTGCCGTCAACGACGAGGTCAGCACCCTGATCAATTCCTGATTGTACCAAACCCAAAACTCTTTGCTGGGCATCCTTGGTAACCAACGGTCCAAAATCCATATCCTCACCAGCCGTATAGGGTCCAACCTTCAAGGTTTCGATTTTAGGTATAAGTTTTGCAATGAGCTTATCAGCAGTGCTCTCACCAACAGGGACAGCTACAGAAATGGCCATACACCTTTCACCAGCAGCGCCATAGCCAGATCCAACCAAGGCATCAGCAGCTTGATCCAAATCCGCATCAGGCATGACAATCATATGGTTTTTAGCTCCACCAAAGCACTGTACTCGTTTGCCAAATTTGCTTGCGTTGGTGTAAATATACTCTGCGATAGGTGTCGAACCAACGAATCCAACGGCTTTTATTTCAGGATGATTAAGAATTGTATCAACTGCGACCTTGTCACCATTCACGACCTGTAATACCCCTTCAGGGAGGCCAGCTTCAATCATTAATTCAGCCAGCATCAGTGGTACTGATGGATCTCTTTCGGATGGTTTCAGGATAAAAGCATTGCCACAAGCTATGGCAGGTGCAAATTTCCACATCGGAATCATGGCAGGGAAATTGAAGGGAGTTATGCCTGCGACAACACCTAGTGGTTGCCGCATAGAATACATATCAATCCCACCCCCGGCACTATCTGTATATTCTCCTTTGAGAAGGTGAGGGGCGCCGATGCAGAACTCCACTACTTCCAAGCCGCGTTGAATATCTCCCCTCGCGTCAGGAATAGTTTTGCCATGCTCTCGAGAAAGTGCTTCGGCAAGAGGCTCCATGTTTTGATGGAGCAGCCTTACGAACTCCATCATGACCCTTCCTCTTTTTTGGGGATTGATTGAAGACCAAGATTTCTGTGCTTTGACAGCACCTACAACTGCCATATTCATTTCGTCAATTGAAGCATAAGGAACCTTGGCCTGTATTTCACCGGTTGCAGGATTATACACATTGCCGAAGTGACCGGACTGCCCTTGCACTTTTTTGCCGTTAATAAAGTGGTGTAATTCTTTCATTGAAACCCCTTAAGTTGTACGAATAGAAGGTTTGGTAAATGGTTACAAGAGAACTTGATATTCTGCAATGTAAAATAAATCAATCTAGAATATAGTTGAAGTACCATCAATCTAGAAGTGGTGCTTTTTTGTTAAGGAAGTTACAAAAACTGCGTGCTTGAACAACTCCATGTTGCTTGGCATGATTTGCTTGCAGATTGTCGCGTAATATAATTCTCCAAACAATTCCAATAGCCGAGGAGTCAGTCTTCTGAAATCAATGATGCTAACGCGTATTTTGTTTATCCAAATCCCTGCAACTCATTACTCAGTTTGTATAGAAGTTCTTTGGTTGCAATTGAAAATACGAACCATTTGCTGCGAATATAAAAATTCGTAACTATTCAGGTGCTCAATATTTTCAATAATCTGAAGGATTGGATTGTTCCTGTTGACATTCTGAAAGTCAAGTCCTGTTGGCCATGACAAGACGGCACAGTCCGCAAGTCCAACACATGCCCTTGAGGCAAATAATTTGGTAGCAGTGGTTTTTGATCCAGACCGATGACGTTACGTTTTCCTTTTTTCCTACGAGGGATGTGAGGATACGGGAATTGGAGGGCACCGTAGCGAGGCAGGCGGCGTTGATCTCCGAATTGGAACGTCGTCTTGGCCTGAACAGCACCAACAGTAGTTCGCCTCCGTTAAGTGACGGGGTGACGAAACCCCTGGCACCGAAACGCACCCATGTGAAGGGACGCAAGCCCGGTGGACAGAAGGGTCACAAAGGGTCAACGCGGCTCCGTTCGGAGAAGCCCGACCATGTTGAGGGCCATGTCCCCCATGCGTGCCTATTGCGGCCATACTCTGGACGACGGGATGTCGGTCAGGTTTTTAACCTTGCATTCTGCCACCCCGATTGTTTCATGTAAGCACGGATGGAAAGGTGTGTCTTGTCGTGGATGTGCATTGTTCCATCCGGTATCGTGTTTTGTGTTGTAATAGGCACAATACCACATGGGCATCCGGGAAGACAAACCCGGGTGCCCTCCTCGTGACAGAAAGGATGACTGCTCTCTCCGGGGACTTTGCTGCTTGGAAAAAGAGACTGCTTGGAAAGGAAAGAGGATAATTCTCAAATGAATTCAACTTATCAGCACATCGGCGTTGAATTAATGTGATAAAAACCCGGGGTTACGTGACGATTTATTGTGAGAAATAACACTAGCCTCGCTCTTAAGTTCAAAGCCGAGACTTTCCATTTTGCCAAGTATACGTACGCCAGCACGCTTGGATAGGATAACATCGGAGTCTCATGTGAAATTTGGCCAATTTTGATGCTCATGAATCCACATATTAATCACCGCATATTTTAATGGAAATATAGGAGTTGTTCACCACAGAAACAAGTTAATTCGCTGCAAAATATGCGGTGATTAGGTTTATATTCACCGCAAGATTGTAAATTTACCTTGTAAATGTAAGATACAATATTAATATTACATGGATGTATATAAGAGAACTCAAACAAACAATTAGACGAAACCTTAGCCAAAATTCTACGGTTGCCATTCTTGGACCACGTCAAATCGGCAAGACAACTCTTGCCCTGGAAATCGCAAAATATCAACCATCAATGTATCTTGATCTTGAAAATCCAGAAGACATTCAAAAACTGAATGACCCGGCCCATTATTTACAGCTCCATAAAGATAAACTGGTAATTCTAGATGAAATTCAACACTACCCAAATTTGTTTATGTCATTGCGGGGTATAATTGACACCAGAAGACGGGAAAGGAGTGGCAATGGTTTTTTTCTTGTTTTGGGTTCTGCATCAAGTGAATTACTCAAACAGAGTTCTGAGAGTCTTGCAGGTCGCATTCACTATACTGAACTGGCGGGACTTAATCCTTTTGAAATCGAACAGCCAGAGGGTAGATCACTTATAAAATTGTGGGTGCGTGGTGGTTTCCCAGACAGCTTCGCAGCTACAAGTGATCAAGTCAGCCATGCTTGGCGGCAAAATTTTATTCGTACATACCTTGAACGAGATATTCCTCAAATGGGGCCTCGTATTCCGGCAACTACTCTCCTACGTTTTTGGACGATGTTAGCCCATTCACAAGGAGAATTATTCAACGCCTCAAAACTGGCAAGCGCTTTGGGAGTCAAGGGAATCACGGTTAGCAGATATCTGGACCTTATGGTTGACTTGTTACTGGTCCGCAGACTTGAACCTTGGTACGGGAATGTTAAGAAAAGACTCGTTAAATCACCCCGAACTTATATCAGAGACAGTGGGATAGTTCATTCCCTTTTGCGAATACCCAATTATGAAACCTTGCTAGGCCATCCTATACTGGGCAAATCCTGGGAAGGGTTTGTTATTGAGAATATCATGTCAACACTCCCGTATGAGGTTAATCCTTACTTCTATAGAACTTCCGCAGGTGCTGAAATTGATTTACTCCTGGATTTTGGATCAGGTGAATTTTGGGCAATAGAAATCAAGGCTGGCCGTACACCAAAGCTCGAAAAGGGTTTTCATATTGCGTGTGAAGATTTGAAGGTAAAAAAGAAATTTGTGATTTACCCCGGTGAAGAGAAATTTCCTGCAAACAAAGATACAACCATTTTGTCACTTTCAAATTTCATAATGGAAATAAGAAGGTACCTACTCAGGTCGTCTCGCAAGAGGATTATTAAAGTGTGATTAGTTGAGCAAGTTTAATGTTGGTTAGGGGTTTTATTAATACACCAATATCCTCGGCCTGGTTACGTATCTGGAAGTGGGCCTGTTTGGTTAAGTTTTGCCCGCAACTCACTTGCATTAGCTTCCAGCGTTTCCAAGGCATTCCACCCAAATTTACGTGCCGTTTGTAAGATCCTCCGCAACGTCGCAAAACAATGAGCTCCGTTGATCGTACGAAAACTCTCTGGGAGTTTTAGAACCAAAGAAGATGCACGGGATTCGCGGTTCTAAGAAGTGTGCTTGAAACCGCCAGGAAACAGGGGGGGATGCTCTTGAGACCCTGGGAACTAAAACCGGTGATTTATTGCCTCGGCTTGATTCCTCGGTGCCGTTACCCGAGACCTAACCTAAAAAATAATCTTGCCCAGCAGATACGCCTTCATTAATCTACACTGAGACTACCTGAGTAGTTACAAAAATTCAAAATTTAGGTGAAATTTTCTGGAAAATACGGATAATCAAAAAGAGGTTTCTAATCGAAATTAAAACCAAAACGAAAGGACTGCTACGATGCTGGTAAGCCAAATTCTTAAGGGTAAAAATAATCACAATATTATTTCCGTTGGTCCCAACGATGAAATACTCACTGCAACAAACCTGTTGTCAAAGAATAGAATTGGGGCCCTAGTGGTGTTCAATGAGGGTGGTGATCTGGTAGGTATTATTTCGGAGCGGGATATTGTTCGAGAGATTGGAGTCAAAGGTGTCAATAGTTTGAATGTGTCAGTCAAGGACCTGATGAGTAAAAAAGTTGTTACTTGTGACCCTGAGGAAACAGCCTTTGATGTATTGAACAAGATGACCCTGGGGCGTTTTCGTCATATACCCGTCTTAAAGAATGGCAAAATGTTGGGATTGATTTCCATCGGTGATGTTGTCAAGGCCCGTTTGGGTGAACTCAATATGGAGAAACAGGCGCTAGAGGAATATATCGGCCATTAGAAAATGGCTTCCCAAGTTTATCGAAAGACAATTTTATGAAAATCGGGCTTTACGCTGGAACCTTTGATCCTGTTACATTCGGGCATCTGGATATCTTTCGAAGATCAACCTTCCTGGTTGATAAACTGGTTATTGGTGTTGCCATTAACCAAGAGAAGAAACCTTTGTTCAGCTTGGATGAAAGGGTTGATCTTATTAACCAGGAGATTGCCAACCTGAAGAAAAGCAGTGAACTCGAAATGGTTGTTTATCCCTTTGAAAATCTGCTGGTTGATTGTGCTCGTGAAGTTGGAGCCAGCATAATTATCAGGGGCTTGAGAGCTGTTTCAGATTTTGAGTATGAATTCCAGATGGTTGGCATGAATAGAGTACTGGAACAGAACATAGAAACCGTTTTCATGATGGCAGACGCCAGAAAACAGGCCATTGCTTCCAAACTGGTCAAGGAGATTGCACGGCTGGGTGGTGATATTTCAGAATTTGTTTCACCTAATGTAAAAAAAGCTCTCGAAAGAAAATTTTCAGTGTGAAACTTGTAAGACCTTTTTCCCTTTATTCATCGCTAATCTACTTCACTTTAATTTGATTTTGATTAAATCAAGAAATTCTTAATTTCTTGTTTACGAGGTGAATATGAAGAAAATACTACTAGTTTTAACTTTCCTTTTTTTGGGAACGACAATGGCTATGGCAGAAAAGGAAAGAGATGTGCTGATACTGGAAGTTGCCGGTGAAAATACCGGAACCATTAAAATAGAACTCCTACATGAAGTCGCCCCCCTGCATGTTGATAGAATTATCGCTTTGACAAAAGATGGTCACTATGACAATGTTGCGTTTCACCGGGTTATTGAGGGATTTATGGCTCAAACAGGTGATGTACAATTTGGTCGCATTGACAATGGGATCTTACAAAAGGCAGGAATGGGAGGTTCTGAATTGCCAAATTTGCCGGCAGAATTTTCACCACTTCCCTTTCGTAAGGGGGTTGTTGGCATGGCCAGAGCACAAGATCCGAATTCCGCCAACTCGCAATTTTTCATAATGTTTGAGGATGCACCATTCCTTAATGGCCAGTACACAGTATTCGGGCGGGTAATTACCGGTCAGGAAGTGGTAGATTCAATCAAGAGAGGACAGGGACCAAATGGTGCTGTCGATAATCCTGATTATATCTTGCAAGCAAGAATTGAAGATTTATAGAAAAGCTAAATGGCTACGAACGGGGGGAGATTGATTAAGTTACTAATTCCATTTAGAGAATTTAGCTTCAAGTTATTTGTCGCCCTGGTTCTTACATTGCCTCTTTTGCCCCTGGAAGTAAGAGCCGATGAGGGTATTTTCAAAAATCTTTGGCCTAATACTGATTTTTCATTAACGTCGGTACCTATCGAAGAAATCCAATCTGGGGGTGTTCCAAAAGATGGCATCCCGGCCATTGACAATCCTTCTTTTTTATCACTTGATGAAGAAATAGACTTGTTACCCCGCGAAGGGGTGATGACCATTGAGATGGATAATCATCTTCCAAGGGCTTATCCCATCCGATATCTCCTTTGGCACGAAATTGTCAATGATACTATTGGTGATCAAACCATTGCCATTACCTATTGTCCTTTGTGTAATTCCGGTATCTTTTTCTCACGAGAAGTGAACGGCCAAACTCTTACTTTTGGTGTTTCAGGGTTGCTTCGACATTCTGATATGGTCATGTATGACCGAGAAACCGAAAGCTGGTGGCAACAAGCCTTGGGTGTTGGAATAGTTGGAAGCCATACCGGGAATTCTTTGGAACAGCTCGCAGGTTGGACAGAAAGCTGGCAGGATTTTGTTACGAGAAACAAAGATACTGGTGGCCTGGTCATGGCACAACCGGATTTTCGGCGCCCATATGGACAAAATCCCTACAAAGGGTATGAACTTTCACACTCACCATTTCTATATAACGAGGAATTCAAGCAACAAGGATTAAGCCCTTTATCCAGGGTTATCAAAGTAGATCAAATGGCCTGGCCACTTGAGAGATTGATTTTGGAGGGCAAGATTGAGGAGCGAGGTGTATCATTAACCTGGACAGGAGGTCAGGCTTCGCCACTTGATACCGTTTCTGTGGGGAAAGGAATTAATGTTGGTACTGTAAGGGTAAAGGATCAGGTAACTGGAGAAGATTTACCACACGACCTCATGTTTGCTTTTGCTTACGAAGCATTTTATCCTGATGGAGAATGGCTGATGGGAGACCTGTTGGACAGATAATGAAGATTTACTGCGACAGTTTAGCAATGGCATGACGCTTTTTTCCAACCGAAATTTTCACTTCTCGTTTTAATTCCTCAACTGTCAAAAATCTCGCCGTATTCGTTTCAACACGATCATTGACCCTTACCCCATTTCCAAGCATGTTCCTTCTGGCTTCCTTACCAGATGAAACCAAACCCAGTTCAACCATAGCCTTGATGAGTGGAAACCTGCCATCTATCAAGTTATCAGATGTTAAATCCAACGTGGGGAGCCCTTGGCTATGAGAGCCTGCAACAAATACTTCCTGAGCAGTTGTCATAGCTCGTTGTGCAGCCATGTGGCCGTGGGCCAAGGTAGTTACCTCATTGGCCAGGACAATTTTGGCTTCATTGATTTCTGAACCCGCAAGCGAGCCAAGTCGGTCACACTCAGTGATATCCAATTCGGTAAAGAGTTTAAGAAACTTGCCCACATCATGATCACTGGTATTACGCCAATATTGCCAAAAGTCATAAGGGGAGTACAAGTCCGAATTTAACCAGACAGCACCACTTTGGGTCTTTCCCATTTTCTTCCCATCGGAGGTTGTCAATAAAGGGGACGTGAGAGCAAAGACCTGTTTGCTAAGGATTCTTCTGGTTAAATCAACCCCATTGAGAATATTCCCCCATTGGTCCGAACCACCCATTTGAAATTTACATGAATAACGTTTCGCAAGTTCAAGAAAATCATAAGCCTGAAGAATCATGTAGTTGAATTCCAGAAATGACAAGGATTGTTCCCGGTCAAGACGGGACTTGACCGATTCAAAGGATAACATCCTATTGACCGAAAAATATTTGCCAATCTCCCTTAGAAAGGCAATGTAATTGAGATTGTCCAACCACTCAGCGTTATTGACCATAATCGCATCCGTGGACTGGTCGCCAAAGATGAGATATTTGCTGAAAACTTCCTTAATTCCAGCTATGTTTGATGCGATCTTTTCATTACTCAACAAGGGTCTTTCATCGGCCCGAAAGGAAGGGTCACCCACCTTGGTCGTTCCACCACCCATTAATACGATTGGTTTATGCCCTGTCTTTTGAAGCCAACGCAGCATCATGATTTGAATAAGACTACCGATATGGAGTGATTGAGCGGTAGCATCAAAACCAATATAGGCTGGTGCAATTCCCTTCTTTAGAGAATTATCCAATTCTTCCAAATTGCTGCAATCCTCGTAATAACCACGCTGGAGAACTACATTCAAAAAGTCGGATTTAGGTTGGTAGGTCATTGCGGATTTTGATCATTTCGTTCATTTGTAGTTAAGTAATGCAATATCACGAAATTTATAGGTATGAAATTGTCCCCTACACAAGATAGTTGGTTTATTGGTTGCATGTCGGGAACTTCAATGGATGGGGTTGATATTGCCGAAATCAAAACTGATGGCCAGAAAATATTTGCGTTGGGTCAAACAGCAAGCAAGAGCTTTACACCGGTTGAAGTCCAACAATTGAAGCTCGCACGAGGGAAGTGGCCTGGCGCACAGGAGGTGGAACTGGCAGCCAAGACGGTTGAAGAGAAACACTTGGCCTTGCTTAGGGAAAATTCTCGTCATGCCATTATCGGTTTTCATGGGCAAACCTTGGCCCATGATCCCAAACAAGGGAAAACCCATCAAGCCGGTAATGGCGTACATCTCGCCAATGAGTTGAGTCGAACTGTCGTTTGGGATTTTCGTACCATGGATATGCGTAATGGTGGAGAGGGTGCACCATTGGCCCCATTTTATCATTTTGCCTTGGCAAAACACCTTGATATCAAAGAGGTTTGTGCGTTCATAAACATTGGTGGTATTACTAACATAACTGTTGTTGACCCACAATGTGAAATACCGGAGGAGGACGGTGCATTATCGGCATTTGATATAGGGCCAGGTAATTTTTTGATTGATAGTTTTTGTCAACTTCATAAAAACCTGCCCTTTGATCGCGATGGAAATTTTGCTTCCAATGGAAAAATTGACCAAAATGAAGTTGCTTCTTTTCTCACAAGGGATTTTTTTAAACTAAAAGGGCCACGATCCTTCGATATTCATGATTTTACCACATCATTTGATTCATTCCTCCAGACTGGCTTTGAAAATGCGGTTGCCACTCTCACTGAATTTACCATCCAGGCCATCATCAAAACACTTGAACAGTTAGATCCAAAACCTCGCACAATTATTTTATGTGGCGGTGGAACAAAAAACACTTACCTTGTGAAACGTTTGGTTCACTTGTCTGATGTTGAAATGAAAACAGCAGATGAGTGGGGATTGAATGCACAGTATCTGGAAGCACAGGCCTTTGGGTTTCTTGCAGCCAGAGTGATCAATCACCTTCCGATCTCGGCGCCATCTACGACCGGGTGTAAATTCCCAACCCACGGTGGTCAGATTTCCTATAGTCTATAATTCGAAATCCTGAGGTCATTTTTCCCCGTGTTTGGCGTATTGACCTTGTGTACCCAATTCTTCTTCGATCCGTAACAACCGGTTATATTTTGCTATCCTGTCGGATCTTGAAGTTGAGCCGGACTTAATTTGGCCGCTATTAACGGCCACTGCCAAATCGGCAATGGTTGTGTCTTCAGTTTCGCCTGACCGGTGTGAAAGAATAGTAGTATAACCATTTCGATGGGCCATTTCGATGGCATTGAGAGTTTCAGTCAATGTTCCGATTTGGTTGACTTTCACCAAAAGTGAGTTGGCGCAATTTCTTGCAATACCTTCTGACAGGATTTCCGTATTGGTAACAAAGAGATCGTCACCTACCAACTGGCAACGAGTACCCAACTCCTCAGTAAGTTTCTCCCACCCTTCCCAATCATCTTCACTGCATCCATCTTCGATGGACCAAATAGGATAGGAAGAAACCAGTTTTGTCAAATAGTCAATGTTTTCTTGCGGAGTTCGAGTTACCCCCTCACCCTTAAAGTGATAGTTGCTATCCGAATAATATTCTGAAGCAGCACAATCAAGGGCAACTGCGATGTCCTTTCCTGGTTCAAGACCGGCATTCGTGATGGCTTCGAGTAATATATCCAGGGCCAGTTCGGAAGAATCCAAATTGGGGGCAAACCCGCCTTCGTCACCTACAGCTGTCGAATGTCCAGCCTTGTCAAGATTGGTTTTCAATTGATGAAATACTTCAGCGCCATTTTGCAATGCTTCCCGAAAACTATTGGCTCCCACGGGCATAATCATGAATTCCTGGAAATCAATCGAGTTGTTGGCGTGTTCACCACCATTAATGATATTGAACAATGGTACAGGAAGTAAATTGGCATTTACACCTCCAACATACCGATAAAGAGGCATTCCCAAACTATTTGCCGATGCTTTGGCCACCGCTAGCGACACTCCCAGGATGGCGTTAGCACCAAGCCTGGATTTGTTTAGAGTTCCATCAAGTTGGATAAGTCTCTTATCAATTGCAATCTGTTCAAAGGGATTACTTCCTTGCAAGGCTTCACCCAAGGTTGTTACAACATTCGCTACTGCCTTTCTTACCCCTTTGCCGGAATATCTTTTCTTATCACCATCTCTTAGTTCATGGGCTTCACGTGTTCCGGTCGATGCACCCGATGGAACGGCTACTCGACCCAGCGAACCATCGGAAAGGGATACTTCAACTTCAATGGTTGGATTTCCTCTGCTATCAAGAATTTCGCGGGCGTGGATGTGATCTATTATTATAAAATCATTCATTTTTCATCTTCCAAAAGGGTGCCATATAACTCAAGGCGATGGCCTCTGAGGCGGTATCCCAACTTACGTGCCAATTGTTGTTGAAGTTTCTCGATCTCCTCATCGTAGAATTCGATAACCTTACCTGTTTTCAAATCTATAAGGTGATCGTGATGGTCTCTGTCTGCCACTTCATATCTGGCAATTCCATCACCAAATTCCAGTTTGGTCAGGACATTTAGTTCTTCCAGCAATTTGACAGTTCGGTAGACGGTTGCAATGGACAGGTTTGGATCAACCTTACTTGCTCGTTCAAACAGATCGTGGATATTGGGATGGTCCTTTGCTTCTTCTAAAACAGCAAGGACAGACCTTCGTTGTTCGGTAAGTCGCAAACCTATTTTTTCACATTTTTTCAAAAGAATTCCCAAAATTTATCCTTTCAAAACTACTCAAGTTCAGTGTTCTAAACATAAATCATTTCATTAGAATTAAATTAATTCCCTGGTTGGATTATACAAATTCGCACAAAGCGCTTGACAATCAATAGTTTCACATTTCCAACATAAATAGTGGTAATAAAACAATTTATTATGCTTAGGTTCCACAAAAGGTTTTCGCGACCACTTCATCTTCATCAGGTGTTTTTTCAAATTCCTCATACCCTGGTTGGTGCGTGTAGGGTGTTTTAAGAATCTCAACCATAGTATTAAATCTTTCAAATTTACCATCAACTCCTTCAACTATGGCTTTTTCAATCTGGTGATTTCTTGGAATATAGGCTGGGTTGACACGTTGCATCAAGCGAAGCCGATTCTGTTCACTCTCTTTTTCCCTTCCTAACCTCGCAGTCCATGTTGGTATCCATTCAAGTATCAACTCGGGTGAATTGGCAAAAGGTTCAAAATGAGTTAAAGTTAAATCATCTGCCGGGATTGTTGATAAGACTCGAAAGCTAAGCGTAAAATCAGCTTGAGCCTCCTCCATAATCTTTAGAAATTCCGAAATAAATTCAAAATCTTCATTTGCAGGATTTTGTAACCCCAACTTTTGTCCGAAAATTGATATCCAGTAGTCCAGATACAAAGCTGGAAATTTATTGATAGCCTGGGTTAGGATCTTAACCGCTTGTTCCTCATCCATTGGAAGTAAGGGAATCAAGGTTGTTGCGAACTGTGCAAGATTCCAATGAGCAATGATTGGCTGGTTTGAATAGGCATAGCGGCCATTGAGATCGATTGAGCTGAAAACTTTGGTTGCCATGTATCGGTCCATAAATGCACAGGGACCGAAATCTATTGTTTCACAGGATAAGGAGGTGTTGTCCGTGTTCATGACACCATGAATAAAACCAACCGACATCCATTTGGCAATAAGCTTTGCTTGCCCAGCAACTATTTTCTCTAGCAAAGCAAGTAAATGGTTTTCCGAATCCTTCAATTCTGGGTAATTTCTTTCGATTAGATAGTCGGTCAATAATTTTAGAGCTTCATAATCTTCCCTGGCATAAAAATATTGGAAAGTTCCAACTCGAATATGGCTTCGTGCGACCCGGGTTAAAATTCCTCCAGGATAAGTTTGTTCCCTGAATACTTTTTCTCCAGTCGAAACAGCAGATAAAGTTCTCGTGGAAGGTATCCCCAAAAAGTGAATAGCTTCCGAAACAATGTATTCTCGTAATACCGGTCCAAGCCAGGCTCGGCCATCACCATTCCGAGAGAAGGGAGTAGGGCCGGAACCCTTTAGTTGCAAATCACAAAGACGGCCTGCTTTGTTTCTGAGTTCTCCCAGAAGAAGAGCGCGACCATCACCAAGTGAAGGTACCCATCCTCCAAACTGGTGCCCCGCATACGCAAGAGCGATGGGTTCAGAATTGTCTGGAACTCGATTACCAGCTAACACTTCTACAGCAAACTCTGAAGTAAGTTTGTCTGGATTCAACCCCAAGTCAACTGCCAAATCAAGGTTTATTTTTATCAACTCCGGCTTCGAAACCCTGGATGGAGGTAATCTTGCGTAGAATCTCTCTGGTAGAGAAGCATAACTGTTTTCAAATGGAAAAAGGGTCATTTGACAATCATGTTACCACAAAAGTTGTGTACTCAGGGCAATAACCTTAGCTTTTCTGTAAGCAGTTCAAAAAAACGGGTGCTATCTGCCTTCCCTACAAAAAGACAATTGGGCTCCCTATCGGTCACACCCCACCAGTCTACAACAGTCATACCACGGGTTAATTTCGATTGGGTTTCTATTTCAACGTTAACATATCTTCCATCAAAGATCTCTGGTTCCAGTAAGTAGGCGATAACACAAGGGTCATGCAGGGGGGCACCATCCAAACCATATTTTTCCTTATCAAACCGTTCAAAAAAAGTCATCAGGTTGGCAACCTCTTGTCCAACCTTATTGCCAATATTCCTTACAATATCCACTCTGGTCTCGGTTGTTAAAACCTGATGGGTAACATCAAGGGGAAGAACAGTAATCGGAACACCAGAGGAAAAAACTTTCTCAGCTGCTTCGGGGTCCACATAGATATTGAATTCAGCTGCAGGTGTCACATTGCCGACTTCAAAATAGGCGCCCCCCATCAATACAATTTCCTGGATTCGTTTGATGATTTCCGGGGCCTGAATCATTGCTTGGGCAATGTTGGTCAAAGGTCCTAGTGGGCAGAGAGTTATGGTACCTGGATTATTTGCCAGCAAGGTTTCAATAATAAAATCAGTTGCATGTTTTTCCTCCAGGGGTATTGAAGGTTCAACTGGTTTCATGCCATCAAGGCCGGTTTTTCCATGAACCTCCTCAGCGGTTACCAAATTCCGGACCAATGGGGTTGAGCATCCAGAAAAGACTGGTACATCAGTCCTTCCAGAAAGCTCAACGACAATACAGCTGTTTTTTTCGGTGAGATTCAAAGGAACATTACCAGCGACTGCTGTAATACCCAACACTTCCAATTCAGTGCTAGCTAGAGCCATAAGTATGGCGACAGCATCATCCTGTCCTGGATCAGTATCAATGATTATTTTTCGCTTGATGTTCATTATGATTCTCTACTTAACAGTTTTTATGACAAGCCAGAACTGGCCGCTCTGGCCTTGATCGCATTCTTCAATGCCAATTCAGGATCGACCGAAATACATCTTGAGATTTTGACCATTGTATAGAGAATTTCACCCATGAGTAGTAAATTAATGTAACTGCTGGCCTTGGAGGTTGCCGGGCTTAGTTTTCCCATAATATTTTTAACCTCAATAATGTTATCCTTTAATTCCTTTCCTTCATCTATCTCCATATGCGTCGTTTTGTACCATTTCTGACCCAATAACAGTGCTGGAAGTTTACTGCTTTTGAAGGTTTCCATTTTGCCTTTGGTTCCCTGTTTTTGGCCCTGATTCTCCAACTGCTTCATTTTTTCCCAATTGACAATTTGATCCTCTACCGTTTTTATGTCTTTATTATCAGCGAAAATATGCGGATGTCTGCGGACCATTTTATCGGAAACTCCTTCAACCACGGTATAGAAATTAAATTCATTATCCTCACTGGCAAGTTGGGACAAGAAGACGATTCCAAACAATAGGTCACCAAGCTCTTCTTTCAAATCAGATTTGTTGTTTGATTCGATTGCATCGACGACCTCATAAGCCTCTTCAATTATGCTTGATGACAAGGACCTGTAATCTTGTTCGAGGTCCCAGGGGCAACCATGCTCCTTGTCTCTTAAACGTTTCATGATTTCCAGCACCCTAACGACGCCTTTACCCGTGTCTTGACATAGGTCTAGGCTTGCTTGATATTCTGAGGAATTTTTTTCCATTTTGATCTCCCTGTAGGAATGTTAAAAGTTTTCAAAAAGGTCTAATGAAAACCAGGTTCTCTGGAACGTTGCACAAATCCGTGTAAGTTGAACCACTGATGGGACATCTCAAAAATCTTGAAATTGTCCTGATTAATAATTCAGAATTCCCATGGTTTAGGGAAGAAAACAGAAAAATTTGATAAAGTTGTCCACAATTAAATGAGAGCACAGGTAATTATCTGACGAAAGTATAGGCAATTTCAATTGCCCCATGGAACTACACGATCTTAATTTAGATTGAACCACTCCCAATCCTTCATTTTATTACGAAACCAGGTTCTTTGTCGCTTTGCATACTGACGGGTCGCAACCATAGTGAGATATTTCGCTTCCTCCAGGGTCGAATTGCCTTTTAAATGGTCAACCAGTTCTTTGGCACCAATTGTTTTGGCCGCAGAATTGTTCAAATTCAGGAGGGGTATATTTGATTTACATTCTTCCAGAACACCCAAACGAATCATCTGATCCAGCCTTTCACTTATATTATTCTCCAGTTTGTGCTTGGAAACATTCAAAACGACAGGTTTGGTTTCCTCCAATCTCACCAAGGCTTCATTGTTAAGTGTGAACCAGGTTGAAAGCCCAACTCCGGTGGAATTGAATACCTCCCAAGCTCTTTGCACCCTGCGGGGATTATCTCTATCCAGGTTTTCAAAAGTTGAGGCATCATTTTTACTCAGTTCAAGGAGCATTCTGTCGATTCCATCACCCTTCAGTATTTTTTGAGCAAGAACCTTGGTTTCCTGTTTGATTTCTGGAATTTTGGTAAATCCACTCGTAAGAGAAGAAAAGTACAAGCCAGTTCCCCCAACGATAATTTTCAATTTATCTTTGTAGGCCTCAAGAATCTGTACGACTTCATCAAGCCATTGACTTACGGAATATGGTTGATGACAGGAAATATGGCCATAAAGCAAATGTGGGACCATCTTTTCATCTTCCAAAGAAGGCCGCGAGGTTAAAATTCGCCAGCATTCATATACCTGAAGTGAATCGGCATTGATAATTATTCCATCATGCTTTTTTGCTATTTTCAAAGCGAGGCCAGACTTTCCTGAAGCCGTCGCTCCAGCGATTAAAACGATTTTTTTTCTATCTGGATCTATTCCGAGTTCTTCGATCAATGGAATTCCCTAGCCAAACTGGTTGATTTAGCACTAGAATATAATAATTTAATAACAAGCATGTTACCCAGGCTCTCATAATTATAGAATCAAGGCCGGAGGAATAAGTTGCCTAAATCAGGTTATAAACGAATTTTGTTAAAAATTTCGGGGGAAGCCCTCATGGGGTCCCTTAAATTCGGTATTCATCCTCCAACTGTTGCCAGAGTGGCTAACGAGATCAAGAAAGTTCACGATTTGGGTGTCGAATTATGTATGGTTATAGGCGGTGGCAATATTTTTCGGGGCTTGGAAATAGCTGAACAAGGCATTCCAAGAACAACCGCTGATCACATGGGAATGTTGGCTACAGTTATGAATGCACTGGCTATGCAGACGCATCTCGAAAAACTTGATATTCAAACCAGAGTCCTCTCAGCCATACGCCTGGATGAGATGTGTGAGCCTTATATCCTTAGACGCTCCCTTCGCCATTTGGAAAAGAAAAGGGTTTGTATTTTTGCAGCTGGAACAGGAAATCCATTTTTTACAACGGATACAGCGGCAACATTACGGGCAAGTGAGTTGTTTTGTGATGCTGTGTTCAAGGGCACCAAGGTTAATGGAGTATATGATAAGGACCCGATGAAAAACCCTGATGCCAAGCGGTATGGTAATATTACTTATGAGGATGTCATCCAAAAGGATCTCAGGGTCATGGATACCTCAGCCATAGCAATGGCCAGAGATAACAGGTTACCAATAATTGTGTTCTCGTTGGAAGAACCAGGGGGCTTTGAAGGTATAATTAAAGGGCTTGGTACATATTCACTAATAAATGATACCGGTCAATGAATTATTTGTGTGGAAGATTATGGACGATTTTGAACTGGACCTAGATGACTTTGAACGAAGAATGGATGGGGCCATTAATTCATTGCGGCAGGATTTTGCTGGGTTAAGGACAGGACGAGCCTCAGCTTCCATGGTCGACTCATTGGTTGTCAATGCTTATGGTGCCCAGATGCCGATGAATCAATGTGGATCAATAAATGTTCCTGAACCGAGGCTGTTATCAATTTCTGTCTGGGACAAGACCATAGTCAATGATGTTGTTAAGGCAATTTTGGACTCTGGATTAGGAATAAATCCAGTGGTTGAGGGCACCGTACTTCGTCTGCCGATACCTGAACTTAATGAAGAAAGAAGAAAAGAATTGTCAAAGGTTGCTTCACAATATGCCGAAAACACCCGGATTTCGATTCGGAATATACGGAAAGATGGTATGGATATATTGAAAAAGGCAAAAAATGATGGTTTGAGCGAAGATGAGGTTGTTCTCTGGTCTGATGAGATTCAGGATCTTACTAACAAATTTATTGCCAAGACCGACGAAACCCTCGAATCAAAAAAATTAGAAATTATGGCAGTGTAGAATTTGGCCAATCAAAATATAAACACCACAAACGAAAGTCTTGTCAATTACCCAAGTCATGTTGCCTTGGTCATGGATGGTAATGGACGTTGGGCTCAAGCAAGGGGCTTGCCCAGGGTCGAGGGACACCATCGGGGAGCTGAAAGGTTACGTGATATTGTAAAATCATGCCCCGAATTGGGGATTCCCTTTCTAACAGTTTTTGCTTTCTCCACAGAAAATTGGAAGCGAGGTAAGGACGAAGTCATTGGACTGACCAATCTCTTTCGAAAATATATGGGTTCAGAATCTCGGGAATTGATTGAGAAGGGTGTGAAAATCAACTTTATTGGCGACAGAGAAGCTTTTGACCAATCTCTGGTTGAGCAAATGAACCAATTGGAAATGGCAACCAAGAATAATGATGTTTTGGAACTTACAATCGCCGTTAATTATGGGGGTAAAAGTGAAATCGTCAATATGGCCAAATCAATCGCCAGAAAAGCGATAGAAGGTACGATTGAACCCGATCACCTGGACGAAATGATATTGGACAGTTATTTCTCAACCTCCCATCTTCCCGATCCCGATTTAATCATTCGTACCTCCGGTGAAACCAGATTGTCTAATTTTTTCCTCTGGCAAGCGGCGTATTCAGAATTGGCATTTGATAAGACATTGTGGCCTGACTTCACGGTAGATCATTTCAAATCTCACCTCATTCAATATGGAATCAAGGAAAGACGATTTGGGGCAATTACCTGACCACCCCCATACACCAAAATTCAAATCCTTACCCAAGAGGGTAATTTCAGCATTGGTGTTGGCCGTTGTTGCCATTGGAGCCTATCTCGGGGGGGACATAGCATTCACCACATTTTCCATTATACTGGCCGGTATCCTCTTATTTGAACTGAGTGGCTTGCAGACATCCTTGTTCTCGACCCTAAGAAAGATGATCCTGGTCGGTTTTGGCTGTGCCGCCTTATCAGCTACATCAATCTACCTTTTACAGGATAACACAAACTTTAATTTGGTGATGATGTCGATCGTATTATTAGCATGGGGCTTGGCCATTATTGCAAGGTTTGATTACATCGTTTTTCTGGGCAGTGCTGCCATCTATCTGGCTGTAGTTGGCATGATTCTTACTTACCTTCAGGCTCCCTTATTATTTCTACTAGTGGTTCTTCTTATTGTTGGTACGGATATTGGGGGATACGTTTTCGGGAAAATTATCGGAGGTCCCAAAATATTACCTGGCATCAGTCCGAATAAAACCTGGGTCGGTACAATAGGAGGTTGGGTTCTAGCCGTGTTGATATTCATTGGGTTTGTGTATTTGCTTGATGATTATTTCCCACCGACAGTTCTTATATTGATGGCTTTGGGGGTATCAATTTGTTCACAAATTGGGGATGTGTCAATTAGCATGATCAAGCGCAGAGCCGGCGTGAAGGATAGTTCTAATTTACTGCCCGGTCATGGTGGTTTTCTTGATCGATTTGATGGCTTTATCGGTGCAGGAGTTTTAATATTCTTTTTGCACCAGGTTAAATACGAGTTGATATTTGGCTGATAAGAAACACTCTGATTTTACTGAATTAAGACAAATTTGATTATGGATTCACTGATATATTTCATTCAAACACTGGCACCATTTTTAGTGGTGATTGTTGTCGTCGTTGTATTCCACGAGTTCGGTCATTACCTCGCGGCAAGATTAAGTGGGCTTGAGGTATCAGAATTCTCGGTTGGATTTGGAACTCCCATCTGGAAACGCCGGGATCGAAATGGCACAGAGTGGAGATTTGCGCCAATATTATTGGGTGGGTACGTTAAAATACCCGGTCTAGGAACAATGTTCAATGTGAATAGAAATTCTCAAGCTGGCGAAAATTACCAGATTCAATTTGACAAGGAATTAGCAGATATACCGGTCAGTAAGAAGTTGCTTGCTGTTGCCGGTGGTCCCATAGCTAGTTTTGTTTTAGCAATAATAGTATTTGCCCTTGTTAGTACCTTCCAGGGCTTTATCAAAGAACCATTAGTTGTCAAAAAGATCCATCATCTTCCGACAGGTCATTATGAACTGCAACCCGGTGATGAAATCCAGGCGATAAATGATACATCAATAAGTACTCTTTATGATTTGTACTCTTTTGGAAACCAATCCGATCCTGAGGCGGTTTTCTACTACCGGGTTAAGCGCTTTTCGGAAGAATTTGAAGTCATTGGACCATATCCTACACCCCCTATAATTCACAATATAAATCTCGAATCACCCGCTCAAGCTTCAGGCCTGATGGTGGGTGATGTTATCTTGAGTGTAGATGGTAGACCTGTTGGTAGTGGTTCTGACCTGGCCCGTGAAGTATCCGCCTCCGAGGGAAGACAAATGGATTTTGTTATATTCAGGGATAACCAGGAGATAAGTTTTTCACTGGCTGGTGAGTTTCAGGATTTACCCGTAGGTAATGGAGAATTCGAAAAACGTGTTTTGATTGGTGTTGGCCTTGGGCTTGCGATTGAGCCAGATACTTATACGCCGGGACCGCTGGATGCCTTGTGGTATGGTACATTAAGGACACTTGCAGTTGTTGTATCCACTCTTGAGGCCTTGCCAAAGATAATTACCAACGAGATCAGTAGTTGTAATATCCAGGGGCCTATTGGCATAGCAAAATTTTCTGGTTCAGCAGCCAATCAAGGCCCCATTGTGTTCATTTTGTTTATTGGAGTATTATCAGCTGCGATTGGCGTCGTGAACTTACTTCCTATACCTGTACTGGACGGTGGACATCTCGTGTTTTACTTTTATGAACTGATTACCGGTAGGGAAGCACACAGTAAGTTCAGGTATTATACCTATATTATTGGTTTTGGCCTGATACTTAGCCTGTTTGCATTTACAATCTACAATGACCTTACCTGCTGATAGGAAAATTTAATGTAAGGATTAATTTTTAATGGGAATTATATACAATAGTCACATTTTTCCTATTAAAATTCACAAATACACGATTATTGGAGGGTTGTAGATGAGGTAAGTTTTGTAAGGCCTTTTAGCGGGTAGTTTTGTTGATAGAAAAAAATCGGTTAAGAATAAAGGGTCTTCCCCTATGTTAGTGATCAGGCTCATACCAACGGGATTGAAAGTTTCTGGTCTTTGTTAAAGCTTGGTTATACTGGTATTTATCACAAGATGTCTCACAAGCACCTTGAAAGGTATGTTTATGAGTTTGGTCAAAGATATAATGTTAGGAGGTGGGATACGATTGATCAAATGGAATATGTTGTTGAAAACATGAAAGGAAAACAATTAAAGTATAAGAAACTTATTGAAGATTACGGATTAGATTCAGGAGCAAGAGCATGAAATTGAAACCAGTTTTCATAAAAAATGACACAACTTTGTACCATGCTGATTGTTTAAATCTAATGGAAGAACTAGAAGAGGAACATCCTGACGGGTTATTTGATTTGATATTCGCAGATCCCCCTTATTTCTTATCTAATGGTGGGATTAGTTGTCATGCTGGTAAGATGGTTAGTGTAAACAAGGGTAAATGGGATGAGTCGAAGGGGATAGAAGAGAATCATGAGTTTAACCTTAACTGGTTAGGCCTTTGTCAGAATCTTCTTAAACCGAATGGAACAATATGTGTGTCTGGAACCCACCATGTAATTCATTCTGTAGGCTATGCCATGCAGTGTTTAGGCATGAAGATACTAAACAGTATTACATGGGAAAAGCCTAATCCTCCACCGAATTTGTCTTGTCGCTATTTTACACATTCGACAGAAACTATTTTGTGGGCTGCCAAGTCTGTAAAGTCTAAGCATTACTTTAACTACCAGTTAATGAAAGAACATAATGACGGAAAACAGATGAAAACAGTTTGGAAAATGGGCATTCCAAGTAAGATAGAAAAAAGTTTTGGTAAACATCCTACTCAAAAACCGATAGAACTACTTGAACGTATAATTCTTGCATCAACAGAAGAAAATGATATGGTATTTGATCCATTTGCAGGTAGCAGTACAACGGGTGTTGCATCAATGCGAAATAAACGAAAGTTCATAGGTTGTGAGAAAGAACAAGATTTTGTTGATTTATCCATAAAGAGGTTATCTAATTTAAAACAACAAATAGGATTACGACATGAAAAAGGACGGAACAGGCGGTCACAAAACGGTCACTGGGTTAATCTTTGAGAATAAAGTAGATTTTCTCACTTTGATTGAGAGGATCCCAGGATATACTGTAAAGCCATGTCGTGTCTTTGGGACAAACATTTTATTTGATGGTAAAGTCATTGCCCAAAGCTTTAAGAAACACGGTTTTTACAGATTTCTAGAAAGTAGGGGAATCAATTGGACGAAGGTAATATCAAAGCAATTGCTACCAGATGATGCGATTCTAGTAATGCACAGAGAAACACTATACATTATTGAGGTAAAATACCAACAAGTCGGTGGTTCAGTTGATGAAAAATTACAAACTTGTGACTTCAAACGCAAGCAGTATTTGAAACTTGTTTCTCCATTAAACATAGAAGTAGAGTATATTTATGTTCTCAATGAATGGTTCGAAGACCCAAGGTATAAAGATGTACTTGACTATATCCATAGTATGAACTGCCGTTACAGGTTCCGTGAATTACCCTTAACTTGGTTAGGACTACCATCACCGAAGGAAGAATAAATGAGATACAAAAAACCAAAGGCTGAAATCCTCAAATCCACTGAACTTGAACTTAAATCAAGCCAGTATCAGCCAAGTAAAGAAGAAAAAGAGGTTGAAATTGATATGCCAGGTATGACTGAGGATGAGTTGAGGAAGGTATTCTTTCGTCCCTTTAAGATGAGGAGGAAGAATTAAAAAGAAAATAGAGGTGAAGTGTGACTATTGTATATAGTCCCTTTTTAATGGTAGAATTTTTCACCTTTAAAAATTCCAGCCATAATGCTAATTGTGATTTATGATTTACATTGATAAGCCAACACAAGGATAAAGGGGGGAAACCTTGCAAATTCGTATCAGGTTTTTTGTCATTGCCTTTAGTTTGTTCATGGGAATTATGGTTGGTTCCCTTTCGCATGCTCAGAACTACACATATGATAGAATTGAAGTTTTGGGTAACCTGAGAATTGATACGAACAGTATCATACGAATTACCGGGTTGCCAGAATCAGGAACTGTCTCCAGTAGTGATCTAAACCAGGCGTTCAAAGCTCTGTCAGATCGAGAATTGTTCCAGAATATTTCCATAGTTCCAAAGAACAGATTAATTGAGATTACAGTAGAAGAATACCCGATTATCAACGAAATTAGCATTGAGGGTAACAAGAGATTGAAGGATGAGGTTATTGAACCGTTCATTACCTCCAAACCACGTAATGTTTACCTTCCTTCTAGAGCTTTCACCGATGCCGAGACTATTTCTCGCCTTTATTTTGCCCGGGGAAGATTTGCCGCAACAGTAACTCCCAAAATTATCCGCCGAAGGGACAATCGGGTAGATTTGATATTTGAAATTGCCGAAGGTAAGGTTGTAGAGGTTGAGCGTTTGAGTTTCATTGGTAATCAGACTTTCACTGACGAGAAACTGCGAAAGGAATTGGCAACCAGACAGGCTGGTGCTTTAAGGACTTTTATTCAAAGGGATACGTTTGTTGCCGATCGACTGGAGTTGGACAAATCTCTTCTCAGAGATTTTTATTTGGATAATGGTTTTGTAGATTTTGAAATAGAATCTGCTACTGTTGAATTATCCCGGGAGAAGGATGCATTTTTCATCAATTTCAAGGTTAGTGAAGGTTTGCAATATACCTTCGGTGAAATAACAATTTCCAGTGAGTTGGAAGAGATCGATACTGAAGAGTTTCTATCTGAGTTAAGATTTGAAACGGGGGATGTTTTCTCGCCTAATACCATAGCAACAGGTCGCGAGCGTTTGGAGTTTTTAGCCTCTGAAAAAGAGTTGACCTTCCTTCAAGTAGTACCTCTTACCCGGGTAAATGATGATCAAACTGTTGATGTTGATTATGTCATTGATATAGGTCCAAAAGTTATCGTTGAACGAATCGAAATTGAAGGGAATGTTACGACCAAGGATTATGTCATCAGAAGAGAGTTTGGTACTGTAGAGGGTGATCCTTTAAATCCAGAAGAAATCAGCCGATCGGTTGATAGAGTTCGTGCCTTGGGTTTCTTCTCTTCGGCAGAAGTATCTGAGGAGAAGATTTCTCCAACACAATCAGTTGTCCGCTTGAAGGTTCAGGAGCAGGATACTGGTTCGTTGAGTTTTGGGTTGGGCTATTCCAAAGCGGCGGGTGTTTCTGGAAGTATTGGTCTGACTGAAAACAATTTACTTGGCCGGGGGCAAAGACTGGGTTTTTCAATTGATTCTGCATCAAGTGGGACAGACTTCTTTCTAACCTTTGGTGAACCCAAATTGTTTGGGCAGGATATTAATTTCACTTTTACCATTGGCACCAGAGGAAGCCGTAGAAACGATAGAATTGTTACTGTCGATGAATTTGTGGTTTCTTCAGGTGTAAGTTTTCTTATCAGTGAAACCAGTCGATTAGGTTTTAACGTTGGTTATTCCTCGTTTGATTATAAACCGGTAAGTCGTGCCTTTATTCCATCACGTATTTTGCAAAAAGATATAGGAAGAAGCCGGGAGAAAGAAGTTGCAATTAATGATGGTCAAGAGGTTGTCGTAGAACCCGGCTACACCGTAGAACCATACGAGAAGCAGGTGCGATTCGGGTATAACTACAGTTTCAATAGTATACCTATCGGATTTTCAACAAGGAGAGGTATTGTTGGGTCTGCGTCCCAGACACTGACATTTGGTAGCAATTCTCATAATGTATTACGAACCATAGGTACACTCAGAGGGCAAACAACTGCTTTTGAAAATGTGACCCTGACTGCAACTTTGGAAGGTGGTATTGTTAATGCCTTGGGTGGTAGAGATTCGAGGCTTTTTGATCGATTCCAGATGAATTCAACTTTATTCAGAGGATTTGCACCATATGGTGTTGGTCCTCGAGCTATTGCAGGTTCATCAACACAAAGAAAGAATGCTCTTGGAGGAAATTATTATGCGGCTTTACGTTTGGAAAGCAGATTTCCCCTAGGTTTTGATGAAGAACTTGGTATTTCTGGAGGAGTTTTCTTCGATTTGGGATCAATATGGGGCTTGGATGATACGCAGGACAGAATATCAGAATATGGATATGAATTAGATTCTGACCGGAAATACGTACTCGACGATGACGGTAACCGACAAATTGACAATATTCGTATTGATTGTTCCGACGAGAAAATAATTTGTGAAGTTGACGATTCATTCAAATTAAGATCAACTGCTGGAGTATCATTTTTCATTAGAACATTCCTTGGACCACTTCGATTCAACTTCTCAAGGGCTGTGAAAAAACACCCCGAGGATATTACTCAAAACTTTGAAGTTACCCTCCAGTCAAACTACTAAATGGCTATACGAAAAAGTTTAATTGAATATCTGCTCATTATTTCTCTGGCCATTTTTCCAACTGCTTTATTCGGTCAGGGTCAAGGTTCAAATCAGTTTTTCACACAAATAAGCCCTGAGGTAGTCGTAGTTGACTATCGAACCCTTTACCTAAGATCCAACTATGGAATCAGAGTTGCCAGCGAGTACCAGGAAGCCCAGTTGTCATTGCGTGCTGAAAGTACATACTTTACTGAGTTGTTCGAAGAGGAAGAACAGGTCTTGGCTGAACAGAAAAAAAACCTCCCGTCATCGGAATTTGAACAGCTCGTTTTGGATTTTGACACTAGAGTAGAATCCAGACGGAAGCTGCAAGATGGTAAAGGTGTCGCGCTAAGTGATTGGGAGAGCCAACAAAGAGAACTTTTCCAAAGTTATGTGTCTCCCATTATCTTTCAGGTCGCGCAGATATTTGGTACCAAAATAGTACTACCCAGAGATGTTATAATCTGGTATGATGAAACTCTTGATATAACCCCCTATGTATTGGCACAAGCTAATGCTTCCTTTGGAGATGGCAGAGGATTGGCTGAGTATGTTAGTCCGATAGAATTTGCTGATATAACCGAATAACTTCAACACACGAAAAATTACTTTAATGGAAAGGAATTATGCCAACAAAGATTGATCCAACGTTTCCCACGGCAGATTTGTCGATGATAAAAAGGATGATACCTCACCGGTACCCATTTCTTTATATTGATAGGGTAAATAACCTTGAAAAGGATAAAGGTGGAATTGGGGTGAAGAATGTCACTTGTAATGAACCTTTTTTTCAGGGGCATTTCCCTAGTCAACCGATAATGCCGGGTGTGTTGGTGATTGAGGCAATGGCGCAAACAGCGGCCGTAGTCGTTAATCATTCACTCGATATGATTGATGAAAAACTGGGGATCTACCTCTTGGCTGTTGATAATGCCAGGTTCAGAAAAATGGTAACACCCGGTGATGTTCTGGAGTTGCACATGTCTGTCCTGCGAGGAAGAGGGAAATTATGGAAGTTGGATGGTAAAGCGATGGTTGAAGACAAACTTGTATCCGAAGCAGTCATCACAGCGATGTGGGAAAAACTGGAAGTTTAAGAATCTCTGAAAGTATTAATGTATGAACATTCATCCCACGGCATGTGTTTCTGAAGGTGCCCGAATCGGGTCGAATTGTATTATTGAAGCATTTGCTGTCATCGGCCCCGAAGTAGTCTTGCATCATAAGGTACATGTCAAGCCTCATGCAACCATAACGGGGTCTACCGAAATAGGCGAAGAAACTGTTGTTTTTCCTCACGCATGTGTAGGCGAAATACCTCAGGATCTTAAGTACAAAGGTGAAAAGACCTTTCTTAAAATCGGTAAACGTAATCGAATAAGAGAGGGTGCTACGCTCAATCTAGGCACTGATCATGGTGGAGGGATAACCCAGGTTGGTGATGATTGCTTATTTATGACGGGTTCCCATGTCGGCCACGACGTCAAAATTGGCAATAATGTTATTTTGGCCAACCAGGTTGCCCTGGGAGGGCACTGCATCTTGGAAGATAATGTAATTATTGGTGGATTAAGTGGTGTTCATCAGTTTGTCCGAATTGGAAAGGGAGCCTTTATCGGGGCCGTTACACTTGTCAGAAGGGATGTTATACCTTATGGAATGGTGGATGGCCCTGATGGCAATTTGAAAGGTTTAAACCTCGTTGGATTACGCCGAAGAAAGGTTGCAAGGAAGAAAATTGAAGAACTACGTGAAGCCTATTCATTTATGGTAAATTTCAAGGGTTCATTTACGGATGCGATTAAGGAATTACAAAGCAAACATTTTGAAGTTGACTCTCTGGTCCACGATGTTGTTAAATTTGCTTTATTCAACAGCGGTAGAGAATTCCTTAAACCTAGTTAATTCACTATCATGAAACAATCTGAGCCTAAACATTTCCTGTTGATTGCAGGGAAGGGTTCATTACCTGATATCATTTACAAGAAGCTTGTGTCACAAGGTCAAAAGGTAAATGTATCGTTACTTCCTGGTTCAGACAATCAGGGTTTGGATGCTAATCATTCGCGTATCACACCTGAAAATTTTTACATTATGCTGCAGAATAATTGGGAAAGGGGTGCAAGGCACATCGTTCTAGCTGGGGGTGTCAACCGACCTGAGCAAACTAAGATTTCATACCAGAAAGATAGCGGCAAAAAACATTTATCACTTGCAGGTGGAGATGATTCCATTCTGAAAAGGTTTTTGAATGTGATTGAGGAGATTGGTTTCAAGATTTGGGGGGTGCATGAAATTTTACCCAATCTTGTCAACCACGGGGGGGTTTTAACCAATCACAATCCATCAAGCACGGATAAAACGGATGCAATAATGGGTGAGAAGATCGTTTCTACTCTGGGAATTGCTGATCTGGGACAGGCTGCAATTATACGTACCAACCGGTGTATTGCCGTAGAAACTATCAGCACAGACTGGATGCTTGATTCAGTCAGAGACCTATTGGTTACATATTCTGATGAAAGAGTTGGTATTTTGATCAAGGCGTCCAAACCAAGTCAGGACCTTCGTGTAGATTTACCCACGATAGGACCCAACACAATCCAAAGAGTCATATCTGTTGGACTCGGAGGAATTATCATTGAATCAGGAAAAGTAGTAATCATTGACAAACCAAAAGTAATCGAAATGGCAAATAATGGTGGCATATTCATTTGGTCAAAAAAAATAAATCGAGAGATCCAAAAAAAATATTCCTGATTGCGGGTGAACCCTCAGGAGATAATCTTGGGGCTAACTTGATGGATGGATTAGTCAGTAAGTATCGTGAGATAGAATTCTTCGGGGTAGGTGGACCCGCCATGATTGGTAAAGGGTTGATAAGTATTTTCCCCTATGAGGAATTATCAATTATGGGTTTTGTGGAGGTGCTCTCCAATCTTGCCCATTTACTACGCAGAAAAAACCAATTGATTGAGAATATTTTAGCCGGTTCCTTTGACGCGGTGATAACCATTGATAGTCCTGATTTCAACTTGAGGGTTGCCAAAGGTATCAAAAAGGGCGGCTATAAGAATCCAGTGATCCACTATGTAGCACCTACAGTTTGGGCTTGGAGGCAAGGAAGGGTCAAGAAAATCAGGCAGTGTGTAGACCACATTTTAACACTCTTTCCCTTTGAAAACGAGGTTTTAGAAAAATCTGGTATAAGTTGCAGTTTCGTGGGTCATCCAATAGCTGCGCTAAAACCGCCTGTTGCATCAGAGATAACAAAGGTTACCAAAGCCCTTGACTTGAATTCAGGACAACCAACACTCCTTATTTTGCCTGGTTCCAGAAAATCGGAGGTTTTTAGGTTGGGGCCGGTGTTTGTCAAGGTCGCGACCATGTTTAAGGCTACCTTTCCCAATTACCAAATTGTCGTTGTACCAAGTCCTGGATTTATAGATCAATTAAGGGATATAAAATTGTTTGGTTGGCCAGAGGATACCAAGTTTTTTGACTTTGAAGTGTTTGATAGTAACGAACAGGAAAGAATGAAACTGTCCTTATTTACCCTATCTGAATTAGCAATGGCAGCCTCAGGAACGGTCTCATTGGAATTGGCAGCCACCTCTACACCAATGGTTATTGGTTATGATATGAACTGGATATCACGTCAAATCATAGGTACATTGTTGTTGGTAGATACAGTCACACTTGTGAACCTAATAACTGCCACGAAAGCAGTTCCTGAATTTTTGGGAAAAAAATTCACTGCAGAGAATATGTTTTTTGAGTTAAAGCAATTGGCCTCAGATGTATCGAAGCAAAATACTCAAAAAAACACATTCACGAAGGCGTTGATAGGCCTAGGTAAAAATAATCAAAATTTAGGGGATCTACCTAGTGAAGCGGTAAAGAAATTATTATCCTTAAACTGAGTAACCTTTATTACAAAATCAGTAATTCCCACCAATAATTTAATTTCCCTATAAACAGGGGGTATACATCATTGTAGAAAACTCTTTGTAACTACTCAGCACCCCTTTCATGAAGTTGTATTATAACCAGATAAGGACCGTTCTCCGAATTTAAATCCTGCCAAGGGGTGGGATCTTCTCCATCAGGTCGAGGGTAGTGATGGTGACCCGCACGACCTTGCCAAAAAGATCAAGCGTGTATCGTGGGTTGGGCAGTAAAGATTGCCGTCACCGACAATGCCGGTTCGCCGGTCATGTCGCTGGAACTGGTAGTTTCGGACGGATTTGAGAGCCGGCTGCAGCCCGACCCGGTAGGTCCAGGCCCTGGCCGGAATGTCATGCAAGGTCAGATGTTCGTTGTAATGGATGACCGACCAGTCCCTCTCGGCCATTTTCCCCTCCCACTTCATACGCTTCCCACATCGGAAATGTTCGGAGGTTTCGATCTTATCCGGTGGAGTGTGCCATTCCAGGGTCAGAGGCTAGGGTTCCAGTTCCTCGTACCCGCATGCAAATCACCCAACTCCCGCCCGATCCGGATTATCTCCTTGACCTTTTTCGGCGAATCCGCCACCGGTATGCGGGGAATTTCACGAAAGAGGTTGTTGTGGAACCTGGCTCGGTATACGGGAGAATGGAAAATCCCGTAAACGTAATAAAAGGCGTCATTCCTGCCTAGTTCCAATTCGGGGTGACCTCCAAAAGATCCTTTCCTGACTCTGAAGTCCTCTCTCTGGGAGCAGTAACGAACGGATTCCCGTGGGGGTAATGAGTATTTGGGCAGGAAAAACTAGCACTGCCGGGTGCCATGACCGGAGGAATGTCAACCATCAGGGCCGAAAATCCCAGAACCGGTCCGCCATTGAAGGGAACGATCAGGCGGTTGCCGGTATCGTTGCCCAGGGAAACGGGGACGCAAGAAAAAACCGAAGGGAGGTGAAGGGTATTGATCGTGCTCCATTTGTGATCACAAAAGTGCTCCTTTTTTTAATCAGCACAATGGGGGATTTTAATTTAAGTATTGACACAGCAGCATTTCCGCTGTTGCCCAGTCGTTGTTCTGGCAGGCGAGGGTCAGGGGAAATACCGGTGGCGTTATCCGGGTGGCTGGTATAATGGTAAGCTGGTTCGTTGGAGGGGATTGGGGATAACAGGAGGGTTACAACATGATAATCCATTCAAAAATAAAAATTTTTACATACACACATACACATCCGGAAAAGTAAAGGGGGTGAAGTGGACTTTTTTTTGGGGTTGACCCGGAAAGTCTTAAATGTTGACCTTGCATTGCCACTTGTTATCATGGCTGGAGAATCGAATTGAATAAATTGAAAGGGAAGGTGATTGCAATTGGAATTTGATCGTGAAAGGCTGCAGGAGTTCGTTGTCAGTGGCGACAAATCTCCCCCGCCGGTCTTTGTCGGGAGGGAAGACATCCTTCAGGATATAGAGGCAACCTCACGGAGATCATGGAAAGGAATGGCATCACCGGTTCATGGCAATCCAGGGGAAACGCGTGTCGTCCAAGGAGCTCCAGGAGCGGGTAAGAGTTCCATTATTGCGGAATTGATCAAAAAGTTGCAGGACAAAATCAGAGATTCGGAGGAAACTCCTTCCGTTCCTGTTCCCCGGGTTGTAAACATTTCTCCCGAAATGGTCGTTGAAAACCTTCCGAGCGTGCTGACCATACTGGCCGGAGCGGCTGGCTTAAAATCTTCGGTCTGGAGCACCCTCCTGTCAAAAGTGGAACTGGGCGTTACCATCAAACCTGATTCCGTTACACCCCATTTGGGATGGCAGTCCCATAAAAAACAGGGACCGAAGCATATCTGGGAATTGGCCTCGTTGTTTCCGCCGGAAAAATGGCAGGCCCCGGTTATCCTGGCCATCGATGAAGCGCAGCGCTTTTATGGCCGACCTTTTACAGCCCATGCCCGTTTCCTGCAGGAAATCCATGACAATAAACCAGGTTTTCCCCTGAAACTTGTGTTGGCAGGTCTTGGAGACACAGCTGCACAGGCAAATGCAATGGATCTGACCAGGGGTAAGACAGTCCACGAAATCGGATCTCTACCCCCCGAAAAGGTCGGTGAGTTCATGTTGGCTTGCTGTCGCAGGTTCGGGATTGATCCCCAGGGCCACGAAGAAAAACTTGTGGAACTGGCTGCCCCATGTGAAGGATGGCCCCGTCACCTCCATTTTGCTCTGCAATCCCTTGGGCGGGAAATCCTTAAGGCCGCAGGAGACCTTGGCAAGGTCTCGTGGGAAGATGTCAAGAAGGAAGCTGATCAAACCCGTACTCGCTACTACCAGGCGCAACAGTCAAAAGCGATGGAAGAAGCCTCCGCCCTAGTTGGAAGGGTTCTCGGTGATCTGCGTCACACCACCAGAAGGCAGGATGTCATCAACTGCATTTCAAGGCACGCCGGTTCGAAAAACGGTGTCGAGTGGCAATTGCCAGCGGAAATGGATGCCCGTACCCTTGCTGACCACTTGATCCATCAGGGAGCATTGCTGGAAAGGGCAGACCATACAATATCCTTTGCCATACCCTCTTTCCGATCCTATCTTATTGAGACGGGAGGGTTCTCCCTGCCCCCACCTTCGGATGACATGATCCGGCACGCACGGAACCAGGTGCATATCCAGAGAAAAGCCCTCGATGAATGGCGTGAACAGACTACGCTGCTGGACAAGGAAGTCCAATCGGTTGAACAGGACATAACAAGGAAAAGGGAGGAACTTGACACACTCGGTTTCCTGTCCTTCGAGAGGAAACGCCAGCTTAAGGAAGATCTGACCAAGGGAGAAATTCAATTGGCCGAAATCAGGAAAAAACAAAGGAACAGGCCTCCACCCCCCATGCCGCCAAGTCCGAAAAGTCTGGAAACGGCCCGGTGCCCGACAACGGCCGAAACAGCCAGGAAGGAAGCCGGGGACAAGGTAAAAATCATGGAGAAACAGAAAATCTTTTTTCCCGCCCAATCTCCCGTTGAAAAAGGCAATGGCCCCCAAGGGGCTCCCAAGGAAACAGCCCTGTTTGTTGTCAGCGACCCGTCCCATGTAATGCCGCGGGACAGTTATGGCCGTACATGGCATCATTTTGCCGTCTGGAACAGGAATGACGTGGACCAACTGCAAACCCTGAAGACAGCCTTTCCCGAAACAAGGATGGTGGCCGAGAAAGAACTGCGACCCGAATGGCCACAAGGCATCCCTTCCGTTCAGGGGAAGGAAGCCCACCGGATGATGATGGATGCCGGCATCTCCCATCACATGGCGATTTTGGAAAGGAAAGGCCGGCATCAACCCGAGGACAATAATTTTAACAGTACGGAACCGGAAAGGGAATCCCCAAAACCGGGGATGTAGGGAGTTGAATTCCCGGAAGACTCCTTGTTACTCCCTGTTCTCTGGATTTGATTCCATCACCAGTTTGACCCGGTTTTCAGAAGATGTCCAATCGCCTTGTCTATAAGAGCCATTTTTTTGCTGCGGAATGGACCGTTATTCAGTCGGAATAATGGGGTAATTTTAAATCGGTTGACACCCCTGTTCAAAGAGACCACGCAAGGGATCAAGTCCGACGGCTGCCACGGGACTTCTTCTTCTGAGAAGGAAATATTGGATCAACCTTGATACGGTATCCAGTCGGCTGACTGAACCCTGCCTTGGCGAAGATGTTGCCATAGAGTGTTTGCTTATGTTATTCATAAAAAAAAACTCATTTGATAATCATTAATGTGACGTCCTGGCATACTGCTCTCCCCTTTTTTGCATTAACAGGTTTGAGCGGTATTGTCCGCGGACGGTCGCTTTTGTCAAATGAGGTTCTTGTTAAGAAAGATGTTGGAGGCTTTCAGTCTTTCTGGTCGGGCTACGCCCTCCCTCCATTACTGAAAGCCAATCCCCCCGAGAAAAACTTTCTCATCTTGTTTGAGGCAGGAATCCTAACTAGTGGTCCGATTAATACAAATAACACCCTTTTTATTTTCAGAAAAAGCCGATCAGCAATTGGTTTGAGGTCATTATATTAGGATCGTTTTGTATTGATCACACCACTAGTTTGACGGTAAACATGTAGGTATAAAACTCTGGGGTGAAGCACCATCGAACCCGGCTAGTATGGAAGGCAAATGGCTTGAGGCCGACAGGTCAAAGAGACCCTGCAACTCATCACATCAATCTTTCTTCAGGACCGAACCGTGGGGATGTCTTCCCATCTTGTCGTATAACTTGGACCGAGAGTGGAGGGTGAGACTCCAATCTCCCCGACAACCTCTGGCAAACACGCCAATTCAAAGATCCATAAACTCTTGCTGCAAAACCGGTAATCAAAGCGGGCACAGGTGAGCTAGAAACAATATACAACAGATGCAGATTATGTCCGCAATGGTTTAAGAAACTTAATCCTCACCTTTTTGTGTTTCCAAGACTGGTATTGGGTATATTTTGAAGGCGTTGGGATACCTCAACGAAGAGGTCTGTGATTTTTTCCAGGGCGAGGTGTGCTTGTGGTGATTTTAGGGCAAAATGGCGGTTGGATCAGGTCATTTTGGGGTTTGATCGGAGATTTGTGGTGCGGTGTTGATGTGACTTGAAAGTCACCCTTGATTGAACTCTGATTTTGGATCAAAAAAACCTCTTCCTGTCCTGAATATGGAGAGCCAATCGACCTCCAAAAAGGGATTCTTTCACAGTCTCATAACGGCATAAAGGTGAAGAGTAGGGGATATCGGAACAAGGAGCGGTTCATTACCGATATATCCTTCCATTTGGGAGGTCTGGATCTATATCCCGGGGGCACCAAAGATGAATTACCCACTAAATAGGACGAAGAGCCAAATTTAAAATCCGTGCGCTAGGTAAAATCGAGAACTCGTGCTTGGGTGACTAATTTTAAATCTTCAGATTTGATACTAAACACATGGTAAGGCGTGCCTGCTGCTGCCCAAACAAGTTGATGCCTTAACAACTCTGGGTCCATGAATATTTCAACCTTTTCTTTATGCGAAAAGGGAGGAACACCCCCTATAACAAAACCTGTTCGAGACCTTATCAACTGCGCATTTGCTTTGTATAGTCGAAAATCCAGAAAACCTTCGGCTTTTTCTGTATCTACAAAATTGCCTCCGGCTGTGAGAAACAAAACCAACCTATCAGAATCTTTGGCTAAAAAAATTATTGATTTAACAATTTGATTCAGCTGGCAACCAATTCCTGCAGCAGCTTCCTTGGCAGTTCTCGCTAACTGGTCTGTTTTTCTTATTTCATGTTCAATTTTATTTGAAACTAAATAGGTGGTAACCCGGTTTAAACTCTTGCTCAAGACGTAAACCCGCTATGCAAAGAAATGAAGTCTGAATTTTTAGCTAACATTTTATTATCGTTTTCGACTGTTTTAAGGTATTCTTATTTAAATCTTCGGTTACAGGTTTTTCAAAACCTGAGCAGATTTTCTCTGCTTTCTCAAACCAAATCAGTTTGGTGTAACTTTGGAGTTTGCCTGCAAGTTTAAATGAAATGTCGTTAGATAGACGATTTACCAAGTGTACTGAAATTGTAAGAAAATGGAAATTACTGAACATACGCATCAAACCCTCAGAACCTCAACCTTGGAGGACAGATATGATCTGTCTCAAAAGGAAGTTTTACTAAATGGTACCCAGGCTCTTATTCGATTTCTACTCATTCAAAAGCACCGAGATCTAAAGGCCGGATTAAATACGGCCGGTTATATCTCCGGTTATCGAGGGGCACCACTTGGCAATCTGGATTTCTTGTTGGGCAGGGAAAAAGCAAGACTTGATCAATCAGACTTGGTTTTCAATCCTGGATTGAATGAGGATATAGCTGCAACAGCCTTGTGGGGGACCCAGCAAGCCGAGTTGCGTGGAGAAGGCAAGTATGATGGTGTCTTTGGCTTGTGGTATGGCAAGGGTCCTGGTGTCGACCGTTCTGGTGATGCTCTCAGGCATGCCAATATGGCAGGAACTTCGAAACATGGTGGTGTTTTGATGGCCTTGGGTGACGATCATACAGGGGAAAGTTCAACCACATTGCATCAATCAGATGTTGCGCTCATGGACACCTACATGCCAATCTTTTCCCCGGCAGGGGTACAGGAAATTTTGGATTATGGTGTTTATGGTATCGCTCTCTCAAGGTTTTCGGGCAATTGGGTTGGTCTGAAATGCATGAAAGAAACCATTGAATCAACAACTGTTGTTGATGGTGACCCATTCCGCATAAAATATGAACTCCCTTCCTTTACTATGCCTGAGAACGGTCTGAATATCAGGATTTGGGATACACCTGGTGAAAGAGAAGCACGTATTCTTGATTACAAAAGATATGCAGCTGAAGCTTTTGCCTACCATAATAAACTAAACCACACAGTTGTGGGTAAACCCGACGCAAAAATTGGGATCGTTGCTGCTGGTAAGAACTGGTTTGATCTGACCCATGCCTTAAACCTTCTGGGGCTCGATAAACATGAATTGGAAAGGCTTGGAATTTCTACTTACAAGGTAGGATTGACGTGGCCACTGGATCAAAAGGGATTGCTCGAATGGGTTGAGAATTTGGAAACAATTATAGTTGTTGAAGAAAAGCGGAAACTCATTGAAGCACAAATCAAGGAAATCCTGTTCAACAAGCGCAAATCATACCAGGTATTTGGACACAGAGATTATAAAAGAGACATATTATTTACAGCCAAATATGGCCTCAATCCCCTGCAAATAGCCATAGGCTTGGGCGAAGTGCTAGAATTTAAAGAGCTTCAAACTGAGCAGCTCCAGATAAATTTAAAGTCTTTAAAGGATTCCAACCGGGAAGAAAACGCCCCTGATATTTTAAGCCGCACCCCTTACTTTTGTTCGGGCTGTCCTCACAATACCTCGACAAAACTTCCAGAAGGTTCAAGAGCTTATGCAGGTATTGGTTGCCATTACATGGTGCAATGGATGGATCGTGATACCTTGGGGTTCACCCATATGGGGGGTGAGGGTGCCAACTGGATGGGGGAAGCACCCTTTTCGAAAACCAACCATGTTTTCCAAAATATGGGTGATGGAACCTATAACCACTCTGGTATCCAGACCATCCGTGCAGCTATCATATCCGGGGTCAATATGACCTACAAGATTCTTTACAATGACGCTGTTGCCATGACCGGTGGACAACTCAATGATGGCGATTTGTCTCCTCAAAAAATTATAAAGGAACTTGTTGCGATTGGCGTGAAGAAAGTAGCGGTTGTCTACGACGAAAAGGAGGGGTTTTCCAGAAAGGGTATTCCCAACGAAGTAAAGCTATACCCCAGGGAAAAGCTTGACGAAGTCCAGAGGGAATTCCGAACCATTCCGGGTGTCAGTGCCATAGTTTATGTTCAAACTTGTGCGGCAGAAAAAAGAAGACGCAGAAAAAGAGGCTTATTTCCTAAAATTAACCAAAGAGTCTACATCAATACGGATGTATGTGAAGGATGTGGTGATTGTGGTGTCCAATCAAATTGTATCTCGTTGATCCCTGTTGAAACCGAACTTGGGAGAAAAAGAGCAGTCGATCAGTCAAGTTGCAATATGGACCTGAGTTGCTTGAAGGGATTCTGCCCATCGTTTGTGACTCTCGAGGGTGCCGAACCAATAAAGGAAAAAAGTCGTACTATTGCTGTTCCTGAAATCGCTTCACCGGAAATACCAACTATCAATCATACATTCAATGTTGTTATCACTGGTGTAGGTGGGACCGGAGTTGTAACTATTGGAGCATTGCTTGCCCAAGCGTCACACCTTGAAAGAAAAGGGGTCGGGGTTATTGAAATGGCTGGTCTTGCCCAAAAGGGTGGAGCGGTAACCATTCATTGCCGGATTGCCAATAAAAAAGAGGATATTTCGGCCATCAGAGTGGCCAATAACGAAGCACATTGTGTTATTGGTGGCGACCTAGTAGTCACCTCCAATTCTGATATCCTGCGAGTCATGAAGCCTGAGCATACCAAAGCAACCCTCAACTCGTACGAAATCATAACGGGCGATTTCACAAGAGATACTAACTTTGCTATCCCAGGTGAAAGCTTGATACAAAGAATCGAGGCTAGGATTGGTCCAGCCGGTGTTCAAATAATTGATGCCAATTTACTCGCTAACAAGCTTTTGGGTAATAGCATCTACTCCAATATTATTCTTCTCGGGATGGCTTGGCAAAGTGGAACTATCCCCTTAACCAGAGAAGCGATAATCAAGGCTATAGACCTTAATGGTGTAAATGTTGAAGAGAATATGCAGGCTTTCGAAATCGGCCGTTGGGCATCCGATGAAGGCGACCTGCTTGCCAAATTGGGCCTGGACACATCAGATGGTATTGAAACTGCAAGTGTCGATCCCATTGAATATAGAAGAAAACACTTGATTGAATTTCAAGGCCGAGGACTTGCGGAGCAATTTATTGCGAAGGTTCAACAGTTCAACAATCCCATCCTTAGGGAAGCTGTAGCCAAGAGTTATCATAAATTAATAGCTGTCAAGGATGAGTATGAAGTTGCACGTTTACATCTAAAAACTTTTGACAGGGCCAAGAAGGAATTCAAGGGTAACTTCAAAATGAGGTTTCATCTCGCACCACCCATTATTAGTAAAGCAGGAAATGGATCTCGGCCAAAGAAGTATGCTTTTGGAAGTTGGTTAATCCACCTGTTTCGAATATTGTCTGCATTCAAAGGGGTCAGGGGAACCATCTTGGATCCCTTCAAATATAGTGGTGATCGGAAACTGCAGAAGAAACTACTGGAGCAGTATCTTGTTGATTTGCAGAAAATCAAGCACTTGGACACAACCGATGTTGCTTCTGAAGTTATTGAATTGGCTGAACTCCCACAACAAGTTAGTGGTTATGGACCTGTCTGGGAGGCGAATTACAAGTCAGCCATGCGAAGAAGAGAGGAATTGAATGTGCATATAGATAAACTTCTGGCAAGTACTCAATCCTGATACAATCCTACCGAAGACGAACCCAAAAAAGGGGTCAGGCTTTTCGAATTGTGAATTTGTTTTCATGCTTGTCTTCATCAAGTAGATTATGGCCAGATTCCCGACAGTAGTTGGGAATATCAATTCTTGCCACTGGATCATCAGAGATCACTTCAAGCAAATCACCTGGATTTAATGATCGCATGGTTTTCTGAATCTTGAGTACTGGAAGAGGGCAGAGTAGACCTGACGTATCAAGTTTAAAGAGTTTGCCTCTGGAATTGGAATGTGTCATGATGAACCCCGTCTGGCATACAATTGTCTAAAGGACTAACAGGTTTGTGATTTTTAATTTAACCTGCTTTTATATAGGTTGAATACAAATACAGATTAACCACTGCTGTTATCAAGGGATAATACAAATTTTGATGAAGGTTGAAAACTAACCCTCAAAGTCAATCTATCTCATGGTACCAAGTGTACTTTTGAAATCACTGATGAGAATAATCAAGAGTGAAATTTTCGATGAACCTTAAGCAACAATACCTAATTGAAACCAAATAAAAGGTAATTATGGAAATTCTGGATTCTGGCATGTTGCTATCGATAATGATAGCTTTCTCGGCGGGAATTTTGAGTTTCATTTCTCCTTGTGTGCTTCCTGTAGTTCCGCCATATCTGGCATTTATCAGCGGTGTCTCATTTTCGGAGATGAAATCCGAGGAGGGTAATAGAAACCAGGTTATCTACTCGGCCCTATTCTTCTTTCTGGGATTGTCCTTTGTCTTTCTCGTATTGGGATTTACTGTTTCCACCTTGGGACGGGTCTTTCTTCAAAATCAGGTACTTTTTGGCAGGATAGCTGGGGGGATTATCATATTGTTTGGTCTTCATTTTCTGGGGCTTTTCAAAATTCCTATCCTGGACCAGGAATTTAGGTTTGAACTTGCTAAAAAGGGAAGAAAATCCCTAAGTGCCTTTATTCTAGGTTTGGCTTTTGCCTTTGGTTGGGTGCCGTGTATCGGGCCTCAACTCGGTGCCATCCTGACCTTGGCAGCCCAGGAAAGTTCTGTTTCCAGGGGGACATTTCTATTGGGGATCTACGCGTTGGGGCTGGGACTTCCCTTTGTCATCGCTGCCTTCTTTATCAACAGGTTCATCGCTTTTTCAAACCGTATGAAAAAGCATTTCAGATTAATTGAAATAATCATTGGAGTCATTCTCATAGCAGTTGGAGGTTTATTGGTAACCAATCGTTTTTCGGTAATAGCTTATTGGTTGCTGGAAAATGTACCTTGGTTAGCTGTAGTTGGCTAGCGATAAGTAAGTTGCAATCAATAAATTGGTTTACATTCTCATTCGGAATTGTGAAGGATCAAAAAAGGGTTGCAAACTGGCTTTGGCTTTAGTTTTTGTACCGGCAATTTCGATATGGTATTCGGAAGTCAATAAATCCTCTTTTGTCCCATTGCTTAAGGGAACATACCCCATGCCAATGGAGGCTCCTAGAAAATGCCCATAACTCCCCGAAGTCAAATACCCGACAATTTCATTATCTCGGACAATCGGTTCATTATGATAGAGCAGGGGGTCTGGGTCCTCAAGGATGAACTGCAGTAGCATTTTATCCAGGCCCTTTTCCTTTTTCTGGAAAACAGCCTCTCTGCCAATAAAATCATCCTTGTAAGTTTTAACAGCAAACCCAAGACCGGCTTCAAGGACATGATCCTCAGAAGTAATATCATGACCAAAATGTCGAAACCCTTTTTCTAATCGGCAACTGTCCATCATGTGCATGCCACATAATTTTAAATCCATAGATTTGCCGGCTTCCATTATGACATCAAAGACATGTAAAGCCATGTCAGTCGTGATATAAACTTCCCATCCCAGTTCACCAACATAGGAAACACGATGAGCCCGTGCGTGGCCCAGTCCTACCTCTATCACTTTGGCCGTTCCAAAAGGGAAAGAATCATTGGAGAAATCATCAGGGGATATACTTTCCATCAATTTCCGGGCATTTGGTCCCATAACAGCCAAAACACCTTCCCCGGCCGTTACATCGGTAATGACGACTTGAAATTCACGGGCATGAAATTCGAGGCGCTTTTGATCAGCCATCCTCGTTGCTGCAGGAGTAACCACCAGATATTTTTGATCTGCAAGGCGGGTGACAGTGACATCGGCTTCAATACCTCCATTCACATTTAAAAACTGCGTATAGACGATCTTGCCATTAGGTACCGACACATCAGAACCACAAACATAATTCAAAAAGTTCTCTGAATCAGGGCCCTGGACAAGTATCTTGCCGAAAGTTGACATATCGTAAAGGCCAACATTGTTCCGGATTGCCAAGTGCTCTTCAGACCAGTTATCGAACCAGTTTTGCCTTTTCCAACTGTACTCATAAGAGGGTTTCTGCTCATTCTTTGCAAACCAATTGGCACGTTCCCATCCAGAAATTTCTCCCATGACAGCACCGTTTTTGATCAGGCGGTCGTGAAAAGGAGTTCGCCGGATACACCTGGCAGTGTCCTTTTGTCGGAAGGGATAGTGGTCAGCATAAAGCAATCCCAATGCTTCAGAAACTCTTTGATAAAGATAGGTTTTGTTCCCCTGAAAGGGCTGTACGCGGGAAATATCAACATCCCCCAAATCAAATGGTTTCTCACCATCCTGCATCCATTGAGCCAAGGCAAAACCGGCACCCCCCGCTGAGGCTATACCTACGGAATTAAACCCGCAGGCAACAAAATAGTTGTCCAGTTCTGGTGCTTTGCCCAAATAATAGGCATTGTCGGGAGTAAAACTCTCGGGGCCATTGAAAAACGTATGAATTCCAGCACTTTCCAGGATTGGCATTCTGTTAATTGCCATGTCCAGAACAGGCTCAAAATGATCAAAGTCCTCGGGCAACTGGTCAAACTCAAAGTTATTCGGGATACCCTCCATCCCCCAAGGTTTGGCTATTGGTTCAAAGGCACCAACAAGTAGTTTGCCAGCATCTTCCTTATAATATGCAAACTCGTCAGGAACGCGCAGGACAGGCAAACGGGCCAAACCTTCAATCGGTTCAGTGACAATATAAAAATGCTCGCAGGCATGTAGTGGAACATTTACGCCTGCCATCAAGCCAAGTTCTCTACCCCACATACCGCCACAATTGACAATATACTCGCAGTCAACAGTGCCTTTTTCCCTGCCTTTTTCCCAAGCAATCGAAGTAACCCTCATATCTTGGCGAAGACAGTCTATAACTTTGGTTCCTTCATTAATTTGTACACCGAACTGCCTTGCACCCTTTGCCAAAGCCTGACAGATGTTTGTTGGATCTCCTTGACCATCACGCGGTAGGTAAACCCCACCTATGACATCCTCAGTTTGTAAATATGGGTATTTTCCCTTGATCTCAGAGGGAGAAATTTCCTCAACTTCGACACCAAATGCTCTGGCCATTGAAGCCGACCGGTAAATTTCTTCTTTACGGTCTTTAGTCAAAGCTACGGTAATTGATCCTGTTCTTACAAAACCAGTAGAAATCCCGGTTTCTTCTTCCAGAGACCCATAAAGTTCCTGGGAATATTTGGCCAATTTTGTCATGTTCGCCGTGGCCCTTAGTTGCGCAATCAAACCAGCGGCATGCCAAGTTGTGCCACAAGCCAACTTTTTACGTTCCAGAAGAACAATATCACTCCAACCCAGCTTACCCAGGTGATAGGCTACCGAACAACCGACGACACCACCACCTATAATTACAACTCTTGCTTTACGAGGTATCGTTGAATTAGACATTTAATTCTCCACCAAATATATGGGCTAGGGCGGTGCTCAGGATCTTAGTCGGCTGTGGGTTGGATCAAAAAGTCCACGACCACCCTGAACAACAGCGGGATACATTTTGCCAAAGATCTCTACCTGCAGCTTGGTACCAGGTTTCACGAGATCAGATTTCAAAATTGCCAAGGCAATATTTTTGTCAACTCTGTAGCCCCAGGCCCCAGAAGTTGTTTCGCCAACGATGGCGCCATCATGCCAAAGGGTTGACATGTAGGGGGTGTCATATGTGTCCTGTTCAACTATAAGTACAGCAAAACGTTTCTTGCTTCCTGCCTGCTTCTCAATGAGAAGTGCCTGCTTACCTGGAAAGTTTTGAGTTTTGTCAAACTTGATAAAACGGTCCAAGCTGCTTTCGAGGAGGGAATAATCAGTCGAAAGGTCACCTTTCCATGCTCTGAATCCCTTTTCAATCCTTAGAGAATTGAGAGCATACATACCAAAGGGTTTAACCTTCTCAGCCATCAAGGCATCGTATATTTCAGGAAGATAGTTATTTTCGGCGTGTATTTCCCATCCTAATTCCCCGGCGAAACTAACTCGTACCAAAGTAACGGGTTTGCCAACTATTTCTGCTCTCTGATGGCTTAACCAGGGGAGGCTTAAATCTGCATCGGTTATTTGACCAAAGACCTGCCTGGATTGGGGGCCAGTTACAATAAGCGTGGAATAGTTGTTGGTGATATCTTCAAGATGAAGGTGTTGTGGCAAATCACGATTGAGAACCTCAAAATCATGCCACTGAGCAGTTGATGCTGTTATCAAGATAAATGAATTTTCTGTTTCTCTCAAAATAGACATTTCTGTCATGACCCGACCTTGATCAGTAGCAAAATATCCAAGGTTCATTCGGCCAATTTGCGGTAAACTCCCAGCAATTTTTGAAGCCAGCCAATTGGCTGCACCGGATCCATCGAGTTTAAATCTTGCGAATCCTGGCAGGTCAAGTACACCAACAGAATTATGAACAAGTTCACATTCCTGTTTTATGCGTTGTTCCCACGGTCCTTTACGGCTCCAGGTTAAAGTTGACTCTCTGGAGGTTGCATCCCCGGGTTGTGCGAACCAGTTTGCACGTTCCCAACCATTGTATACGCCCATCTGACCACCCAGAGATAAAATCTTGTCATGGACAGGTGACACTTTCTTGTTTCTACCGGCGGGCCACTCATGGTAGGGGAAATGAATTGCGTATTCATGCCCATAAACTTCCCGAGCCTTGGCTTCGCAATAGCTTTGATCGGTATAATCTGTAAATCTTCTTGGGTCACACGACCACATATCCCATTCGGTTTGACCTTCAGTTATCCACTCGGCTAATACCTTCCCTGCTCCTCCTGCTTGGGCTATACCAAAGGTAAAGACACAACATTCGAAAGCATTTCGAACACCTGGCATAGGACCAATAAGGGGGTTGCCATCTGGAGCATAGGGTATGGGGCCATTGATGACATTCTGAATGCCTGCCTGGCCAAGAAGCGGAACCCTGTTACAGGCATCTTCTATGTAAAATTCCAGCCGTTCGGTATCACTTTCAAACAATTGGAATGAGAAATCACCGGGTAATGGATCATCTTCCGAATCCCAATGCGAACAACAATTTCGTTCATAGGGGCCAAGATTAAGACCATTTTTCTCTTGTCGGAGATAGTAGGATATATCCACATCACGCAACAAGGGAAGTTTTTTACCCTTCTGTTTCGTCCATTCGATCAATTCGGGTATTTCCTCGGTTAGTATATATTGATGACTCATTGTTGCCATTGGGACATCTCGACCACCAAAGGGTTTGAAGTAATCACCAACTCTTGCCGAATAGTATCCTGCTGAATTGACAACATATTCGCACCTGATGGCCCCCTTTTCGGTATGAACTATCCATTCATTGTTTTCTCTCGATATACCCGTAACCTCGGTATTCTGAAAAATCTTGCCTCCCAGGTTTCTAGCCCCTTTGGCGAAGGCCTGGGTCAATTGTGCGGGATCAATATCTCCGTCATTTGGGTCATATAATGCACCAATCAGGTCATGTGTTTCAATAAAAGGATATTTCTCCTTTATTTCTTTAAGGTCTAGAATTGAGAGCTCCATACCCTGATATTTCCCCATACCAACAGCCCGATAGAACTCCTTTATTCTGTTTTTGGAATGCGCCAATCGGATTGAACCTGTGACATGGTAATTCATCGGGTAATCAACATCAGTTCCTAGCGTCCTGTAGAGTTCAGCCGAATAACGCTGGATATTCATGATTGACCAACTGCTGGAAAAGGTTGGTACATTTCCGGCGGCATGCCAAGTTGATCCCGCAGTAAGTTGATTTTTTTCGAGAAGAATGACTTCCTGCCAACCGCTTAGGCATAAATGGTAAAGGGCTGAAGCGCCGACAGCACCCCCTCCAATAATAATAACACGTGCCGTGGTCGGTAAGTCAACCATGTTTAAGACCTCAAGAGAAGGAAAATATTTTTCGAAATAAATTTGGTTTCAATAACCATATTATGGACTATTACAAAAAGTAAATAATAGTACCATGGGTAAAATTGATTTGCCAGATCTACGGTGCAACATATTCCTACAAATATCAACAACTGCCGTTGAGCATGCATGCTGTTCGTCGTACCAAAGATGGTTAAATCACCAAACGATTAAATGTTAATGAGTATCGGGTCCGACCATTTTTTCAGGTTTGACAATTCGGTCAAATTCTTCGGTTGTAACATATCCCAGTTCCAAAGCGGCTTCTTTTAAGGTTGACCCCTTGGAGTGAGCCAATTTAGCAACCTTAGTGGATTTGTCATAACCAATCACTGGCGATAAGGCTGTGACCAGCATTAGTGATTCTTGCATTAGGAAATTGATCCTGACTTCGTTGGCTTTTATACCGACCACGCATCGTTCAACAAAAGAATTGATACTGTCTGAAAGCAATTGAATTGATTGGATGACATTGTATGCAATCATGGGTTTAAAGACATTTAGTTCAAAGTGTCCTTGACTTCCAGCAAAACCAACACCTGCATCATTACCCATTACCTGGGCACAAACCATGGTAAGTGCTTCCGTCTGGGTCGGATTTACCTTACCAGGCATAATCGAAGATCCAGGCTCGTTTTCAGGTAGTAATAACTCCCCCAATCCACTTCGCGGACCTGATGCAAGGAACCTTATATCATTTGCAATTTTAAAGAGTGAAACGGCTGTACTTCGCAGGGCACTCGACATTCCAACCATCGCGTCATGGTTGGCAAGTGCTTCAAATTTATTCTCAGCGGAAACGAAAGGGAGGGAAGTCAGTTTGGCTATATTTCTTGCCACTTCCTTGTCCCAACCTTCAACGGTGTTCAAACCTGTCCCAACAGCAGTACCCCCTTGTGCTAACTCATAAATATTTTCGAGGGCTTTTCTAACCCTTGTTTCGGATAACTCCACTTGTCTTAAATACCCAGAAAACTCCTGTGTAAGGGTCAGGGGTGTGGCATCCTGGGTATGCGTTCGTCCAATTTTAATTATCCCTTCAAATTCATTGCATTTTTCTTTGAGAGTCTGTTGTATAAGATCCAGTGCTGGAAGTAATTTTTTGTTGACAAGAAGGGCTGTTGCCACATGCATAGCCGTTGGAAAGGTATCATTTGATGATTGGCTCATGTTTACATGATCATTCGGATGCACTGGTTTTTTTGAACCAATTTCTCCTCCCAAGGATTTAATTGCCAGGTTGGCTATGACTTCATTGGCATTCATGTTCGACTGCGTACCCGAACCAGTTTGCCATACAACCAGGGGGAAGTTATCATCGAGTGAGCCTGAAATCACTTTTTCGGCGGCCTCACAAATCGCCTTGCCAATCTCATCATCAAGGAGATCGAATTCCATATTGGCTTGGGCGCATGCGTGCTTGATGATTCCAAATGCCTTGATGATTGAAGGGGGTTGTGTTTCCTGACCTATTGGAAAGTTTATCAAAGATCTTTGGGTTTGGGCTCCCCAATATTTATCAAAAGGTACCTTCAATTCCCCAAAACTGTCTGATTCTGTACGGATTTTGGCCATGCGATTAACCCTTGGTGGATAAATTTTTTTGTTGGTAAGCTATTGAGGTCTAAAATCATCCAAACTAACGACCTTATTGGTCGTTTGATTGGTGTTCTCGTCAGGTAAGGGATTGGTTACCCTTTCCTGCTTATCCCCGCCCGATTGATGATAATTTGGAATTTCAAACCCGATATTTGCATTTTTATCAAAAAAATAAAGTATTGATTGATAAGGGACATAAAAACGTTCGGGGGTATCATTGAAATTAAGTGTAACCCAAAATCCTTCTGGGTTAACCTCTAAATCCTCAAACCAGTTTTCTAATACTATGGTCATACTCCCCTGAAACATTTGACCAAGCCTCTTTGATAGAACCACTTCCGAATGGGTTAAATCAAAATCTATAACCACACCGGGCACTCTTGGGATACCTTCGTCCTGGACAATAGTCAAAGCGTCACGAAAAACGCCAAACAAAGCGTTTTGCATCAGTTGTTGATAGGGGATGTTTTTCAAAGTTTTAATCGCAGACAGAAACACCAACGGGTAGGGTTGACAACTTTAGTGGCAGGTTTCTGTTGCCAGGTACCTGCCCAACCCCGCTGGGATTGTGCTATATCATCCCAGAGTCAGATCCGGTCTGGATCACTGCTTACGCAGCGAGCGCTACCGGAGCACGATTGTCATTGGCAATTGTGCGAATTGGACCGATAACAGCGGTACCCCACCGGGCAAAAGTTAACTCCTTTACGCGTTCGTCGATCCTATTTCGGCCCCATATTTTCTGGTGGAGCCGCCGGGTACCGCCCCCGGGTCCGATCCGTTTATTTCGAGCACGTTTATCGCCATAGTTCCAGAAGAACACTTAGAGAATTAACATTGAGAAAAGATTTGTCAATACACGACTTACTTATGTTACAAAACTACAACACTTGCTTGGGGGTTCTCTGGAACACATTATCCTGGTACAAATGAAGTCCTATGAAACGGTACTATGTGGTGGCGATGACTCTTGGATATGCCAGTATCTAAGTAATTGCGATGGGCATATTCAGGAAGGTTATACTTTGTGCTTTTGATTTGAATACAAACTTGAATATAACACTTACCAATGGCCTATATTAGGTTTGTTTACCCAAGTTTCATGAGGTGCTAGGGAATTCCCTTTTTGTAGCAGTTCGATGGATATATTGTCAGGCGTTCTGATGAAAGCCATATGACCGTCACGTGGTGGTCGGTTTATGACAACACCCTCTTTTTCCAATTTCTCACAAATTTCGTAGATATTATCAACCTGATAAGCCAAATGACCAAAATGACGACTATCTGATGGTAAACCCTTATCCCCATCCCAATTGAAGGTTAGTTCAACAGGACATTCGGGTTGGTCTGGAGGTGCTAAAAATACCAGAGTAAAACGGCCTTTTTCATTTACATGTCGGCGTGTTTCAACCAGACCCAGCAGATTAAAAAAGCGAATTGTTGCATCAAGGTCTCGGACTCTGATCATGGTGTGTAAATATTTTATCATCAATTAATTCCTAAAGTGTAAAATTGGAGTAAGAAACATTAACTTAAAAAATTAGGACATTTTTCCAACAAATTTTAGAATACAAATAAATGACAATAACACCCGAGATACAGAAACAAATTGAAGAACAAAGAAAGTCTTCCCATCAGTCCCTGCGGGAATTCAGCCCGGGTATGGAAAAGAACCTTTATACTCTTTTCCCAATTTTAGACCATGGGTTTATCCGAATAGTTGATTACATGGGAAATGATTCCTCAGTCGTTCAGGCCGCTAGGGTTTCCTATGGTAAGGGGACCAAAAAATCCCGGACTGACGAGGGTTTAATTCGTTATTTGATACGTCACAAACATACCACTCCTTTTGAGATGTGCGACGTCAAGTTTCACATTAAACTACCCATATTTGTTGCCAGACAATGGATTCGGCATCGTACAGCATCCGTTAATGAATACTCAGCACGTTACTCTAAACTTGAAGATGAGTTCTATATTCCAGAGTTTGAAAACCTGTCGGCACAGTCCGGCATAAACCGACAGGGTAGGGGTGAAATATTACCCCATGAAGAAGGTAAAAAAGTGCGTAAAATACTGCTACAGGACAGCACAACAACCTATCAAAATTATGAAAAAATGCTTTCTCAGGAAAACCAGGAGGGCCTCTCAAGAGAACTGGCGCGTATAAATCTGCCAACCAATGTTTATACCCAATGGTACTGGAAAGTTAATCTGCTCAATCTACTTAAGTTCATTCACCTTCGGATTGACACTCATGCCCAGTATGAAATCAGGGTCTATGCCGAAAAACTTGCTGAAATTGTCAAGAATTGGGTCCCCATTACATATCAAGCTTTTAATGATTATTGGCTGGAAGGTGTATCTGTTTCCCAACAACAAGTTACATTGATAAAGCAGAAAATGGATGGCAAGGATATTTCCTTTGAAGAGTCAGGACTGTCGAAAAGGGAATGGAATGAGTTCATTGAAGTCTTTGGATTGGAAGGCAGTTGAGATGGTTTTTGGTTGAGGGATAAAGTGAGAAATGTCTAGAATCGATAAAGTAGACCGCATGATCCTGATGGAGTTACAAAAAAACTCAAACCAACCCCTGGATCAAATCGCCGAAGCTGTTGGTAAATCCAAAACGCCTGTTTGGTTGCGAATGAAAAGATTGGCTGAAAAGGGCATAATCAAGAAATTCACCATAGATGTTGATTATGAAAAAATTGGATTTGAAGCTTGCTTCTTTGTCTTTGTCAAAACATCTGAACATGAAGCTGAGTGGCAAAAACACTTTCTCAAGGCGATCAGAAGTCGTCCAGAAGTCTTGGAAGCGCACCGCTTGGCAGGTGATATAGATTATATTTTGAAAGTTAGGGTGGAAAATGCCAAAGCTTACGACAAGTTCTACCAAGAGCTTATAAGGCAGGTCAAGATATACAATGTTACGGCCTTGATATCAATGGAAGAAATCAAATCTACCAACGAACTGGATTTATATTTGATATCTGATTCCAACAATTCTGCCGAAAATGAATGAACTATCAAAACGGGTTAAAAAATTGCAGGTCAAAGCGCATCTCAGGGGGTCCAAGGAAAACTGCGAATTGTTGGGATATTTTGCCAAAAAGTACTTGCTAAATACGGACACGGAGACCATAAATTCATTTGAACAATTACTTGAGTTTTCAGACCCTGAAATCACTGATTGGCTGTTGGGATATATGGTGCCACCAGAACATTTGGCCGAAATTATCGAATCAATAACCCAATTATATAAAAAGGTTTAACTCCTTGGTTCAGTTATTTATGTATGTAACACGCCATTATAAAACAAATAATTGATTAAATTACAAACTTTCTTTAAATTAGGATGCAAAAGTTATACTCTATGTCACAAAAACGGGCCTGTGCCCTCATACATTTTTTATTCGCTCAGAAGTAATGAGTGAAGTTGGCCATGGTAAGATTTCTTCGACAAAATAGAAAGCTCTTCACAAAGAGAAGGGTAGATGATGGGGTAAATAACCACCCTCAGGAAGACTATCCAACCCATAACAATTTTGATGATTATGATATTTCCCTTGGTGATTTAATGAGGGGCCAAAGAGCTACGCTTGGTAAGTCGCTTTTGGATGTTCAAAAAGAAATAGGGTTGGCACCCTATATAATCTTTGCGATTGAGAACAGTGATCTTGAGGCCTTTAGAAATAGATCACTCATTGGCAGTTATGTCCTGCAATATTCAAAATACCTTGGCTGGGAGCCGAATAAGACATATGCCAGATTTTGTAAAGAAACCGGACATGTAAGCAAGGCAATTAATGAGGCGGAAATCTCTCACAATCCTTTGTTTGAAGTAACCAATGGTCACAAATTCAAACCATCTTCCACCAATAGCATAAGTTTATTTGAACATGTATTGGGTGGTGTGCTGCAAAAATCTACTTTAATTGGCCTTGGAGCTATTTCAGTTGTTTCGATATTGTTTGCAGGTGGCGGGTATCTTGTCTGGTCTTTCTATTTCCAGGTCTTTGATAATCCAAACCAGATTAACACAGCCAGAACAATAGGGACAGAAATAACTACAAGAGATGACACAACCGAACCAGACAGTTCAAGCACACAAAATCCATTCATTGTAGCTGTCCAAGCACCAAATCAAAAGGGTTTGGAAAAAATTGGCGATCTGATACCCCTAGATTTTGAAGACGATCAGGCCTCTTTTTCAGATTGGGAAAATCATGGGTCAATAACATCCAAATATGAACCTACTAAAATTCCGGTTGAACCAGAAGTTGTATCCGAAGAAGAACGACTTTTGGCCAATTTAGTAGATATGGAGGAAGTTACAAAGCCAAACAAAATATTATTGGTAACAGATTCTGAATCCTGGGTTAGAGTTAAAGATGAAAATGGCAGAGTATTATTCGAAAGAGTGCTGGTTGAGGGTGAACAATATGAAGTCCCTGATACACCTGAAATGCTGATTTTAAGGGCTGGTAATTCCAGTAACCTGTATTTTGTCATTGATGGTATTACCTATGGGCCATCTGGAGATGGTACAGTTATTGATAACATCTACTTGAATCCTGAAGAATTGAGGAATAGTTTTGCTATAGTCGACGGCGGATTAAATCTTACTGTGGATCAGCCCCCCACGGAGTACTCTCGATTTAATGCCAGTTCTGACAACTAAAACTAGGTAAATTTGACCTCATAGCGTTATGTTTCAAAACGAAATCAGGCCATGGAGGAATATCCAGCGCCGAAAATCAAGAAAAATTTATGTTGGTGATGTTCCGGTAGGTGGTGGTTCGGATATTACGGTACAAACCATGACCAATACCTCAACCGTGGATGTCAAGGCAACGGTTGAACAAATCCATAGATGTACTGAGGCAGGAGCTGATATAGTTAGAGTCTCAGTACCCGATGAAGCATCTTCAAAGGCTTTTGCCGAAATTGTCAAAAATGTCAAAGTACCATTAGTTGCAGATATACATTTTCATTACAAGAGAGCTTTGGAAGCAGCCGATGCGGGTGCAGCCTGCTTACGTATTAATCCGGGCAATATTGGCTCCAATGAGCGGGTCAAAGAAGTTGTTAAAGCAGCCAAAAACAACTCCTGCTCAATCCGCATAGGGGTCAATGCAGGCAGTTTGGAACGACATCTTCTCGAAAAATACCGGGAACCTTGTCCTGAAGCAATGATCGAATCTGGCTTGAACAATATTCGACTATTAAAAGATCTGGACTTCTTTAATTACAAAATAAGTTGTAAGGCTTCGGATGTTTTTCTTGCTATCGCAGCCTATAAAGGGTTGGCGGAACAGACTGATGCGCCCATTCACCTTGGTATTACAGAAGCTGGAAGCTTTCTGCCAGGAACCATAAAATCTGCCTTGGGGTTAGGTAGTTTATTGCTTGAAGGTATAGGAGATACCCTTCGCATTAGTCTTGCCGATGAACCAGAAAAGGAAGTGAAAGTAGGTTTTGAAATCTTGAAGGCCCTGGGTCTTCGAACCAGAGGTGTCAATATAATTGCTTGCCCTAGCTGTGCCCGGCAGGGTTTTGATGTTATTGAAACCGTTAAAGTGCTTGAAGACAGATTGGCACATATCAACACCCCCATAAACTTGTCAATTATTGGTTGTGTTGTCAATGGACCAGGTGAAGCATTGATGACAGATGTGGGCTACACCGGTGGTGGTAAAGGTTCTGGCATGGTCTATGTAGCCGGCCAAACAACTGAAAAAATTTCAAATGAGCAAATGGTTGATCATATTGTAGAATTGGTTTCTGCCCGTGCTGAGGCCATATCCAACGAAAACAATTAGTTTTCGCGCTTTTCGAGCCGTCTATCTGACTACATAATTTACAACCTTTATTTGGAGTGAAATTTCTTTGCAATCATCATCGGACTTCAAGTCAAGACTACCTTTGGGTAAACTTGAAAGTATTGAGGAAAAATTCATCAATATCCAGGAACAATTAATCCAGGAACAAAGCATTGATGAATTGATTGCGTTAAACAGGGAATTCACTGCTCTTAGGCCAGTGGTCGAAAAAGCAGCAGAATTCAAGAGATTACTTGCTGAAATTGATGAAGCCAAAGATATGTTGTTAGACCCTGAGATGAAGGAACTGGCAGAGGAAGAATTGGATGAACTAACCCAACAATTGTCAGTAACTGAAAATGATCTTCTTGTAGAGCTCCTTCCCAAGGATACAGATGATGAAAAGTCTGTGGTGTTGGAAATTAGGGCGGGGACAGGAGGCGATGAAGCAGCCTTGTTCTGCGGTGATTTATACCGAATGTATGAACGATATGCAGAACTGATGAAATGGAATTTTGAACCCCTAGATGCCAACGAGTCCGATCTGGGTGGATTTAAGGAGATAACCGTAACCATTGAGGGAAAAGGTGTTTATGCAAGATTAAAATATGAATCTGGGGTTCACCGCGTTCAAAGAGTACCACAAACAGAATCAAGTGGTAGAGTTCATACCTCTGCGGCGACAGTGGCGGTATTACCTGAGGCTGAAGAAGTTGACATAAAGATTGCACCAGAGGATCTCAGGATTGATACCATGCGTGCCAGTGGTGCAGGGGGGCAGCATGTCAACAAAACTGATTCTGCTGTCAGGATTACCCATATACCAACTGGTATTGCTGTGGTCTCAGCCGAAAAATCACAACATTTCAATCGGGCTAAGGCGATGACCGTACTCCGTTCAAGACTTTACAATATGGAGGCAGAGAAAGTTCGAAGTGAGAGGGCAGCTGATCGCAAATCTCAGGTGGGTAGTGGTGACAGGTCCGAACGAATTAGAACCTACAATTTCCCTCAAGGAAGAGTGACTGACCACAGGGTTAATCTGACTCTTTATAGTCTTGACAAGGTTCTGGAGGGCGATTTGGATGAAATTATAAATTATCTGGTCACGAATGATCAAGCTACCAAACTGGCAGAGTTTGTTTCCTAATGGATAGTTTGACGACCACTCCCCTTCAACGCGCAACCAAAAGGCTTGAAAGCGCCGGGGTTGAAAATCCTGGATATGACGCAATCAAATTATTGGAAACTTTTTTTGGTAAAAGAGTATTTGCTCTGGACAGGAAAGAAATAGAATCCATACCTGCTGACCTGTGGTCGCGGTTTGATGATGCCATAAAACTTCGAGAAAACAGGATGCCAGTTGCAAAAATCATCAATCAAAAAGATTTTTGGGGTCGTTCATTCTATGTTAATGAGAATGTTTTGGACCCAAGACCTGAAACAGAGGTGCTGATTGAGGAAGCAGGTAAAGAAGATTTTGAGTTGTTTCTGGACTTGGGTGTAGGAAGTGGTTGTATCCTTGTTTCATTGTTGGGTGAAAAGCAAGAGGCTTTTGGGACTGGGGCAGATATTTCACCAGAGTGCCTGGAGGTTTCAAAGGTAAATGTTGAAAGATTTGGGCTGGCGGATAGATGCAATTTGATTACATCTGACTGGTTTTCGGCAATAAATTGCAAATTTGACTTGATTATTTCAAATCCTCCATATATCACTGGCAGTGAATACAGGACGCTTCAGCCCGAAATTAAGTATTTCGAACCAAAGATAGCATTAACCCTTGAAGATGATGGTTTGGAGTCTTATCGTAAGATAGCATCAAGTGTTAGTAGTTACTTGAATACTAAGGCACGTCTGATTATAGAAATCAGCTATAGAAAATATCAAGAAGTTACAAGGATATTTAGGCATACAGATCTTTTACATGAAAAGGATATCACTGATCTAAGTGGGGCAACTAGAGCACTCGTTTTTCGGAAATTGTAGATCCCAATAGTCTGATCAGAACGATAATCAATTAGATACATCAATTTGAAAAGTAACAGGTTATAATTTCACTTGCTCATAGGTGAAGGTTGGATTGGGTGTCCCGCGTGGTCTGGAATCAACAGTCTGAGTTGAACACCACTCAGAACCTTTATGTAAATTTAATAATTGGAGGACGAAATGGAAAAAAATGAGAAATTCTAGAACGACACGCCCCCGCGGTAAAGGGCGTAAGGGAAATGCTGCTACAGGTACAAACAGAGTTTTTGAAAGTTCTGGGCCTGATGGCAAGGTCCGTGGGAATTCTGTTCAAATAATTGAGAAGTACCAGGCTCATGCACGTGATGCCTTACTTGGTGGTGACCGCATAGTCGCCGAAAATTTCACTCAACATGCAGAACATTACATTCGTTTGCTTGAAGCCCAGAGGGAGTTTGAAAGCCAGAAGGCTGCGCAACAGGTTACACGGGCAATAAATACGAAGAGAAATCAAGAAAAAAGAGAAAGAAAAGACCCTTTTTCAAGACAAGATTCTTCCCAGTCATTTCCAATAAATCAATAATTCAAGGTAGAGTTACAGAAGACTAAAACCGGGATTGAATCAAGGTTACAAGTTCGATATACTTTGATACTGAGATTTGTTCTGGTCTATTTGTAGGATCAATGTCTACAGTTATCAGCGATTCCAAAATATTTCCTGGTAGCTTTCTTAGGCTTGACTTGATCATTTTCCTCCGCTGATTGAATGCCATAGCGATGACTTTTTCAAACAATGGCATGGCATTTTGTGGTAAGAGTGATTGTTTGGGTACAATTTGAACGACAACCGAGTCAACTTTCGGTACAGGTGTAAAAGCTTGGGCCGGAATATTCATGAGGATTTTTGCTTCTGACCTTAGTTGTGAGAGAATGGAGAGGCGACCATATGTCTTGGAATTCGGTTGTGCAGTAATTCTTTCACCGACCTCCTTTTGTAAAAGGAGAGTGATACCTGTCCAAAATGGAGGCCATGTCCCTGATAGTAACCATTGGACTAAAAATTTTGTAGCTGAATTATAGGGTAGATTGGCTACTATTTGTAACTCGTCATCAACCAGACTGGAGTAATCAAATTTCAAAGCATCCATACAATAAAATTCGAACCGCTTGCCATAATGTTTCCTGATATTCGTTAGCGCGGGTACAAATCGGTTGTCAATTTCTACCGATACAACTTTTAAAGCATCCTGGTCCAGTAAGCTTCGAGTTAAACCTCCTGGTCCAGGACCAATTTCTAGCACGATAGAATTGGTTAAATCGCCAGCCAATGAAACAATTTTTCCAGTGAGGTTCAAATCCAGGATATAGTTTTGACCCAATGCTTTATTGGCGGTAAGTTTGTATTCCTTGATAACCTCCCGGAGAGGGGGGAGAGTGTCAGACATTCTTCGATCTGAACTTGTGAATTTTACCGGCAAGTACAATAGCTTCAATCAAGCTGTCTGGCTTAGCCAACCATTTACCTGCCTTGTCTAAGGCAGTTCCATGATCAGGTGAAGTTCGAATGATTGGTAGCCCAAGGGTTACATTCACGGACTTGTAGAAATCTATGGTCTTGATCGGAATCAATGCCTGATCATGAAACATTGCAACAGCCAGATCATAAGTTTCTCGGAAGTCATCGTGAAACATGGTATCGGCCGAAAATGGACCTTGCACATTTTCGCCCTTGCTTTTAAATTCCTTGATAACCGGATCGATAATCTCCATTTCTTCAGCGCCTAGCAAACCGCCTTCCCCGGCATGAGGATTCATTCCTGCAACGACAATGCGGGGGTGAAGCAGACCAAAATCTTTCCGCAAGGCCGACAAGCATAGGGCTATGGTTTTCTTAACCTTGTGATAAGTTACATTTTGAGGAACCAATCTTAAGGGAAGATGCCGGGTTACAGGAACAACCTTTAGTTTTTCCCCAGCCAGCATCATTACAGGAAAATTCACCTTGCACAGATGAGAAATATACTCCGTATGGCCGGAATACTCACCTTTTCCCGCGTGGCCAAAAGCATCCTTGGTAATTGGGTTCGTACAGACTGCTGAGACTTTACCCTCTAAAGCGAATTTTACGGCAACTTCAATTGCCGCAACGACACCTCTGGCATTTTGTGGATTGTAGGTGCCTGGAGAATTATTGGTTGGAAAATCCACATGAAGAAAGGGTAGGGATTGCTTGAATAAATCATGACATTCTCCGGGTCTTTGGATTTCAACCAAAGGGCAATTCTTTTCAAGATCTCTTAAATGCTTACGATCGGCAATAAGAAAAAAGGCTTGTTTTCCCCTTAATTTTTGCCAAGCTCCAATAGCAAGTTCTAATCCAACACCTGCCGGCTCACCTGACGTTAAGGCTATTAGGGGGTTAATTCCTTCGGACAATCGCAGCGGCCCTCAACTTAGCATAGTGATTTCTGGCCATATCATCAATTTTTCTATCTTGCAGATTATTTAAAACTTGCTGTCGGATTTCATCATCATCGACCAGATTGCGTTTACACAACATAACGATATACCGTGAACCATCATCCAAAGTAACTCTGGTAACTTCGTTGTTATCCAATCCTTCAAGCGGGTCTGCAAAGGCGCCCAATTCATCTCTGTTTATCGTTTGCCTGGAAAAATAATCCGCGAATTGTAATGAGTTCTCGGTTAAATCTTCACATGTCTGGCTACGACTGACTATGGTGTTTTGGATATTTGCTACAAGTTCAGCACTGAGCGCATCAATTTGTAAGGTCGCATAATCAATTGATACGAAGTTGGCTGCAGAAGACTCAGTTCTTTTGCCAAGGATGTAGAAAATATAATAAAGATTATCTACTCTTACCGGTTCCGAGACCCGACCCGTTGAAGTCCTGTTGATGGCATTTCTGAATATTCCACTAATACTGTCCAGATTCAACCATCCAACAGCACCGCCTTCACCTCTGGTTGAGGAAGCTGAATAATTTTGAGCGGTAATAGAAAAATCCTCTGGTGTTTTTATAGAACGATAGATTTCCTGGGCGATTTGTTGCGCCTGATCAGGATTGTTTTCATCAATTCGTAGGACTATTTCAAGCAGGTTGACAGTAGTTGTTTCAGTTCGATATTCCAGCAAAAGTTTTTCATCAACATCGGGGACTGGTAAGTTTCTTATTCTTGATCCAAAAACTTCTCGAGCAAATTTGGCCCAGGCCAATTGCGCTTCAATGTAACTGAAAAATGATTCTTTGGTAATACCGGCACTACCCAAGCGGCTTATGAAACCATCCAGGTTGTCGCTTCTGTTCTCAGCGTATTCAGTTGCTGTTGCGAGTATCTGTTGTGATGAAAGTATCAGACCAACACGTTCGGTCTCCTGAATGTAGAGCTTTTCTTTAAGGAGTTCCTCTTCAGCCAGACTTCTTAGATCACCCTCCTCGCCAAGTAAGCGAAGAAATCTGACTTTTTGGTCGATTTCATAATTACTTACAGCTGCTCCATTGACCGTGAAGGCCGTAGCAAAAAGATTCGTTTGTCCATAGGCCCAATTGAGTTTGGCGATAAGGAATACGAGGAAAAATATGAAAGTGATAAGACGTATCATGAACATACAATCTAATTACATTTTTTTGTAGATAAAGTACTTGCTGAAGTAATTCCTATCAAATTAAGTCCAATCGTATAATCAGGGTTGGTTTTGTCAACTGTATCTGTTTTAAGAGTTCTCTTGCCAGAAATTTCAACTGTTAAACATTGGTGATGATAGACTGCACCCAATTCAATTTCTCTTTTGGAATGTCCAAGAATGTCGTGATCAACATTGGCAAATCCAGACCACTGGTCCGAAAGCGGAACCTTGAGATAGGAACTTAAGGCCTCAGACTTGTCCTTGTTATCATCTCCTCTGATCCAGCCATATGAAACCCCTAATTCATAATCATTATCCAACAGCGAAAGCTGGGAAAAACTGCTGACTGCACGAAATTTGTTATCACCAACTGTCATTGAGCGTATTTCTATATTATCTCCCAATTCAAGAATACCCTCAGCGAAATAATGACTCTCCTTACTACGATAATGGACATATTCAGGATCTCCTTCAGCATCAAGGAAAGTTTTGCCAAATATCAAATCCAATGTGTTGTTATTGAAGGTCGTAAAATACTTTAATCCCAGACTGATTTCCTGACCATCTCTTACCCAGGATTCGGTAATATCTTGATGATTTGCCAAAAACTTACTCCGGTCGATAACTTGTAAGGGCTCGGGTCTTGTTGGCAAGACGATATTATTATCACGCGAATATACCGTTTGGATAAAGGGTGTTAAGGATTGATGATTGTTGCCACTTGAAAGGATGAGAGGGAATGAGAGATTATTTACAATCATGGCACGGCCATAGTTTTCATGCTTCTTAGTATCGGGGATATCCTGGTTATACATCTCGCCTAATAAGAAGAGAGTTGTAGAAGTTTTAAAACCCGAGCTTAAAATTCTTGTGTCGGATAGCCGTGCCAATACGGATCCATGCTTGTAGTTATTGAGGTCCTGATCCTGCAGGGTTGAATTCAATTTAAAGTCAAAGGTTAGAATTGCTCTTGAATTTGGCAAGAGATCATTGGTTTTGAAACCCAAACTGACGAGCCGTTCAAACTTGTTTTTCTTTTCTTCTTCTTCGTCCTCTTTTTCCTCCTCTTCATCTTTTTCAGGAGGCGGTTCAGGAAAATTAATAGAACTGATATCAATTGACCTAAAACTCAGTTTACCAATAGGTAAAATTTTAGTTGCCTCTAGAAAGACCAGTTTGTTATCAACCGGGAAAAGTCCTTCTGGATACGATTTGTTGTCGGGGCTTGTATCAGTTATCAGAAAACTAATCTGCGATGTTTCGTCAGGTTTTTGAACACCCTTGAGTACCAAATCCGTTTGGAAAAGCCCTAAATTTTCCTTTTTCCTAAAGGGATAAGCAGCTTCGAAGAATATCCAGCCTGAATTCGTGTTATTTCTGAATTCCAGATTATAACCCGGTTTTTTAGCTGGCGTACGACCAAACGAAAGGATTAAATCAGACCTATCACTCAGGACAAGATAATAGGGAATTTTGGCTTCTAACCCACGGCCACTTTTATACCGTGCTTCTGGTACCAAAAAGCCACTTTGTCGACCAGATGCCGGACTACCAATAGAAAACCAAGGAAGGTATAATAATGGTACATCCCAAATCTTGAATGTTACATTCTTGAGATGAATCCTGCCATCCTCCTCTCTTAGCGTCATGGAATCAGCTTGAAAATACCAAACCGGTTTTTCCCCCGCTGTACATACCTCACAGGTTGTAATCAGATTGTTGAAAAAGATTAAACTGCCATTGGTTCTTTTCACAGTTCCCGATGTGATTTGTAATCGGTTCTTGTATAAGATTCTTAGTCTTTCGATGATACCCCTCTGGTAATCTTCTGAAAGACTAGCGAAATCAGCTACAGCCTGTGTACCCGATTGATCGGATATATATAATGGACCTTTAATGGTATAATTTTCGTTATCGAATTGAACCTGTTCAGCATGAAGAATGAGATTGTCATAAGAAATCTTTACATTACCTATAGCCAACAATTGCCCATCTGCCTCAACAAATACTGCATCGGCAAGTAGCGAAACTTTTGGTTCCTCTTGAGTGAAACCAACTTTTGTAGCCCCGATGAACAGGATAAACCCAATAAGAGCAAATTTAATTAAAGAACCAATTTTCACAGTTCGACTTTTATCAAACATGGTCGATAACCTATATAATGTTTGAGCAAATGATGGAAGGTATAAGTTGCACAGACTCATTCATTTGGCTTTTTACGTTGGTAAAATCGAAGAAAAACATGGGTGTTATTGATAGAATATGGTTTGTAAACAACGCGCGAGTAGAATTATGGCCTTCCCTTTCATTCAAGAAAACTAAAACCTGAAGCGTCTGGATCTAATTTTCAGAATATGTTTTCCTTGATTTTCCAAATAGGGCATTAGGACAAGGAGCAATAGCACCGAAACAGGTGCAAAAATCAATGCTCCATACTCAGAAATCAAGAACTGAGAAAATAAGAAATAGTTTACAATTAAATTTAGGAAATAAAGTGATAACCATCTTAATGCAAACGGCATAAAACTTTTTTCATATTTTGGTAGCCGAAACTTGGCTAGAGGTGCAACTCCTATAATTAAACTTAACGCAATCAACACTGGGAAAGGAAAAAATAGAGCGGCAATCAAGACAGGGAAATCCTGATTTATCACAAAGGAATGCAAGACCTTGTCTAGAAAGAATATCCCCAGACCAAAGAGAAAGACCAGGAATGATCCCTTATACAACCCAGAAAATTCAAAAAAAGGTAAGACACCTGCACCTAAGCCTACCATAAAGGAGAGTAAAAAGGGCAGGGCAATCAGTGAGAATAAGTAGACGCGTTGTTCATGGGCACTTACCGATAGGCCAAGTTTTTCAAACGTTTCCGCAATTCTGATACCTGTCCATAGGGTTGTTTGATTCAGTGGTATTAGAGCAACAAAATCCTCAGGGGAAATATCTGTTTTGATAAGAACCCGCAGGGTTTCGGTACCAATATCAGTACTTCTAGTTAGTGCTGAGTCCAGATCGCATTGACTTTCAGGAGGTATTTCAAGGTATTGATCGTGAACGATTATCTCTTTGGCTTTACAATAATTTTCTAGTGGAGTGCCTTCGTTGTCCTTGAGTAAAATCTCAACATCTTCCAAATGTATCTGATTGTCATTGCCTGTATTTAATCTTGATGCTCGAATTATGGCATTATTCTCTTGTATTTCTAGCTGAAACCAGAGTCTTTCTTGTTTAATATCTACAAGATTTTCATCAGAACCCTTACTCAATAATAGTTGAGACTCAATATTGGTCCATGCGACTAGGGGATTAACCAGAAAGAGACTAACAAGTCCCAAAAGAAAGGCTACAAACATTACTACAACAGTTATGTTTTGACCTTTTCTACCGGAGGTCTTTATCGCCAAATACTCCTTGCTACGTAATAGGAATATGGAAAAGTGCAGTGATCCAAGCAGAAACACCATGGGAAGATTTTCAAAGATAAATTGGGGAACAAAAAAAAGTATGAGGAGCAATCTTTCAAGAGTGTAGGATCCTTCACCTTCAAGGGTAGCCCCGGCACCAGTTGCCAATTCTTGGATATAACCCAAACAAAGAAAGGCTATCAGTACAATTAGAAGAGATCGAATAAACTTCCTTGTGATATACCGATATATGATCACAAAATATTAACCCCTAATCCTGATTGCCGAAGAATTTAATTCAAATGTAACTAAGTCAATTTAACAAACAAATTACTAGTCCTTGAGGATTAAAACATAACCTATATGCTTGGTAAAGCGATTTATACTCTGTCAATTGTGATAATACCATACTAGTTTCGCCTCATGAACAAGATGATTCGTGTAGATTCTTATATCCACAATGCTAGGCCCCTGGTTAATCACTGTCTGTTGTAAAATATCCAGCCAAGAAAAAAAAGTATCAGCGGTACAGTAGAGATATATGACTGAACTGGAAAAGTGTGATCTACATAATTGGCAGGCTCCAAACGATTTCCCAAGACATAACTACCCATAACCAACAATGTTGCAATGGCAATAGACAGGAAGTTGTTCCAACCCTGTTTATAACACAAAATTAATACTATACCCCCACAAAGAACTACAAAAAATGAAAATAGGGTTTTTTGTATCCTTTCATGAATCTCTATTTTCAACCATGGCGACAGCCCCTCTTCACTCAGAACCTGATCAACGATACCTTTTGTTCTCAGATTCGCGGAAAAGGGCTTTACCATTCTTTCTTCAGTAAAGGTGAGAGTATCTGAAAATTTGATTACGATCATGGTCTCTACCTCTTCTTCCTGGTTAACTTGAGTAAGTATTTGACCCTCTGAAAGTACGAATTCCTTTTGATCAGGAGAATAATTTATCTGTCCGGTATCGGCCGAAACCCATAACCGTGAATTGTCATTATCTTGTGAATCAAAATGTATGACCAAATCATTCAATTCGCCTTCTTCACCAACACCTTCCGTGATGATGGTACGGCCATCCTGAAAATCCAAAAAACGCCCAGGTTTTATCCTGTATTTGTCCAAAGCCCATTCGAGCTCTGATATGACCTCAACAATTTTGTTATCGCTATAGGGACGAAATTCAAATTTCAATAGACCCTCAAAAACGCCAATGGTGAGAGCAAAGGCAATAATAGGGAAAGATATCCCCAATTTACCCAAACCCATGGTTTGCTGGATAGTTAATTCATGACTATTTCGCATTTTGATGAGAACATATATCGTGGCCAGGAAGGCTGAAATTGGAACTACTCGATCAAGGGCTACAACAAAGACCAGAAGCAAATGTTGTAGCAGATATCTTGGGTATTGGATTTCAGCCATTAGCAAATCAATACTTCGCACCAGCAGATTGACCCAATTCAAGCCGGCAAAGATAGCCATAAAGAATATGAATCCGACCGCCAAACGAATGAAAGTGTAACGAAATAAAGTTATTGGCATTAATAAATTTTAATATAATTTAAGCGACAGTAAATATTAGGGTCCTGTAAAAAGCCAACAGCGAACCTTTTCCTTCCATATCTAACAATTTTATTTGAGGTGCACATGGAAAACCCAATTCCAATAGACTTCTCGGGTTTAAATCGAAAAACTCTAAAGCAATTAACTTCATTTGATGGTGTTGTTGTAATTCTAGCTACTCCAGAAGGGGATATTTGGCAACCACTAACTAAAATTGATCACAATAGATACCTCCAATCAGAATCTTTCCAAAAATTATCCGAAAATGATTTCATCACTATCAATTTTCCGGCAGATTATAAGGCAAAAAAGCTTATTATTCTAAAGATTCCCCGCAAGGTTAATGAAATGAACATGCGAAAGGCGGGTTCCAAACTCGGCAAACTGGCCCTCAGTAACGACCTAATGATTGCTTGTGAACGAACTAAGGCAGAATATTTGGCTGAAGGATTGGTACTCAAGGCTTATAAATTTGACAAATTCAAAACCAAAAAGACAGATGAAAAAGACAAGGTGACAACTTGCACCGTTCTATGTAAAAACCCTGACCATGCCGACAAGGGATTTAAGCCACTATTAAATTCAGTCAAGGGGACCTTCTTCACGAGGGATTTGGTCAATGAACCTGCCAACACGTTAACTACCGAAAGTTTTGCTAAACGTCTTGGTGACTTGAGTGCGTTGGGAATAAATGTCAAAATTCTTGAAGAGAAGGAATTAAGACAACTTGGTATGAATACCTTACTCGCTGTAGGAGAAGGATCTGCTAGCCCCTCCAAGGTTGTGATTATGCACTGGCAAGGTTGCAAAGATGATCCTGTCGCAGTGGTGGGTAAGGGTGTTTGTTTTGACACAGGTGGTATATCACTCAAACCCGCAAAAGGAATGGAGCAAATGACCATGGATATGGCTGGGGCTGGTGTTGTTTCAGGCATAATGAAAGCTTTGGCCCTGGAGAAAGCCAAAGCCAATGTTGTTGGCATTGTTGGTCTCGTTGAAAACATGCCAGGCAGCGCTGCTCAGAGACCTGGAGATATTGTTGCGTCGTTGAAGGGAGACACAGTAGAGGTCCTGAATACTGATGCAGAAGGACGATTGGTACTTGCCGACATTCTTTGGTATACCCAAGAAGAATATAAACCCAAGTGGATGATCAATCTTGCTACTTTGACCGGAGCAATCGTTGTTAGCTTGGGACATGAATACGCTGGATTATTTTCCAATAACGATGCGTTTTGTGATCGCTTCCTGAAATCAGCTGATTTTGAAGGTGAAAAAGCATGGCGTCAACCTCTTGATGAAACCTACGATAAAATGCTGGAATCCAGACTGGCTGACATGAAAAACATCGGTGGACCCTATGCTGGTGCTATTACTGCAGCACAGTTTCTACTGCGGTTTGTCAAAGAAGACACTCCTTGGATTCATCTGGATATAGCCGGGGTAGCATTTCCTGCCAAGGAAGGACCTTTTTCGCCCAAGGGTCCATCAGGTTGGGGAGTAAGATCAATATTAAATTTGATTTATAATTCCTTTTTAAACGATGGTTGAAATCTACTTTTATCAATCTGATGGACCGCCAGCCAACCTTCTTATGAAGTTATTGGAAAAATGCCGAAGCATGGAGTGGAAAATACTATTGTTATGTTCGGGGGTTAAGGAAGTGGATTTTTTCCATGAGCAATTGTGGGTGCAACCCAACAATCGTTTTTTAGGATTAGGGAAAATCGGTTCTGAATTTGATCCCTACCAGCCGGTATTAATTTCGGACAAACTGGTTTATACGAATAATCCCCATGTTATGATCGCTAATGGAAACAGCAAGGTTGAGCCGGATGAAGTTACAAAGTTTGTCCGTGTCATGGTCATATTCAACCAAAACGATAAAGAGGAACTTCAGGCCTCACGGAAAAAGTGGAAAACTTTCTCAGGGTTGGGATACCCGATGAAACTGTTTAGCCAGGAAAAAAGTAACTGGAAATTAAAGGCGGAAGCTAACACAGTTCTGCAAGAAGAGATTTAAGGACTATAATAATATCTGTCATATGGTGTAGAAATTTCTTTCTAAAAATCTATTTTCCCAAAAATATCAGTGCCAGAATTTGATATCAGTATAATCAAACTCAGTTAGAAGAGAAGGGAGCCAAGGTAGTGGAAAGAACACTTTCAATAATCAAACCCGATGCTACGAGACGAAATATCTGCGGGAAAATAGTTGCCATGCTTGAGGCTGCAGGTTTGCGGGTAGTTGCTCAAAAGAGAATTCATTTATCGCGTCGAGAAGCTGAACAATTCTACGCCGTTCATTCTGAAAGACCATTTTTTGATGAACTGTGTATTTTTATGTGTTCAGGTCCGGTGACCGTCCAGGTTCTGGAAGGACATGATGCAATTGCGGTGAATCGTGAAGTTATGGGAGCAACCAATCCGGCAGAGGCCAAACCCGGTACAATTAGAAAAGAGCTGGCTGTTTCATTGACAGAAAATTCGGTCCATGGTTCTGATGGCCCTGACACGGCAGCACAAGAAATTGCCTTCTTTTTTAGTGAAATTGAAATTGTTGGTTAATTTTTTGTTATAATTGCACCGTTTCTTGAAGACCTCTGATAACTGATTAAATTAAATCACCGAAGGCCTGTAGCTCAACGGTTAGAGCAGAGCGCTCATAACGCTTTGGTTGGGGGTTCGAATCCCTCCAGGCCTACCATCATTTATATTCGGCAGAGATATAACAGCTTTCAATCCTCCGAGTTCATCACTTCTTGCGAGTATCAATTCACCCCCGTGCTCCTCGGCAATATTTGCAACTATTGCTAATCCTAATCCAACACCCTTGAAATGATTAAGATTGCGTGCTTCATCAAATTTGACAAACGCAGTGGTTGCCAATTTTTGTTTTTCCTGATCAATACCAGGTCCATTATCTTCAATCATGAAATGAATGGATTCAGGTTCGATGATGACTGAAAAATGGCATTTGGATGAAAACTTTTCAGCATTTTGAATTAAATTTTCGATTGCCCTTCTGATGGCTGATGGTTTGCACCGGATATTAGGGGGATCATTGGAGGTCGAATTCAACCGGATTTCGATTTCCAATCCAAGCCGACTGGCATCTGCATGTATAGCCTTCGCAAGAAGAAAGGGATCTATATCCTCAAATGGTTCGGACTTACCTGTTCGTGAAAATTCCAACAGTTCGGTAAGCATATTGTCCATAACTTCTATGTCATCGATAATCAGATCCTTGTATTTACTACCCTCCAGAAACTCGACACCAAGTCTCAATCGAGTGAGCGGGGTTCTGAGGTCATGGCTGATACTGGCCAGCATATGTGATCGTTGGCTAATTTGTTTTTCAATACTGTCCCGCATGGTCAAGAAAGCCCTGATAGCACTCTTTACTTCAGTCGCACCTGAAATCTTGAGAGGATAATATTGGCCTTTCCCAAAGGCCACAGCAGCATCAGAAAGCCGTTTAATGGGGCGCAACTGATTTTTCAGAAACAAAACTGCAATTAGCGTAGTCAGAGTGGCGGTCAAGGCAATGAGAATTAGAAATTGATGGGGATTCGAGGGCGATAATGCCCGGCGTGAAACCATTATTTTGGCATTTCCAAAGGTGGTTTTAAAAAAGATATCCAGGATTTTCCCATCATTGGCAAGCAGATCAATAGACAAAATATCTGGAAAATCAGCCTTAAGGGATGAAATAATTATTCTGCCGGAGAAGTCATAAAGGAGTTTTTGGTCGGGGGGAACGATTTCATTTTCACCCAGAAATTCAAAATTCAAGGCCAAGCTCTTTGAAAGAGGAAGAACTTTTTCGAGTGTTTCCCGTTTGTTGCTGGCTTCATTAATCTCAGTGATGATAAGGCTGAAATGAGGTTTGATATTTGAAATCATCTGGCGTGTAACATAATCAAAATGTCTTTGTATGAAAACAAAAGATCCCACGAGAAGAATGAGAACAACCGGGAAGAACAGAATCAAATAAACCCTTCCATACAAACCCAACGGCAATATGGACTTGATATATTTCTTTAGTGGGAAAATGCTGTTCATTTGTACTTTGACTTCTGGTTTATCGTATTCAGGATGACCTGGTAATTGCTACGGACCAAAACCTTCAGATGTGGATATCAATTGAAGTTCATATCATACCTTGTCTTAATAACATTACTATCAATCATAAATTATTTTATTTATGTTTTCCAAAAATAAAGTCTTGGGCATTCATTGAACTGGTAAGTTCTATTGATTAAATGATGATTAAGTCTACTTACGATTTCTTAATCGTTGCTAACTAATCCGGCGTAGCTCAGTGGTAGAGCAGTTGACTGTTAATCAATTGGTCGCAGGTTCGAATCCTGCCGCCGGAGCCAGGGTAACATACAAGACCCGCTTCAATGCCCAATCGTCAATTAGATTTCATATTCCTGAATATAATTTTTACCCAAACCTAAGCAGGTCATATACCTAGAATCTATTCACGTAATGAGGAGGCAATTCAAAACGACACACCACAAAAGAATTCGGAAATTCCTGTATTCTAAACAAAAACATCGTTCGGACATCATTGACATCGGTAGGTTATGATTCTTTTCAGTTATTGTTGGGGATTAGGGGAAATTCTATTGCCTGAGATTTGACGATTAGGTAAAATTCTTCGGATACATCGTTCATGTCTAAAACATCAACTCGGTATGGTAGGGGAGCTTCACTCAAGGCATCCTTTAGAAAGGAAATTTTCTTTCTAGGTAGCTTCTGATGCCCCTCAAGACCAAGGTCAAGATCTGAGCCACGCCTAGTTTTTCTTTGAGCTCTACTACCAAATACCCAAACCTTAGTGCTGGAAGGTAGAAACTCATTTAGAATACTGCTTAGGATTGCGTATTCATTTGTGCTAACATCAAAATCAAGTTTCATGAATTCGGGATAAATTGTTAAGAATAGTTTTGATTTCAGTATAGAATTGATGCAAATCAGCAGCAACATCTTCGGCTTGGTCTTCATCATACCCATGTGCCGTAGCTGCACGGTTATCTCGGTACTTCCGCCATTTGTCCCAACTGTTTGGAATCATACCAACTCTATAGGCAAGCCTAATGGTATCTTGTAGGTTCATGTGATCTATTTCAGAGGGTAATTCCTCCGCCAGTTTAAGATGCCTTTTGATCATATTTATTGAGAGGAAATAACAATATTCAAAACGTTTGATACAGGCATCTCTAATAAGATCATTTTCGGAGTCTTTTTTATAGGCTTTAAGTGCTTTATCAAACGACTTAATCGCCTTACGGAAATTGGTTAGGTTTAGTCGGTCACTTTGCATGATATATTTTCCAAATTAGAATTTTAGGAATTACACAACCGGTTTTTTCAATATTAATCAATTTTCCCCAAAGCGGAACTTCTGACAAAAGATGAATTATTTAACCATTGTCGATCATTTTCATAAATAGCACCAGATTTAGGAAGGAATTTCGGCCCATATTGTTACAGGCCCATCATTTATCAATGACACTTTCATTTCTTCGCCAAAAATTCCAGTTTTCACATTAATTCCAGTATCCCTAAGTATTTGAATAAAATATAGGTATAATTCTTCGGCAAGCGGATTTTTTGCCGCAAAGGAAAAGCCCGGACGGTTGCCATTGGAAATATCCGCAGCAAGTGTAAATTGACTAACAACCAGGATTTCACCCTGGACATCCAAGACAGAATGGTTCATTTTACCTTGCTTATCACTAAATATTCTAAGGTTTGCTACTTTTTTTGCTAGTTTGGAGGAAATTTGTTCGTTATCACCAGTAGTTGCACAAACAAAAACCAACAATCCATGACCAATATCACTAACTGAATGGTCGTTCACACTTACAGAAGCAGATTTTACTCTTTGAATCAAACACCTCATTCTATTCTCCTTGCTATATAAATTAAGTTAGATCATGAAAGTTATCACTACAAATCAAGAATTAGTGGATCTTTGTAACAAAGCACATCATCAACCCTATATAACGGTGGATACAGAGTTTGTATCGGAAAAAACCTATTACCCACAATTGTGTTTGATTCAGATAGCCTTGCCTGTAAAGGAGGAAAAAGGGTGTACTGAATTTATTATTGATACCCTTAACCCAAAACTGAAATTAGGTAGGTTGAAGGCCATTTTTCAAAACCCAAAGATTCTGAAGATCTTTCATTCAGCGGGGGCAGATTTGGAAATATTCCTAAATGTATTTGGAGACGTTCCCAATCCCTTCTTTGATACGCAAGTGGCAGCAATGTTTTGCGGCTATGGTAGCCAGATTTCATATTCAAACATAGTTCGGGAAATATGTGGCTTGAAATTGGATAAATCCATGCAGTTCTCTAATTGGTCAACAAGACCTTTAACACAAAAGCAGCTGGAGTATGCTATTTCAGACGTTACACATCTGCGTCAAGTCTATCTGTGTATTAATGAAAAATTGTTAGAAAATGGAAGGTTAAATTGGATTGAAGATTTATTTGAGGAGATGGTCGCCAGTGTAAAATCTGCAAAGAAACCTGAAAATGCATGGAAAAGGATCAAAGCAAAAAACTTCGAAGGAATAAATTGGTCGATTTTGTATGCTCTGGCAGAGTTTCGAGAACTACAAGCCCAAAAAAAGAATATTCAAAGAAAAAAATTATTATCGGATCAAGCTTTATTGGAACTGGTTTCAGTGAAACCCAAAACTATTGAAGGGCTACGGAAATGCAGATTTTATAATGTCGGTAACAAATCCAAGAACCAATTTCACGAAATTTTACTTGAAGTTATCAGGGATGCTCTTGCCAATCCTCGGCAACTTCCAAAAATTGTTCAATCAAAGAGACCTTACGATGCAAATAGAGATGTAACAGAATTACTAAAGGTTTATCTGAAATATTCCTCCTTACAATCAGGAGTGGCTGAGGAAGTGATAGCAACAGTTGATGAACTGCGAGAAATTTCACAGGGAAATTTTGATGTCCGACCCTTAAAGGGGTGGCGTAAGGAATTGTTTGGGAATAATGCCTTGAAATTGTGTCAGGGTAAAATTGCACTTACAATCAAGAATACAAAACTGGCTGTAGTAGAATAAGGTTGGTTGCTGCTGTAAACTATATAAGTTTCACTTGAGGTATCAAAGGTATATTCAGTATTTCATTTTGTTCCATCTTTATTCCAACGGCACGAATTAGTCACCGTTTTACCCGTCGATTTCAATTGAAAACCAAATCGTTTTGACCTAGTTGTTTCTTATGTCCTAAAGTAAATTTTAACTGGTTTGAATGGTTCAATAATTGGCAACTGAGGCTTTTGAAGAAGTAATCCAGGATTTTGAAATTCTGGAATCCTGGGAAGATCGTTATGGCTACATAATTGATCTTGGCAAATCCATGGCTGGACTGGAGGGCAAGTACAAAACATCAGCAACAAAAGTTGAGGGTTGTGCTAGTCAAGTTTGGTTCGTTATGGATTTCACCCCATCTCAATCAGGTTTAATCTTCCAATTCAAAGGAGATAGTGACGCTATTATTGTAAGAGGACTTATCGTTATCTTGGCCAAACTTTTCAATGGTTTGACGGTTAAACAGATAGCTGATGTTGATGCACATTCAGAACTGCAAAAGTTGGAGTTACAAAGCCATCTTTCGCAACAAAGATCAAATGGTCTTGTCGCAATGATAACAAAAATAAAGGGCGTATCGACTCAATTGCTTGAAAGTGAAGCCTTCTCGTCCAGGCATTAAAACGCCAGCACATTTTTGAAAAATAGTATCGCCCAATTTGATTAAGAATGACTGATCGCTTACAGAAATTACTTGACAACAGAGATTGGCTTCTTGCCGATGGAGCGACGGGGACAAACCTTTTTAATATGGGATTGGCCAGTGGTGATGCCCCCGAATTATGGAATAGAGACAAGCCTGAAAAAATTCTTGTCCTATATGATGCGTTTCTGAAAGCGGGCGTTGATATATTTCTGACAAATTCTTTTGGTTGCAATCGTTCCAGACTTAATCTTCATGGGGCGGCTGAAATTTGCTTTGAATTGGCAGAGAGATCAGCCTCCTTGGCCAGAGAGGCTGTGGATAAACGCACCAGCCAGGCAATTATCGCTGGGTCAATGGGTCCTACAGGTGAGATTATGGAACCGTTGGGAACTCTTACTTTCACTAGGGCTGTGGAATATTTCCACGAACAGGCCGAGGGCTTGAAATCCGGTGGTGCTGATGTTCTTTGGATCGAGACAATTTCTGACAAGAACGAATTCCTTGCTGCCCAAGAGGCATGCAATTTGGCAAACATGCCGTGGTGTGGAACGATGAGTTTTGATACGGTCGGCTATACCATGATGGGGTTTACCCCCAAGAATTTGGTTGAATTGGTCTCAGATTTACAGATAAAACCAACAGGTTTTGGAGCGAATTGTGGAGCAGGGGCCTCGGACATGGTATTAACGATCTTGGCCATATCTGAACATAAACCAGAAATACCCATAATTGCCAAGGGAAATGCAGGTATACCATGCATCAAGGAAGGTTCAATTCATTACAGCGGTTCCCCCGAAATTATGGCAAATTATGCTGAATTGGCAAGAAGTGCTGGAGCCAGGATTATTGGCGGATGTTGCGGAACCACACCTGTTCATTTGGAACGTATGAAAGATCGTTTGGAAAAGAAGACCAACGGTTCAAAACCCACACATGATGAAGTAAGGGAACTCTTGGGGGAACCCAGTTTTCAACCAGGTGAAAAGAAGAGAGTTAAGAGAATTTCCCGAAGAAGGAAATAATGGTGGTCATATTCTATAACTGAATAATTGGATTGTCGTCTTTTTGGTTTACTTTTGTTTAATTTATCTTATGTAAATCAAAACATTTTGAGTTTTTGTATTCGAATAATCATTCGCGGTGGGAGATATTTAAAGTGACAGACGAATATGACGACGACATAGTACTCTCCGAATTGCCAGATGATGAACTTGTACCACAGATGCATGATGATTTATACGATGGTTTAAACGAGGAAATCGTCGAGGCAGTAAATATACTTCTGGAACGCGGTTGGATGCCATATAAGATACTGACTGAAGCCTTGGTTGAGGGGATGCGTATAGTCGGAATTGATTTTCGAGATGGCATATTATTTGTACCGGAAGTATTGCTTTCAGCTAATGCTATGAAGGCAGGTATGAAAATCCTTAAGCCCTTGTTGGCCGAAACAGGCGCCCCTCGAATGGGTAAAATGGTTATTGGTACCGTTAAAGGAGATATCCACGATATCGGCAAGAATCTTGTATCTATGATGTTGGAAGGTGCTGGTTTCGAGGTTATTGATTTGGGTATCAACAACCCCGTTGAAAATTATCTGGAGGCTATGGAAGCAGAAAAGCCGGATATTCTAGGTATGTCTGCGCTTTTAACAACGACAATGCCATACATGAAGGTTGTAATTGATCGGTTAAAGGAACTTGGTTTGCGCGAGGACATAGTCGTTCTGGTCGGTGGTGCCCCCTTGAATGAGGAGTTTGGAAAAGCAATCGGAGCAGATGCCTATTGTCGTGATGCTGCTGTGGCCGTTGAAACAGCCAAAGAGTTTATGGCCCGAAAACATAACCAAATGATAGCATCGGCGTGAGGTTTTACAGAATTTACCAGCAATTTATTTGGGGATAAAATACTTGAATCTATAACCCAAATAAACAGGAAGATTGTAATGCTTTGCTGGCATTCAACATCAATGATGTTGAAACAGCCCATAACCGATCGGACTATTATCTGTAGATTTTTATTAGTTGCGTCAGAGATGGGGTGATTGTAGGCAAATGAACAAATAGCTAATCTGGATGGGCCAAGGATTGAATTCTCAGTAAATAAGGGATAAAGCTGACATATCAGGTTACTGATCTCAGCGGCACCTTGCAGATGTATTATACAAAAGCGTAAATTAAGGGCATGTCTATTAAATAGTTTTTCATTTTTTATCAATTAAACCTCTCAAGTCGTACTTTTGGTGGTTTTGTGATTCTTATTGACCCGACACTTATTTTTCTTTTTTTTTGTGCTCTGAAATGTGAGGAATCCAAATGGAGAAAAGACACTTGTTCGAGGTTGAACAGCAACAGGAAGCCCTTGCCGAGTTCAATGCTTTGGATCGGATAAAGGAGATTGTTGATTGGGACCGATTTACCCCCATTCTGGAGGGGGCCTTTGGTCCTCCCATGACCTCGGGTCGTGGGATCATCGGGTTCTCTTTCGTTGTCTTCGGTTGGGGATCATGCATGGGCTGAGTGATGCCCGCCTGTGATTCTTGCTTTTGGATCGTACCACGTTCAAGCGTTTGTCGGTCTTCGGAGCCGTGATCAGGTGTCGGACCAGAAAACCCTGTGGAAGTACCGTGATCTGCTTGCGAAGGCGGGGTGTCTTGAGGAGTTGGTTGCGGTTTTCAAGGAGCAGTTGGCGGTTCATGGTTATGAGTTGCCGACGGGGACGCTTGTTGCTTCCTCTTTGGTTCAGTGCCATCGTCAGCGCAACACCAGGGAAGAGAATGCCTTGGTCAAGGGGGGGTGACGTTCCTGCTGATTGGGAGGGGAACCCTGCGACGTTGCGTCCGAAGGATGTTGATGCTCGCTGGGTCAAGAAGAACGGTGTGCGTTACTTTGGCTCTAAGAACCCCCTTGCGGTTGACCGGGCGACCAAGTTGATCACGAATTGGGCTGTGACCTCGGCGAATGTCCATGACAGCCAAGTGTTTGACGTGTTGTTGGAGACACATCCGCCGAACGGTCATGACGTTGACGCCGACAGTGCGTATCGCCCCGAGGAAGGGATCAAAAGCCTGGTTGCGAAGAAGTTCAAGCCCCGTATCATTCACAAGGCCAAACGAGGGACGCCTTTAAGTTCCCGTCAGAAGATCTTGAACCCTGGTTCTTCCAAGGTGCGTTGTCGTGTTGAGCAGGTCTTTGGCTCCATTCGACATGCCATGTCCAACCGGTCTTTATTGTGTCTTGGTCAGGGTCGTGCGCGTGTTCGTATCGGCGTGACCAATTTGTGTTCTAACAGCAGGCGTTTTCGTTATCTGAAACGGATTGAGGAGACGGTCTTGGTTTCGTTCAAGGGATAATTGTGTCCAGAGGTTCCAAACGAGGGAAGAGGTGTGTGTTGTGCTCATCAATCGGGTCATTTTTGGCGGCATAAGTGTCTGTTTTTGGACCCTTTTGCAAAACATGAAATGGACCGAATAGATATTATGATAAAAATTGCCGATAAAAATTAATGGGATCTCAGATTTTGGATAAAATAGAGGTGCCCTTAATAGGGTTTACATTTCTAGCCCTGATCTTTTTTATTTAGATAATCTCTTCCTTTTGAGGTTATAAAATAATTCTGATCATTTTCACACCTGACGAACCCCTTTCCTTCTAACAAAATCGTATTTTTGTGTCTTGCTTCAGTTTCAGGAGGTGGGTCGTATGTCTTCCCAATTATTGTGGGGTGGGGTCATTTTTATCAATTTCTTGAAGCAATTTGACAAGTTCGTCTTCCATACGCATTTAACACCTTAACTTTTGAACATTAATGGACCTGTGATTCGTATCAAGTTTGGAAATGTAATCGTAAAAATGAACCAAATCAACCTTAATTGAACAAAATAACAATTTGCCTCCCCGTCATTTTCGATTGAGCACACATCTTTGCTCTTCAAGGTATCTGAATACCTCCGAATTTTGGTTTCCAGGACGGCCAAACAGGCTACCGTGGTGTTCCCGCCATTCAGTGCAACAAAAATCCGGCCAGTGGGAGAATCAGAAAAAGGTCCCTTGCCGATCAGTGAACATCACCACGTCGCGTCAAACACCTTCAGGCACTGCCCCATTCGTTAGGGGTTATCCTTCGATATGTTGTTGAGTTCGGCGATCTCCGGCCAGTGGTCGGGATCGTTGTAGACCCTTGAGGTAATACTACATGCCCTGGCAAAGGGAGGGGGTTGATGATTCCGGTTCGTTATCCCCATTTGTTTTTTTTGGTGTCTTAAGTTCGTCCATGAGGCTCTGAATGGAGGTCTCAAGGTTTGGTAAATTGTTCCGTACATAACCTCAGATCTCAACTGTATCAATATCTTCATATTCAAGGGGCCAATTTATCCCTGAAACCGGTTATCTTGGGCAGATCGGGTATTCTTCCGGCCAGTACCGGATGATGGTCACGAATATGTTTGATTGCCTTGCCGATTATCACGAAATCGCGTTCAAAAGCCCTTATGGTCCTGAGATCAGCCAACCATTCTTGACAATCCATTCCGGCGGTGAATTGCCTTATTTCCTCACAGCAGGTCAGGACATCATAAAGCAGTTTTTTGGGGTTAGTCCTGAAAGACCACCTCCCGGTCCTCGTTAATGGATTCCTTCAGGTAGGGATTGCCAATGGTTCCCTTGCGGATCAGGCCTACCTTGCGTTTCAGCACGGCCTGCAAATCATCCTGCAACTGCAACCGACGTTCCAAAAGCCCCGGAAGGAGTGGTGGCTAGTATTCCACCGGGAAGTCGGCGTTGCTCCGATCTGGATCGAAATCGGTTCCACGGGCAGTGGAGCCAAACACCTCCAGATGTTCAATCCTGTGCCGGCGACAGATGTCCGCGATCACCTCCTTTTTGCCTGCAATCAGTTGGTGCATTTTTTGTATCCTTCCCGATGTTCCTGAATATAATGGCTGGAGGGTGGTTTGGTAATGATTATTTCCCCGAATGGGGTGCTCCCGCCATTCAGGGAAACCAAAAGGACATGTTTTTTATCTTTGGAACCTTACTTTTCCGGTAGCAGGAAACAATCGCCGGCCAGCCGGAGGGCGTCAGGGAAGTATATTAGGTTTAAACAACTTCCAGTACTTTACTATGTGAATCCACCCAAGAAGCTATATCTGGATTTATCCACTTTAGTGCTAGCAAAATACTATTATAGTCTTGTTTTAAATGTCGAGCAAAGATTGGTTCATGATGAGCAATTCTATTTCGGAATTTACGAATATGTTCGAGATGACCATGAATTTTGGACCGTGGTTTTCTTGCATACGGAAAACTATTATTCAAAAAAGGTATCCACAGTGTCTGATGGTATTCACTGCGGATCAATGATAGCCAAAAACCAAATGTAAGCTCTGCAACAACATGCGAAATTTGGGGATTATCTTGTTGGTTTTTGACAGTTTGTTTAGCCGAAGTTATTTTTTGATTAGCAAAATTATTTAATGGAATTACATCAAACCAATCATCTGTATCGTAATGATTTTTTATTGTTACATTCAAGGAATTACGTATTGTCACTTCAAGTACTTGTAACGGGATCAAAAAAGCTGAGCTAATCTCAATATTCTTGATGTAAAGACCAAGTGCTTTTTCAAGGTTATTATCATTTTCGTTCAAGTATGTTGAAAGACGCTCTCCCGATAACGCTTCAATCAGGTTTTTTTTGTTTTCTGGAGTATAAATGAACATTTAATCTCAATTATTGATTGAATAAATTATATTTTGTTATACATTATGAAGCGTGCGGCCTCGGATGTCCCTGCTTCTTTAGCATACTACCGAGGTCAAGCTTTTTATGAGGCAAAATACCATTTTTGAAACTTCCTTTATCTCAATTCCTTGAGTTTCCAAACCTTTCATAAAAGTTTTATTCCATTTTTTAGAACTATTATCCAAAGCAACCTTGAGGATCTTTTGCTAAAAAATGAAGTGTTTTTCATAAATCTTTACTCAATCCGGTCTCCTTTGGGCCAAATTCCCCTCTTAATCACCCCCTTACACACCTCTCCCCCTTCTTTTGGATACTCCCGACATAAGTTACCCTACACAGCACCAACATCCCTCTCCAGATAACTGAAACGCCTCAGATTGTAACACAGATTGACCAACCCAATCCAAACCCGCGCTCGGCCCTAACCAATACAGCGCATATAACCCCCCTTCAGATCGTTCCGAAGAGACCCAAAGATGTGTTCAACACGACAACGAATGCGGGAATAGCTACGGTTCAATGAACGCTGGTGATCGCTTAGCGGGTGTTCCCCTTTTCGCCTTGTGAGTGCGACGGGGATACACTCCTATCCCAACCACATTTGCAATACTGTCCTGTGAACGATAGACACTGTCGACCCAAACACGACGGTCACCCTCCGGGCGCACCCCCAACACCGCCTCAAACGAGACTGTGAAAGTATTCTGGCGCCTAAGGCAGGAAGTCACTTTGAACTGTTATTTGCCGAGCCAAGGTGTCCTTCCGAGACATTTATTTGTTGTTTCCGAGACATGTATTTGTTGTTTTTGGGACTTTCGCTTGCAAAAAACAGCCCAAAGGCGCATTTTCTTGGTGTAGAAATGACCTTTTAAAGAATTCGTTTGAATATTTTCACAGTCTCGTTTGACGTGTTGTTGGAGACACATCCGCCGAACGGTCATGACGTTTACGCCGCCCGTGCGTACCGCTCTGAGGAAGGGATCAAAAGCCTGGTTGCGAAGAAGTTCAAGCCCCGTATCATTCACAAGGCCAAACGAGGGACGCCTTTGCGTTCTTGTCAGATTGCGTTGACCCATTCTTATTCGAAGGTACGGTGTCGTGTTGCGCATGTTTTTGGGGCGATAAGGAATGACCGGAAGGCTCGTTCTATGACCTGTCTTGGTCTCCATCGTTCCCGGGTTTGGCTTGGGCAATCTGTGTTATAACATCAAGAGGCTGAGTTATTTGCAGCGTGCTGCCGAAGCGGTATAGGGCGCATTATGTCATGAGTGTCCAAACGAAGGTGGAGGTGTGTGTCCTAGTGCGATCAAAGGGTGAATGGAGCGAAAAAAAGGTCCTGATTGATGAAAATTTTACAAAAAACTGTATGTCACAGGGATAGACAATTTAGAAAAGCGACTTTTGAAAATCAGGGAATCTCAGGCAATAGAAAAAAGAGGTACCCTTAATTCATTTAGGAGGGGAATTCCATTATGCCACGTACAAACGAAAGGGTAGTCAATGGAATTTTGGCTGAGCAATTGAGGTTACAACACCCTCGTTGGCGTGAACGCATTGATAACAGGGATAACTTGGCGGCTGAACAGACGAGGGCTTTGGATGGACACCCAAATCTTGCTGTTGATATTGTTATACGATCTTCAAGTGGTCAGCCTGTGGTTGTAGAAACTGAGTACCATCCAGCTCCAGATGTGGAAAAAGATGCCAAATCACGGCTAGGGCATTCGATTGATGGTCGTCGAGTTGAAGGTGCTTTGGCAGTTAAAATTCCGAAGTCCCTGGCTTTAAACCAAACCGGTCTTGGAGTGGCTATTAATGAGCAGGAATTCGAATATTGTATGATCCATGGTACCGCTGATCATAATGATCGATGGCCTGTATCAGGGTGGCTTAAGGGTCGGGTCCCTGAACTTGCTGATGCCATTGAATATGTCTCTCAAGCGGAGACAATAAATAGAGCAACCGATATTCTGGAAAGAGGAATCGAGGATGGGGAAAGATTGCTTCGTACTCGGCAAGCAAATCATCCTCAAATGCTACCAGCAATGGCCAATTTACTGTATCAGGAGGATAGTGTTCAGACAACTCGTATGGCTGTTGCGATTATCGCCAATGCCTTTGTTTTTCAAACTGCAATTGCAGGAAATCATGACATAGCAACACCAGGAAAACTTCTAGAGCAAAATGAGACCTCACTTTTTGTTACGGTTAGGAAATGTTGGCAGGAAATACTCGCAACAAATTATTGGCCAATTTTTAATATTGCCAGAGACTTGTTATCTCCCATACCTGAAGTGGCAGCTAAACCATTTCTAGAAAACATGATAAATCTGGCAGGCAGTTTAGCAGATCTTGGATCAGCAAGCATGCATGACTTATCGGGCCAAATGTTCCAAAGATTAATAAGTGACAGGAAATTCCTTGCCACCTTTTATACATTGCCTTCAAGTGCATCATTGCTAGCAAATCTTGCCGTAAGTAGACTACCAATTGATTGGAGCAATAAAGTTGCAATAAAGCATCTTCGTATTGCTGATTTCGCCTGTGGAACAGGTACGCTTATTAGTGCAGCTCAGCATGCAATAGCCGTTCGATACCGACGAACCGGTGGTGATGACCGGGATTTACATACCTGCATGATGGAAGATATAATGGTTGCTACTGATATTATGCCTGCTGCAACTCATTTAACGGCTTCGACGCTATCTAGCGCTCATCCCAGTATTTGTTTTGATGAAACAAATATTTTTACTTTACCGTACGGCTGCGAATCTGGTGAAGTAAGAATAGGTGCTCTTGATCTCATAGATAACAAATTCATAAGGAATTTATTTGGTACAGGTTCTGCTCGAAGGTCAGGTGGTCGAAGTGAAAGAGCACAACAGACATCAGTTATTGAGCACGAGAGTTGTGATCTTGTGATAATGAATCCGCCATTTACAAACCCAACAAATCATGAGAGTACTGAAGTACCTGTTCCTTCCTTTGCCGGATTTGGTACAAGTAGGGAAGAGCAAAAGGCAATGTCAAATCGTTTAAAAAAAATACGCGATGAACTAAAAAAAAGACGTGGCATGGATGATTTGGCTGAATTTCACCCTGAACTTGCGGGTCATGGGAATGCCGGACTTGCCTCTAACTTTATAGATATTGCACACACTAAGTTAAGCTCTGGGGGTTGCCTTGCTTTGGTTGTGCCGGCATCTTTTGCCCAAGGGGCGGCAACAAGTAACGTACGTAAGATGTTGGCAGATTTCTATGACGATGTGATAGTGATCGCGATATCAACTGATGGTCATAAGGATAGAGCTTTTTCTGCTGATACAGGTATGGGTGAAATCCTGCTATTAGGCACGAAACGTGAACGACGTAGATCACAAAATGATACTAAGACCTTCAAGAAATCGGTTTTAACGGTCAATCTTAACCATCGTCCAAGAAATCACCTTGAGGGTTCTTTATTTGCAAAAGCAATTGCAGAAGCACGATTGGGGAAAGATAATTCAGGGCGGCTTGTATTGGGTGAAAATATAGAGCCTTTTGGCAGTTTTCTATTTGCCCCTCCACAGAATGCCTTTAAAGCCACGGGTGTACGAGAATTAAATGTTATTCAAGCTCTAATCACTCTTAACGATGGAAAATTTATTCACCCTCAAACGAAAGCAGAATATTCACTACCAATTACGAAACTGTCAAACCTAGGTCATAGCGGGAAAGGAAGCCGCGATATCAATGGAGCTGGAGGACGTGGACCTTTTGACATAGTTGGCATTTTAGATGGTGAATATCCAACTTTTCCTGTGCTATGGGCTCACCATGCAGGGCAAAATGATGGAGTTAAAGAAAGGCGTTTGGTTGTTAATCCAGACAGTAGTGGGATTGTACGTACCAATTGCAATGCCGAAGCGTTTGATCTATGGAGGGATAGCGCTTCCAGATTACATTTTAATCTAAACTTTCAAATTAATTCACAATCCTTAGCAGCATGCCTAACCGAACGTCCTACCATTGGTGGTGAAGCTTGGCCCAGTTTTTTGGCTCAAGAACCTAATTGGGAAATACCTATTCTTCTATGGGCTAATACAACTTTTGGGTTGATGACTTTCTGGTGGACAGGAACTCGCCAACAACAAGGTCGAAGCAGACTTACCCGTACCCAAAGAGGGAAATATTTGTCAATTGATCCTCGTAAACTCAATATTAACCAGCTTAATAAAGCAAAAGAAATTTTTAAACATTTCAAAGATAAAGTGTTTTTGCCGGCAAATGAAGCCTATAGGGATAAGAACAGACAAAAATTAGACGAAGCAATTTTGACTGATCTACTTTGTCTTGAACCTACTATTTTTGATGGGATAAACATTTTACGCGAACAATGGTGCCGAGAACCCAGTGTCCATGGAGGTAAAGCAACACGCCCAAGCTGACAGAATGAGTTAAATCTTTTGGAAAGGGAGGTCTGGTTCAGTTCCTTGTTTCGGGTATAATAGTTTATTTTATAACTTTGAAAGACAAGAAAGTATCAATTCCCTGCCTGTATGCAAGATAAAGGGCGCCTCTTTTTTTATTTTTGTTTGAGATTCCCTGATTTTCAAAATCCTCTTTTTTAAATTTTCCATCCCCTTGAACTCTCGCTTTTTTGTAAAATGTTTGTCACTCATGACTTTTCCTAGTGTTGTTTTTCACATTATTTCGGCAGTAGTGAGACAAATTTTTTCACCCTTTGATCGCACCAGAACACACACCTCCTCCTTCCTTTGGACACTCATGACATAATGCGCCCTATACCGCTTCGGCAGCACGCTGCAAATAACTCAGCCTCTTGATGGTATAACACCGATTGCCCAAGCCAAGCCAAACCCGGGAACGATTGAGACCCAAACAGATCATAGAACGAGCCTTCCGGTCATTCCTTATCGCCCCAAAAACATGCGCAACACGACACCGTACCTTCGAATAAGAATGGGTCAACGCAATCTGACAAGAACGCAAAGGCTGGCCACGCCTGGCCTTGTACGTGATCCGGGGTGTGAACCCCTTCTTCCGTAAACCAGAAAGTCTTTCCTTTGAACGATAGGCACGGTCGGCAGACACCTCATGACCCTTGGGAGGATGAACATCCAAGAGAACCTCAAACACCTGACTGTTGTGCCCATGCGCCGGCGACACCTCCCAATGGGCAATCAACTTGGTCGCTCGATCAACCGCAAGGTGATTTTTATAGCCAAAATGAGACACACCCTTTTTCTTGAACCAGCGTGCCTCCGTGTCCTTCGGACACAACTTGTTCGGGTGGTCTTTCCAGTCCGAAGGAACCTCGCCGCTCTTAATTAGAGCATTCTCCTTCCGGCTGTTACGCTGACGGGGAATCTGGACAACCGATGAATCCACCAACGTCCCCGTCTGTAAACGATAGCCATGATCCACCCACCGCTCCTTGAACAAAGCAACCAACTCGTCAAGACGACCCGACGGGCTCAACATGTTGCGATACGTCCAGAGCATCTTCTGGTCTGGAACCCGGTCCTTGCTGTAAAGACCCGCAAATGGCTTGAAGGAGGTCCGATCCAGCAGCATGTATTGCAATTGTTCATCACACCCAACAGTAGCGAGCGAAAGATAAGGAGAGAGTCCCAGGGACGACGGCCCGGACCACGGGTACGAGGAGGACCAAAAACCTCTTCAAGGAGCGGTTGGAACAGCTCCCAGTCCACCAGCTCCTTCATACTTTGCAGATTGTTGAATTGCTTCAACGCTTGGCGTTGATGATCTTTTCTTCCAGCAAGTGACGTTTGTCCATCTTAGATCTCCCGGGCATGCATTAAAAAGGGAATACTGTATTGAGTGTTGACTTCCATTGAATCACAACACAAACAAAAAGACCAGGAGTTTACGGGTGTTTTATAAAAAAATGTGGTGAATTAATTAATAGAGGTGCCCTAAATTTACAAAGGATGGTATAAAGTTAAACATATTGTGGGGGAGGGGGTATTAAATACGTACATCCAAAGATATAATCCCAATTCTTACCTACTAGTCGAAACTTAACATGGATTGATTGTTTTAAATAAATTGTAATTTGCTTTAGCTGGCTTTTTTATGTCATATTCAGAAAATAAATCCAATTCAGATGAAGGTGGAGAGATTCTGCTTTTGGCGTGTGGTGCCTTGGCTGCAGAAATTCTTGCCTTAATCAAACTTAACGGCTGGAATCATTTCCACCTGCATTGCTTGCCAGCACAACTCCATTTATATCCCGACAAGATACCGGGTGAGGTTGAAAAGGCTGTTATAAAGTTCAAAAAAAAGTTCGACCGTATATTTGTAGTTTACGCCGATTGTGGAACAGGTGGACTGCTAAAAAAGAAGTGTGACGAGTTGGGCATTGACATGATACCAGGGCCGCATTGTTATGCCTTTTTTGAAGGAGTTGAAAGATTTAATGAGATTGCTGAAACTGAAATAACTGCCTTTTATTTAACCGATTTCCTGGTACGGCAATTCAAATCATTTATCATTGAACCATTAGGATTAGATAAACACCCTGAATTGAAGGATGTTTATTTTGGCAATTACACCAAATTGGTTTATCTTGCCCAAACCAGGGACCGCAATTTAACACAGTTGGCTGAAGGTTATGCAAACGATATGGGTTTGAATTTCGAAAGAAGATTTACAGGATATGGGGATCTTACACCCACTCTTGAAACACTTACCCAGTCGCAATAACAAAAATTTATGACATTTCCCAATTTTTTCCTCCTGCTATTGAAAATTGGTGCAGACACAACTTGCTTTATTGACAGATTTTAATGCAATTATGAATTGAGTTCAGGATATTATTGTTAAGGAGATACACTCATATGAAGACCTTCAAAGATCGACAAAAAGCTTTTGAGTCTAAATTTGCCTTTGATGAAGAGATGTCATTCAAAATTCAGGCCAGAACAAATAAATTCCTTGGGGAGTGGGCGGCTGAACAGTTGGGTCTTACTGGCGAAAATGCTTCCAAATATACACTGGAGGTTATCAAATCAGACTTTGAAGAACCTGGTCAGGAAGATGTGATTCGTAAACTCAGTAAGGATTTAGAAGGTATTCAAAGTGATAAGGAAATTCGAATCAAAGCGAAAGAACTCTTTAGTGAAGCTATCCAGCAAATCAATTCTGAAGTGGGTTCTAACTAGGCCAATGCTTAATAAGTGTATAAAACACCATTTGTAAACATTAATTTGTATTTACATTCGGTTCTCAGAACTACAAATTAAGCATATAATGCAAGACCATCAGCGAAATATGGTTCTCAACCCCACGGATGTATTTTTCGGCGGATGATATAAACATCTTTACTCAAGTACTCTTCGGTAAATGCCATCAATTTCTTTTTGAAAGAATTCCAGTCCGAAAAGTTGAGATAATTCCTCACTCGTAACCCAATTGAGAATTTCTTTATCCTCCGATAAGACTTCCATGAGGTCTTGGCCGGTTTCCATCGCGTTGAAGGATGCTTTTTGTACAAGGCGATAGGCATCCTCTTTGGAAGCACCTTTATCAATCAAAGTGATCATTATTCTATGGGAAAAAATTATGCCCCGCAATTGGCCCAGATTTTTCGCCATCCGATCCGAATTAATCTTCAATCCTTGCAGTACTTTTGTTAACCTTTGAATAGCAAAATCCAGAGTGATTGTTGTATCCGGGCCTAAAGCACGCTCAACTGAAGAATGAGACATATCTCTTTCTTGCCATAATGTAATATTGTTCAACGCTGCTGAGACATATGTTTGGACCAACCTTGCCAACCCGGTGATGTTTTCCAATAAAATCGGGTTTTTCTTGTGGGGCATGGCTGAAGATCCTTTCTGCTTGCTGGTAAAGGGTTCTTCAATTTCACCAATCTCGGTAATCTGTAGCTGGCGAAGCTCTGTTGCTATTCTTTCGAGAGAGGCGGCAACTATTCCCAAAGTTGAAAAATACATCGCATGACGATCGCGGGGAATAATTTGCGACGAAATAGTTTCGACATTCAATCCAAGTTGTTCACAAACATATGATTCAACTGCAGGATCAATTGTTGAGTATGTTCCCATTGCTCCAGATACCATACCAACGGAAATTTCCTTTTTAGCATTATGCATTCGGGTAATATTGCGCTGAGTTTCAGCAAAAGCCCGGAGCATTTTCAAACCAAATGTAATCGGTTCACCATGAATTCCATGACTGCGACCCACACAGGCTGTGTATTTGTGCTCAAGAGCAAGCCGCTTAAATTCTACCGCAAGCGATTCCAACTTTGTAATCATTAATCCTGAAGCTTCTTTGAGCTGTATATTGTAACACGTATCCAATACATCAGAAGATGTAAGTCCCTGGTGAAAGACGCCCTGGCACTTTTTAGGGGTCAGTTCCTCTACATACATTTGAAAGGCAACGGATTCATGATGAACCAGACTTTCGATTTCCTTTATCCTTGCTTCATCGAATTCTTTTGGTTCCGCTTCCCATATGGCACTGGAAATGTCCTCTTTGAGTTTGCCCAATCTGACTCGTCCATCACAGGCATGTGCTTCGATCTGAAACCAGGTTCGCAATCTGAATTGATTGGACCAAATTGCGGTCATTTCAGGAAGGGAATATCGATCAAGCATAGAACAAGTAGGTTTTGAAATCAAAATACAAAAAAATGAGGTATTCCCAACAAATAAGGAGTGTTTACCATCTGTACCACTTTATTCTAGTCTCCGAGTTCCCGATACGGCGTTTGGTATTGCAATGCCATATCCCAAGGAAAATAGATCCAGGTATCTTGACTTACTTCTGTGATATATACATCAACCAGGGGCTTGCCTTCTGGCTTTGCATAAACCGTGGAATAGGTTGCATTTGGATAAAGTTCCCGAACTACTTTCAAGGTAGTTCCCGTGTCTACCAAATCATCAACTACAAGAATATCTTTTGACCCCCTGGATATATCTGGGTTAGGCATTTTAAGAATCTCAGGTTCACCCATATCCTTGTGTTCGTAACACCGAATGGAAATCGTATCAACCTTCCTTATATCCAATTCCCTGGCAATTATCATTGCTGGTGTCAATCCACCCCTGGTGATAGAAATAATAGCTTTCCAATTTCGTTTTTCACTTTCAAAATTATCCAACCGCCAGGCGAGGGCTCGAGAATCTCGATGGACCTGGTCCCAACTGACGTGAAACCCTTTTTCGTGTGGCAAGACGTTCATATCTACTTTCTTCCTGTAACTTTATCGATATCAGGTGCATCAACCCTTTTCATTCCCACAACATGGTATCCGGAATCGACATGCAGGATTTCCCCGGTTACCGATCTCCCAAGATCAGAAAGAAGGTACAGGGCAGAATTACCGACATCTTCAGTCGTAATATTTCTTTGCAGGGGTGAATTCAACTCGTTCCACTTCAAAATATACCTGAAGTCTCCGATACCTGATGCCGCAAGAGTTTTAATGGTGCCGGCAGAAATAGCATTGACACGAATTTGCTTGCTGCCCAAATCAGCGGCCAAATATCTGACGGAAGCTTCAAGTGCTGCTTTGGCTACGCCCATGACGTTATAATGAGGCATGACTTTTTCGGCCCCATAGTAAGTCATCGTCAGGAGAGAACCACCATCCGTCATCAGTTTCTCGGCCCTTTGTGCCACAGCGGTAAAAGAGTAGACCGAAACCTCCATCGACATGGTAAAATTTTCTGGAGTTATATCCACATATCTACCACGCAGTTCGTTCTTGTCTGAAAATCCAATGGCATGAACGACAAAATCCAAACTGCCCCAAAACCCGTGCAATTCTTCAAACAAGTTGTCCAACGATTTGGGGTCGGAAACATCACATTGAATCAGATGTTGTGAACCAATCGACTCAACCAACGGCTTCACCCGCTTGAGGAAGATTTCATTTTGATAGGAAAAGGCCAAATTTGCACCATGCTCATGGCAAGCCTTGGCAATACCCCATGCAATCGACTTGTCGTTGGCAACACCCATGATAAGTCCGCGTTTACCTTCCATTAATTTCATAAACTAAACCTCAATTTTTGGTTATCATTCATTGCGGTGTATTCTAAAAATTTAAATTTTATATGCAATTTGTGATTTACATTTTATTGATGAAACTCGTACCACCAAAGTCAGAATAAGAATAGGTGTATCAATCGTGAAAACCAGTATAAAAAAAGGACAAAATCCCATTAATCTTGTTCAGGAATGGCTTGAAGATGCCCAAAAAAAGGGTATTCCGGATCATAACGCGATTGCCCTCGCGACATCCAACCAAAATGGTCATCCCAATGTTCGGATGGTTCTGCTAAAGGAAATAGATCACAAAGGTTTTATATTTTATACCAATTACAACAGTACTAAGGGTAGGGAAATATCTCACACTTCTAACGTTGCCTTTAGTCTACACTGGCGAACTTTGAAAAGGCAGATAAGGGTTAAGGGAAGCTCCGAAATACTTGAGGCAGTAAAATCTGACGAATATTTTTATTCCCGGCCCCTTCAAAGTCGTTATGGTGCCTGGGCCTCAAAACAATCAACAATTTTGTCCTCAAGAGAGAAACTGATTAATGAAGTGGCCAAAATAGCCCTGAAACTCGGCAAATCTCCTCCACGACCTGAATTTTGGGGTGGCTTTCGTATTATACCCTCCGAGATTGAATTCTGGAACGAAGGGAAGTTTCGAATACACGACCGTTTTCGATATATCTGGAACAAGGAAAGTGCAGAATGGGATTCGGTCCGTTTATACCCATGAGAGACAGTCGGAGCTTGAAACAGAAGTTACTCAATGTCATTTTATTTGTTGTCTTGATTGGTTCACTCCCTTTTGCAGTTGGAGCCAAATGCAGGGACGATGTCGTTGAAATAAAGGGAGATTGGGGTCAGGCAAGATTTCGAGTTGAAATTGCTGATACCCCGCAGCTCCAGCAAAGGGGATTGATGGGAAGAGATGCTCTGGGCATATCCCAAGGGATGCTGTTTGTGTTTAAAGAACCTCGGCCTGTAAGTTTCTGGATGAAAGACACCTTGATTCCTTTGGATATGCTTTTCACCGACCAAAGGGGGATGATAACAAAAATCAATCACCAGGCAGAGCCACTTACAACCAGGACTTTCTTCGGAGGGGATGATGTTGCCTATGTCCTGGAAATAAATGGTGGATTAGCTGAAAAGTTTGGTATCAGTAAAGGTGACTTTATACGACACCCAAGAATTGAAGCAGATTTAGCAGTTTGGCCTTGTAATGATCAACTTTAGAACTTTATGTACACGGATAATGGCGGGGTGTAGCGCAGTCTGGTAGCGCATCAGTTTTGGGAACTGGAGGTCGTTGGTTCGAATCCAATCACCCCGACCATGAAAGTTTTCATAATGAAAAATCAACTCATTTTCTTTTGATTCGTTTTTTTCAATCTGATAAATCTCCCATCTGCTTCAGACCTCAATCTGAGACACTCCAACTGATTCTTGCCATCTATGTTTTCAACAAAATTTCTTGTTTGGTTTACAACCTGTTGATAAATATTTTTTTGTTCTAAACCCCGAATATGGGTAGATAAAAATTCAACCCTTAGACGCATTGATAGGCAGATATTGAAATACTTCTTTACCCCTCCAGAATTTTTAGAAAATTTATAAAAAGTCTATTGATTTGAACATTATTCAATTCCATTTGACCACTATATCTTGTAGGATAAGTTGGAAATATAACTAAATACGGGATTTTTTGTTACAGAAGTCCCAGTTTGAGAGGGTTTAAAAGTGGTACAGATAAAACGGTACTTTACGGAAAAAAATGCCTGCCCCTATCAAGGCATTGAATTCACAAAAGTTAATTCAGTAATTTCTGATCCAAGCGGTAAAGCTGTCTTTTCGACAGAAGGGATAGAGGCGCCTAGAAACTGGAGCCAAACAGCTGTTGATGTCTTGGCTGAAAAGTATTTTCGTAAGGCAGGTGTTCCCTTATGCTTGCGCAAGAAGGATGAACCAGGTGTCCCCGATTTTCTTCAACCAAGAGAAGCTGATTTAGAGGGCCTTAAGAAAGTTCCTGAAAATGAGAGGTTTGGACCTGAAAAATCAGCCAAGCAGGTCTTTGACCGTTTGGCAGGTGCCTGGACCTACTGGGGTTGGAAGGGAAATTACTTCACAACCGAGGATGATGCCAGGGCATTCTTTGACGAAATGCGATATATCCTGGCTACGCAAAGGGGAGCTCCAAATTCACCGCAGTGGTTCAACACTGGTATTCACTGGGCCTATGGCATTTCACGGGCCGGGCAGGGTCATTACTATGTTGATGAGACCACCCGTAGAATCACCAAATCAGACAGTTCCTATTATCGTCCACAACCGCACGCATGCTTTATTCAGTCAGTTGAAGATGATCTTGTCAATGAGGGTGGAATCATGGACTTGTGGTCCCGAGAAGCCAGATTGTTCAAATTCGGATCAGGAACCGGTACCAACTTCTCAAACATTCGGGCTGCCAATGAACCGCTTGAAAGCGGGGGTAAATCCAGCGGTCTCATGAGTTTCCTCAATATAGGAGACAGTGCAGCCGGTGCCATTAAATCGGGGGGGACTACGAGACGGGCAGCCAAGATGGTGATCTGTGATATTGATCACCCGGATATTGAGGAGTTCATTAACTGGAAAGAAAAGGAAGAACATAAGGTTGCTTCCATGGTTGCAGGCTCAAAGGCTATTTCCAAACATCTAAACAAGATATTTGGAGCCATCAATTCATCTGATCAGTCGCGCTTGATAGCAAGTGACCCCAAGCAAAACAAGGATTTGCGAAAGGCTATTGTTGAAGCCAAGGAAGCAATGGTTCCGGAAGGATTCATAGCCAGGATCATCCAATTTGCCAAGCAGGGTTTTACGTCAATTGACTTTGCCGAAATTGATTCAGGTTGGCAGTCGGAAGGATACGCAACGGTATCAGGCCAGAATTCCAATAATTCAATCCGGGTTACGGATGGCTTTATGGAGGCCGTGAAAAATGATCAGGATTGGGAATTAAAATATCGTATCAGTGGAGAGGTGGCAAAAACTGTAAAGGCTGCAGATCTATGGAACCAGATTGGTCAGACTGCTTGGTCATGTGCCGATCCTGGAGTTCAATATCACGATACAATCAATTCTTGGCACACCTGTCCCAACAGCGGTCCAATTAGGGCTTCCAATCCTTGTTCGGAGTATATGTTCCTGGATGACACAGCTTGTAATCTGGCCTCCCTTAATCTTTTGAAATTCTTTCACGACGGGCATTTTGACACCAGAGAATTTGAACATGTAACAAAACTCTTTACAATTGTCCTTGAGATTTCCGTTTACATGGCACAATTCCCGTCAAAAATAATTGCAGAACTTTCCTACAAATTCCGAACACTTGGTTTGGGTTATGCGAATTTGGGTGGTTTGTTGATGCATATGGGTATACCATATGATTCCATAAGAGGGCGGGCCACCTGCGGTGCTCTCACAGCACTTCTGACAGGTTTGAGTTATCGAACTTCAGCAGAGATAGCTAAGGAGTTGGGCGCCTTTGAAGGATATGAGAAAAATTCTGAGGACATGTTACGAGTGATTAGAAATCACCGACGGGCTGCTTATGGTGAATCTTCCGGATATGAAGGATTAAAAATAAAGCCAATACCGTTGGTTATGTCTGAATGTCCACATCATGAAATTGTCGAAAAGGCTCAAGAAGCTTGGGATTCTTCACTAACATTGGGTAAGAAATACGGCTTTAGGAACGCTCAGGTATCGGTAATTGCTCCAACTGGAACAATCGGATTTGTAATGGATTGTGATACAAACGGTATAGAGCCGGAGTTTGCCTTGGTCAAAATCAAGACACTTGCTGGTGGAGGGTACTTTCAAATCGTGAACAAGTCAGTTCCTCGTGCCCTTGAGGCTTTGGGCTATTCCGACTATCAAATAAAGGATATTGTTGATTACACTGTCGGAAAGGCAACCTTGGAGGGAGCGCCGCATATCAACAGAGAAACTCTGCTTGATAAAGGCTTCAGAAAAGAAGAATTAAACAAGATTGAAGAAGATCTTCCTGCATTTGTAGACATCAGATTTGTGTTTACACCGGAACGTTTTGGAACCGGCTTTTGTGTAAAGGAACTTGGTGTGGAGCTAGAAAAAATCCATCATCCGGGTTTTGATTTACTCAGTGAGCTGGGTTTTACAGATGAGCAAATTGAAGAAGCCAATGAATATATTTGTGGTGCGAAGACAGTAGAAGGTGCACCTCATCTGGCAAATGAGCATCTTCCGGTTTTTGATTGTGCCAATACTAACGGTAGGAAAGGAATCAGAAGCTTGAGTGCCAATAGTCATATAAAAATGGTTGCAGCAGCACAGAGTTTTATTTCCGGGGCTATTTCTAAAACAATCAATATGCCGACTACCGCTACTGTCGATGATTGTAAATCGGCATATGATCTCTCTTGGACTTTAGGGTTAAAGGCTGTTGCACTTTATCGTGATGGCTCCAAGCTTAGCCAACCGCTTTCAACCATCCTTGCCGGTAATGACGAAATGGCAGAAATTGTTAAGGATGAAGAGATTGATCAAACCACTAGAGTTTTGAGTCTTTCCGAAAAACTGGTTGGAAAACGAAGGAAACTGAGCAATAGACGAAAGGGTTACACTCAAAAGGCCACAGTTGGTGGACATAAGGTTTATTTAAGAACCGGTGAATATGAGAACGGGGCCTTGGGTGAGATTTTCATAGATATGCACAAAGAGGGAGCAAGTTTTGGTGCGATGATGAATAATTTTGCGATCGCAGTATCCTTGGGATTGCAATATGGCGTGCCATTAGAAGTTTTTGTTGAAGCATTTGTTGGTACGAGATTTGAACCCGCTGGCATGGTGTTGGGAAATTCTACAATTAAAAATTCAAGATCTATCCTGGATTATATCTTCCGCGAATTGGCGGTAAGTTATCTGGAGCGTGAGGATCTGGCCAACGTCAAGATTGAGTTGCAAGAACAATTAGAAGAAACCATGGTTGTAAATGAAGACTCACCCAGCCTCTTTCGAACTTTAACTGATACATCAGAAATTGGAGTTGCGGAGCCTGCTAAACCAGCGGGTGAGGTTATCGCCATGTCTGACTTCACGAACTCTGCGCCTTCAAGGGGAAAATCATCACCGAACTATAGTGGTGATGTTTGTAACTCTTGTGGTAATTATTCCCTTGTTAGAAGCGGGACCTGCATGGTTTGCACGGTTTGTGGAACCACCACTGGCTGTAGTTAATCAAGTTCGAAATTTTCAACCTCCGAGCGAATTGATCGGGATTAACATAACATTCCTTCTGGTTATAATCCCGGTCTTCGCTTCATTACCTGTCGCTTTCGCGATTGATAAACGGATTGAAAAATTAAAGTTTTCTGATGAAAATGAGTTGAGTCACAAGTAATTGATATGTCTCATTACCGATGGTAATGACGCATACCAAAAACCTGAACCCCTTCAATGTTGTCGAGTGTTGGGTTAATTATGGTGAAAGCCGGAGAGTGGTTACAGTTCTACTGGTTTGCTTTAATGCTCCTCACGCGAAATACCTACAACACCGGTTCTGGCAATTTCAACTAACCCCAGTGGTTCCATAAGACTGGCAAATTTGTCAATCTTGTCGGTTGGGCCGGTGATTTCAAAGATAAAACTGTCCAAAGTTGTGTCAACAACTCGGGCTCTGAAAATATCGCCCAACCTTAGCGCTTCAACCCGATGGTTTCCTTCCCCCTTAACTTTCAGCAAGGCCAATTCCCTTTGTACAGATGGACCCTCGGTGGTAAGATCATGGACCTCATATACAGGGACCAATCGCTCCAGTTGAGCCTTTATCTGTTCAATAACCGAGGGTTTCCCCTTGGTCATGACTGTAATCCTGGAAAGCTTGCCCTGGTGATCAATTTCTGAGACAGTAAGACTTTCGATATTATAACCTCGGCCTGAAAACAAACCTATGACTCTCGCCAGTACCCCTGCTTCATTATCAACCAGGACAGTAAGGGTATGGACCTCATGGATATCTTCTGTAGGGTTTCGCAAATCATAAGCTGATTTCCTGGAAACGCCATCTTTCAATTTTAATGAATTCATAATAAAACCTGTCAATTAAACCAGAACCGAACCAGCTTTGCCAACCAGCTGTTCTTCATTGGCTTGAATGTCTTCCTCAAAAATCATTTTGTTATGAGGTTCGCCGGAAGGAATCATTGGGAAACAGTTTTCATGTTCTACTACCTGACAATCAACAATGACCGGACCATCAAAGGCAATCATTTCTTGGATGGCGGCATCAATATCTGAAGGATTGGTAACAACGATCCCTTTGCACCCAAAGGCTTCTGCCAATTTTACAAAATCTGGCAAGGCTTCGGACCAGGAATGGCTATAACGCTCGCCATGAAGAATTTGTTGCCACTGCCGGACCATGCCAAGCCGTTTGTTGTTTACGATAAACTGCTTGATTGGAAGGCGATACTGTACAGCAGTTCCCATTTCCTGCATATTCATAAGCCAACCAGCATCACCTGATACGTTTATAACAAGTGAATCGGGGTGCGCGACCTGAACACCGACAGAAGCGGGTAGGCCATATCCCATCGTCCCCAACCCCCCTGAGGTCATCCACCGATTAGGTTCTTCCATTTTCATGAACTGGGCGGCCCACATCTGATGTTGACCTACATCCGTTATTATGAACCGATCATAACCTCTGGTTAGTTCTTCAAGTCTTTGTATTGCATATTGTGGCTTAATTTTTGTATCTGAATTCTCATAACACAGACAATCCTTGGTTTTCCAGTGTTCAATCTTTCGCCACCACTTGTCGACTTCATGGGCATTGGTTTTCTTGCCCTTTGAACGCCATAAATCAAGAATCTGTTTAAGAACTATTCCAGCATCACCAACAATGGGTATTTCGGTTGGTATAACCTTGTTGATAGACGACCTGTCAATGTCAATATGGGCTTTCGTTGAACCAGGGCTGAAATCACTTACCCGACCTGTAATCCGATCATCAAACCTTGCTCCTACATTAATCATTAGATCGCATTCATACATGGCAATGTTGGCTTCATAGGTCCCATGCATCCCAAGCATCCCAAGCCAATTTTTCCCGGAAGCGGGATAGGCCCCCAATCCCATTAATGTTGAAGTAACCGGGAAACCAGTTTCATCAACCAACTCCAATAACGTTTGGCTTGCTTTGGTACCTGAATTAATAACACCACCACCGGTATAGAAAATTGGTCTTTCGGCTGATTCCATCAAGCTGACAAGAAACGCAATTTCTTCCATGTCTCCCTCAGTGCGGGGATTATATTTGCTTTCAGTTGCAAATTTTAAGGGAACATAAGATCCAGTTGCAAACTGGACATCCTTGGGGATATCAATCAAAACAGGACCAGGTCTGCCATGCATGGCAACATGAAAGGCTTCATGAAACACTTGTCCCAGGGCATCGGTCTCCTTGACCAACCAATTGTGCTTGGTACAGGGGCGGGTGATTCCAACGGTATCGGCCTCCTGAAAAGCATCGTTTCCAATCATAAAAGTGGGAACCTGACCTGAAATAACAACGAGAGGTATAGAGTCCATTATGGCATCAGTTAATCCTGTTACTGAATTAGTTGCACCCGGACCTGAAGTGACAAGAACAACGCCGGGCTTACCAGTTGATCGAGCGTATCCTTCGGCAGCATGTACAGCTCCTTGCTCGTGCCGTACCAGAAAGTGTCGAATTTCATTTTGTTGAAAGATTTCATCGTAAATAGGTAATACAGCACCACCCGGGTATCCAAATACAGTATCAACCCCGTGATCTTTAAGGGCCTGAACGACTATTTGTGACCCTGTTAACCGGGAGTATTTCGTGTTTATATTTTTAAGCTGATCCATGAATTCATTACCTTTTATTCTCAGCAAACCGTTAGAAAATATTCTTTGTGTGGTATTTGTATAAATTGACAATTTTGTTATTAGGTTTTGTCCTGGTTATGAAGTTTTGACCTCAAACTTCCTTCAAGATATTTGAAAGTTCGCTGGCACCCCCGACATATTTCCCGTTCAACCAGATTTGTGGAACGGTAATTGGTGTTTTGGGTCCCACCAAGGGTTTAACTCTAGCCAACATCTCATAGAGAGATAGGGGTTCTTTCACCACGTCATGATACTCGTAGTCAATATCAGACTCGCTTAATTGCTTTTTGGCCTTGGTGCAGTGTGGGCATGTTATCTTGCCATACAGTTTATTTCCAGAGATTGAACTTCTTTTGACATGGGCATTAATCACAGCTTCAGTAAGAAGACCTCGATTCAGGGCATAACCTTGACTGACGAGCTTTCCATCAACAATTACAATCGGAGCATGCCAACCACCGGCCACCAAAGGTTTCCACCATTCGGATAACCACTCACGAACTTCTAGATTCACCGGTATACCACCCAGCTCTGAATCTATGGTATCCTTGATAATATCAAGGGTTAGGGTGCATTCCCCACATGGGATCTTCACTTTAAACGGTCCCCAGGCTCCTGCCCATTTATATAGAGTTATCGGAACGGGATTAGCTTCGTTGACTTTATCCATCGTAATTTACCCCACATGCAAGTAGATTGCTTAACTATTTATAGTTGTTAGGTGTAATTTCAATCCAATTCTTGGTGAGTGACATCTGATTATTTGATTGGAACTTCCAAAGAAATAATTATAACAAGAAAATGACTTGTAACTTTAACCACAGAAAAGGAGAAATAGATGTCAGATAAAATTAATCGCCGTGGCTTTATTCGTGGTGCCGCGGTTACAGGTGCCGCGGCAGGTGCTTTAACTGCTCCTTCCATTGCCAGGGCAGAAACCACGGTCTTGAAACTGCAAAGCGCATGGGGTGGGGGTATTTTTTATGAAAATACTCAAAGCTATGTCAAGCGTGTTAATGATATGGCTGGGGATGCCCTTCAAATTGAAGTGCTACCAGTTAATTCAGTGGTCAAAACAAGCCAAATGCAGGATGCCGTCCATCGCGGAGTCTTGGATGCTGCCTTTTATGTCCCAGCTTATTGGTATTCAAAATCACCAACGGCTTCACTTTTTGGAACTGGACCTTGCTTTGGCTGGTCAAGTCAGGAAGTGTTGGGATGGGTCCATTATGGTGGAGGTCAGGAACTATTCAATGAGCTTATGGACACGCTTCAGTTGAATTTGGTTTCATTCTTCTTCTCACCAATGCCAGCCCAACCGCTGGGATGGTTTAAAGAGCATATTACCGATGCCAGCCAAATGGAGGGTTTAAAATATCGTACTGTTGGGCTTGCTGCTGATGTGCTTCTTGAGATGGGTATGAGTGTTGTGCAATTGCCCGGTGGTGAAATCCAGCCGGCAATGAAGTCCAACCTTATTGATGCGGCCGAGTTTAACAATCCGACATCTGACAAAGATTTTGGTATGCAGGATGTGTCCAAGCACTATCACTTGGCATCGTTCCATCAAAGTCAGGAGTTTTTTGAAGTTACGATCAACAAGGACAAGTACGAAGGACTTTCTCCTGAGTTGCAGGCGATTTTGAAATATGCTGCGGAAGCCGAGAATTCCAATTTCTATTGGCATAATACGAAGCGATATGCTGAGGATTTGGTTTCCTTGAAAGAGGATTTTGGTGTGAATGTTTACAGAACACCAGATTCTGTCATGAAGGCTCAACTTGAAGCTTGGGATATTGTCGTTGAAAGACTTAGCAACGAAGATGCGTTTTTTGCCAAAGTCATTGATAGTCAAAAAGCCTATGCCAAGAGCGTAATGAATTACCTGAACTTGAATCAACCTGACTACAAGTTGGCTTATGCCCACTACTTTGGTGAATAGGTAATCAACAAATTCAAACACGGGGGAAACAATCCCTCGTGTTTTTTAATAGGAGGTAAGATTGGATCGAATCATTCATGCAATGGAGGGTATAAGCCTTTGGGTTGGCCGTGCGTTTGGCTGGTGCATCCTGATCCTGACACTTTCTGTTTCCTATGAAGTCATAGTCAGGTATGTATTTAACAGCCCAACAGTATGGGTGTTTGACATGATGGTTCAAATGTATGGTGCCTTGTTTTTGATGGCAGGCCCCTACGCTCTGGCTCAGGATTCCCATGTTCGTGGAGATGTCTTCTACCGCTTGTTTCCAGTACGTTGGCAAGCAAGAATTGACTTCGTCCTTTACATCCTGTTTTTCTTTCCAGGTATGTTGGCGCTCTTTTGGTTTGGTTGGGAAATTGCCCAGGACAGTTGGAGGTATAAGGAATTCAGTTGGAACAGCCCAGCCAGAATTCAGATATATTTCTTTAAAACCTTAATTCCTGTTGCCGGTTTTCTGTTGATTCTTCAGGGAATTTCAGAGAGCCTTCGCTGTTGGAAAGCGATGTTTTCAGGTGAGTGGCTGCCCAGAATTGAAGATGTCCATGAAACCGAAGAACTTCTTACCAAGTAATGATACAGTTTGGAATTATTTTAGATTTTGTACGGATAGATGACTAATCCTGAAGTAGCAATTTTAATGCTGTGCCTGTTTATCTTACTGGTACTACTGGGATTCCCCATTGCCTTTACGCTGATTGCCATGGGGGTAGGTTTTGGCTTCTACGCTTACTACAGCGGGTACGACAGTTTTGTTGATATTTTCAACAACCAAATTTTTTATCTGTTGAATCAGAACACCTATTCAGTCATGGAAAATGACACTCTGGTGGCAATCCCACTTTTCCTTATGATGGGTTATGTTGTTGAACGGGCAAATATTGTTAATCGGCTGTTTTATTCAATTCAGATGGCTGCCAGGCACTTACCTGGTTCCATGGCCATTGCTGCCTTGATTACATGTACCATATTCTCGACGGCCTCTGGTATCGTTGGTGCCGTCGTAACTCTCATGGGGTTACTTGCCTTTCCCGCCATGGCCAAGGCTTCATATGACAAAACCTTTGCATCAGGTGTAATTTGTGCGGGGGGAACTCTCGGGATACTCATACCTCCATCAATTATGTTGATCGTTTATGCTGCCATTGCCGAATTGTCACCCTTGCGATTATATGCTGCAGCAGTTTTTCCCGGATTACTGCTTTCAGGCCTCTATATTGTCTATGTTTTAGCCAGATCCCTTATTACTCCCTCTATTGCACCGAAACCCCAGTTGGAATCCGTTCCACCGCAATGGGAAATTTTCAAGGAGCTTATTGTATCCTTTGTACCTCTTACAATTCTTATATTGTTGGTTCTTGGCTCTATCCTGGGTGGGCTGGCAACCCCAGCCGAAGCTGCTGCAATGGGAGCCTTGGGAGGTTTGATACTTGCCATTTTTTATAAATCGTTAACCTGGTCAAGATTAAAAGAAAGTGTATTCCTAACTGCCAAAGCGACCGCAATGGTGTGCTGGCTTTTTGTCGGTTCCTGGACTTTTGCCTCAGTTTTTTCATATCTGGGTGGTCATGATGTCATTGAGAACTGGGTTTTGGCTTTAAATCTTGAACCTTGGCAGTTTCTTGTCTTGGTACAATTGATAATTTTTATCTTGGGTTGGCCGTTGGAATGGTCAGAAATACTCATCATTTTCGTTCCAATCTTTCTCCCGATGTTGGATACTTTTGGTGTCAATCCCTACTTTTTTGCCATGCTGGTTGCATTAAATCTGCAAACGTCCTTTCTTACACCCCCTATGGCCATGTCAGCCTATTATTTGAAAGGGGTTTTAAAATCCCAGATTGAACTAGTTGACATTTTCAAGGGAATTCTTCCCTATTTGGCGATTGTTATTTTTGCAATGGTTTTAATGTACCAATTTCCACAAATTGCCTTATGGTTTCCCGATTATCTTTTTGGGGAGTATATCCCGTAGATGCTTATGCAAAACGAAGATTTAGACCCTTTTTCGATTTGTAAAGTACTTGATGAAATAGCAGAGGGGTCATTAACTTCAGAAAAAATGGCGTCCCGAGTCATTGGAAGTAAAAAAGGTAAGGAATTTTGGTTAGATAAAAAACGAGTAGCCTTGCTTGATTTGATTAAATTACATGGCAAACCCATGGGGGTATTACATGGTATCCCGGTAGGCTTAAATTTTGGCAAACCGATTAATCATTCAGGAAATTCAACCTTGGAAGAGAAGTTGCTCACGAATGGAGCCGTACCCGCTTATTACCATCCAACTAAAAGTCATAATAGGTCCCCAAAGTCTTTTGATACTTATCTAAGTGCGGGTATTTCTGCCAATACTTCAGCGATCAGCAAACTTCAATTAAGCCTTTCAGCTTGTATCGGCTATGGTTATGAATTTACCCCCAAAGCTTCCGAAGCAGGATTGTTTTCCTATGTGCCCTCAGCCGGTATTGTTTCGTGCCATGGCATCACAACTGAATATGAGGATTACAGGATAGGTGTTTTTGCCAATTATTTAGATGGGTTGGCCTATTTAGGCGATGCAATTGCACAATATGATTCATGGGCTAATTTTAGCCTTCCCTATCCGCCACCCAGATTGGTAGAAAACTGTCAAAAGCAACCCCCTATAGAACCGACATTGAGTACCTTTGATTTAACCGGTATTGGTTACAGAACAGATTATCTTAAGGATTTCGACGATACCATTGCCCAACTAGGCTCTCATTTAGAGCGGGTTCAAATGTCTGACTTTGAATTGGTTGCAAAGGAATTTCAGGAAGCGAGAGTGGCATATGAGGGGCAATTGCCAGAATCCAATATCAGGGAAAATGTCCTCGTAGAAATGTTTCGCCCAGGTGAAAAAAGACCAGTGGGTGAAAGGACCTGCAGCACTCTGGAAGACCTCTACCGACATTGGGGAAGATTTTTTGAAAGATTCTTTTTAGATTATGACTGTATAGTCCTTCCAGCGACACTAGGGGGAGAGGATCCTACTTTTCCTCCCATCACAATGATTGCTGAATATTGTGGCTTGCCACAAATCTCTCTACCGATTTTGATGGATGAGGAAGGGAACCCTGTTGGTCTATTAATTATTGGTAAATTTTGGGAAGATGATCGTCTCTTCCGAACTGCAAACTGGATAGTTAATCAAATGAAACCCTACAACTTAGAAAATGAACATGAGTAATTTTTGATGGAGATTTTGCTTTTATGAATTACATGACAAAACTCATTATCAGCGTAGGTTGCACAGCACTCTTTGGGGTTTTTGTTTTGGGGCTTGCCCACAGTATTATCACTGGGTTTGCAGGTTTCACAGGTGGATTGCCTTTTCTGGTTATTGTGCTGTTCGTCCTGGCCCTTGCGAGTGTTGATGTCTACCTGGAATGTGTAAGAAGAAAGGGTAAGAAGTAAACTCCTTACCCATAAACGTGGTTCATAGGTATATCAGGAACCCCTAACGAGGAATACTGAATTTAACAACTGTGTTCCATTCAAGAGTTTGTTGCTTTTCTTTGCTCCATGAAACGGTCAAATTCCTGCTGATCCTTGGCAGCTTTTAATTTACTCATAAATTCCTCAAATTCCTTTTGCTCCTGAGCAAGACGATTGAGTGTTTCGGTTTTATATTTTTCAAAAGCCGAGTTTTCGATCAAGGGTAAATCGTTATCTAATTTTTTTTTAGGTCCTTTACCAAAACGATTACTCCATATGAGGAAAAACAGAACCCCCAAACCAATAGGCCAGAACATGATAAAGGAGATCACCATGACAGCAATCCATGCCAGGATGCCTTGATTATCAATCCAATCAATTACGCTGTTCAAAGTCTGTTTAATTTTATCCATTCTATTCTCCCTTTATGAGTAAAAAAAATTCTGTAAATTTTATTCATAATGTAAATGTATTTTACATTAACATTATTCAAGACCAAATTACAAAAATAATCCCAAACCGCGTAGATAATACCCCACTCCAGATTCCAATATTTCTTCGGAGGTCTCTTTGCTACTCGATCCAAACGATTTTCGGCCATAAAGTTCAACTACCCCGTGACTTAGTGCCCAGACATGATCACAAATCAGAGAAACTGGTGGGAGGTCAGATTTGTTTGGGAGTTTAATCATGCGTTCAATTGCCGTATAAAGGATATCTTTTACCTTTTTGGCTTTCTCTGCAAGTTCGGGATGATCTTTTAGTGTAATACCCGATTCAAACATAATGATGTAATGACCTGGAAATTCTCTGGCAAAGTCCAAATAGGCTTTGCCGGTTGACCTAAATGCTTCCTTGGGGTTGTCTGCATTAGATTGATAGGCATGTTTCAATTTGGAGCCGAACTTGGAAAACCCTTCTAGAGCTATAGCTTGAAGTAATTCTTCCTTCGATTTAAAGTGGCGATAGGGTGCACCAGGAGATACACCAACACGCTTGGCTGCAGCCGAAAGAGTAAAGGCTTGAGGCCCCATCTCAACAACCAGGTCAAGCGCTACTTCCTTTAAGGCATTTTTCAAATCACCATGGTGATAATTGCTTCCGACCATAACTATTCACACAGGATCTATTTTGTACTCCCATCAGTCCTTTCACTCGCAATTTTGGCGAGGTTGAACTCGGTTGTTTGATAAATATTATTGATCCAGTTGGAATAGAGCAAATGCCCATTGCTTCGCCATTTATTAAGAGGAATCAATTCAGGATTGTCATCAGGAAAATAATTCTTGGGAGGCTGTATCTCAATATCCTCAGCCGCAAGATCACGTTTGTACTCATTCAAGAGGGTTTCCGTACTGTACTCAAAATGGTTCATTATATAAAGAGCATGAAACTTCGTATCCTCGATAAGACAGGGGCCTGTCTCTTTTGATCCCAATAAAGTAGTTAGTCCCTCAGTCTGATCCATATCATCTTGATTCATTCCAGCCCATCTGCTGACAGGGATATAAACATTATCCGAAAACCCTCGCAAAAAGGGCGAGGTGGGGTTGTAATTATCAAGAGGAAAACAGCCAAACAGCTTGCGGTCAAACTGAACCTTGGGTAAATTATACCAATAGTACATCATGGCCATGCCACCCCAGCAAATACCAAAAGTTGCATGGACATTGGTTTGGGTCCAGTTAAAGACTTCACAAAGTTCCTGCCAGTAATAGATTTCTTCATATGGAAGATGTTCTATCGGGGCACCCGTTATGATCAGGCCATCAAACTTTTGATCCTTGATATCATTGTATGTTACATAAAATTCATCCAAGTACTCCATCGGCGTTGATTTGGAGACATGTTCTGTCATACGAATGAGAGTGAAATTTATTTGAAGCGGTGTGGAGCCAATTAATCTTATGAATTGTGTTTCCGTATCCACCTTGTTCGGCATGAGATTCAACAATCCGATTTCCAGAGGTCTTATGTCCTGTCTGAGAGCACGTTTTTCTGACATGACCTGGACACCCTCTTTTTTAAGGATTTTGAAGGCGGGTAAGCTGTCTGGTATCACTATGGGCATAATATATTTTCAGTTAGGGTCTGGATCATTTACAACCTCACGGCAATCAGATTTATAAATTGTTCCTCATTTTTTACAGCGTCCAATTCATCAACCCCAATCTTAATTCCCCAATTCTCGGCCATAGCCTTGTATCTAGGTGTTCGTTCCTCAACCAGGTCCTGATACAGGGACCGACTGAACTCATCAGGATGTAAGGTACTGATATCAAGACCTTCAACCTGTTTGGCCAAAAAGTCAGGACGATAATACATTGGTTTGGGTGAATCTATGAACCGTAATAACAATTTTTCCTTCCAGCCTGCAGATGGTTCAATCCAAACTGGGAGCATTATTTCAGATAGAAAAGTCATGAGGGGATCATCAGGATCAAACGGATCAATCACTTCACAAATAGAGCCACCTGTATCACAGATAAAATGGTCATAATCATAGAGAACCTTTGCTCTATCAATGAAGTGTTGAGAATCCTCCAGGGATCTGATTTCAGATCTCAAATGTATATTTTGTCTGCGAGTGTATTCCTCAAAAGATAGCCCTCCCAGTTCCTCACTTCCCAACTTGCCGAGGAAGGTTGACAGCGGATCAAGGTTGTTGAAGGAAATATTGGAACAAATATAGATTGAGTCAGATTTCAGCAAATTTGCCAAAAAGGGGTTTTTCATTGCTTCCAATTTGAAATTATCCACAATATGCTCACCCATGTAACGAGTACCTATACGGTAATCCACCGAATAATGATACCAATTGCCAGAGTTTCGCAGAATATTAGAAACATGGGTTTTACCCACACCTGACATACCAAAAAGCATGACTTTTTTGTTTTTGGCTTCAAGCCAATTTTGTCTGGATTTGTAAATCATGCTTTTTCTGCCAAATTGGTGTTTTCCAAAATATTTTGAATTTTCCTGAAATGGTGAAATCTTCAATTTCTAATATAGTGCGATTTTATCAAAAGTACTCATTTCCAAAATTTTCCAAAAATTGAAAAATTGTAACATTCAGGAATATTGCGATTTTGGTGAATTTAACTGGTCTAGTCCTAATGTGAGTTTAATCCATAATTAATGTTTTAATTCCGATATTTAGAAAATATGCTCTTCTGTATCCTGATTTAGAGGGTTTCTAAAATGCATACAAAAAAGAAAATTGCTTTGGTAACTGGGGCAAGCCGTGGTATCGGAAAGGAGATTGCCTTGGTTCTATCAAGAGATGACTATCAGGTAATTTGCTGTGGTCGTAATGAAGTGCAAGAAAATTACCCATCGCAATTAATCTGGATGAAGGCGGATGTCTCTAAAGCAAATGATGTGAGAGACCTTCACAGGTTTATTCAAAACAGTTTTGGTACAGTATCACTCATAGTAAACAATGCAGGAATACAACTTGAAAAAACGATTGTTGATACGACTGAAGATGACTGGGGCCTACTTATTGATACCAACTGCAAGGGAGTATTCAATGTTTGCAGGGAATTCATACCGGAAATAGAAAAGGGAGAAGGGGGATCAATAATTAATATTGGTTCGATTTCAGGCAAAAAAGCAGATCCCGGAATGGCCATTTACGTAGCCTCCAAGGGATTTGTTCATTCTCTTACCCGGGCAATTGCTGTGGATCATGGACCAAAGATTCGCTGTAACTCAATTTGTCCTGGATGGGTACGAACAGAAATGACTGAGACAGCATTTGAAACAGCATCAAATCCTGCCATGGCTGAACAAGATGCCATTCAAAGACACCCGTCAGAAAGGTTGGGGACTCCGAGAGATATAGCCAATTTTGTACTTTGGTTGGCTTCAGACCAAGCCTCGTTTATTACCGGTCAATGTATTGATGTTGATGGGGGTTTGAATGCGGTAACTACTATCAGACCGGATCTGTTTTGAGGTTCCAAGCCAAAAAGTTCAAAAATATTTGTAGCAGGTGTTTTTGAGGCCATAAATGGTAATTTAAACTTAATCTTACTCTGGAATTATTTGCGGTAAGAAAGGTTTGTTTGAATGTACCATCTGGTGAATCAAACAAACTGTTGTTTTAGTATGAGCAACTAGCGAAATGAAGTTAATTAATAAATGTAAGGAATCAAATGTCGTATAAAGTTTTAATTCTAGGTGCCTCGTACGGGTCTTTACTCTCGACCAAGCTCTTGATGGCAGGACATAACACAACTTTAGTCTGTTTGCCGGAAGAAGCAGAATTAATCAACAATGAGGGGACAATAATACGGATAACCAGACGTGGAGCTCCTGATCCCGACTTGATTCATTCTTCTGACCTTCCTGGTAAGGTTAATGCCCTGACTCCTGAACAAGCTGATCCTCATGATTATGACATGATTGGTTTGGCGATGCAGGAACCTCAATTTGGAGCGCCACCAGTTTGGGACCTTATGAACAGGATTGCCTCTTCAGGGAAACCTTGCCTGTCAATAATGAATATGCCTCCTTTGGCATATCTCAAAAGAATTCCAGGACTTGATACCGAACCACTTAGAGCCTGCTATACAGAACCTAGGGTGTGGGATGAATTTGATCCTGACAATATAACCCTATGTAGCCCAGATCCCCAGGCGTTCAGGCCTCCTGAAGAGAAATTGAATTTTCTTCATGTCGGTTTGCCAACGAATTTCAAGGCTGCAAAGTTTGCAAAGCCTAAGCATAATGAAATTCTCAATACATTGGCAAGCGATATAATAGCCGCACGTTACAATGGGAATGAAATACCTGTAAAGTTGAAAGTACATGAATCACTCTTTATACCAATGGCCAAATGGAGTATGTTGCTTACCGGTAATTATCGCGCGATAACGGAAGAGGGGCCTCGATCAATCAAAGATGCTGTTCATAGCGATATTCAATTATCTGAGGATATTTATTTCTGGGTTGACAGTGTAGTTCAAAACATGGGCGCTGATTCAAGTGATCAGGTTCCATTTGAAAAATATTCAAATGCGGCCAAATCTCTCCTTAAACCTTCTTCGGCTGCTCGGTCAGTATTTGCAGGTGCCAAAAATATTGAAAGGGTTGACAAACTTGTTCAAGCTATCGCTACAAGCTTAGAAATGGTTAACCCTATTATTGATGATAATGTTGAGGTTGTAGATTTAAAACTCGAAGAAAATTGTAAAAAATGAGGTAAACCAACGTTAAGTTTCAAAATAGTGACTATTTCACTTCTATCTTTATGGAAGTGAGGTATTATTTAGGGGATTATATACTTGTTTACCCATGTCATGAATTTTTATAATGACATAAGCCACCGGCCTACCACCAAACCCTTTTTATCCCTGCGTCTACGATGAAAACATATTAAAAGGATTTTTTTCGTTCAAAGAAAGGCTGGCGATTCATGGCAAGGAAGGATGGATAGGGAAAGTTGAGGAAACAAGTATATAATCCCCTAAAAAAGTGTTATGCCAACAAACCAAAATAAAAGTGGTTAAAATAAGGCGATTTAAAATAATTGTCGGTATAACAGTCTTATCAACATTTTCCTGATTGACGCTCTATAAATGGCAAAAAAGAGTATTCTAAAGAGATTTTTAATGAGGGGTTAAGTGAAAATTTGAGGGTGTTAAGAGAATAATTTAGGTAAACCTTACCAATAACGATGAGAAGGGGGCTAAAAGGGTTTATATATTCAAGTATGTAATCCCTTTTTGAATGTTATCAATAAAGTAGATTTCTGGCTAATCGGGTATATTACCAAACTATTTAACGGAGATGCCCTAAATTTATTCGCGATAAATTTAGTGTTTAAGTCAAACAAAAAGTAACATTCAATTTTGTTTTATAGAACTTAACCTATAAAAATTTTGGCTCTTCGTCCTATTTAGTGGGCAATTCATCTGTTGGTACCCTCGGGATAGAGGTCCAGACCGCCCAAATGGAAATAGATGTCGGTCATGAACCGCTCCTTGTTCCGATACCCCCTGCTTTTCACTTTGAGCATCT
>JAJEBQ010000012.1 GCA_022822495.1 Paracoccaceae bacterium | reverse complement strand
GAGCTTTGACTAAAACCTTTTCGCAGCGTTATTGCTTTCAATAACAAGATTTTTTCCAACCAATACATAACTGACGTGTCAAATTTATATTCTAATATTTGAGTGGAGATTCGTTTAGCACTATATACATGATATTATATTTTGCAAATATTAAACTTTTATGAAACCTGAGATGGATTGGAATTGATACCAAGATACTGGTATTGGGATATTAAAAAGTGATGTTGCAGCATTATTCAAATGCCAATACCCAACTGACTTGAAGGAGAGTATTGGCGAAAAAACAATTTGGACAGTTCACAAGGTTTGATTGCGGATACAATTCGATAACTAGTGCATTTAATCAATCAAGATATTAATTAATTCAATCACATTATTGTCACAGAGCACCCCTCCATTTCTGGTTTTTTCGTGTTGTTCTTCAATTCTGCAACAACATTCTTATGCCTTTTGAAATTAGAAAAGTATTCATTTTCCAAATAACTGTAAGACCCCTATTGTATTGCCATGTGATTAGCCCAATTTTTACGATGAACCACCTCTATAGCGTCAAGAACCACAAGTCTGAGTTCCCCATCAAAAAATACAATTTAATTACATCTTCAATCGTTGAACCGTCTTTAAATTCGATTGATTCAGATTCTTCTGTGGTTACCTTGAAAGGTTTCTAATAAGCCTGTAGTCGGTAATAGGGGATGAAATTTAAGTAATTTTCTGCATAATTGTCATCGTCTATAACCATTTCCCGTTTCTTCAAAATTTCGATTTGTTCATGTATTGAAGTGTGAGGTTTTTGGAATTTCATAACTAAATTCTCAGTTGCATCTAGGAGGTTAAAAACAAAAACCCGCCGGGGTGCACTGTATTAAACCAAGATTTCACCTTAAGCGAGGCGGGTATTCTCGCTTGGCGACATTAGATGTCATTTGAAAAATTGCAAACAAAACCCTGTCTGCAACCCAAAACTTTATTCCAAACAACCTTTCTCCAGTCATCAAAACTATAAAATGCAAACAAATGCTTGAGGGAAGTGTCACTTGCACTGCGTTTCTTAAACCAAGGAGCTGGTTTACCTATGTTTTGAGACTAGATGATAGTTTTACTTCCCTTGCCCTGAGTAAGTGGTACTCCTCGAGAAGATAAGCGGTGGTATAATCGGGGAATGAACAGTTTGAATTCTCTACAATCTGGTATCATCAACTTTCTCATCTTGTATGACGCGGGATTCCTAACTAGTTTGACGCTAAACATGGCAGAGAATCTTGTTTGCAAGGCCTTAGAGTATTTGCTCTTTTGGTCGAATGTGATTTTATGTAATGACCATATGGCCACAAAATATTTTGAAATCATGTAGGTTCGCTAGTCTTAAGAATTCCTTTAGCTTCCACTTAAATGTTATCGTGTGAGAGATCATGCTTGTGAGGATAGTAGGCAAACTCGTTGTGGGGGAATTTTCCAAACAGGTTGATAAATTTCTCACTTCAAATATCGCTTGGATACACCCTGGCAGTAAATATGGCATGCAGACAAATTACCCAGTCCGAAAAAGAGGAAACCAAATGGAGCTCATAACCATGACAATGGTACAATTCGTTCTGGTACGATATGACCAAAAGGTAAAATCGCTCTTCTCCTTCGGTGTCCATTCCTTGGGTAGTTTATACATGATAAGCAAATTTGGTTCTGAAAGAAGAGCTCTAGCGTACAATACCCTCTGGGATTATCTTGCCGACAAACCCCAAATTGGTGTTTTTAACAAATGACCAATACCTGTTTCCTCAGCAATTATACAGATCTAATCCTATGCCACCCGATTAAATTCCCTAATGAACTTGCTATTCAATGTAAATGGCAATCTTCTGGTGGTGGCACAGATGAAAAGTATCCTTTTGAAGTTTTAAAGTGTCGCTTACAATCAAGTGGATACAATCATTATTCTTGATGGGAGAGGGTACTCCGATGGCGCCAGAGATTGGTTAATAAGTCAAGTTGGTAAGAACAATTTGAAGTATGTTTTCAATCAAGGTAAGTTTTTTTAAGTTTGCAAAAAAGCACTTTAGGGATCGTCAAAAGCGTATAAACCCCAAACTAAATTTAAAAACATATATTGAACTTTGTTATTTTTTGTACTTTATAATAGTCATTATGCAATTTAATGTAAATTATAATGTAATACAATGGCTAAAGCACGAACTTATTCACGACACACAAGAGAAGTTGTATCGCTCTTGGGGGATCACATAAAATTACAACGTAAACTTAATCATTGGACAGAGAATGAATTGGCTGAAAGAGCAAATATTTCCAGAGCAACTCTACAAAAAATTGAGAGTGGTGAGTTGGGCTGTTCTATTGGATTGGTATTTGAAGTTGCTGTAATTTTGGGGGTGCCCTTATTTGATCCTGAAAAAGTACCACTAGAATATCAACGTGAACTTATCCAAGACAAAATTGCCTTGTTGCCTAAGAAAATAAAATACGGCCCAATAGAGTTATTTGATGATTTCTAAAAATTTAAAATCAGATCAATTGAATACTGAAGTTTTTGTTTGGATTTGGCTTCCAGATGAAACAACACCGGTTGTGGCAGGTCGTCTGACAAAAAATAAAGGTAGAATTTATTTCAATTATGGAAGAAGTTATCTAGAACGCATCCGGGAAAATCAACCTTGTATATCAATATATGAACCTGAATTGCCCCTAAATTATGGGATTCTGCCTCTTGCCGAAGGATTGGATATGCCTGGTAGCATAAGGGATGCTTCCCCTGATGCATGGGGCAGGAAAGTAATAATTAAAAAATTGTTAGGCTGCCAGGCGCCAGAAGGAGACACTTCGGATTTGAGTGAGTTTACCTATCTACTTGAATCAGGTTCGGATCGAATTGGCGCACTTGATTTTCAAAAATCACCAACAGAGTATGAACCCCGATTATTAAAAAACGCGCGCATTGAGGAACTTTCTGAGTCAATAAATAGAGTTGAAGAAGGCAAGCCTTTGACACCGGATCTTGATCAAGCATTGTTTCATGGCACCTCCATCGGAGGAGCGCGTCCAAAAGCTTTGATCGAAGAAGAAAATAAAAAGTTTATTGGTAAATTTAGCTTAAGTTCAGACCTAAATAACATGGTGAAATCTGAATATGTTGCGATGCGACTCGCCAGTTTGGCAGGTCTAGATGTCTCTCCTGTGAAGCTTGTAAAGTCTGCTAAAAAGGATGTTTTACTTGTTGAAAGGTTCGATCGTAAAAAAAAGCAAACAGGTTGGTCACGACATGCAATGGTTTCCGCACTAACCATATTAGGCTTAGATGAAATGATGGCACGTTATTGCAGTTACGAAGACTTGGCCGAAATCATCAGAAATAGGTTTGAATTTCCTAAGAAGACACTTAGAGAACTGTTTTCACGCTTAGTATTTAATATTTTGTGTGGAAATACAGATGACCATGCGCGCAATCATGCTGCTTTTTGGGATGGTAAGAATTTATCGCTGACACCTGCATATGACATATGTCCGCAAATACGTTCTGGAAATGAAGCCACTCAAGCAATGTTGATTGCAGGAAATAATAATTTGAGCAAACTGAGTACCTGCCTTTTAGTTGCAGACAAATTTTGTTTAAATGACGACGAAGCGAATGATATTTTTGATAATATGATTGAAATTATCGAACAGAACTGGAACGATGTCTGTGATGAAGCAGAACTTAGCAGAGATGAGAGGAAATTGTTATGGGGAAGACAATTTCTTAATCCATTTTCAATCCAAAGGATTTAGATATTTTGACGTCAAAATTTATTTGAACATAGATGGTAAGTGGGGTTTAAACCCCACTCCATTTCGAAACGTTGGTTAGAGATCAACTTCGACCTTAATGAGAACACCTTCGCGAATTACGAAGAAAGATACTTTTTCATCCTCATTGTTAACTGCTTCATCCACAAACTTGCGAATGTCCTTGGCAGTAATGACAATTTCTGAATTTACCATTTCTACCTGATCGAATTTCTTGATCCCAGCTTTTGCTGCCGGTGAATCATTGGCAACATCAGTTACAACCGTTTCAGGGTTAGTAAATTTGTACTCGGTATTTTTTTCGGGGACATAGCCAAATCGCATACCCAAAATATCATCACTATCAGTTGAATCTTCCTCGGACATGATTTGACTGGGGGTTTGAGGTCGATCGCCAAGAATAACCTCCAGACTTATGAGCTCCTTATCGCGTAATATTTCCAGGACAACTTCTTTGCCGGGCTCAATTTTACCAACGAAAGAAACAAAATCCCTCACATTAGAAATTTCAGTGCTATCAACGGAAACAATAAGATCCCCGGGTAAAACTCCTGCTTTTCTGGCAGGTCCATCCTTGAAGACACCGTCTACCATTATGCGGTCACTACCATCCTCATCAGCAGATGTTGATATGTATATTCCAAGCCACCCCCGACTGACTTTACCCGTTTGGAGTATTTCATCGACAACTCTTGAAGCAACGGCTGAAGACATGGAAAAACCAACCCCTATTGATCCCCTGCTGAAGCCACTGGTCTTGATTGCAGTATTAACCCCAATGACTTCTCCTTGAAGGTTTATCAATGGACCACCTGAATTACCCAGATTAATGGATGCATCAGTTTGAAAGAAATCATCGTAGGGACCATTCAAGGTACGGTATTTAGCAGAAATAATGCCTTTTGATGCCGAAATTCCAACACCTAATGGATTGCCGATAGCCAAAACAGGTTCGCCGACCTTGACACTGTTACTATCACCAAATTGGATAAATTCAAATTCTTCACCTTCAAGAATTTGCAAGACGGATATATCTGTTTCCGGATCGCTACCCAACACTTCAGCGGCATAAACTGTGTCACCATCTGCCATCCTGACCCTGATATCAGTTGCATCCTGAATGACATGATAGTTGGTCACCATTTTCCCATCAGCAGATATAATAAAGCCTGACCCGTACCCCATTCGGGGATACTGGACCTGTTCCAACTTGAATTCCTCGTTCTCTACAACGCCACCCTGATTTTGATTGTTAAACTCTTCATCAAAAAAACGACGGAAAAAATCATACATAAATGGTTGGTTTCTAAATTGGTCCATCCATTGTTCGGGGGTGCTTTCAGGACGGTTATTGTTGGTGGTCTGCGAACCTGTCATAACCTCCAAGGATACCACAGCAGGTAATACCTTTTCGACCAGTGAACTGAAATCTTCGTGAGCTTGTGAAGAGCCTACTAAAAACACAAACATACATATCAGAGTAGCCACTCCCGTAATGAATTGACGTAAGAAAACTTGAAGTAAACTATGTTTCACTTTTATCCCCCTAATGTTGACCATTGTATTCACCAAAACAAAAAAACTCTTCAAAAGCAATCTAGGGAAAGTCAATATAATCTCCATATCTCAACGGGCGAGGAAAATGAAAATCACTAATATATCTCCCTGAAACAACAAATTCACCATAATTAACTGCTTCAAGTCAGAAATATTTCGGGGATTCACAAATGTGAATTCAAAAATTGGTTACATACATGATCAGGATCTGAGAATACTCGACAACCAAACGATCAGGACTCCAAAACCAACAATGCAGAGTCCGATCATTTTTCGTTTCTCGACTGGAAGGCTGACCAGTATTTTTAGGGCATCTTCCAGCCTCTTGGGAATTAATGCCAATACCAGGCCTTCAAGGACAGCGACTAACCCCAAGGCCAGAATAATGTCATCAATCACTTTCTTGTGTGGATCCTTTGAAGTATTGAAAAAACTCCCCTTCTGGATCTATCAGCAATGTCGTATTATCAGGCAGGAAAGATAATTCATATGCTCTTAAAGTCCTGTAGAATTGGAAAAATTCTGGATCCTGATTAAAGGCATCGGCATAAATCCTGTTTCTTTCTGCATCTGCCTTACCACGAGTGATTTCGGCTTCCTTCTGGGCCTCCGAAACTATTTCAACCTGTGTTCTGTCAGCCTGAGCCCTGACTTTTTGTGCAGCTTCTTCTCCTCGCGCGATTTCATCAGCTGCTTCTCTTTCCCTCTCAGCTCTCATCCTCGCGAATGTTGCTTCAAGGTTTTGGGAGGGTAAATCAGTTCTTTTCAACCGAACATCGACAATTTCAATACCGAGATTGGTTGCTTCCAACTTAGCTGTGTCTCTAATCCTGGACACTAATCCTGCCCGGTCTGCAGAAAGAATGGTTCCGGATGTAACCGATCCCAGCACTTCTCTTGTCGCAGCATTAAGTACGTTTCGAAGTCGGCTTTCGGCCGAACCTTCAACACCAACAGCTTCCCTGAACTGTACCACATCCGCAATTCTGTATCTGGCGAATGCATCAACAACCAAACGACGATCATCAAGAGGAGTTACCTCCAGTGATTGTGTCTCAAGCGAGAGGATCCTGTCTTCGTAGCGGACAACTTCCTGAATCAACGGTATCTTGAATGCCAGACCTGGTGTTTCCTTAACCTGCTTAACCTGACCAAATTGTAACACCAAAGCCTTCTCACGCTCATCAACAATAAATAGAGCCGACATTGCCGTAAGCACGATTAGGGCCAAGACCCCTATGAAAATAGTTTTTTTATTCATTGGTTCGACTCCTCATCCTGTTCGGGAATTGTGATGTTATTTACCAGTTCATCCAATGATAAAATTGGAAGAAAATTGGTATCTCCATCCATTATGAGTTTATCAACTGAGCCATAAATCCTTTCGGTTGTTTCGATATGCAATCGCTTGCGGGTAACATCAGGTGATTTTTCATACTCTTCCAATACAGCAAGAAAACGACTGGCATCACCTTCTGCCTCGTTAACAACCTGGGCCCGGTAACCTTCTGCCTCCTCAAGCAACTGGGCGGCTTCACCACGGGCACTCGCCAAAACGCGGTTGGCATAGGCATCAGCCTGCTTTTCCAACCGATCCCTTTCCTGTTCAGCGGCCTGAACTTCACGGAAACTGTTGATAACGGCGCCAGGTGGGTCCGCTTTGTCAAAGTTAACACGTACCACATTCATGCCCGCATCGTAATTGTCAAGATTTGTTTGAATTAATTCTCTGAGATTGGCAGCAACTACACCCCTGTCTCTGTTAAGAATCGGTGCTAATTCTGAACGCGCCATGATTTCACGCATGGCTGATTCAGCAACTGCAGTAATCGTTTTCTCCTGATCTCTGAGATTAAACAGGAATTTGGCCGGATCCGAAATATTCCAGACCACCTGAAAGCCAACGTCAACGATATTTTCGTCACCCGTTAGCATCAAGCCTTCATCGGACCTGGCACCTTCTCTAGCACCGATTTCAACGGTTCTTTCACGTGTAACCTCAACAATTTCACGCGTGACCAAAGGCCATGGTGCGAAATTGAGTCCTGGAGCACCTGTTGATGAATAGGCACCTAGGAACAATTCAACCGATCTTTGTTCCGGCTTGACTGAGTAGAAGGAATTATAGCCCCAAAAGCCAATTATAGCCAAAACTGCAATAAAATAAAAACTCTTTGGGATTTTGTTCCGATCTCCACCGGGTTTGCCTCCGCCGCCACTCTTGTCTCCAAAGACACCTTTGAGGCGATCTTTACCCAAGTTTATAAGGTCATCGACTTCCGGCATATTGGGTCCCTTCTGGTTCCCATTACCCCAAGGTCCATTTGAGTTGTTTGTCATTTCAATATAAACTCCCAATCCATTAGGGTTACCATATGGGAACCCGCAGTCTAACTTGTTGCTTTTGCTTTAAATTTCAAGAACGTCACATTGGATTATGTAATGTAACCAACTCTTCAGCTGCCGTCGGGTGCACAGCGCATGTTCTGTCAAAATCTTCTTTGGTAGCACCCATCTTTACCGCGATACCTAGCATTTGTATCATTTCGGCGGCTCCAGGGCAGGCCAGGTGAACACCCAAAACTCTTCTGGATGACTTATCAACAATTAATTTCATGAGATTATTTTCTTCCCTGCCTGCAATCAGGTTAGACATGGGTTTGAAGGTTGTCTTGTAAATTTCCACATCAAACTTGGCACGTGCATGTTCCTCTGTGAGCCCCACGGTACCAATCTCCGGCCGGGTAAAAACCGCGGTTGGTACATTGATGTGATCTACCGGGGTTGGTTCACCTTCAAAAACAGTTGCAACAAAACTCATTGCTTCCCTGATTGCTACGGGTGTTAGGTTTAACCTGTTTGTTGCATCTCCAATGGCAAAGACTGAAGGAATGACTGTTTGTGAATATTTATCAACGACCACCGCCCCAGATGAATCAGTTTCAACATGTATTTTATCAAGATTCAAGTCTTTCGTATTTGGCTTTCGTCCAGTTGCATACAAGATAAAATCAAACTCCTGTGAATGGTCACCAAAATACGCTCTCAACCCGTTCGAAGATTCAGTTATTTTATTAATTGTTTGATTCAACCTGATATCAATTCCTCTTATGGACATGGTATTCGAAAGATGATTCCTAATATCATTATCAAAGCCTCTCAAAATTTGAGACCCACGATAAGCCTGGGTTACCTTACTGCCCATGCCATTGAATACCCCAGCAAATTCACAAGCAATATAACCGCCACCACAAATCAAAACCCTCTTGGGTAGTTCCTTTAATTTAAAGACATCATTGGAATTACCAACAAGGTGGGACCCTTCAAATTTGGGAACAAAAGGACTTCCTCCTGATGCAATCAGAATAATTCTTGTTTTGTAAGTCTTACCGTTATCGAGTCTGATTGTGTGGGGATCCTCTATGATGGCCCTGGAAGGAAAAAAATGAACCTTCGCTTGGTCCAGAAGTGTCCGATATATACCTTCAAGGCGATCAATCTCGTTGTCCTTGGTTGCTTGAAAACCGGCAAAATCAAAAGATGAATGACCAACGGTCCATCCAAACCCCGCAGCATCCTTGATATAATCTTCGTAGTCAGCTGCAAAAACCATCAATTTTTTTGGTACGCAACCTCTGATAACACAGGTCCCACCGAGCCGGTATTCTTCGGCCAAGCCTACTTTAAAACCTTTTTCCGAGGCCACCCTTGCGGCTCTAACGCCGCCGGAACCTCCACCTATCACAAATAAATCCAAATCAAACATTGAACACCCGAAATAATTCTACCCTGCTCCAATACTGGCACTTGGAATAATAGCCCCAAAAGAATTTCTATTTTTTGATTCCTAATCAAAAACTTCCACGAAGCCATCTCTAGAACCTGTTATTACTTCATCACACAAGCCAGTGAACAGACCACAATCAACTACTCCGACTATTTGGTTAATGGCCTGCTCCAATCCTTCGGGATTATTCATTTCCTGGAAGCTATAATCCACAATGAAATGACCTTCATCTGTAATAAATAAATTTCCACCACTATTTCTCATGGCCCTGTCGCTATACGAATAGCCAGAGAACTGAAACAGTTCATCCAACCTCTGAATGGTGGAGGTGCAACCAAAACGAACGATTTCTACTGGCAAAGGGAACTTTCCTAAAACATCAACTTTCTTGGTAATACTGGCTATAACCTTCATGCTGTCAGCAGATGAAGCGACAATTTTTTCCTGCAAAAGTGCCCCGCCACCTCCCTTGATAAGATTTAAGTCTGGGTCAAATTCGTCAGCACCGTCCAAAACAAGGTCAAGCCATCTTACCTCTGATAAATCTGAAATTTTTAATCCCAAAGACTCTGATAATTTTGTTGTTCTCGTTGAAGTAGAAACAAATGTAAGGTCAAGTTCTTCCTGAAGGTTCCTTACCTGAATTTCTCTAACCAATGCTTCTGCCGTTGTCCCGGTTCCTAGTCCCACTTTCATCTTTGGTTCAAGATATTGAAGCGAATGTATGGCAGCGGAACGGCGAGATAAATCTTGATCTTCGGCTTGATTTCCCATGTTAATGCCCTCCATTAAGGTTGTGACATTAAATACTGAATTTGATAAATTTTTAAACACAGTTTAAGCAGGAAAAAGGAATCTCAATGTTCGTCAGTGCCTTTGACATATTCAAAATCGGAGTGGGGCCTTCGAGCTCCCATACCATGGGTCCAATGGTCGCAGGTAACAGATTCCGAAAGCAAATTGAGAATAAAATAAATCAACCTTGTGGGTTGAGAGCAACCCTGCATGGTTCACTTGCCTATACAGGCAAAGGTCATGCCACAGACCGTGCGCTAATACTTGGATTGGCAGGAATGTTACCTGAATATTACAATTATGAAAGGGCCGAGCAAATTCTGGAGAACCTCAGCAAACGTCATACAATTACTCTTGATAATGGCGTTGTAATCAAATTTGATCCAGCCATACATCTTATATTTGATTATCAAACTAAATTGCCTGCACATACTAATGGTTTGGCGATTAGTGCTATCGACAGCAATGATAACATCCTCTTCAAAGAAAAATATTATTCCATCGGTGGTGGTTTTGTCCTGACCGAAGAGGAAATGATGAATCCGGTTGCTTTGGAGCAAAGGAATGTTCCCTTTGAATATTCATCGATGGAAGACCTTCTAAAAATTACTGAAGATACTCAACAATCCATTTATGAAATTGTCTTGGCGAATGAGGAGAGTTTGCGCCCGCCAGATGAGGTTTTTGACCTTATCATCGAGATTTGGATGATCATGAACAATTGTATTGAATCAGGTATGAGTTCCAGAGGAATATTGCCCGGTGGGCTAGGAGTCCAGAGGCGGGCGGGCGTCATATATGATGACTTGGTCGAAGAAAAGAGCCTTACCAATCAAGTGGCTCCACACACCATTAATGATTGGATTTCGGTATATGCCATGGCGGTCAATGAGGAAAATGCCAATGGTGGCCAAGTGGTAACTGCCCCCACAAATGGCGCCGCAGGCGTTGTCCCGGCCACTCTGAAATATTATCTTGAACATGTTCCCAACGCTACAGATGACAAGATTCCTGAATTTCTATTTACCGCTTCTGCAATTGGGGGCATTATCAAATCGAACGCTTCTATTTCGGGAGCTGAATGCGGGTGTCAAGCCGAAGTAGGCTCAGCCTCAGCAATGGCAGCTGCCGGGTTGTGTGCTGTCCTTGGAGGCAACCCAAGGCAAGTCGAAAATGCTTCGGAAATTGCGTTGGAACACCATCTTGGAATGATTTGCGACCCAATTAAGGGATTGGTGCAAGTTCCTTGCATTGAAAGAAATGGGTTGGGGGCAGTAAAGGCTGTTTCTGCCGCTTCACTGAGTTTACGGGGTACCGGCAAGCATATCGTACCCCTCGACTCATGTATTCAAACCATGTATCAAACCGGTTTGGATATGAATGAAAAATATAAGGAAACATCCCTCGGTGGTCTAGCGGTTAACGTCCCCAATTGTTGAATATAAAGGGGATTATACTTTATTAAGCAAAAACAAATACTCATTTTGTAATAACGAATTAACAATTATATAATCCCCAATTCATTCAATAGCATCACTAATGATGAATAAAGACAATGATTGATAAGGAGCAGAAAAGGGCAAATTATCCATGCTTGGAATTAACTATTGAATCTTGAAGTTTTTAAATGGGGTCCAAGATACGCCACATAAATTCGTTTCTTTTCAGAATCAGAATAAAAATGCATTCGAAAACCATTAGGAAGTTTAATGTGGTTTTCACACAAAACTTCACGACCATCAGGTAACCAAAATAGTCTTTCTTTCGTATATCGGGGGTTGGATTTGGTTTTTGTAGTTTCTCCACTTACCTGTGAGTTAAGACCTAGTTTTCTAAGATAGTTGTGCTGATAGTCCGGGTAATCACCATTTTTCCATTGAGAACAAAACTTATCTAATATTTCAAGTGAATCTCTTGCTTTATCCAATATATCATTGCGATGAGACCAGTTTTGTAAAACCTTACCTATTTGGTCCTGTAGTAAAGTTAGATTAGGAAAAAGTACTTGCCTATTTTTCCATATTTTATTGGCGGTGTTGAATAATTTCCGCTGATTATCCTCCAACTCTTTCCTGTGAACCTCAATACTAAGATTATCATACAGATTTAGAAGTTCAGTTGCTTCCTCTGAATCTTCTTTGAGGTTGTAAACCCAAACGGGTAAATGATTTTTTCTCCAAAGATATTTCGTGGCAAAACTAACAAGAAATGTATCATTGACATAAGCAGACAAAAGAGTGTTTTTCCCTTTATTCTCACCCATTAAACCCACTTCAATGCTATAATCAATTTGATATTCAAAAAGTGATTGCTTTGTTTCAATAGATAATAGAACAGCTCTCCAATCTTGATACTTTGACTGAGCTTTTGAAATTGCATACCAATTGCGTATGAAATAATCTTTAGACAATTCAAGTTGCATTAATGATGCATCCTGTTCATCATCTATTATGAGAAATTTATACCCAAATTGTCGGCAAGTCTTAAGAATTGAAAGAAAATCCAATATTCCCCTTTCACTAGCCCCACGATTATTGAATGGTAAGGAATGGTGGTTTAACACTAATTTTAAGATCATAATAGTTGATCTAAATCTTTGTCCCATTGATCAAAGAAACCATCAGGCCAAATATCAATTCTTCCTCTCTCGTCAATTCTTGGTGAAATCACTTCTGTAGCATGCGTTAGACTTTCAATATCCCTTTGTAAGAAAAATAAATTGATATCATCAGAATTAATTTTTTTTTGTTTCACTGCTACTCGTATACCATTAAGAAAATGATCAGAGTGTGATTCTATAATTAATTGCACCCCATTATTGGCTGCAATTACACAAAGTTTCCCCATGAGTGAGTGTCCAGCCGGATGCAAATGCGATTCTGGATTTTCGATAATCAATAAGCCTCCTTTTGAAGAGCTTAAAATGCTTGTCAATACAGGAAGAACATAACTTAAACCAAATCCAACGTTTTGGGGTTTAAACTTTTTTGTAAAATCTTTTCCTTGAATAAAATAATATTCCAAGTTTACAGAATTTGATTGAGTAATTGCATTGAATTTAATCCCTGGAGTAAACTCCGCCATCCAGGCTTCAATGTTTGAATGTAACGAATTTGAATTAGCCTTTGGGTGTTTAAATGCTGGTATTTTAAGGTTTTTCGATCCGTGTTCTGAGATATAATGAACTGCAAACTCACCATGCTTTCCAATCGGGTTCAATCCATTTATATGAAAATCTGATAAAATATGATCACTCCGAGGGCCAAGACGTTCTGCAGAAAGATAATGGAATTTTGAGTTGAATAGACTGATTTCATTCCACTCTTCAAAAGGCATTGGTCTTAAATTTGGTTGAAGATCAGAATCTGGTTTGTAATCAAATTCAAAATTTACCGGGCTAACAATTTCACTCCATTTAATTGTAAATTTAATTTTTTCCTCTGCACAGCAGCTAGATAGAACATCCTTTCCTGTACCAAGGTTAAGATAATTTCCATTGAGAATAAGACCTCTGTTGTCCAGAACTTTATCCTCATATGATTGTCTTAATAACAACAAGGATTGGATTAACGAAGATTTACCCATACCATTTAAGCCAGAAAATATATTCAAGGGAGCAATTGGGAAACTTGACTCCAACAGGGTTTTAAAGTTTTGTATATTGACAAAATTAAGCATTCAAAACCTCTGAAATCAAATTAGAAACTTTATTATAGCGTATTTCGACATGCTCTTTTTTCTGAGTTGAGTAGGTAATTGAATTATAGAATTCAGTGTCGGACAATAGGTTTAACACCTTCTCATTGAAAACATTTTTTTTACTTAATAAACTGGAATATTTTGAATCAGATAATCTTGCCAAAGTTACCATCCAAACTTCGAATAATGTTGAATTTTTAAAGTGGGGGGCGTCATTAGGTTTCTTTGCAAAACCATATTTACCTAATAGTTCTAAGCAACGTTCAATGGCAGTAGAATAAATTCGCTCAAAATCAAACCTGTAAGACTCATTTCCATGTTTGATTTCCTCCATTGCCTTATCCAAGAATGAAGCGATTTCCTTTTTGTTTTTTGGGTCTAGATATTCAAATCTATAGAATGCCCAAAATCTTAAAATCAACTCTTGGTCTTTCATTCGTTTTGATAGATCCCCCATCATTTCCTTGGAGCTATTTAGGTTAGCTAATTTTTCCAATAATGATCGATCTTCCGGTCTCGCGAGAGCATTACGAATTTCCTGATTGTTCAACGTTAACCCACCCGTATTTATCCTCCGAAAAACTGAGTATTTTACCTCTTCGGGAGTGCCAGGTTTAATTTTATATATCGAAACCGGATATTCCTTGATTCGACGTTGGTAAGTTCGGTGTAATTGCTCATATGTTTTTCCATTTAGATCGGATAAAAACTCCATACCCCTTAAACGTAATCTATTATCAATAACGAATTTTCGGATTGTCGAAAGTCTTTGTAGGCCATCAACAATTAACCAGTTTTCATCTTCAGATGCGTCAAAGTAGAAGGGAGGCAAGGGGAGTCGAATTAAAATTGACTCTATCAGCCGACTCATTTTACGATTATCCCATAAATCTGCATGCCTTTGAAAATCGGTGTTCATATCAATTTCACCTTGATTTATCCGTTCAATCAAATTATCAAGGGATTTTGGTTCAATTCCTATGTCAATATCAGAAGGGTTGAATGGCTCCATAACAGACCCGAGAAAATCTGCTTCCTCTGAATCTTCTTGAATTTCCTGTTCTTCTTCAAGATCAGATTCATCAAAATTAATCATATTTTCTCCGAAATCGTCAACTCAATCGTAGGTAATGATAGTATGCATAGTTTTGGTAATTTATTTCCATAAATAGTTAAAAATCAACAGATTTACTCAAATAAAGTTAAAGTACTGTCAATTATTCCATTCGTATTATTATTTAAAATTTTTAGATCACTGAGTTTCTAGTAGGTTATACCTGCCAATAGGTTGGTCTTAGTACATAGAATTAAAGATTAGGGTTTGCATTCAGTAATTTTGAAT
>JAJEBQ010000053.1 GCA_022822495.1 Paracoccaceae bacterium | reverse complement strand
GAACTGATAGCCAATGCTTTAATCCATCGAGATTATTTTGTTTCTGCGCCCGTAAAAGTATTGGTTTTTTCTAATCGAATTGAAATTATTAGTCCAGGACATCTTCCGAATAATCTAACCACAGATAATATCAAAATGGGTATCTCAAACGTTCGAAACCCGATATTGCATTCTTTTGCAACAAAATTATTACCTTACCGCGGTTTGGGTAGTGGTATCCTACGCGCAATTAGGGCCTATCCCAAAATTGAATTTCTAGATGATAGAGATGGCAATACGTTTCGAGTTACCATTCTGCGGGAATCTTCCCTATAAATTTTACTTCCTTTAAGGCGTGACTGATTATTGCTTTCCGTGGAAATTCCTATCCAGTTTGACGCGCTATAGACGCGCTAAAATTGTGCTTTGTAGTGCCAGTAGAATTCCAATACCCCCCCCCCCATGAGATAAGGGTTGTTAAATATATAATGTACTGATTTTAGAGAGTGGCTGTAATTTCATCTGTTCAAAACTTACATAATTTTTACTACATCCTCTGGTTAATTTTTTTCTACCGGTGGAGTTCCATAGGAATGGAAAGTTTCAGCTGTCTTTAACCCCCAGGCCTGACCCTTTTTTCTTTCGGCTTCACTCCAGATAATGGGTTCCCAATCAGGTTGCAGGATCAATCTTGACCCTTGGTTGGCGATCTCAACCCTGTTACCAGCTGGTTCAAAAACATAAAGGAAAAATGTCCCCTGTATAGCGTGTTTGTGGGGCCCCTGCTCAATCTGAATATTGTTTTCCAAAAATATGTCCGCCGCTCGGATGATTTCATCTCTTTGATCTGTTACATAGGTCACATGATGAAGTCTTGCCCTTCCACCACCATGTTCTTCGGTACAAGCAAGGTCATAGCTTTTATTATTTACGGTGAACCAACATCCGCCCAAACGGCCATTATCAAGCAGAATTTGTTCTGTAACCCTGCTTCCAAAGCAAGTGAACATGAAGTCCCTGAAAACGGATACATCCTCCGCCAAAAGATTGACATGGTCCAATCTTCTCGGACAACAACCACGAGCATGAAACCTTTGATGCAAATTTTTGAGGACAGGCTTCTCTGATACTGGTGGTAGATACTTGTTGGTTTCCCAGTACAACTCAAACCAATGATCAAACGGACCCTGAAACCTGAAAGCACGACCATGCCCCAAATCACCTTTGGCCCATTCGCCTTCTATGCCATTCTTCTGGATAGTTTCCACTCTGCTTTCGAGCGCATTCTCGGAAGATGTCCTGTAACCAATATGCCCGACGCCAGTTGTGTGATGCTCAGTAAGTTTGAGAGTATGAAACTCGTAGTCATCATAGGCCCGTAGGTAATAACTGCCTCCTTCTCGACCACTTTCTGTCAAACCGTAAATATCGGTGAAGAATTTATAACTCTCTTCGATTTTATTGGAATAAACCTCTACATGTCCCAAATGGGCAACCGAATTCCCATCAAACATACCTTAACCCCTTTTTCTTCAGTTTATTCCGCATGTTGTACATATCTATTCCCAATTCACCTGAGGCCAGTCGCTTTCTTTTTTCTTTCTCAGCAATTATTCTTTTTCTTGCTTCATCAAGAATTTGAGAGGCCGATTTGCGCTCCACGACACATACCCCATCATCATCAGCAACTATTACGTCGCCGGGGTTGACTGTTACGAGCCCAATATTTATGGGTACATTTACTGACCCCAGAGTTTCCTTAACAGTTCCCTGAGCAAAAATAGCCTTTGCCCAAACTGGAAACCCCATCGCCTTGAGCTCACCTATATCTCGAACTCCTGCATCAATTACGAGACCAATTGCACCTCTTGCTTGCGCAGAAGTAGCCAGTAATTCTCCAAAATACCCTGCATCTGAGGATGAAGTCGTGGCGAGAACAAGAATATCACCCGTTCTAATCTGTTCCATGGCCACATGAAGCATCCAGTTGTCATCCGGTGGAGCAAGAATTGTTAACGCAGAACCCGAAATTCGGGAACCGCTATAAACAGGTCTTATCCCTGGAGGTAATAGTCCTGTTCTCCCCTGAGCCTCATGAACCGTTGATACACCACATTCTCTCAAGCCTTCAATAATTGATTGCTCTACTCTGACAATATTCTGAACAACAATGTTTTCCATTACAATTCATCCACACAACGAGGAAATACGGCCTGGAAACCTTCGGCATATTTTGCCTCTCTACCTCCTGCCTGTCCACCCGAATTACGCCTAAAGTGATTGGCTCTGTTCTCAGCCACATTGGTGTAATAATTCCACAGATGCACCTGCCCCTCCATACACTCTATGGCCTTGCGCTTTTTGTCCCAAACCTCCGTAACATCAAGGAAAACGTTTGGCACCCAACCCATCTGCTCGGTTTGATGTGGTTCAAACAGGTACAACTGGGGAGCACCCAGGATTTTCTCGCCAGGATTATGTCCCCATGCCTGAGCAATCATCCTGGTTTCCAGCACCAATTCGGTCGTGTACATGTGGTCTGTATTGTATGGGTCATATTTGGAATGCGAGAGAATGAACCCTGGCTGAACCTCTCTTAAGATTTCCACAATTTTATATTTGGATTTTTTATTTGCCTCCAAGGGGTAATCCCCAAGGTCCATGAAAATGATGTCATGGGCCCCCAACTCCGAGGCAGCCTTTTCTGCTTCACTTTTTCTGATACTCTTTACTTCTGCAAGTGCAGTCTTGCCCTTCTTCCATAATTTGGCACTTTCGCCTCTTTCGCCATATGAAAGGCAAATTATTGTAACTTCGTATCCCCTGGTTTGATGCAGGGCTATTGCTCCACCACATCGCCAGACAAAATCTGCTGCATGTGCACTGAATACTAGAGCCGAGGGTTTGTTCATCCTTAATCGCTTCGTTTTTGATGGAAGATCTTAAACCTCTCCCCAGATTTCCTCCGCAATACTGACGATAAATTCCAGTTTTTTCCATTGATCCATTTCAGATAATTTGTTCCCCTCCTCCGTTGAGGCAAAGCCACACTGCGGCGCTAACCCCAATTGATCAATATTGGCGAACTGGGAGGCCTTATCAAACCTTCGAAGGATTTCATCTCGGGGTTCAAGTTCTCCTGATTTGGTTGTAACAAAGCCCGGTAATACCCGTTGTTTGCCTTTCGGAAGATATTTTAAAGGGTCAAGACTACCTGCCCTATCAGTATCATATTCCATAAAAAAGATATCTACACCGGTTTGATTAAACAAAATATCTGCTATCGGATCATAAGCTCCTTCTGCTGCATGCGTTGATTGGAAATTACCTCGACACAAATGCATACCTATCACCATGTCGTCTGGGCGATCTTTTATTGCCTGATCCATCATCCAGGCATATTTCCCAATCAACCAGTCTGGATCTTGGCCAATGTCACTTTTGGTTTTTCGATGTGTGGGATCACAAAGGTAGGCAAAAAAGATATCATCCATTTGCAGATAACGACAACCAATTTCATAGAATGATCGAACCGCCTTTTTGTAAGTTAGCATGATCGCGTTCATAAGGACTTCTGGATCACGGTACTCGGGAGGATGTATATCCTCAATGGCCAATCGAAAGTGACAGCAACTCGGTCCTGGAATTGATATTTTTGGAAATACCGAAGTGTTTTCCGCGACAAAGCGATAATGCTCAAGCATTGGATGTTCGTCTGGAAAATCAAGGTGATCATTGATCACAGGAAATATCGGTCTGAGTGTCGCCCCAGCAAAGGCGATGCCTTCGCCTCTCTCCTCCAAATCCAGTCCGGTGAGCATACCCATGAAATCATAATGCCAGAATGATCTTCGATACTCGCCATCAGTTACCGCTTTTAAACCAACATTCTCCTGCTGCTTGATTGCGTATTGAATGTGCTGATTTTCAATTTCAGTGAGATCGCTTGCAGAAATTTTCCCCTGGCTGTTCTTCACCCGTGCCTCAGCCAATTCCCTTGGGCGTAAAAGACTACCGACATGATCCGCATGAAATGGTGGTGTGTTAGCCATATCTTATCCTAAACCGTTAACCGTTCTAATCAGAGTTTGTTAATATTCCCGCTTTTCCCCAAAACAGGGGGAGGAATGAAATTTCAGGTTTTAAATGAGAGCCTCCCGATTGGAAGGCTCCCTGTCAAAAAGTTAGTTGGGTATTGATCCCGTCAGCCCTTCGATATAGAAATTCATACCAAGTAGGGTTCCGTCGTCGGCTGTTTCGCCATCCCCAAGCCAAGCCGACCCATCCTGTTTGTTTATAGGACCCGTAAAGGGGTGGTAGGAACCATCGGCAATCGAATCAGAGATGGCTTGTGCCTCGGCCCTGACATCTTCTGGTATCCTTTCGGAAAATTCACCAATTTCAACCATACCAGTTGAGATGCCATCCCATGTATCAACACTTTCCCAGGTACCATCCAAAAGAGCTTGGGTTCTTTCTACATAGTATGGAGCCCAATTATCAATGATTGATGACAGTCTTGCAGTTGGACCAAATTCCATCATGTCTGAAGCTTGACCAAAAGCAAAAATTCCCTTTTCTTCGGCAATACTCATGGGAGCTGTTGAATCAGTGTGTTGCATGATAACATCCACACCTTGTTCAATCAGAGTTTGCGCAGCGTCTGCTTCCTTGGCCGGATCAAACCAGGTAAAGACCCAAACAATTTTGAATTCTACATCTGGATTGACTTTTTTGGCGTGAATGTATGCTGAATTAATCCCTCTTACCACCTCAGGGATCGGAAAAGAAGCGATATAACCGATCTGGTTGGTTTTGGTCATTTTACCAGCAATATGTCCGATAACGGCTCGCCCTTCATAGAAACGCGCACTGTAGGTGGCGACATTGTCAGCTCGCTTGTAGCCAGTGGCGTGTTCAAATTTTACATCCGGAAATTTTGCTGCAACATTTATCGTTGGATCCATATATCCAAAGGATGTCGTAAAGATAAGTTCATTGCCGGCAAGCGCCATTTGGGTCAATACTCTCTCAGCATCTGCGCCCTCAGGAACACTCTCTACATAGGACGTTTCAACCTTGTCACCAAAGGCCTCCTCAACAGCGATGCGTCCTTGATCATGTTCATATGTCCAGCCGAAATCTCCTACGGGACCTACATAAACGAAGCCTACTTTGGCCGGATCTGCCTTGGCAAAACCAAAGGATAATAACAGGGTTGCAAGCAGTGCCACAACTCTATGAAATAATTTTCTTGTCATAATAAATTCCCTCTTAATTCTGGATTGAAATAGTTTTACATGGTTTTATGAAACAACTTGCCCAAAGAACCTGGCGCAAGGGTTGCAAATCTTGAACTTGTGCCTGAAATGACCACTAGAGCAATAATTGTAATAATATATGGAGCCATAGAAAGGTAGGCTGGATTGAGTTTAACACCAACCGCCTGTAAATTCAACTGCAGTAACGTAACTCCGCCAAATAAAAAGGCCCCCAAAATAACACGATATGGTTTCCAGGAAGCGAAAACCACCAGCGCCAAGGCAATCCAGCCAGCACCAGCCGTTAAACCTTCGGTCCATTGTGGTACTCTTATCATTGCCAGGTACCCACCCCCCAAACCCGCACAACCTCCGCCAAAAACGATGGCTGCCAAGCGGACCCGGATGACGTGGTACCCCAAAGCATGGGCAGCATCATGATTTTCACCAATGGATCTCAGAATAAGCCCTGAGCGTGTGCGGCTAAGAACATAGCTGACGCCTATGACCAATAGAAAGGCTACATATACGAGATAGTCATATTTGAAAAACAATTGACCAAAAATGGGAAGGTCACTCAGAAAACCCAATGCCGGTTTAGGGAAGTTAGGGGGCTTTATGCCTGCGTAATTTTGGCCCAACAGGGCCGATAAACCCAGGCCAAAAAGGGTCAGAGCCAGTCCCGTTGCAACCTGGTTAGAATGAAGAATTTGGGTTAAAACACCAAAAAGCAAAGCAAGAACACCACCAGCAATGATTGAAGCCAACACACCAAGAAGGGGCGAACCGGTATGCACGATAGTAATGAACCCACAGACTGCACCAATGATCATCATCCCCTCAACCCCGAGGTTGAGGACACCGGATTTTTCAACCACCAGTTCGCCCAAGGCAGCAAGCAGAACTGGAATTGAAGCGGCAACCATGGTGGAAATGAAAAGTAATGGGTTTATTGCAGCAAAATCCATCTAACCTCATGCCAGTTTTCGAATCTTTATTCGGTATTGTGAAAGAAAATCCATTGAAAGTAATATGAAAAGCAGCATCCCTTGCAAGGCTTGTATTGCTGCTGCTGGCAAATTCAACATGAACTGGGCCAATTCACCCCCAATATAGGTAAGAGCCATCAGCAAGGCTGCCAAAGCCATCCCGAAGGGATTCAATCGTCCCAGAAAGGCTACAATGATGGCTGTGAAGCCGTATCCTACATTAAAGTCTATAGATAGTTGTCCGGTCGGACCAGATAATTCAAAAATACCAGCCAGTCCTGCCAATCCACCGCCAGTAGCAAGGCAAAAAATAACCATCAGATTGGGGTTTACTCCGGCAAATCTGGAAATTCGCTCGGATTGGCCTGTTACTCTGACCTGGAAACCAATCCGGTGAAACTTAATCAATCCGTAGAGAGCAAAGATTGAAACGAAAGCGGCGATGACTCCTAAATGTATCCCTGTTCCTGTGAACAGCTCGCCGTTGGAAGCACTTGCGTATTGTTGTAAATTCCTTGAACCCGGAAAACCAATACCGTCCGGGTTACGGAGTAATCCCAATGATACAGACGCCAGAAAATGCTCGCTTACATAAACAAGCATCAATGAGACCAGAATTTCATTTGTACGAAACTTGATTTTCAACAAGGCCGGTAACATGGCCCAAAGTATACCGCCCAAGATACCGGACAAGATCATAAGAGGAAATATCCACCATGCTTCCAAAGGGTATAAGGCCAAGGCGACTCCGCCCCCAAAGATTGCTCCCATAATATACTGACCCTCGGCTCCAATGTTCCAAATGTTGGCTTTGAAGCCAATTGATAAGCCTATGGCAATTAAAACCAATGGGGCGGCTTTTACCAAAATTTGAGGTCGGGCATAAGCCGACAAGTTGGGATCAAAAAGTGGGGACCAAAATATGGTTCTGATCGCTTCCACAGGATTCTTTCCTAGGAGAGCAAACATGATGCCGCCGACAATCATCGTTAACACCACTGCCAATACCGGTGTAATTGTAGTCCAGAATTTGGAGGGTTGCCTTCGCCTTTCAAATACAAGCATCAGATAGTCATGCCTCCAGTGCCAATTCTTGCGATGCACCCATCATCAAGCCAATATCTTCTCTGCTCAGACCTTTCACGTGCCTTTCCCTACTAAGCCTGCCACCTGAAAGCACCGATATGTAATCAGAAACTTCCAGCAATTCATCAATATCCTGGCTAATGACAACAACGACTGCGCCCTGATCGGCTAAATCCATCAATTTCTGTCGAATACTTGCCGCCGCTGCAGCATCAACCCCCCAAGTTGGTTGGTTTACAATCAACACTTCAGGATTTTGGAGGATTTCGCGCCCAATAACAAATTTCTGAAGATTACCACCTGAAAGTGACTGTGCCAGATTTTCAGAACCTGGTGTACGAACATCAAAATGACAAATGATTTCTTTGGAAAATGACGTTGTTTTGGACCAATTGATAATTCCATATTTTGAAAGGGCTTTGCGGTCAGCGGCTGTAAGATAGGAGTTTTCGATCAAATTCATTTCCCCTGCAGCTGCATGTCCCACCCTTTGTTCGGGTGCAAACAACAACCCCCTTTTACGTCGTTCATTGGGGTTCAATCTGGCCAAATCCTTACCATCAAGTAGAATGGATCCCTTTTTTGGCAGTGCTTCACCAGACAACACCTCCATCAATTCATCCTGGCCATTGCCAGCAATTCCTCCTATCCCGAAGACCTCGCCTTGCCATACTTCAAAGGAAATCTTTTGCAAACCAGTCCCGAAACTGGAGGAGGCATCCTTTTCGATATCCTTAACCTGAAACAAGGGAGTGCCCTCATGGCTTCTTACCTCGCCTGTTCTTTTTGGTGCACCAATAGAAGTTCCAACCATCATCTCGGCCAATTGGCGGGCTGATTTTTCTTCAGGATTGCAGGTTGCCACGACTTTCCCTGCTCTCAAAATGGTAGCTTTTGTGCAAAGTTCCTTAATCTCTTCCAGCTTGTGGGAAATATATAAAATGGTTGTTCCTTCCTCAGCCAGATTTTTAAGTGCTTCAAACAGAATATCTGCTTCCTGTGGTGTTAGCACTGAGGTAGGTTCATCCATGATGAGAATTTTAGGGTTTTGCAGGAGGCATCTGATGATTTCTACTCTTTGCCTTTCACCCGCCGAAAGGGACCCAACTAGATTGTCTGGATTGAGGGCCAAACCATAAGCCTTTCCTTTCTCTTCAATATTCTTTGATAGGGTACTGAAGGAAAGATGATCAGACATGCCCAAGGCAATATTTTCGGCCACAGTCAGGGCATCAAATAATGAAAAGTGCTGAAATACCATGGCTATGCCGGCCGAACGCGCTTCGTTGGGATTGGTGGGTGTATAATCCTTTGACCGAAAGATCATCTTCCCATCGTCAGGTTTAACAAGCCCATACATCATTTTGACAAGGGTGGATTTACCAGATCCATTTTCCCCCAGGAGTGCGCAGATTTCTCCTTCTTCCAACTCCATGGAAATTCGATCATTGGCTTTGACGCCTGGATATTCCTTGGAAAGGTTTTGGACGTTGAAAAAACTAGACTGGTTTATGATTACTCTCCAAAGTCAATCTTGCCTATTGCTCCCCAACTCTTATCTTGTGAGAGTCAAAATACGACATTCAGCATAATCAGTGAAACAACAAGAAAAATTATGGTCATTACACCACCGGTTCGTACAAAATCAATAACTCGGTAACCGCCTGGTCCCATGATCAAGGCATTTACCTGGTGTGTAGGGATTAAAAATGAATTGGAAGTGGAGATGGCAACGGTCAGGGCAAATATTGCGGGATTTGCCCCAAGAGGTATTGCTATAGATACGGCTAGTGGTACCAGCAATACAGTTGCACCTACATTTGACATCACTAAAGTAAAGAATGTTGCCATAATGGCAACCCCGGCCTGAATACCCCAGATTGGCCACCCTTCAAGAACTTGCAATACCTGGTAAGCAATCCATTCTGCAGTTCCTGTATTTTGTACAGCTCGCCCCAGCGGAATTAAACTTGCCAATAAGAAGACGGTGCTCCAACCAATGGCGTGGTAGGCCTCATCTATGGACAGGACCTTCGTTGATATCATGCCACACGCCCCCACGAGGAGACACCAAGATAATCTCATATCGGTAAACAGAATAAGTGAAAGGGATATTGCAAAGAAGATTAGGGCCCAACTCACTTTTTTGGGTCGCCATTCCTCTTGGGGGAACTCTGTCGTTACCACGACAAAGTCCCTATTTTTTGTCAATCTTGAAAGTGCCTGCCATTGGGTTTGAACAACCAGGGAATCGCCTGCCTGAAAATCAATTAATCCCAGTTGTGCAGCCGGATCTTCTTTTGCTTCTGCATAGCTGAGGTTTTCTTCACCACGATGAATAGCCAATAAATTAATACCATAAGTTTTCCTGAGGCTTACTTCACGGGCACATCTTCCTATCAACCTTGAATTGGGCGGTATGACTATTTCAGCAATACCCGATTGATCAACCGAGAAATCATGGCCAAAAACCGTCATCTCAGGATCTATATCAAGATTAAATGTTGCGGCAAAATCTTTGATTATCTTCCCATCTCCGAGCAGGGCTAAACGACATGGGGTCAATATCTCTGCCTCTACTGATGGAGCAAGCCATTTTTGGCCCTGGTAGTAGGACGAAATGACATAGAATTTAAATGCCGCCATCAGATCGGCAAACTTCTCACCATACAGGGGGTGGTTGTCGGGGATGACAATTTCAAAGATATCAGCATCCACACCATAAAGTTGTTTGACATATTCCTTCATTGATTGTGCTGTTGTTGCGTCTTCCTTTGTTCCTGAGGAAGGCAAAAACCATTTGCCCAGGAAGAGAAAATATAAAATTCCAGCCAAGATCAGCGTTGCTCCTATCGGCGTGACCGAGAACAGGCTGAATGTTTCCATTTGATGTTCTTCGGCAAGCGAACTATTGGTGTTGATGATCAGGTCATTGAGGAGGATGAGCGGCGAGGACCCCACCATGGTCATGGTTCCCCCCAGAATTGCACAAAAACCCATTGGCATAAGCAACCTACTCAATGACAAGTTGGTTCTTGCTGAGATTCTACTTACGACCGGCAGGAAAAGAGCTGCTGCTCCTACATTTTGCAAAAAACTTGAGATCACACCAACCGTACCCGATACGATCGGAATTATACGTTTTTCAGACGAGCCACCAAGCTTCAGGATAATCCCTGCCACACTATTCAGGAGTCCTGTTTTATCCAAACCTGCTCCAATAATCATGACTGCAATAATGGAGAGTACTGCATTGGAAGAAAATCCTTCAAAAAGTAAATTTACGTCTGTGACGCCTTCCAAACCAGGTATATAGCTTATACCACCAAGGATAACCATAACGAGAATTGCTGCAAAGTCGACCCTGACAACTTCCGAGACAAAGAGGAATATTGTGAACCCAAGCAGTACTAATACCACAACCATTTCATTAGTCAGGGCCAAGGGTTCCATAGGTGTCTCGTAATACCCGAATATTAGATGTTATTCTTCAAAGTGCGTTCCATAAAAATACAGAAAGAGCCAAATTAATACAATTAGAATTGGGGGTATCGGAATAACCTAATTCCAGTTTTATGAAAATTTAAGAAAGGAGTTAGAATGTTTTTAACCTAAATGTTATTGACACCTGTATTTCGACAGAGAAATTGATTTGCATTCAAAATCTGTAGATTAAGATCATACCTCTTTTATAAGTTTTTAATTCCATCCAGACCAGTATCCTCAAGGTAATCGCTTTTAAAATTTTGATTTCCTCTTTTGGTTATTTAATCCCCTACGGTCTCAAAAATGACACCATTCTATTGAGGCTCAAAAGATGCCGAATGATTCCCCTGTTTATAAGGGGATTACGGATCCCCGATGTCGTCTTGCACCCCGCCATGATCTTCATGACATGCTGATGATGGCCCTATTGACCGTCCTCTCGGGCGGTGACACCTGTCCCGACAGGGCTCCGTTTGGCCGCGAAAAGAAAGCTTTTCTCCGCCGTTTCATGACCCTGAGGCGTTTTCCGATCTCTTCACTGGCCTCACCCCTCTGAACGTGGCCGGACCCTGTCCAACCTTTCGGTCTGATGGGCCGAGGCCATGAAACCCTCTCTTGCGTCAGTCTTTGCGAATGCAGCGAATCGTCAGCCTTTACATCGGGTTCATACTTTTGCAACCGGGACACAATGGGTTCTTGATGTTACCATGAACGACAATGATTGACGCAACCGTACGGGGCCGGAGGCCTTGGCGGTTCTGCGCCGGTTCGGCCTCAATCGGGCCCGGATGTTGGGAGATAAGAGGACTCCATCCATTTGGGGAAGACTTGAAAAAGCCGGATGGAATCACGATTAGACGTTGCACCGCATCCGTTTGGCTGAACTTTTACCTCAAAATGGGGCCGTTCAAAAGCGATAGCCCTGCCAGTATCCCCGGTGTGATTAACTTGACTTTTTAGTTATTTGGTCGTAGTTTTCGATTGGATAAAGTGAAACTAGGGTGTTCGCTATTTGGAACTTCCCAAAATAGTGTTCTCTTGTTTTTTTATTCGGCAAAAATATTAGGGGAATATTGGTACTGTAGTATAAAAAGATCGTCTAAACAGACCGGTAAAGGTTCTAGTTAGATCAAATTTGACCAACCGCAGCAGGAATACCAAGAGATTAAATTTTCATGAAATTCATTGGTTTCTTGTTCATCCATACAATACAAGGTGAAATGGATGTTGAATGACTTTTGAGAAATGACACAAGCCTGTATAAAATAGGGATATCATGTACAGCAAAGATGAAATAAAAGCCCTTCTCGATGAATTGAATGATTGCGTTGCTGACGATTTGGAAAATCAGTCAATTGATTTCAAACAGTGGAATAACAAAAGTAAAAACAAGGCGTTTGATACCCTTGTTGAAATGGCAGTTTGCATGGCAAATGGTGGCGGAGGGTCCGTCGTATTTGGTGTTGCTGATGGCGTAAAAGGACGTGAAAACGCTATTATTTGGAGTCTCTCCTGAAATTGATCCTAATATACTCAAAAGGATTGTATACGAAAGGACAGATCCGAAGATAACCCCTGATTTTGAGGTCTTGAATGTACCCGAGGGTACGGGTCGCTTGCTTATTATGCAAATATTATCAGGTATCCCTCCTTATACCGATACCCAAGGTAAAGGAAAAATCCGAAGAGGTAAGGATTGTGTACCACTTACAGGGACAATCAGAGGGAATATCAGTATAGAAACTGGCGAAGCAGATTTCACAGCCGAAACCGTCGCAAGGGTGGATCCCAAATATCTATCATCCATCGCTCTGGAAGTTCTTAGAGATCAAGCTCGAAAAGAACTTGCACCATCTGACCTACTTAATTTAACTGATATTGATTTACTTACTACACTTGGTCTAATCAGACGTAATAAACTTACGCGGGCTGCGATCTTATTAGTAGGAAACGAAGAAGCTATCATGCAGTTTGCCCCCGGTAACAACTGGACTTTTTTGCAAATGGTCTCAGACACAAAATATATAAATAAAGAGGATCGCGTAAGTGCATTACCAATATACATTCAACGTATTGAAGAACTTTTGGTTCCGTTTAATCCTATAACCACTTACGAGGAAGGATTATACCACTTCGAATATCGAACATGGCCAGAAACTGCATTAAGAGAAGCCTTAATGAATTCCTACAGTCATACTGATTTAAGAATTGCTGGGCCAATATTAGTTAAATTGTATCCTGACAGGTTAGAAATAAGTAATAATGGAGGTTTTATAGGTGGTATTACGCCTAACAACATTCTTCATCATCAACCAGCTTCAAGAAATCCACTTCTCATCGAAGCACTCACCAAGTTACGTCTAGTAAATCGAAGTAACCTCGGAATTTCCCGAATGTTTACTTCTTTGTTAATTGAAGGTAAGGAACCTCCTTTTATTGAGGATAAGGGTGATTCCATACTGGTAACTTTTGCAAAAAGCACATTGAACAGTTCCTTTCGAACCTTTGTCGCTGAAGAATATAAAAACAATAGGAATTTGGATGTTGATGAGCTACTAATTTTAAAATATCTTCTTAGACATCCAGAAATTGATCCATTGAGCGCTTCAAATCTTTGTCATATGAGTGTCAATAGAATTCGTGAGAAGCTTTTAGTTATGGAAAATAAGAGATACATTTTTCATGGTGGCGTAGGGCGAGATACCTATTGGTTTATGAATCCCGAATTGTACGCCCGTTTCTCAAAAAACGCCACCGATATAACGCATCGCCACTATGATTGGGATACAGCGAAAAAGACTGTAATCAAGATTTTATCTGATAGAACTAAATATTCTGATGCTGGTCTTAGTAATCAAGAAATTCGTCAGTTTATCCACTTCAATCGAAATCAGGTTTATCGATTAATGAGAGAGTTAGTAAATGAAACTCCATATCTTAAACTTATAGGTCGAGGTAGATATGCACGTTACAAAATGCTCAAATAAATCCAACACACCCAAGGGACCAAACCAGGAAACTCACCGGCCAAAACCAATGCTCACGCAACGAATGTTCAAGAAAGTAGCAGAATAAAAAATATTATTTACCACTTACTTTTTATCAGCAATGACTTTAAATTATGGCCAAACCCTCTGTTGGAATTTGATAGAACAAGGTTGTTTTTTCGCTAATAAAAATTGAATTATACCTCTGGCAGAATAATGATCTATGAAGAATTCAGCAGGATTATTCCTACAGGCTCCCACCCTCTTGATCCCATTGATGTATACAAGGGATTTTTTAATTGCTCACAAACCAGTCTGATCCATAACGCTTTGCTGTTTGGCGAAGCTGATTTATGTATAGGCGGCCCTCTTTTGGCAACCACTGGTAAACATACAGGGCGATCTCCCAAGGATAAATTCACGGTTTTTGAAGAAAACCTTAAGGATACCATCTGGTGGGAAAATAATACACCAATAAGTCAAGAGAATTTTAGTTTACTAAAAGAAGATTTCTTGAAATTTCTGGCAAATGAAAGTGTCTATGTTAAGGATGTTTTTGCTTGCGCTGATAACCAAAATCACGTTAGCATCAGATTCATTAATAGTCTTACATGGCATTCAATATTTGTAGGCACTTTATTTCAATTACCCACTGAGAAAGAACTTGAGGATTTTGACCCTGATTTGATCGTAATCAATATTCCTGAATTTAAAGCAGATCCTTCAAGACATGGCTGTGTTTCAGAGACAATAATCGCTACTAGTTTCCAAGAGAGGCTGATTTTGATAGGTGGTACAGAATATGTTGGTGAGAACAAAAAGGGGGTATTTAGTTATCTGAACTACTCTCTACCTAAACAAGGGATTTTATCAATGCATTGTTCTGCCAATCATGCCAGGAATGATCCTGATGACACAGCTCTTTTCTTCGGGCTATCAGGAACTGGTAAAACAACTCTCTCCGCCGATCCCAACAGAATTTTAATTGGTGATGACGAGCATGGATGGTCAGAGCAAGGTATCTTTAATATTGAAGATGGTTGTTATGCCAAAACCATTGGGTTGAATCCCGATGATGAGCCCGATCTTTATGAAACAACTAGGTCATTCGGTTCAATAATTGAGAACATGACTATGGACCATGACAGTAGGGAATTAAATTATACCGATACCAGTATTACGCAAAACGGGCGATGTTCGTACACACTGAATAAAATACCCTATGCCTCTGAAACAAGGATGGCAGGCCATCCTAAAAATATATTCTTCCTCACCTGCGATGTTTATGGCATTCTTCCCCCCATAGCTTTACTTACACCAGCGCAAGCCATGTATCATTTTCTATCTGGATTTACCTCAAAGGTTGCAGGTACTGAAACAGGAATAACTGATCCTGCCGCGACCTTTTCAGCATGTTTTGGCAAACCCTTCCTGCCCCTACCGCCAGTTGTTTATGGCAATCTGTTTCGTGCCAAAACCAAAAAACACAAGGTCAAATGTTGGCTGGTAAACACGGGCTGGACCGGCGGTAAGTTTGGTGTAGGTAAGCGCATTTCAATTAAACACACCCGCGCCTTACTTTCAGCCGCATTAAACAGTGAAATTGATGAAAATTTGGTTCGAAAGGATCCTCATTTTGGGTTTAATGTACCCTTGAGTGTCAACAGTTTATCGGGTAAATTACTCAATCCAAGAGAGACTTGGAGCGATAAAGGGGAATATGATATGATGGCAAATCGCTTAAAGGAGAAATTTCAGAATAATTTCAAACAATACGAAGCCTTTATTGATTCTGAAGTTAAGGATGCAAAACTTTAAAAATTGGCTTCAAAGCAATCCGCGAATAATCAGATTGGCTCCCGCAACAACCAAAATTACCTGTACAAACTGCCTAAACTTATCCGTATTAAGTTTGTTTTGAACCTTTATTCCTAAAATCAACCCCAAAATGGATGGGACTATCAGGACCAAAGACATCGGTATCGTTTGATAGTTCAACACTTCGGTATTCAGGTGAGCAATAATCAATATGATTGCGCCGGCTGTGTAAATAACACCCTGTGCCAATATGTTTTCTTTTTTGGAAATGCCTAAGGATAAAAGGTAAGTTACAACTAAAGGTGCCCAAACACCTGCGAAACCACCACCTAATCCTGCAATAACTCCGGTAATATATTCACCTGGTTTCTGGTAGTTTTCAGGAAGTACTAGCTTCCACCCCCAAAGCTGTAGTAGGGCAATTACTGTAATGGGTAAACCAAGTACAATAAACAGAATTGATTTGCTTAAGGTCAAGACCAAGGGTGAGGTAACATATAGACATGCACATAAGGTGATCGTAATTCTGAAATATCGCACAAATGCTTTCATAATACGGTCAAAATCAAATTGCACCATTTGCAACACATTGACCGTCAGCAAGGGGAATATAAGGTACGAAACTGCCAATTCCGGAGTGAGTATCAAACCCAGACCACTTATCAGTATCATGGGAAACCCAAATCCTGTTACACCCTTGATAAATCCACCAAATAAGGGAACAAATATCAAGATCACTGCTTGGTATGTATTGATTTCCGCTAAATCCCAATCCACTTGAAAACCCTTAATGAGTCAGTTTGACTATCATGAAAACCAACCCATGTATGAATAGACCTCTTTCTTATTCTTAAAGTTTTTGAGCATGACAAATACCATATCAAAGGGCACAATATTACTTCCAGAGTTACTAAATGCCACTTCAAGCATCTTAAATGATTTGGACGATCTACAGGCCAAATTAACAAAAAGTCTACGAGAGACTCTTTTGGTTGATGGCAAAATCTCTCTATCAAAACTGGAACAATATCAATACGAAACACACTCCTTTTCGTGGTTTGCTACCTATGTTGAGGCTCTAAGACAATTACACTCCTGGGGCCAGGAAATTGAAAATAACGGAGAGTTTAATGAGTTAAATACTCTTTTGCTTCAGATTGGATTTGGTGAATACCTAAGCCAGATTGAGGGCGGAATTCCAATGAATCAAGGCGAAATAGCACGAATTTCCCAAATTGTAGAAACCTCTTTCTGGAGTCGAAGTGATGCCTGGTATCAACTTACGACCCTTGGCAATTCCTCTGGAGCAAGAACCCATTTGGTGAGTCTAATCCAGGACAAGTTGGGAGAAGCAAGTTTTGGTAATACAGGACAGGACGAGGAAATCGAGTTTATAAGAGATCAATTCTCACGGTTTGTGGTCGAGAAGGTTGCTCCCTTTGCCCAACAATGGCATCTGGAAAACGCCTTGATTCCAATGGATCTAATCAACGAACTGGCAGAGTTGGGTGTTTTCGGATTAACAATTTCTGGTGATTATGGTGGTTCGGAACTACCAAAAATTGCAATGTGTGTCGTCTCGGAAGAACTGTCAAGAGGATACTTGGGTGTTGGCTCCCTCGCCACCCGCTGCGAAATTGCTTCTGAACTTATCAGCAACGATGGCACTGAAGAACAGAAGGAGAAGTGGTTACCTCTCATTGCTAGTGGCGAAATCATGCCTACGGCGGTATTTACCGAGCCTGGCTCAGGCTCTGACCTCGGTTCTCTTATCACCAAAGGCAGAAAAATGGGAGAAAACTACGAAATAACAGGTAACAAGACCTGGATTACTCATGCCAGTAGGGCAAACTTGATGACCTTGCTTGTCAGAACCGACCCTGAATCCGATAATTACAAGGGACTATCCATGATGCTGGCCGAAAAATCGGCCGGTATAGAAGGCAATCCATTTCCTGACAAGGGTCTTTCAGGGACCGAAATTGATGTCCTGGGGTACCGTGGCATGAAAGAGTATGAATTATCCTTCACAAATTTTCCTGTACCAACATCCAATCTACTTGGTGGTCAGGAGGGTTCAGGCTTCAAACAACTCATGGAAACCTTTGAGTCGGCACGCATTCAAACCGCTGCCAGAGCTATTGGTGTTGCTCAGTCAGCCCTTGATGCTTCCCTGAAATATGCCCTTGAAAGGCAGCAATTTGGCAAACAAATCATTACCTTTCCCAGAGTTAGTTCAAAACTGGCCATGATGGCTGTGGAAATCATGATAGCCCGACAACTTACCTATTATTCAGCACGCCAGAAAGACGACGGTCGTCGGTGTGACCTTGAAGCGGGAATGGCCAAATTGTTGGCTGCCAGGGTTGCTTGGGCTGCTGCCGATAATGGTGTTCAAATTCATGGGGGTAATGGCTTCGCGATGGAGTTTGAAATCAGTCGCATTCTGTGTGATGCAAGAATACTAAACCTTTTTGAAGGTGCCGCAGAAATTCAGGCAAATGTTATCGCTCGTAGGCTTCTTAACCCCCGAACGAATTGATTTCGACCGACAAAATCTGTAAGGATATTTTCCTATTTTTTCTTAACCATAACGTAAGGACGACTGATTACCCTGGCCTGAAGCTCCGAACGTTCCTTCTTTACCGGATTGGGTTGAAACGCCAAGTCGCTGTGCTGGGCACAGTATCTTTTACCCGGTTGGGGTGATTTCCCGCAAAACCAAAAATTTTTTGTTGAGGGATCTCCAATCGGCCACCGGCAGGTCTTTTCGTTCAGGAACAACAAGGTAAGTTTTTGATCTTCCCGTATTTCTTGATTTGCCCGGCCATTAGCAGATTTGGTTCCAGCTGATGTGGAACCTTTCTTGGCTTTAACCTCATCATCATTATTCTGGGGCGAACCTGTATTTTGCTTCTTAACGCCCAATCGGTTAAGCTTGCCAATTACGGCATTCCGTGTTTTGGAAATGGTGTGTGCTATTTCGGTTGCTGTCTTGCCATCCTGCCACATATTCACGGCTTTGTTTACCTGTTGTGGTGTCCACCCCGCCATATAAATCTCCCGTTGTCTATTCCAATGCTCCTGCTTTCCGGAGCGAAATGTAACATTGTTTGGTAGGTATAACTTAAGAGACCAAAATTCAAGTTTCAGATCTAAACACCACCGCTATACACCGCCATTTCTTTTGATCTTAATCGGTGCAAAGTATGGTTGTGGCCACGGTCTTGGCCGATGATTGGTTTAAATTTTATCATATCAGCCTATATCAGATGGTTCTATTATTGATAGCGGGATTGTGTAATGATTGATGCGGTTATGCCAACCTACACCCGAACCCCCATGGGTTTTGAAAGGGGTGAAGGCTGTTGGCTCTATGATACCGAAGGAAACAAATACCTTGATGCCGGTGCTGGTATTGCAGTAAGTTCTCTTGGACACTGCAACCCTGTACTGATTGAAGCACTTGTTAACCAGGCAGAAAAGGTTTGGCACACATCCAACCTCTACCGGATTCCCAAGCAGGAAGAACTCGCTTCCCTGCTTGTACAGAATACCTTTGCTGATACGGTTTTTTTTACCAATAGCGGGGCCGAGGCTGTTGAATGCACTGTAAAAATGATGCGAAAATATTGGAGTGCGGCTGGTCAACCGGATCGCCATCAGGTGATTACGCTAAAAAGCTCCTTTCATGGCAGAACAATAGGAATGATTTCAGCCTCAGGGGGCGAAAAACTTACGAAAGGTTTCGGTCCCATACTGCCCGGTTTCGTTCAGGTTGAAGAACCCAGCATCAAGAAAATTGCCAAGATCATATCTACCAATACCGCTGGTATCCTGGTCGAACCTGTTATGGGCGAGGGAGGTATCATACCCCTTGGAGACAGTTTTTTAAGGAACCTCAGATTACTTTGTGATGACCACAACATTCTCCTTGCTTTAGATGAAATTCAATGTGGCATGGGGCGTACCGGCAAATTATTTGCGCATGAATGGGCCAATATCAGGCCTGATATAATGGCCATTGCCAAAGGGATTGGTGGTGGTTTCCCGCTAGGGGCCTGTCTTGCAACCGAGAAAGCCGCCTATGCCATGCAAGCGGGGACCCATGGCTCTACTTATGGCGGCAACCCATTGGCCTGTGCCGTTGGTTGTCAAGTGCTCAAGACAATCGCAGATGATGTCTTTTTGAAAAACGTTCGTAATTCAGCACGCTGGCTGAGACAACAACTGGAATCGGTGATAGCGACCTATCCCGATATATTTACTGAAGTCCGTGGGGAAGGCCTCATGTTGGGCATTAAATGTAAGGTAAGTAACCTGGATGTCGTCAATTCATGTTATGATCAGTTGTTATTAACTGTTCCGGGGGGAGATAATGTCATCAGGATACTGCCGCCACTAATCATAAGCGAGGATGAACTCAAACAAATGATCGATAAACTGGAAAATGCCGCTTCTTCACTCAAGGACAAGCAAAATGCCTGATTTCCTGGAAATTAGTGAGATTGCGGCCAAAGATCTTCGACTGATTCTGGAGAATGCCAAGAAAGCCAAGTTGGCACAAGCTGGCCAACCCAAAGGGTATATGGACGCAGGTTTGCCCCTTCATGATACTGTTGTTGCCTTAATATTTGAAAAGCATTCCACCCGCACCCGTTTGTCATTTGATGTGGGGGTTCGCCAAATGGGAGGTCAATCCATCGTGCTCTCAACCGCTGACATGCACAGATCCAGAGGCGAAACAATAAAAGACACTGCTCTTATGCTGTCGCGCTATGTTGATCTTATCATGATAAGAACCTTTGCAGATGAAATCCTCAGGGAATTTGTTGCACATTCTACGGTTCCTGTCATTAACGGTTTGACTGATTACAGCCATCCCTGCCAAATAATGGCGGATGTTATGACCTTTGAGGAAAAGGCCGGTCCCATAAATGGAAAAAAAGTAGTGTGGATTGGTAATGGCAACAATGTCTGCACATCCTTTTTGCATGCTGCCGGACAATTTGGATTCAATTTTGCTTTTTGTGGTCCCAAGGGGTTGGACCCAGACAAGAATGCTGTTGCCTTTGCTAAAGCCCAAGGCAGTGAAGTGACAATTAAAAGGGATCCGTTCAGTGCCGTTGTTGATGCTGATTTGATCGTTACTGATGCCTGGGTTTCAATGCATGAGGATGCCGGTGAAGAAACCCTGAAACAACTTCACTCCTTCCAAGTCAATTCCCAACTATTATCCCGCGCCAAGGACAATGTAATTTTCATGCATTGCCTGCCGGCCCATAGGGAAGAAGAGGTTACTTCCGAAGTTCTGGATGGGCCCAATTCAGTTGTTCTGGACGAAGCCGAAAACCGCCTGCATGTTCAGAAATCAATCATGAAATGGTGCTTGCGCAAACTTTAACCCCCTTCCTGCTCATTTCGGAGAAGTAACAGCAAGGCTATGATGGTTGTTGCGACACCCAGTATAATTGGAAGTGAAGGCAGCCCTCTTCCCAAAGCAAACTCCCACAGGATAACCCAGCTTGGAGTCAGGTAGGTATAGGCCATGACCTTGGCTGAAGGAAGTCTCATGGAGGCATAACTAACAGCAAAGAAAGTCAATATTGTAGCAATAAGCGTGAGATAGATAATGGTTATCCAAACGATTGATGGTAAATTCTGCCAGTCTGTAACTCTTATATCACCCCAGCCAAAAATTACTAGAAACAGAGTACCGGTGGTTACCATCCCCAGTACAAAGACCTGGGGTGGTTCACCCCGGTTGGCGTAACGTAGAAAGGGTGTATAAAACGCATGGGCAACACAACCAAAGAAGAAAATAATTTCCCCCTTGCCAACTCGAAACTGCAATATGGCATTGATATCGGCTTTGAAGATAACCCAAATTGCTCCAATGGCACCAATGCCCAAGGCAAAAGCCATTCTTCTGGTCATGATTTGTCGGAGCAGTATCCAGCCAAAAAAACCTGAAATCAAAGGTGTAAGTGTAAATACGGTACTGGTCGAAACAGCCGAAGTCGTTTGCAAGGCTATAAACATCAGGACAAAATAAAGGGACATCAATGCACCTGCAACAAAATATCGCCAGGCTCCCAGAAGGTATTCTTTTTTCAGATTTGTGCCGAAATATACAATCAATCCGATCAGAATTGCGGATAGAAAGAACCTTGATGCGGTAAGTGAAAAGGGGTCGATTATGTTTGCTACCATCCCTCCGAGACTAAATGAACCGGCGATCCCGAAGGAAAAGGCCAGCATGAAGAAATGACCTTTCAATTGCTCTGTTAGATTTATCATATGACTCTAAGCTTTATAGGGCATCGTTAAAAATTAAACCTCAAAACCTATCCCATCCACTTTCATGTAAGCCGAATAAAATGTTCCAAACAATTAATTTTGGTTTAAGGGGTTTGATTATCCTTTTTATCGTTCTTATATTAAGGTGTATACCTCAGTTGTTGTAGTTTTTCGGTTCGAGGTAAAATCTAGGATCGCCATCCGTCAGCGAGTATCGCCCGCGGGTGCGTTTGTCGTTTTGAATGTTTTTTTGTTGCCCGCTTAGGAAGGATCCCTTTTCAGATGTTTGAGACCTTATCCGATAGTTTTTCGTCTGTTTTTCAGAGTCTCAATAACAAAGGGGCTCTCACAGAACAGGACGTAACAACTGCCATGAGGGAGATTCGTATTTCGCTTCTGGAAGCGGACGTATCCCTACCGGTGGCCAAATCCTTTATGCGTTCAGTACAGCGCAAGGCTACAGGTCAAGCTGTCTTGGGTTCAATTACGCCAGGCCAGTTGGTCGTCAAGATCGTCCATGATGAATTGGTTACGGTATTGTCGGGTGATGATTCTCAGGATGCCTCCATCAATATCAGTTCTCCACCGGCGACCATTCTCATCGTGGGACTTCAAGGTTCAGGAAAAACAACTTCAACTGCCAAACTTGCCAAGCATCTTAAGGATACCCAGAAAAAGAAAGTTCTTTTGGCTTCGTTGGATACGAGAAGGCCTGCAGCCATGGAACAATTGGCTATCCTGGGAGAACAGGCTGAAGTTGAAACTCTACCCATCGTCCCAGACCAGGATGCCACCCAGATTGCTACAAGAGCAAACTTTGCGGCCAAGGTTGGGGGGTTCGATGTCCTATTGCTTGATACCGCTGGTCGACTTCACATTGATAACGATCTCATGGACGAAGTAGTGGCCGTTCGAAACATCTCCAAGCCCAGAGAAACCCTGTTGGTTGTGGACGGTCTCACCGGCCAGGATGCTGTCAATATTGCCCGGGAATTCGATACCCAAATAGGTGTTTCTGGAGTTGTCCTGACCCGAATGGAAGGTGATGGCAGAGGTGGTGCAGCCTTTAGTATGAGGGCTGTTACCAATAAACCAATTAAATTTATGGGCACCGGAGAAAAACTGGCTGATTTCTCCGTGTTTGACCCAAAGAGGATCGCCGGCAGGATATTGGGAATGGGTGATATCGTTAGCCTGGTTGAAAAGGCTACGGAGGTCTTCAATGAAGAAAAACTGGAACGAACAGCGCGTCGATTTATGACCGGGAGATTAAGTATGAATGATCTCCGGCAACAGTTCGAGGGTATAGGCAAAATGGGTGGCATTCAAGGTTTTTTATCGTCAATGCCTTTACCGGGGGGCAAATTAAACCAAGGCATGGTTGAACGGCAGGAAAAAGAGATAACCAGATATCTCGCTTTAATTAACTCTATGACCCGCAAGGAAAGAGCCAACCCCAAAATTATCCAAGCCAGCCGCAAGAAGAGAATCTCCACCGGCGCAGGATTACCCGTTTCAGAATTGAATCACCTTTTAAAGACACACCAGAAAATGGCCTTGATAGGAAAAAAAATGGCCAGGAAAGGTGGGGGAATTAAAGCATTAATGCGTTCCATGAAAGAAACGCAACAATCCGAAGATGCGAATTTACCGAGTGCAGAAAACATGAATATGCCACCCGATTTATTTCAAAAACTAGGTGTCACTCCTACAAGACGGGGTTTCCGATGATCATTCGGAATTGATTAATAATATTTTTGGGAATTTAAATTGAGCACGCCAATGCAGGAAGATCAAGCTGAAAAAATACTTAAAAAGCATAGGGAATCGATTGACCGCTTGGATGCTATTTTGGTTTACACGCTTGGTGAACGATTTAAACTCACCCAGGAGGTTGGTATTCTGAAAGCCAAGTACAATCTTCCCCCTTCTGACCTAGCTCGGGAAGAGAGGCAAGTTGCACGCTTGGATAAACTTTCGAAATGTGCCGATCTTGACCCAGAATTCACCAAAAAATTTCTTAACTTCATCATCAGGGAAGTTATTCAACACCACCAGATTCAACGTAACAAACAATAATCTTCAATTAGTATTAAGGAGCTTCATTTATGGCCATGAAAATTCGGTTAACCCGCAGGGGTTCAAAAAAACGACCGTTCTACAGTATTGTTGCAGCAGATTCCAGAATGCCCAGAGATGGACGCTTTATTGAAAAGTTGGGGACCTATAATCCCCTTCTTGCCAAAGATGATCCAAATCGGGTAAAAATGGATGTCGATCGCATTCAGCATTGGATGAGTGTGGGGGCGACGCCAACTGATCGTATCAGTCGTTTTCTTGAGGCCGAGGGTGTTATGAAGCCAAAACTAAGAAATAACCCCCAAAAGGCCATCCCGAGAAAGAAATCGCAGGAATCCGCCTCCTCCTGACCACTTTTTTGAACAGAATCCTTGCGAAAGTATTTGAAAATGTTGGATCTTCCAAATTCAGAATCTGGGACCCCTGACCATCGGTTGGTTTGGGTTGGTGTTTTGGGACAGCCTTATGGAACAAGGGGGCAAATCAAACTCTCCAGTTTTTGCCTGGAGCCACGAAACATAGAGTTGTTTTCCAACCTTTATTCGGAAAGTGGCGATGCAACCTTCACACTTGAACAACTGACCAAGGCTGGCAACGAATTTATCGCGGTTCTTGGAGGGATTAATTCGCGTGAGGATGCTGCGCAACTTAAGGGGGTAAAATTGTTTGCCCGAAGAGAGGAGTTTCCTGCACTTGAAGAAAATGAATACTACTATACTGACTTGCAGAATTTAAAGGCTATGGATTCTGAGGGAAAGTTGATTGGCTCGGTCACTTCGATGAATAATTTTGGTGCTGGTGATTTGATGGAACTGCGCTTGGAGGATTCAGGAAGTGAGGTCCTGATACCTTTCACCAAGGACAATGTCGTTTCAGTTGAAATTGCACTTGGCTATTTGGTTGTAAACAATGTTGATCAATATCTTTGATGCAAGAAGGACAATGCCAGCAATGTCTACACTAACGCAAGGTCCATCCAAAACATATTTTGGGAGGTAGTCAAGGTTATGTGGACGGCCAAAATAATCACTCTCTTTCCAGAAGTTTTTCCTGGTGTGCTGGGCAGTTCGCTCATTGGCAAGGCTCTGGATAAGAGTTGGCAACTGGAAACTGTAGATTTGAGAGATTTTGGCTGTGGTGTGCACAAAGCGGTTGATGATACACCTTCTGGAGGTGGTCCAGGAATGGTGATCAAGCCCGATATCCTGGCTAAGGCCCTTGAAGTTGCACAAAAAAATACAGATGGTGAGGCTGATACCTGGCCGGTTGCATTTTTATCCCCCAGAGGGAGACTTTTTGATCAGACAACTGCCAAGAAGTGGTCAATGGGCAAGGGTATTACGCTTATTTGTGGTCGTTATGAGGGGGTTGATGAACGATTTTTTGAGGCTACGGGTGTCGAGGAGATTTCCATGGGAGATTTTGTTCTTTCTGGTGGGGAAATTGCAGCTCAAGCCTTGATAGAAGCAACAGTGCGACTTATACCGAATGTGTTGGGGAATTTTGAATCCACTGAAAATGAGTCCTTCATCAGTGGCTTGCTTGAACACCCTCATTACACGCGACCAAGAGTTTGGAACGGGCTTTCGGTTCCTGAAATCCTCTTGACCGGACACCATGAAAATATATCTCGATGGAGAAAGTCAAAAGCTGAAGAAATAACCAGAATTAGAAGACCGGACCTTTGGCAAAGGTACTGTGAACAAAAAACCGAGAACGAGATATAGAATTATTTTGAACTAACCAAATATTAACTGTCTGGAAGGATAAGACAATGGATTTGATTGCAAAATTTAATGAACAACAACTGGCGACCCTTGGCGAGAACAAGGAAATTCCAGATTTTAAAGCCGGTGATACGATTAGGGTTGGCTTTAAGGTAACTGAAGGTACAAGAACCCGTGTGCAAAACTACGAAGGTGTTTGCATAGCACGTAAGGGAGGTTCTGGCATAGACGGAACCTTTACGGTCAGGAAGATCTCTTTTGGTGAGGGTGTTGAACGGGTTTTCCCGCTGCACTCGACCAACATCGACTCGATCACTGTTGTACGCCGGGGTAGGGTTCGTCGGTCAAAACTGTATTATTTGCGAGGGCGTCGAGGCAAGGCAGCCCGAATTGCCGAAAACATCAATTACAAACCATTAAAAGAAAAGACATAACAGGGAGTTCGCACAATGAAAAAAGATATTCATCCTGATTACCATAAAATCACCGTCAAAATGACCAACGGAGATGAGTTGGAGATGCAGTCTACCTACGGCTCCGAAGGCGATACATTACAACTTGATATTGACCCCACGGTGCACCCTGCCTGGACCGGTGGTGGTACGCACCTTATGGATACTGGCGGCAGGGTTTCCAAATTCAAGAAAAAGTTTGGTGATTTGAAATTGTAACAAATTCACCTTCACAAACCAATATTCCTGCTAACAAGTCGAAACCCCCGGGAAATGCACCCGGGGTTAATTTCTGGGACTGATCGTCTTACAACCTACGTTCAGCCCACTTTAGTTCAAGTTGAACTTTTGTTGGCTTCCTTATCAAAGTATTCCCTGGTTACCTGAAAGACCATTGGTGACAATAACAAGAGCCCAACCAGATTGGGAACTGCCATCAGGCCGTTAAGCGTATCGGCAAGATTCCAAACAAGGTCAACTTTGAAGTTGGCAAATGCAAGCGCTGCCAAGATCCATAGAACCCGATAGACCAATACGCTTTTTTCACTGAACAAATATTGCCAACACCTCTCGCCATAGTAAGACCAACCAAGGATGGTTGTAAAGGCAAAAATCGCAAGAGCGATTGTTACGATATATTGTCCACCCGGAATTGATAAATCAAAAGCCGTTGATGTCAGAACAGCTCCTGTAAGACCACCGCCATCAACCTCCATCAACCATGCACCAGAAGTGATGATAACCAAGGCGGTCATTGTGCAAACTATTAGGGTATCAATAAAGGTGCCCAACATGGCAATGATGCCTTGCCTTACGGGATTATTGGTTTTGGCAGCAGCATGAGCAATGGCAGCCGAACCCAAGCCTGATTCGTTGGAGAACACACCTCTTGCAACTCCGAAACGAACGGCGGCAGCAACTGCTGCACCAGCAAAACCTCCTGTGGCCGCAGCAGGTGTAAAGGCATGCTTGAAGATCAAGCCTATGGCTGCAGGAACCTCGGTGATATTCAGTAGAATAACAATGAGTGCTGCACCGACATACAGTACAATCATGGTTGGAACCAATTTACCAGCGACTTCACCAATTCTCTGGATGCCACCAATAATGACAACCCCTGCCAGTCCAGCGACAATTATACCGGTAATGAAGGTCGGAACCGAGAAACTGTTTTCTAAAACTGTGGCCATGGAATTTACCTGAACCGCATTGCCAATGCCAAAGGCTGCGATGGCCCCGAAGATAGCAAATAGCAATCCTAGAGACTTGCCTAATTCAGGGGCAAATTTTCCTACCCCATTGCGAAGGTAGTACATTGGGCCCCCAACATATTTTCCTTCCTGGTCAACCTCACGGTAAGTTACGGCACAAACTGCCTCAGCATATTTTGTTGCCATACCAAAAAGAGCGATGAGCCACATATAAAAAATAGCTCCAGGTCCCCCCAAAGCTATCGCGGTTGCCACCCCTGCAATATTTCCTGTTCCCACCGTTGCCGATAGTGCCGTCATCAAAGCATTAAACGGTTTTACCTCACCATCAGCGCCATCAGCACTATCATCCTTGGCAAAGAGTAGCCTGAAGCCATACCCGACTTTTCGCCAAGGCATAAACACCAGCCCCAAAGTCAAAAGTACCCCGGTTACACCGAGGATTCCCAACATCGGAGGGCCCCAGGCGAAGGCGTTAACGGTATTAATTATTGAATTGATTTGGTCCATAATTTTTTCTCCCTTCATTATTGTCTCAAAAATTTGCATTGAGTTTCGATTTATTGTCTCACAATTTTTTACAAATTGAAAGAAATTATTAGAACGTTGGATTTAGATAATAAATTCTGCTTGGTGCCTCCTTCTGGAACAGTTCATTAATCCAATGCACTTTCCCTTTGGTAAACCGTTACTTAAGTTCAAAAGTCTGTTGGTGCTCCTCCCTCAGCAATTCTTCTTTTGACAAAGGCGGCCAGTTCCTCCTTGATGGCTATGTCCATAGGTGGGGTCTCATAATCAGCAAGAATTTTCTTGTACATTTTGTGGGCCCTTTGAGCTGTCCATTCCCCGCCACCCAGTTCAAACGCTTCATAGTTTTGCCAATTACTTAGAAATGGCTCATAAAAGGCTGACGTATATCTTTCCTGCGTGTGTTCAGCACCAAAAAAATGACCGTGAGATCCAACTTCAGATATCGCCTCCAAGGCTAGGTCTTTCTCATCGGTTCCATAAACTTCTTTCTCAAAATACCTTTGAAACTGCTGGAGCGTTTCACAATCCATGATAAATTTCTCCGGGCTTGAGATCAATCCCCCCTCCAACCATCCAGCAGCATGATACACCATGTTAACCTGTGATTGAACTGCAGACCACATCGAATTCATGCTTTCCCACATGGCCTGGCCGTCCGGCACATTGGCGGCGCAAGCATTGGTTGCCCGCAAGGGCAATCCATAAAACCGACACAGCTGGCCTGTCATTTGGGTAGCACGAACGTATTCGGGTGTACCGAATGCTGGCGCGCCAGAACGGAGATCAACATTTGAAGTAAAGGTACCGAAGACAATCGGGGTTCCAGGATTGATATATTCCAACAAGGCAATAGCTGCCAACCCTTCTGCCATTGATAAGGCCACGGCGCCAGCCATCGTTACCGGTGCCATTGCACCTGCCAAAGTAAATGGGGTAACAATCACGGGCTGTCCTCTTCTTGCCAATCGCATGGCTCCATCAATCATGGGCCAATCGTGTTTTAAAGGTGATGTTGAATTGATATTGGTAAACATTCTTGGCTTGGAATCAAATTCCTCATGTGTTAACCCGCCAGCAATTCTTACCATTTCAATGACATCCTCAACCCTTTCAGTTCCAAGCGAATAGGCGTGCGTAACTTTATCGGTGAGGGTGAGTTTATCAAACAAGCATTCAAGATGTCGAATGGAGGGGTGTATATCGACTGGTTCGACGGGGTAACCACAGGCAAAATGAATACAGTTGAAATAATGGGTTAACTTTAGAAAGTTGCGAAAATGTTCTTGTGTTCCCACTTGCTTGCCATTTTCGAGGTCCCAGTAATTAGGTGGCGAGGAAACACAGCCAAAAAGCATATACTTTCCCCCGACAATCACTTCACGATCAGGATTCCGAGGTATCATGGTAAACTGCGAAGGGCAGTGCTTAACCATTTCCATGACAAAACCCCGATCAAGTCTTACATTGGTACCTTCAACCTTGCAACCCGCCTTTTTGAAAATAGCCCGCGCTTCCTCGTTCAAAAACTCAATACCAATATTCTCCATTATCTGGAGGCCAGTTTCGTGAATCTTTCGAACACCCTCTTCGTCCAAAGGCTCGGTTGGGTCATCTGTGTTGTAGGGTAAATGCCAAGGCATCTGATCAAATATCTTGGTGCTTCGAAGATGAATATTTGCTGATCTTCCACCGCTTCTTCCCCTTCTCTTGCCAAGCATATTTCAATCTCCCGAAACTACCCAGAAAAAATTTCCTAAAATCCAGAAATACTCCCTGCAAACAAAAACACCAAATTAATCAGAAAAGCAATTGGGCTTTGCTTTTTTAATTTTCTTTTTGGAACTTCATTCGCTTATCTTGGACTTCTCTAATGATTTCTGAAGGTCACTGATATTTCTTATTACCAAATCTGCATTTTGTTCAAGTTCTTCTGACCTTGACACTCCAGAAAGTACGGCCACGGTAAACATCCCAGCTCTTTTTCCTGCGATCAGATCACTATTACTGTCCCCAACCATCACTGTATTCTTAGGAGGGATTTGTGTCCTGTGGCAAAACGCCAGTAACATTTCGGGATCCGGTTTTGATTTATAGCCGCTGTCAAAACCTACCACAAAATCAAAATGTTTCAGAAGATCCTTTCCCACCAAGTGCCTTTTAGCATCCCTTGTGCTGTCGTTGGTTGCCAACCCCAAGACATAACCATCACCTTGCAAACTTGTAAAGATTGGTTGCAATGGCACAACTTCAATTTGCTCTGTACTTTCGGTTAAGTCCACTAGTAATTTGATCAAATCTCTTTTTTTCCAATCCTTGAATTGGTTCGTCAGCTGGTTTATAAACTGCAGGGGGGTTCCCGCTATAAACAGGCTACTGGAAAGAAAGCGTTGCTTATCAAGGTCAAATCCCAATAAATATCCTTCTCTTCTTGAACGTTCCTCATTTCCATCACAAAGAATTTGCAAAAGATTTACCATCCAAGGGGACCAGGTCCTTTGAAAATCAAAAAGAGTTCCATCCTTATCGAAAATTATCCCCTTGAAACCTTTTGATGGTAGAGTCATGTCCAATTGACTTCTTCACCTCCAGGTAAAGCTCTCCTGGCCTTGAGGGGATCTTCGGGTGCAACAGAAAGGGCCTCACAGCATTCCTGAATTACCCTGTCATTTTGCAGGAGGAAAAAATCCAGAACAGAGGCTAAAAATTCAACATTGGCAATATTTTCGGAAATGGACTCTTTGGTGCTTCCGGTCATATTTAGAAAGGCTCCAAAAAGATTGTGGTTGGTTGCAATCCATTCCAAAACCTTGATAGCGAGTAGTTCCGCCTGCTGAGAAGTATATGTCTGAGGTATCATGACCTGCCCAATATAGGATATACAAGATTTATGGGTTTTGGATTATTTTTCAAGAAAGTCCTCTTTTTCTCGTAAATCTATCCAGATTGTCTTTAAAAACTGAGAATAAATCACCCAAGTACCTAGGGTAATCGCTTTTAAAATTCTTATTTCCTCTTTTGGTTATTTACTCCCAGACGGTCTCAAAAACAGCATCATTCTATTGAGGCTCAAAAGATAACGAATGATTCCCCTGATTGTGAGGGGATTACAGATATCCAATGTCGTCATGCACCTCGCCACGATCTTCATGACATGCTAATGATGACCCTATTGATTGTCTCTCTCGTGCGGTGACACCTGTCCCGACAAGGCTCCGTTTGGCTGGAGATAAGAAGCCCCCGTCCATTCGGGGAAGACTTAAAAAAAGCCAGATGGAATCACGATGAGGCGTTGCAACGCCTCCATTCGGCGGGACTTTTACCTGAGAATAAGCCCTCTCAAAAGCGATAGCCCTGCCAATATTGTTTGATCCCTTGACAACAAGGGTTTGGAATCGAGAAGTTACGATGAAGATCGGTTTTATTCTGGTATTTACCCGTTTCAGAGCCTTTTTTCATCTAATATCCATAAATCTTCGTAGGTTTTGACCGATGAGACCTGTCATCAAGCCCCACCGTGAACTCGGTGACATTGACATTGCCGGCATTGATCTCGGTCGCACGTGTCATGATGACATGCCGGGCCTTCTGACAGGACTGCAACACCTTTATTGCGACATGGAATTGAGGTCCAAATGGTTAAACAATTGGATGGAAGAAAATGCTTTTGATCGTTGGATTCAGCTTCCAGAAACATGAGAAATAGAAGAAAGAGTTTTATGTGTATCTCCCCTCACCGAAACATCGTAGGAAACAACATTTCATTTAGCATTACTTTGAGTGATTTGCGTCGGGATGTAAAACGGACCGCCAGAGAAACCCCAATATCAAAATAAAGTTTCTTGATACTTGCAAAAAAAAAGATTAGGGAAGGTAGGCGTTTGGTGAACTTCCAACCACCATTTGGGTTTCTTTCTGACGAAGAAGCCGTAATTTACACTATTTGATCTCTTCGCCAATCATCTGCCGGTATCCATTCATCTTGATTTGGAAGCAATAAGAACCAATCACGCCAACCATTTCTGGGAGTATTTGTTACTTTACGGGATGCATCAGACAAACTTGAGCAAGTCACTGACCTACCGCCATCCCCAGTTAGAACTATTTTACCTCCCAGATATTCCCCATGATGTTCCTTATTATTGAATAAAAACTTTATTTTTGTCCCATCAGGTGGTACTGGTTTTTTTCCATTGGACCGACGGGGTTGATTATTTCCATTATCAGGATGATTTTGTTGCCACCAATCACGAAATTCTGCCACTTCTTGATCTGTTTTGGGATGCCAATCGGGATGTACCAGTGCAGAATTCCCTATATCTGTTTTACCACCTTTGGAATAGGGAATGACATGATGAATTTCAGCTTCGTCCCACAACACTTGTCGTGTATGCCCTTTCATTCGAGACCATTGACAGATACCCTTATCTCGAAAAAATACGGTTTGGCGTTCAAGATTCGACAATACCCGCTTCTTATCCAATTTTTCAGGATTAAGTAATTCCAGCATTTCTTCGACAAAAAACACATGCCTTTGTCTAATTGTTGTTGCACTATCTGATCGTGTCTGGGCATGTAGGCCGTATCTAAGATAGTATTGATTGAATACACCTTCATTGCCTTCTTTTACATCCTTTGAAGCTTGCTGGCGCCGATTATCGAATTCATGCCACTTATTTACCAATTGGCTTTCCCAACCGCTAGCATATTCTGCCATTAACTGGTTAACCAAAAGGAACAGATGTATCAGATAATGTCCAACAAGTTTTGGATTTCCTTCAAATATCCCATGAAGTTTATTGCAAGCCTTCAAAAAAGCTTTGGCTTCCTTCGAATCTTCATCGAAGTCTACATGGGAATGATAAAATTCATCAATATTTGCAGATTTAATGTCGCAAAATTTGTTTTCTTTCTGGATATTCCAATAAAGCATAAAAATCTGAGCAACTAGCTGTCGCCTGTTACTTTCATTGTTTACTTTGGCAATTTCAGTAAACAAAGGACAACCATACCACTTATCTACTCCTTTCTTTCCACCAACTCGCAATACAAATTCGGTAAAATGTCCTGGCCAAGAATCTCTTTTATCTTGGGGAGTAAGTGGAGTCCCCCCTTGCAGACGAATGAATAGATCTCTAATGGAATTTACATTATTGGTTTTAATTTCATAGACGACAATCTTGTGATCTTTTAATTGTTTCTGAAGATTCGGTTGAAGTTCAGCAAAACGTTTACCACCCCATGGGCAAGAATCATCCTTCATAAAATTCGGAAATTTAAATCCTATGTCACCGGTTGGATCAAGTAATTCAAAAGCACCATCACTAAAGCTCTTGATGGCATCTATTCTTTGCTGCCCGTCGACAATGTCATAAAATACATTTTTGGATTGCGAAGCTATTGTCTTATGAAAATAGAATGCTGGTATTGAATATCCTCGGAAAATAGAGTCAATAAACATTTGCTTTTGAAAATTAGTCCACCGTAACCCACGCTGATACTCGTGGTTAACACGAAGCGAGTTTTCTTTCTCAAATTCAATGAGTTTCCCGACAGTCCATTCTTCGATTTTTATTTCCATTATTGTTCCTTTATTTGGAAAGGTCTTGATATCGGTTTAACTTAAACATTCCAGTCACCATTGCAATGTTTGTAAGAGTTTCTTCCAGGGCTATCGCTTTTGAATTGCCCCCTTTTCAGGTAGAAGTTCTGCCACACTGATGCGTTTCAACGCAAAATTGTGATTCCATCCGGCTTTTTTCAGTCTTCACCGAATGGATGGTGTCCTTTTGTCTACGGCCAAACGATCCCGATTTAGGGCGAACCGTCGCATGACTGCCAAGGTCTCCGGCCCCGGTCCAGTAGGGTTGCGTCAATCATCGTCGTTCATTGTTACATCAAGAACCCAATGAAGCGAGTTCTAAATCGCCCAATGGGATCGGACGTGCCGGAGTAAGTGGTCCGGTGTCCATTTTGTGTTCATAATAAAGGAGCGGGTCTCACTCCTCTGCTTTATGCCGATATGAGACTGTGAAAGTATTCTAGCGCCTAAGGCAGGAAGTCACATTTAACTGTTATGTGCCGAGCTAATGTGTCCTTTCGAGACATGTATGTGTTGTTTTTAGGACGTTCGTTTGCAAAAAACAGCCCAAAGGCACATTTTCTTGGTGTGGAAATGATCTTTTGAAGAATTCGTTTGAATACTTTCACAGTCTCATATCGGCATAAAGCAGAAAAGTAGGGGGTATCTGAACAAGAAACGGTTCATGACCGACATTTATTTCCATTTGGGAGGTCTGGACCTATACCCCGAGGGCGCCAACAGATGAATTATTCACTAAAAACGGTGAATAGCCAATTAATTTAGTAATTGTTGCTGAAGACATTTTGATATTGAGCAATCATAATTATAATCTACAGTATTAATTCGAGAGTTAGTGCGCCCTTATAGAGAACTACAAGAGAAATGGCAGATTCCATACGGCAAGGTAATTACATTATACTTCCAGATCCAAAACACCCTGGGCTGACAAGAAGCGTCAAGGGGTTAACACATGAAGGTAAGCATGAGGAAATCAAGGTTGTTGAAGAAAAGCCTCTAACCATATTTCTGAACTCCACTGAAATTGTTACTGTAATGACCATTGGGGATTACCCCGAGTTTCTGGCCTTGGGTTTCCTCTTTAACCAAGGTATGCTACGGTCTTATAGGTTGATACAGCGTATAGATTATGAACACGAGTTGCAAACAGTAGTCGTTCGTACAAGTGAACAAACCGATTATGAGAGTAAGCTTCAAAAGAAGGTTCGAACGAGTGGGTGTGCGGTAGGTACTGTTTTTGGTGATCAAATGGAATTGATAGAAGGTTTGAAATTACCCTATCTGGAGGTTAAAACCTCCTGGCTGTATAATCTGGCCAAAGTCATCAATTTAACCCCCAGTCTTTATCTGGAAGCCGGGGCTATTCATGGAACTGTCCTCTGTCAGGAAGACAAGACGCTGGTTTATATGGAAGATGTCGGACGCCATAACGCTGTCGACAAAATAAATGGATGGATGAAAACCAACAATATCGAACCAGAAGATAAAATTCTTTACACGACCGGCAGATTGACCTCGGAAATGATTCTGAAAACTGCGCTGATGGGCATTCCTGTATTGGTATCACGATCCGGCTTTACGGCATGGGGAGTTGAAATCGCACGACAGGTAAACCTTACCCTAATTGGCAGAATGAGGGGGAAAAGGTTTGTTTGCCTGGCGGGAGAAGAGCGGTTGGACAGAAATGTTAGTCCGGAGGGTATAAAGGATGAAGCCCAAAAGTACCAACGTAAAGGATCTCGAAATCCTTGACATATAAAATTTTGAGATCGGATTTATGACAACCTCAAAGCATCAACCACTTCCTGTTGCTGGTGTCATTTTGGCTGGTGGTCTGGCGACCAGGATGGGAGGTGGTGATAAAACCCTTAAAACCATAGGAAACAAGGCAATTCTTGATACAGTTATCAACAGAATAAAACCCCAGGTTTCTAATCTCGCCTTGAATACCAATCACGATCCTGAACTATACTCCCACTATGGTTTGCCTATATTACCCGACCATTTTGAGGAAAAGTTTGGACCACTGGCAGGTATACATGCCGGCATGGAATGGGCGTATAAAGAGGGATATTCACTTGTTGTAACTATCGCCGGGGATACACCTTTCTTCCCTCAAAACCTTGTTTCCCGGTTGCAGGAAGAACAGATGAAGTGTAAGAAATGTATTGTACTTGCGGCGACAAAAGATAAGGTGACAGGTAGAATACTAAGACATCCCACTTTTGGATTGTGGTCGGTGGAACTCAGAGGTGATTTGAAGGTCAACCTTGAGCAGGGTGTTCGTAAAATTGTATTATGGACGGATCAGCATGATGCAAAGCTGGTTGAATTTCCAATTCAGAAAGTAGATCCCTTTTTCAATATCAACACACCCGATGACTTGAAGGACGCCTCAAAACTTATGAAGTACGTGTCATGAACATTCTTGGTATCGCAGGTTGGAAAAACTCTGGCAAAACGACACTTGCAACTTCCCTGGTGGCAGAATTGACCAGCAGAGGATACCAGGTTTCGACCATCAAGCATGCCCACCATAATTTCGAAATAGACCAACCAGGTACAGATAGTTACAGACACCGGAAGGCAGGAGCGAACGAAGTTCTTGTTGTTTCTTCCAAGAGATGGGCTCTTATCCAGGAAAGAGAAGAAAAGCAAAAGCCTGATCTGATCAACCTGGTCAAAAAATTGGCTCATGTAGATCTTGTCATTGTTGAAGGATTTAAGACGAGTTCGATTCCTAAACTTGAGGTTCGGAGAGACGATTCTGTCGGAGCAGCAATTGCACCCAATGACCCCCATGTCTTGGCCATAGCAAGTGACAAGCCAGTGCAAGATAGCAACTTACCTCTCTTTGACATTGATGATATAGTAGGTATTGCTGATTTTATGATCAAATCCTTCAAACTCACGATCAAAAAGACCTAATGCCATGAATAACGACTGTTTTGCCATGCCTCCCGGTGTAAAATGGCTTCCCGTGGATGAAGCCATCTATCGAATTCAGTCAAATCTTGAACCCATTGGTAAAACAGAGGAAATTACCCTTGGCGAAGCTTCTGGCAGGGTTCTGGCCGAGTCAATTTCGGCTTGCAGGGATAATCCCGCCATGAGTAACTCGGCCGTTGATGGATTTGGATTTTCCTTTGCTTCACTTTCGAGTAAAAATGAACTGGAATTGGAGGAAGGATATATTGCACCCGGTATCATCCCTGATGAACCAGTTCCGATGGGTAAAGCCAGAAGAATTTTGACCGGGGCACCTTTACCCAAGGGCGTTGACACCGTTCAACTGAAGGAATTTTCGAAAATTCAGGGTAACCTCCTCCAGTTTGATTACAAACCAAAAAAAGGTGCCAATACCCGCTTGGCTGGTGAAGATATTACCGTGGGTGATCTATTGTTCGCCAAAGGTCACAGAATAAGAACTCATGACATTGCCACTTTGGTCGCCGCAGGTATAGATACAATTAAAGTACATCCTCGACTGCGGGTGGGGGTGTTGTCCACGGGGAATGAATTGCTGCAAGCAGGCTCGTCGTCTGATCCGGCAAAGGTTTTTGATGCGAATAGACCAATGATCCTGGCCTTGATTGACAAGTTTGGCTTCACACCTGTTGACCTTGGAATGGTTAGAGATAACCGCAAAGAGGTTCGAGCCAAACTGGATGAAGGAGCATCAAGTTGCGATCTTATCCTGACATCGGGTGGAGCTTCTTCCGGTAGAGAAGATTACATTTCTGATCTCTTGACTAGGGAAGGCGACCTCAATTTTTGGCGAATAGCTATCAAGCCTGGCCGACCTCTCGCCTTGGCAAGATGGCAAAGCACCGTTATTTTTGGTCTCCCGGGCAATCCCATTGCCGCCTTTGTCTGCTCCCTGATCTTCGGGTATCCTGCCATGCAGATTCTGTCCGGTCAAGAATGGAAACCTCCAGTAGGTTTTATGATTCCAGCAGCCTTTCAAAAAAGCAAGAAAGCAGGTCGAAGGGAGTACCTGCGTGCCAGATCAAACAAAGCTGGTCAGGTGGAAGTTTTCGGTTCTGAAGGGTCAGGTCTTACAACCAGTTTGGCCTGGTCCGAAGGCTTGGTCGAACTGGGAGATGATATCCGGCAAATAGAAAAGGGTGCTTTGGTTAAGTACTACCCCTACAGCAGTTTCTGGACCTAGATCTATCTCTTATCCACCTGAATTGAAAACCTGACCGAGCAACAAAAAGGCTCTAAATGTTCTGGTTTGAGCTAGGTCCTTGATTTCATCATCTGTAAGTTGTGGAATGGCTTGGGAAATAAACTCCTCCATTTGTTTATTGAAGGAGTTGGCCCGCTCCTCAAAGTCGTTATTCTCTGCCACGATACTTGTCACCTTGTCAATTTCAAGAAAAGTCCCTGTTCCCCCCAAGGACGAAATCATGCCCTCGGGACTATCGGTTGCAAATTTACGCCAAGTGGATATCAGCCCCATATCAATTTCCAAATCATCCATGATCAGGTCATAATCTGCCAATGTATAAAGGATTTGATGGGAATTCTGCAGTAAGGTTGAGAGGGATTCAATTTTTACTGCTGCTTCAATTGCATCATAGCCCTCTGTATCATTCTCATCGTTTGGCAGATTAAATGCTCTGGTGAGCGTGGCGGCATCAAGGTTCCATTCCTCAAGCTTACTTATCTCGTCTTGAGTTTCCCCTTTCGTAGCAGGAGAACCAAGGTCCGGTTCGACCTCTTTGGTTAGGTCTTCATCATTAGGCTCTGATATTTCCGGGGGAGGAGAAACTTCTTCTGCTTCCGTATCATCCACGGTCGCTGGAGTATTATCTCTGGAAGGATTCATGAACTTATCTCTTTCACCGAAAGAAAGGTGATCAAGTTCGCCCTGCATTTTATCAACTTTCTTCCTGAGTTCTCTGTAGCGGTCACGATTCAAGGTTGCAATATTAAAGAGTTCTGCTGCCAGCCAGAACACAAGGATTGGGCTTATTCCAATGATAAAACGCATTGCGCTTCTGTTATTCTGAGAGCTTTCATTCGCAAAGCCCCCTCGGCTAACCTCCGAGAAAAACAATACCCACAATACCGTCACCACTGCCGCAATCCCATATGCGGTATATTTTCGGAGGGCAACCATCTTCAATCCGTCGTCTAAACTGTTTTTATCGCTTCCAAAAATGTTTGTTCTCCCTAGGTGTAACTTACCTTCAACACAGTATAGTACCTTTCTCCATTGGGCGCTTGCACGGTAATGCTGTCACCTTCATCCTTCCCGATCAGAGCCCTGCCCATTGCGGTTCGTACGTTCAGTTTCCCTTTTTCGAGATTGGCTTCCGGTTCACCAACAATTTGATAAGTTACCTCTTCGCCTGATTCTTCATCTTCCAGAGAGACCGTTGCACCAAATTTGATTGATCCATTCAAGAGGGAAACATCTATGATTTCGGCTTTGGCAAGAATGTTCTTAAGGTAGGAAATACGGGCTTCTATTAATCCCTGTTTTTCTTTCGCCGAGTGGTATTCAGCATTCTCACTCAGGTCTCCTAGTGCTCTTGCATCGGCTATGGCTTTGATGATTTGTCGCCGGTCCGTCGAGATCAGTTTTTTCAACTCGTCCTCGATTTCAGTAACACCCTTCTTGGTAATAAAAATTCTGTCCATAAAAAATTCTAATTTGATAATTCAACCTGAAAAAGGTTACTCCTTAGTGAGAAGAATTCAAACAATGAAACTCGTAGAAAAAATTGTCATATGTATTTAGGAATGTAATTCACAACACATCATTTGCAACAATAGGAGCAGAAACCATCGAAAGTGGTGATCTACCCATAAAAGTTGCTTAATCATGCTACAGGCTTACCTACAGGCAATTCAAAGAAATTTTCTTTAGATCTTCTTTCTTGTTGTAATATTTATTAAGAGTTTACCTATTGCAAACGGATTATTGTTTGAAAAAGGAAGCACAAGTTTAAGAAGTTTTAACTCACAATTATTAATCAGTGGAAAACGGTTCATGGTGGGAAGGTAAAATGTCTGAAATTGAACGCGAAGTGATGGAATTTGATGTTGTCATTGTTGGTGCAGGACCCGCAGGGCTTTCGGCGGCCATAAGGTTGAAGCAAAATAACCCGGATCTGGAAGTGTGCGTTTTGGAAAAAGGTGCTGAAGTTGGCTCCCATATCCTTTCTGGGGCTGTCTTGGATCCAATAGGATTGAATACCTTGATGCCTGATTGGAAGAAGCTTAATGCCCCCTTGAATATACCTGTTACAGAAGACAACTTTTATCTCCTTGGGGAAGGCGGGCAAATCAGGATTCCGAATTGGTCTATGCCCCCACTTATGAACAATCATGGCAATTTTATCGTTTCGATGGCCAACGTTTGCAGATGGATGGCCGAAAAGGCCGAAGAATTGGAGGTGGAAGTGTATCCCGGCATGGCCTGTTCGGAACTTGTTTTTGGTGACAATGACGAGGTAAAAGGGGTGGTTGCCGGGGAGTTTGGCAAACGACCCGATGGAACTCCTGGGGAGAACTATGAACCTGGCATTGAGGTTAAAGGAAAATTTATATTTCTGTGTGAGGGGGCACGTGGATCTTTAACCAAACAGGTTATTGCCAAGTACAATCTTGATCGGGATTCCGACCATCCAAAATTTGGACTTGGAATGAAGGAGATTTGGGAGATTGATCCTGAAAAACATAAGCCGGGTAGTATTACACATACGGCCGGTTGGCCGTTAAATAGAAGAACCGGGGGAGGTTCGTTCCTTTATCACACCGAGAAGAATCAGATTAGCCTGGGGTTTGTCGTTCATCTTAATTATGCCAACCCATACATCCACCCCTACATGGAGTTTCAAAGGTTCAAGCATCATCCTTTGGTGAGTTCGCTTTTGGAGGGAGGCAAGAGAATTGCCTATGGCGCAAGGGCTATAACCGAGGGTGGTTGGCAATCAATTCCCAAAGTAACTTTCCCGGGAGGTGTCCTGGTGGGTTGTGCTGCCGGGTTGGTCAACGTACCACGGATCAAGGGCAACCACAATGCCATGTTAAGTGGTATTCTCGCTGCGAATGCCGCGAGTGATGCCTTGGCACAGAATTTGGACAACAGCGAATTGGTAGGTTATGAACAACAACTTCGAAATGGTCCTATAAGCAAGGATCTGAAGAAGGTAAAAAATGTTAAGCCCTTGTGGTCTCGGTATGGTCTTTATGGTTCCCTTGCTTTGGGGGCCATGGATATGTGGAGTTCAACTCTCTTTGGCGCCAGCCCCTTTGGAACAATAAAACACGGCAAATCTGATGCCGAAAGTACAGAAGAAGCATGCAGGCATAAAGAAATAGAATATCCAAAACCTGATGGCAAAATCAGTTTTGACCGCCTGACCAATGTTAGTTATTCGGGTACCAACCACGAAGAAGGGCAACCTGTACATTTACGACTGAACGATCCCAAAATTCCAATAGACTTCAATCTTCCAAACTACTCGGAACCCGCCCAAAGATATTGCCCGGCTGGGGTTTATGAAGTTCTCAAGAACAGTGCTGGTGATAAAGAGTTTAAAATTAACTACCAAAATTGTGTACATTGCAAAACTTGCGATATCAAGGACCCAAGCCAAAATATCAACTGGTGTACACCTCAAGGTGGAGATGGCCCCAATTACCCCAATATGTGATATCCTGATTTTGAGGAATATCACAGAAAAATGTATACTGGTTGACGTTGGTTAATCTAATATTGTGGAATTCAGGTATAATTGAATATCTGGCAGTAGATAAACTCGTGAAGGTCATAAAGGAAGGACAATTTGGTAATGTGTAGATTTATCCATATAGGCAGGGTTTTGCTGGTGCTGACCTTCCTGGTTTGCTCTCCTCTTAAGGGACAAGACTTTCTTGGTACCTTTTTGGCAGCTGAATATGCTGTCGATGAGTATCGTTATGATGTTGCTGAGGGTTTCATTAAGGAATTGCCAGATGAAGCGTTCGAAAATCCAGAAGTCCTTGAATTGGCCTTGAAGGCCTATGTGGGAACTGGCGACATTGTTCAAGCTATTGAAATCGCCAATAATTTGCTGGATATGGAAAGTGAATTCGTCTTAGCCCGAATAGTCAATTTGATCGATCTGTTTAAACGATATGATTACGATGCTGTAAAAACCTCAGTTGAGGAAACCCAATTGAATTTTCCACTTACTTCCCTGTTTAAAGGGTGGGCTACCTTTGGTGAAGGTTCTGTGGAAAAGTCATTGGAGATTTTTCAAGAAGAAATGGGTGAAGATGCTGGTTTCCTGAGATCCTTTTCTGAGAGCCTGATTCTTGCTTCAACAGGTGATTACCAAATGGCCCTTGATACCTTGGGGATAGTTACCAACTACCCCCCCGCACTACAAAATGAAGTTCTCTTTCTCAGGGTTCAAATATTACTCAAGCAAGGCAAAAATGACCTTGCCAAGGAAGAATATGATTTACTCATATTATCGGATATCGAACCAAGAAAAGTCCCTTTTCTGAAACTTGGTGAGTATTTTTCAACGGGTGATACGTCCGATTTGAATGTGACTGTTACAGCTCAGGAGGGTATGGCCAAACTTCTGTCATCAGTCGCCAGGATATCGACCAATAATTCTGATGCTTCCGGTGATTCACTCGCTTTGTTCCGATTGGCGAGCTACCTTAATCCAGATGATATAACCCTCGATTTTGCAGCCAGTTTTACTCTGCTTTACCTTGAAAGTTATGAATTGGCCTTGAAACCACTGACCGGTATCTTGCCAGGGAATCCTTATTTTCTGGCTTCATCAGCCTTGCAAGCCGAAATTTATTATGAAATGGGTGATACTAACCAAAGCATGGCGATTGTTGAACAAGCGCTGGAACTCAAACCCAACTCGATTGGTTTATGGGCCCAACTGGGTGAACTGCATTATTTCAATGCCGATTATACTGAGGCCATTGACAGTATCAGCAGAGCCATTGAAATCGCCCAAGAAGATAATCTTGAAACCTGGAACATCTATTACTGGCGAGGAAACGCATATTATTTTCTCAAAGATTGGGAAAATGCCGAAATTGATTGGCGTTCTGCCTTGGAATTATCGCCCGATAACGCATTGATATTGAATAACCTAGGGTACACACTTGCGGACCAAAATATCAAGCTTGATGAAGCGGAGGACTTTATCAGAAAGGCGGTGGAACTTGAGCCTGATAATGGTTACTATGTGGATTCTCTCGGCTGGATTTTGTATCGCCGCGGGAAATTGGCAGAGGCGTTGGAGAATTTGCAGAAAGCTGATCGTATAACCCCCAATGAGCCGGAAGTCATAGATCACATTGCTGAAGTCTATTGGGTCATGGGGGAAGAAGATTTGGCCAAAAGGGAATGGCGTAGAGCGTTGGAACTTGAACCGCAAGAACCTCTCAAAACGAAAATTCAACTCAAACTCACGCATGGCCTGGAAGAGGGCCTTAGAATGTTTGAAGAGCAATAGCAGATAACCTACCGTGAAGGGGATTGCACACGCCAAATTAAACCTGACCCTGCATGTAACTGGCAAACGTGCCAATGGTTACCATGAACTTGACAGTTTGGTTGCCTTTACCGAATTTGGAGATCATCTTGAGTTAAAACCTGCAGATAGATTTTCTTTGCGAGTTGAAGGTGCTTTCAGCAAGACCCTTCCACCGGTGCAGGATAATATCATTTTATCGATTTTACGGCTGATTGAACCAAAAGGAAAGAGTTTTCAGTTAAAGCTGTTCAAATCCATTCCAGTTGCAGCAGGCTTGGGTGGGGGGTCGATGGATGCTACTTTGGCGCTTCGACTTGCCACCGACTACTTAGGTTGCCCACTACCGAACAATTTGGACCATTTGACTTCTATTGGTTCTGATCTGCCTGTTTGCCTAACCGGCAAACCCTCCATGGTCAAGGGGATAGGAGAAAAGATAACCATCCTTGATAACTTTTTTGATTTTCCAGTGTTACTTGTTAATCCGAATAAGCCGGTTCTCACCAGGGAAGTCTACGAAAGCCTTGCTGAGGTGAACAATCCACCACAGACCCCTTACCCGTCTGGCGGAATCAAGAGTGAGGTTATAACCTGGTTAAGAGAGCAAAGGAATGACCTTGAACTACCTGTTTTTCAACTGTGTCCTGAAATCAAAACCATACTATCCTGCCTAAGGGAGCAAGAAGGCTGTTTTTTGGCTAGAATGTCAGGTTCCGGTGGTACTTGTTTTGGTCTTTTTGAAAACTACACACAGGTATCAAATGCCGCTGTGGTGATCAATCGTTTTGCACCCGAATGGTGGGTCCAGCCAACGAGAATTCTTCCCAATTGATCAACTTTTCCTTGCCACGGAAACATCAGCCAGATCCCGCAAGAATGTTGTGATTTGATTATTTGGAAGTTCTGCCAGACAATCTTTGGCTTTCTCCGACCAAGCAAAGGCTTGCGTCCTTACCTCTTCTATGATGCCTCGTGTCTGTAAAATAGCCAAGGCATTATCAAGGTCTCCCTCAATAATGATATTTTCTTCAAAAACCCTTTTCCAAAATGTTTTTTCCTCTAAGTCAGCCTGCTTAATGGCAAGAATAACCGGAAGGGTTAGTTTCCCTTCGTTGAAGTCATCCCCTACATTTTTTCCCAGATCTGAAGAAAATCCTTCATAATCCAAAAGATCATCCATTATCTGGAATCCAATACCCAAATTATTGCCAAATTCCGTTAATTCCTTGATCTGTTTATCTGTGCCCCCGCCAACAATTCCCCCGACAGCAGTCGCAGCAGAAAACAACGCTGCTGTTTTCCCCTTTATCACCGTCAAATAGGCATCTTCTGTAATGGATGAATTATTCTGATTCACGAGTTGTAGAACCTCGGCCTCAGCAATTGTGGCAGAAGCATCCGACAAGACAGCCAGGGAACGAAGAGAATCTGCTGAAACCATAAGTTGGAATGATCTTGCAAACAGATAATCACCTACCAGAACCGAAGTTTTATCATCCCAAAGAAAATTGGCTGCCGGCTTTCCTCTCCTTTGTTTACTTTGATCAACGACATCATCGTGAACAAGTGTCGCTGTATGTACGAACTCCACAGCGGCCGCAAGATTAAGATGCGTTTTTCCTTCAAAACCCAGCAATCTGGCGGCCGAAAGAGTTAGCATCGGTCTGAATCTTTTTCCACCGCTTCCGAAAATATGAAGCAACACCTGATTAATCCGATCAACGAGTTCGGAATCTGACCTTTCCTGGATAATGGTTTCTACCTTGGCCAGATCCTCTTGGAGGATCAGAGGAACATCTAAAGTATTTGTAGAGGTCGTCTTGTTTGTCATTCCCAACTTTATCTATATACACTGTATATAAGTCAATTATTTTGGGAAACCACATGAAAGAACTCTATCGTACCAATGACCCGACAGAATTATCCTTCGCTACAGCAATCTTGGAGGGGGAAGGAATAAAAGTCTTTATTCTGGATAATCATATGAGTGTTCTGGAAGGTCAGATAGGTATTCTTCCGAGAAGGATTATGGTAGCCGATGAACTTTATGATCAGGCCCGAAGCATCCTGATTGATTGTGACTTTATCCTGAAAGATCCTGATTAGATTGTATTAAACAAGTGTTTAATACCACATCAAATTTAATGCTTCTGCCTACTATCGGCCTCAAACCTAGTTCTGTGAGGTCTTACTTTACATTTTTCTGAGTCACCTGGTCGTATAAACTGCCTCTTATGGGCATCACTTGCAAGCTTTTATTTTGATGTCGTGTATTTATTGGGGATTACATGCAATAGTCACATTTCCCCCTAGTATTCAAGTTAAATATATTTGCCCATATTTCAGATATAGTGAATTATAGTAGGTTATTATTTACCTAAAATCAATAATTCCTATAATATATAAAATATAATTTACTTAAATCTCTGATTTAAAAAATTTAATAAAAAGACTTTATTTTTATGGCACAGTTATTTTGGGGTAAAGTATTTTACAAAGATTTTTTTGCTGGTTATCTGCGTGAAGAACCAGGAAATAGTTTTATATTCACCTATGACCCAAGCTATATTGAAATGGGTAATCCTGCTATCTCACATGGCTTGCCTGTACAGAAAGACCCCCATATTTGCCAGAATGCCCTGCATCCTTTTTTTGATAACCTCATTTCAGAAGGGTGGCTGTATAACGCTCAAGCACGATTGCTTGGGAAAAGGAATGTTAAACCTTTTGAATTGCTCTTGGCTTTTGGTTTTGATTGTGCAGGAGCGGTTTCTGTTCTTGACCCAGAACCATATAATTTAACCAAAGCACTAATGCATGAAGGTGATCCAAAGGAGAGGAGTTTATTTTCGACCAGAACTTCAATCTCTGGAGTCCAGCCAAAGCTTGGAATTATCGAAGAAAACGGGTTGTTTCGTCCAGTAAAAATAGGCGAACTAAGTACGCATATAGCGAAATTTGCTACTCCCAATCATCTTGAATTCATTGAAAATGAGTATTTGACAACTTGTGCATTTCAGGCCTTGCTTCCAGACCAAGAAGTTGTGCAGTTGAAAATAGATAAAGTCAAGGGGATTGATGAACAGGCCCTGATAATTAAAAGATTTGATCGACAAGCAGGTGAGCGCATACATTTTGAGGAATTTAGCCAACTCCTAAGGATTAATCCTAACGCAAAATATGACGGTGCATATCAAGATATGGCAGATTTTATTATCAGAGAAAAAGGATGCATGCCTGTACAAAATTATGCCTTGTACCATCGTATCCTGGCTGGTTTATTACTTGGGAATACAGACATGCATTTTAAGAACTTTGCCATGTTTCATACGCCTGAAGGGTTTCGATTTACTCCCTCTTATGATCAGTTGGCAGTATCGTATTACGATTACAAAACCATAGCCTTAAAAATTGCTGGTGCTTCAAATTTACCAATAGGAAATTTGAAGCCAAGGAGTGTCATTAGACTAGGCGAGGAATTTAAATTATCGCGTGCTGCTATAAATATGGCGGTAGAAAATATGCGAAGGAATTTACATGCGGCAAAGGAAGCAATAACTGAGGCGCAAGTGGGTTCAGAGAAACTCAAAAATGGGCTCATTGAAATTATGGAGAAGAGATGGAACGGTTCGTTCGATTTAATTGGCAAGATATTGTTATCGAAGCAATAAAGCGTCGTAAAGAGCAAAACCTTACCCAGGAACAACTTTCAGTATTGGCAGGCGTAAGTAAGCCGACTCTTATAAGTTTTGAGAAAGGAAAAACCAGTATCAAGATTGAAAGTATGTTGAAAATTATTCATGTTTTGGGGTTGGATTGACCGCAATAAAACTGGCAAACCTATTTGAGTGAAGCATGTATGGGTTGGTCGACTGAATACAAACTTCTCAATTGAAATTAAAACATTTCCTTAAATGACTGCCAAAAAAAACTTCAATCAAACATATTTTAATCAATTACCTCTCTAAAATCAGGCACAAACGGAAACCAAGTTTGATTTATATACAACATATCCTACAGAAACAGCTTTTCTGAACACAGGCAACTTTTCCTCTCTATAAAGTTCTTGCCTCAAATTCAATAACAAGCCAAACGGATTTATCTTTTCCAACTATCACAGCGAACGGATCAACCGGTTATTATGAGATAACTTAGCTTGCTTCTCCACTTTTCCCTGGCTGTAAGTCATCCCAAGCAGGATTTTCTTCTATTACCGAGGAATAAACATGCTCTGCGGTAGTTTGAATTCGTGAATTTCCATCTCTTATTTCCAAAAGGTCTTTATTGAGCATTCAAATTTTAATCCGCCGACAACTCCAGTAATTACACCGGTTGTTTCGCATCGAAAAACCTTTACACCAATAATATTGAGAATATTCCTAATATGTGTGCCCCCCCATTAACATAGATTGGACAATGGCTGAATAACGATGCTTTCCTTACCTACCGAACACCCTTTCAGGATATTTTTTCATAGAGGACAATACTCAAGCCCTGAAAATGTACGTTTAATCATAAAAATCTAAGGTAACTGTAGTTGTTCCATTTCGTGAGGTGTTTATTTTTATACCATCCGCTATGCGTCTGACCAAATAACCTGCTAAATCAGTAATGGAATCAGGATCTTCCAGCATTTGCTCAGGTGTCGGAGGCTTATTCACTATTCTGAAACCCATACCTGAATAATTAATCTTTACCGTACATCCAGATTGATAAAATCTGGCTGATAAATAGACTTTCCTGTTGTCTTCATTAATCAAGTCATGACCTGTAATGACATCTATCAATTCATTCAATGAATGGATGATACGTCCTACAGTTTCAGGAGAAGCCCCCCACGCCCCGCCCAGTTCCCAAACCATCTTATCCAATTGATTATGCCAGTCCTTACCCAAGGGGATTTCGTAGGTGAGTTTTTTCCTGCTATTAATAAGAAACACCGCATTCAAGAAGATTGCAATGCTCAGCGATAAGGCCAAAGGAGTCGAAAAAAGGGCGAAATAAAATGCTCCTTCCTCGGCTATTCTGGCCAATAATCCTGATCCTACGCCCCCAATAATAGCTAGACCGATGGCTATTGTACGTCGACTATCCAAAAGCCTCAGCATTAGGATTCGAAGCCCTGTTATGGTAATGAAACCACCCACGAATACAAGAATGGCTCCAACTACTGCCGTTGACAGGCTATTCCAAATGTAGGGAACCGGTGGGAAAAAGGCCAAAACAATAAACAAGCCACCAAGAATGTAAGCAACGATTCGGCTGACAATTCCTGAGGTCAGAGCTAGACCGACAGCTGGTCCTGAACTCGTTTGTGAAGTTCCATTCAACAAGGAGCAAACAACATTGGTTATACCCTCAGCTACCAGCCCTCTCTTCACTCCTTCAATATCGGGTCTTTTCCATGAAGCATCATAGGATTTTTGAGCAACCGTCATAATGCCGAAGCAGTTTAGAGACAGGGCTATACCAACGATGGCAAAATCAGGAATTAGTCGCCAATTAAATGACCAGCCAAAATCACCTATTGGGGGAAGGGCAAAGAGCTCTGAATTGGCAATTGCCGCAAGATCTTCGTAGGGCACTAAGCCTAACCAAATGGCCAAAATCTGCCCCAAAACAAGCCCAAGGATAACGGCAAAGGTTTTAAAAATTGATGGTGCCCAGATGGTAAGACCAACGATAAAAGCCAAGGTTGAAAAACCCACTGCAACATTCAGGGGGTTATTCTCAAGCTCAGTACCAATGCCAAGCATGCTTCTTAAACCCAAAAGCCCGACCTCAATGCCTATGACAAATACAGCCAAACCTGCGATTTCAACCGGTATGAGTTCTTTCAGCCGGGTGATAATACGGCTCACGATAATCTGTACGACACCAACCACACTCAGCATACCAAAGGCAAGCCCCAATCCCCCCATTTGCGCAGCTATGGCCATCGCCGGAAACGCTGCCGATGTGGTGTGCATAGGGACAAAAAGGCCTATACCAACCTGGCGTTTGTTCATAGTCTGAAGAATAACTCCAACACCGGCAGAAATCATGGTTAAGGTTACGAGGTGAATTTGTTCCTCAATGCCCAAGCCTAATGTTCTCCCCAAAACCAACGGCAGAGTCATAATTGTACCAAGAAGGGATATTTGCTGTATGGCAGCCAAAACAGCCAAAGGTAGTGGAGGTTTGTCGTAAACCCAGTATTTTATATTATCTGGTTTTTGCAAACTTTGTTCCTGTCTGGAATACCAGGTAATTAAGCCTGCTGTTCCCTCTAAAGCGCGCCCCTCACCTAGAGGGGGATTATAGAATTATGGTTAATTTAACCCAACAATTTTTTCCTTTAGTTGCAGTTTTTGTTTCTTCATTTCGGCAATCTGAATGTGATCAGGAGAAGGTGCTTTTTCAGCCTGCTCAACCCTCTCGGAAAGCTCTTTATGCTTTTGTTTAAGTGCTTCAAGATACTCCATTTCTGCCATTTGTTCAATTGCTCCTTTTTCTCGATAATCCATCTTCGAAAGAATATAAATGTTCATAAAACTATACATCAATTGTTTGAAAAACAATATAGATTTTTTGACCTTCCATAACTAAATCTTTTCGCTTCACATGAATTTGAATTACCATACCAATCCTCTCCTTTCCTTTACCAGAAGGAGGACAGATATAAACCGCAACATGGAGGTAATCGACGAAACTTTCTTCCCTATCAAGAACAAAAAAATACTGGATGTAGGTTGTGGCCGGGGCAGTTTACTCAAAGCTTTGGAAAACAGATCCGCAGTACCAACAGGTATTGACATTAACGATCAATCCTTGGCTGAAGCAAGGAGAAGATGTAACAAGGTTGAGATGCGCCACGCTGGGGCAGAAGATGTCGTGTTCGAAGATAATGTATTTGACGGCGCCGTATTCTTGTACGCTCTTCACCACATACCAGAAGATGTAATTCAAAAGGGGTTGGAAAATGTCCTCAATTGTACCAAACAAGGATGCCCGGTTTTGATTCTGGAACCGCTAAACTTTGGTAGTTATTTTGAAGTTTTCAGACCTCTGGAAGATGAAACTGAGGTTTGTCACAATGCTCTCATGGAATTGCACTCCTTCATTGAAAACAGGAAGGGACGATTAAACAGTGCTTTCGAATACATGACCTTTTCCAGAGTTAGCAGTATCGAAAAAATTATCGCTGAAGCAATGACCGTTGACCCCAAAAGAGCTGAGAGGGTAAATACGGTTGCAGATGAAATGGCTGACTTATTCAACAAAAAGGTACAAAATCGGAATGGGCACCTTGTTCTGGAGCAACCCATGATCGGTTTTATATTGACAGAATTCTGATTCTGGTAAAACTCCTTATCATGGAATAATAAAAATGATATTTCACCACGTCAATACTGGGGACGTTCAGCCGCTTCCCAGAATCCCGTCCCGACACGCAAAAACAATAAGGTCTTCGAACTATGAACCAATCTCGTTTACTGAAGCAACAACCAATCCTCGGTAGATGCAACTCAGGATAGAGGAAGAAGTTATCTGGATCATCTTTTTCTTGCGTGCAAATCGCGGATATCGTGAGAAAACATAAAAATGCGAATACCCAAGAGAGGTTAAATATTTCTCAACACCTTTAAAGTCGTTTGGTTCGAATGCAATGACGGGTTCACTTGCCAATATAATTTTTTCAGCACCCGCAAGAGCCTGCTCTTCATGTCCTTCGACATCACACTTGATCAAGCCAATCCTGTTATGCAGTTCTGGGGACAAATAATCATCAAGCTTAACAAGATTAAAATAGGTTGTTTCTACCAGTGAATTTCGGAGGGGGGTAGAAGAATCCAACCGGGCATCCCCCATATTGGTTTTGGTAACCAGAGCTCGCTGATGGGTGGCTGGTTTGTTGGAGCACCCGACATTGTGAACGGTTATGTTTGAGGCCAACATTGCATTGGCCTGGAGCAAATAGAATGTTCGCAAATTGGGTTCAAAAGAATGAACCTCAGAAAAATGTGAAGTAAACCAAAGACTGTGATTGCCAATATTTGCACCCATGTCCAGGGCTATGCTGTCCTTGTCTATTGCGGGCATGATGTGGATATCAAATTGTTCCAGAAGGTGTTTCTCAAACCACCCGTCAAGAAGAACATAAAAACTTATCAGATCATTGGCAAAGACTGCTTTTTGAACAATATTGTACTCGGCATTGAGTTTTTGCAGTCCTCGTTTTGCCAATTTGCGATAAAACCGACGTCTGGCTTTCATCCTGTACCATTTTTTCATGAATCACTTTTCCAAATGCCATAATGTTCCTGATCAATTCTGTGTCCAGTTCTTGATTGTCAGGTTGTTTATTCATGACCGTGTATAATATAGAAACTGTGACCTGGCAAACCAATTCCCAAGGCTTCAGTGATTCCCGCTAAAAATTGTTTTTTTGCTGATGAGCATTACTCAATGACACCTTCAAATAGAATGACAAGTTTCGCCGAACGATTGACACCGCCTTCTTGTTCTTGTGGCTTTCTGCCTCTTACCCTGAAGACCAACAGTACCCCAATCGGCGCATGGTTGTGTCACCATGCCCATAATTGTGTTCAAAGATGTCGCCAGCTGTCTTCAGGGTCTGGGAAGTTTCATTCTTGATGCGCCATCAGTGTGGCTATGGTTTTACGGTTGATCCTCAACCAACTGGCGATTTCCCAAAGGACGGCCAGTTGAGCAGGCGTGAGATAGCCATAACCCGCACAAATCGAGGGAACCAAATTGGATGAAATGATCAGGAGATCGTTATTTTTTGAATTTTTCATGTGGTATAAATAGTGTGTATTATTTACACATACCCCCGCCCAAACCTACACTTTTAAGCGGTACTTGTTACGTGACATTTGTTTATTGTTAATATCCGTAACAAACTAACAACAGATATTAAAGAATAGCTATCAATAATAAGCGTTTGTTGCACTCAGGGCATTTTCGATAATAAAATCTCTTCTTGGAGGAACATCCTTACCCATAAGTTTGATAAGTAGATCGTTGGCTTCAGCAACATCTTCCACCTTAACCTGCAAGAGAACCCTTTCATTTGGGTCCAGGGTGGTTTCCCATAGTTGATCTGGGTTCATTTCGCCCAGCCCCTTGTATCTTTGAAGCGAAAGACCTTTTTGCCCAATTTCGAGTATTTTTGCCAGTAATTCTGATGGGGCGTATATCTGTTCGACTTTTTGCCTGATAATGAGTTCGGCGGGGTATTGATAGACACCTTTTAAATCATTAGCCATGTCCACAAGCTTCTGACATTCTGGAGATACAAGAAAGGCTCTTCTTAGCGTTTGCAATTCCTCGACACCCCGCAAGGTCCTTCGAAATGTTAAACCACCATCTTGGGCAGGCCTTCCGCTCCACCCCTTTTCGTATTCCAGGGCAGCCATATTCAATCGCTCGGAAACCCTATCGGCTGCCTGCTGCGGATTGTGTTTTATATCCTTCGAATAAATATCGGCAATGGCCCCGTGTTCAATAGCAGGGAGCCAATGGTTCGCACGGAATTTATTCAGGATTTTATTCAGTTCCTGTGCCTGGTTGATTACTCTGATTAGATCAGCGGCTGCAAGCGTTTCTCCAGTTCCCAAGCGGAGTAAGGCCCCTTCGCTCCCTGTTTGCACTAGGAAATTATCCAATTCGTTTTGATCTTTCAGGTAGGTTCCTGAATTACCTCTTTGAACCTTATAAAGCGGGGGTTGTGCGATATAGAGATAACCGTTCTCAATGATTTCCGGCATTTGACGAAAAAAGAAGGTAAGCAACAAAGTTCGTATATGGGCACCATCGACATCGGCATCAGTCATGATAACGATTTTATGATATCGCAATTTTTCGATATCGAATTCATCTCTTCCTATGCCAGCTCCAAGAGCGGTAATTAAGGTACCGATTTGCTCATTCCCAAGAACCTTATCAATCCTGGCTCGTTCAATGTTGAGAACTTTCCCGCGCAGAGGTAATACAGCCTGATTGGTCCTTGTTCTGCCTTGCTTGGCCGACCCCCCCGCGGAATCACCCTCCACAATGAATAATTCTGAGTTTCTAGGGTCTTTTTCCTGGCAATCAGCCAATTTTCCAGGCAGTGAGGCGATATCCAGTGATGATTTTTTCCTGGTTAATTCTCTTGCCTTTCGGGCTGCCTCACGAGCTTCAGCAGCCTGACTTATCCTGATCAGGATATTCTTAGCTGTGGCGGGATTTTCCAGAAAATACTCCATCAACTTTTCCGACACCAGTGTTGAAACCGCTGTTTGTACATCCGTTGAGACCAATTTATCCTTGGTTTGCGAACTGAAATCTGGCTCCGGCCGTTTGATGGAAATGACGCATGTCATACCTTCCCTGATGTCATCACCATTGAAGCGTGTTTTAATTTGGCGAGAGGATTGTCCATACTCGGCTGCATAGGAGTTGACTGTTCGGGTTAGGGCTGCACGAAAGCCCTGCACATGAGTTCCCCCATCAGATTGGGGGATGTTGTTGGTATAAGGCATGATCAACTCATGATAGGAATCGTTCCACCAGAAGGCTATTTCCACCCCTACGTTGTCAAGTTCTCCTCTGATTACTATTGGTTCTTCCAACAGAGCTACTCGAGAGGTATCAAGATACGTAACAAACTCTCTAACCCCTCCCTCGGAGAAGAATTTTTCTTCCCGAGGTTCAAGTTCCCTTTCATCTCGCAACAATATGTTCAACTGCGAGTTTAGAAAGGATAATTCCCGGAATCTCTTTTCCAGGCGCTCCCATTCGTAATTGGTGTTATTAAATCTGTCAAAACTCGCCTTGAACTTGACTTTGGTCCCCTTTTTGTCTTCACATGTGCCTGTTTCTTTCAAAGGCTCAATGGCCTCGCCGTTCTTGAAGCGGACAAAATATTCCTTCTCATTTCTCCAAACAGTTACTTCCAACCAGTCGGACAAGGCATTAACCACTGATACACCAACCCCGTGGGTTCCCCCGGACACCTTGTAACTGTTGCTGTCGAATTTACCACCGGCATGCATTTGGGTCATAATAACCTCGACAGCTGACTTACCTTCTTCTTCCATGATACCAACCGGGATACCTCGACCATTGTCCTCAACCGAGACACAACCGTCTGCATGCAGAACGATCTTGATCTGGTCGGCATGACCTGCCAAGGCTTCATCAACACCATTATCAGCCACCTCATATATAAGGTGGTGAAGACCATCTCCGTTTTGTACATTACCGATGTACATTCCAGGTCTTTTGCGGACCCCCTCGAGTCCTTTCAGAACCTTTATTTTCTCTTCATTATAAGTTTCTGCCGCAGGTTGATTTTCTGCCAATTTTCTCTCCTTTTTTCTTTTCTTTAAAATATACATTTTTTCTCGAAAATTTAAACCTCAAGGAGCACTATTTTTGACTTTTTTGTTCGTTTTTTGATCCTATTCGGCCGTTGCAATCACCGATTGTCTCCGCCCTTTGTTCTGGCATCAAATGGGCGGTATTTTTTAACTGTGGACACCCCCTCCATCCAAGCCATGTTCATCAGCCAAACAAAGGTATAATGACGGTGTCCTTTATGCCTAATTTTACATCAATATCTATTCTTTTTTAGATTTATTCATATTATAGTATTATAAAATAAATATATTATTAATATCATATTATTTTTTATTTATATAATATTACGATATTCTATTTGTTTAAATATGTACTAATCTCGTATAAAGGCCTAATTGATTATCATGACAATTTCTCTCAAGAGCTCAGACCAAAAGCTGGCCAAACGCACTATTAATGCAGCAGGCAAGGTCTCTTCGTATTTTGAAAGGCCCTTAGAAGGGTGGATTAGGGCCTTTCAGTTTGCAATTGGGTTGCGAGTAGTTGATCTTGCCACGAGGTTGGGTATTTCGTCCAACAGTGTTTATGTTGCAATAAAAAATGAACAGTCGGGTCGTATTACCTTGAACCAACTCAGCAAAGTGGCCGAAGCGATGGGAGGGAAATTGGTTTATGCCATAATTCCCAAGGATGGTAATGTGGAACGAATGTTGCTTGAACAGGCGCGAAAAAAGGCCACAAAAATTATTCGCCGGTCTGATGCCCTCATGGCTCTGGATGACCAGACAGAAAAGTGGCCAAAACCCGAAGAGTTAATAGAGGAACTGGCGCATGAAATCGTCGAAGAGATGCCAAGGAATTTCTGGGATTGAGGACTCGTTCCAGAACAACTTTAAAAAATTAATGCCTGAATTATTTCTTATGCCTTTCGTAAACGAACTGTCGAACGATCCTATATTGATTTCAAACTTGTAATCGTTAGTACGATAACGGGAAACGGAGTTGCCTTGACTAATCCAAGACTTCAACAAGCAACAATAAATGACAGAGATAAAATTTATCGCTGGCTGGCCTGTTCCGATGCAACACCTGAAATGCTTGGCCCACCTAAATTTCCAGACGCTCCTGTTCCAACCTATGAAGAATTTTGTGATGACTATAGCGAGGACGCCTTTCAAGACCATGGTAACTTTCGCCTATTTCTCATAATTGATGAGCAAAAGGAATTGGGCGCAATCAGCTATTTCATCAGAGATCACATTGCCGAACTGGATTTGTGGATTGCCAAAAAGGAAAACTGGAATAAGGGGTATGGCTCCCAGGCGTTAAAACTGGCCATTGATTTGCTACCTGATGATGGTTCGGTGGATATGTTGATTATCCGCCCATCGGCTCGAAATACCCGGGCCGTTGCTGCCTATCAAAAAGCAGGGTTTGAATTCTATGAGCCGGTGAGACATACCCTGCCCCAATGGTGCCTTACCGAAGATTTGGATTATAGGGATACTGTTGTACTGGTACAACCAAAGCCTGATCAAACTTCTGCCTGATTCTCCAGCTTCTTCTTGAATACCATGACCAATAATTGCTATAATTGCAGTTTTTAGTCCCTAGAGAGGTTGTTACAAAAAACATTATGGATGTAAATACTGACTCTGCTTTTTTAGTCATAGATGTACAGAATGACTTTTGTCCTGGTGGTGCATTGGCAGTACCTGAAGGAGGTCGTATCGTTGATGGAATTAATCAATTGCTACCGAGATTCTCGGCTAAGGTGTTTACCCAGGACTGGCATCCTGATACACATGCTTCATTCGCTTCGAACCATAAGGACAAAGCGATTTATGAAACCATAACACTCCCCTATGGAGAACAAGTCTTGTGGCCCGACCATTGTATCCAGGGGACCTGGGGGGCGGAATTTCATAAAGACCTGGATCTAAATCAGGCGAACCTGTTAATCAGAAAAGGGTTTCGCAAAGACATCGACAGCTACTCGGCATTTTTCGAAAATGATCAGAAAACCCCTACAGGTCTTGCTGGGTATCTATCAACCAGAAACATCACCCATATTGTATGTGCTGGACTTGCAACTGATTTCTGCGTTTATTTTTCAGCCATTGATGCCAAGCAAATAGGATACCATGTTACCGTCCTTACAGACATATCCAAGGCCATTGATTTGGATGGATCGCTGGATAATGCGATTAGTGACATGCAATCCAAGGGTATTGTCCTGTCAACCACAGCAGAATTTCTTTCGACTTGATTAAACCAGATGTTTACGCCCAATATTGACATAGCTACCAGGGTCTATAACCATAATTGGAAAATAGACCCTATAGTCAGATCATTGATCGACACGGATTTCTACAAGTTGCTCATGTGCCAGTTTATCTTGGAAAAATGTTCGAATGTTAGAGTTGTGTTCCAATTAATTAACAGAACAAACAGCGTTCCCTTGGCAGAATTGATCGACCGCAAGGAGTTGGAAGAACAGTTGGATCATATACGAACCCTCAGGCTTTCAAGAGGAGAGTCAACGTGGTTACGAGGAAATGTTTTTTATGGCAAAAGACAAATGTTTCGACCGGAATTTATTGACTGGTTTGAAAATCTGCAATTACCCCCATACCAACTGAATGTACGAGGAGATCAGTTTGAACTGACTTTCGAAGGAAATTGGGCTGAAGTAATGTTGTGGGAGATTCCAGCTTTGGCGGTGATTACAGAGCTTCGCTCTCGTTCAATATTGAAAAAACTGGGACGGTTCGAATTACAGGTGCTGTACGCACGTGCGATGAACAGAGTTTGGGAAAACACCTTGCAACTCGGAGACCTCAAAGATCTACGATTGGCTGACTTCGGCACACGAAGAAGACATTCCTACTTATGGCAGGACTGGTGTGTCCAGGCACTGAGTGAGGGCTTGGGTGACAAGTTTATTGGAACATCAAATTGCTTGATAGCCATGCGCAGAGAAGTTGAAGCCATTGGAACAAGTGCCCACGAACTTCCCATGGTCTATTGCGCACTTACTGATACAGATGAGGCTTTGGCCAAAGCCCCATACCAACTGCTCAAAGATTGGCAAGAAGAATTTGATGGCAATTTAAGAATTATTCTAGCCGATACATATGGTACAGAACAACTGTTAAAGAATGCTCCCGATTGGCTTGCCAAATGGACAGGAATGCGAATAGATTCTGGTGACCCGGAAAAAATGGGTGAGATTGCCATTGACTGGTGGCAACAAAGAGGAGAAGATGTGAGGCAGAAATTGCTTATATTTTCGGACGGTCTCAATGTCAGCAAAATTGAGAAACTTTATCATCAGTTCTCCGGACGTGTCAGGCTGAGTTTTGGTTGGGGAACCTTGCTAACGAACGATTTCCGAGGGTTTGCACCACATGATGGTTTGGCACCCATTTCTTTGGTTTGCAAAGCTTCAAGCGCAAACGACCGTCCCACTGTCAAGATCTCAGATAATCCGCGTAAAGCGCTGGGACCGGATAAGTGTATAGAGCATTATCGCAAGGTATTCAAGGTCGGCGCACAAGAACCCATGGAAGTGATCGTTTGAATAAGTTTTAATTGCACGATTGATTCAAATTTCCTAAACTAAAAACACTTCTCTTTTGGAGACAACATAACCGGATAACGAAAAGTGGCTTATGTTGCCTTGCGGCGAATAAGCCCGTACAGCAAATGTCGAGCAATGGAATCACCCAAGGCAAGTCGGCCTTCACAGGTCGCTGAAAGCGAAAATCAAGCTAAACGGAAAAGGCCCAAAAAACCAGGTTTTTTGGTTCAGGTTCGTAAAATACTCTTCCGTGTCGTTTGGGCCTTTGGCTGGCGTATTGGTATCGTGCTATTTATAATTCTGGCAATCTCAACCGGATATTTCTATTCTTCGTTACCTGACGCTGATGATCTGGTTGACGGCCGAACGAAAGGATCAATTACCTTCTTTGATCGCAATGGGAAGATTTTTTCATGGTGGGGTGAGCAATTTGGAGGCAAATTAACCGTCAATACTGTGTCTCCCCACTTGATTAATGCCATAATTGCTGTTGAGGATAAAAGATTCTATCGACATTTGGGAATTAGTCCACGAGGTATCGTCGGCGCCATTATAATTAATGTACGAGAAGGGCGTCCTCCCTTTGTTGGTCATGGGGGTTCAACCATAACACAGCAGGTTGGTAAATTGCTATGTTTCAACAACCCGTATGATTCTGAAAAATGGTCAACTCCACAAGATTATGAAAAGTCCTGTCGAACCAACACCCTTTGGCGAAAGGTCAAGGAAATACCCTTTGCCCTCGCTTTGGAGTTAAAATATACCAAGGATGAGATCCTCATGGTTTACCTTAACCGGTCCTACCTTGGGGCAGGAGCTACCGGCTTCGAGGCAGCAAGTCAAAGATATTTCGGAAAAAGGGCAAGATCTTTGAACATAGGTGAAGCCGCCCTTCTAGCCGGTCTTCTGAAAGCACCTTCACGCTATGCACCAACCAGAAACCTGACGATTTCTCAGGAACGAGCTAATCTTGTGGTCTCTTTAATGGAGGGTCAGGGATATATTTCTCCCAATGCAGCCCAGGCTGCCATCAATCGACCTGCCCAGCTTTTTCCTGAATCAACCAATAAGTCTGGTGGTCATTATGTTGACTGGATTCTACAAACTGCACCAGGTTTTCTAACGTATGATACGCGTGAAGACGTAGAAATCCAAACCACCTTCGATTTATCTATTCAGAAAGCACTCGAAGAAGCGATAAGGAAAGTCTTTTCGACCAAGATTTATCAAGGGTCCAATGTTGAACTGGCTGTTGTTACCATGTCACGCGAAGGAGCGGTCTTGGGTATGGTCGGGGGCAAGAATTTTGAATCCTCAGGCCTATTTAATCGGGCGGCCAATGCGAATAGACAAACGGGCTCCTTGTTTAAACCCATAGTTTTTGCTGCCGGAATGGAAGCTGGATTGAATTTTCGGGACACCTACGTTGACAAACCCATTTCTGTCAGATTGCAAAATGGTCAATCCTGGACACCCAAAAACTATAAAAGTGAGTATTTTGGTACCGTCACACTTACTGAGGCCCTGGCTAAATCCCTCAATTCCGTTGCTGTCCAGGTATTGCTGGCAGTTGGACGAGATAGCGTCGCAACCATAGGGAGAAAACTTGGGTTGAAAAGTGATCTGGTAAGTGGCCCAAGCCTTGCGCTTGGAACCTCGGAGGCAACTCTTCTGGAAATGACAGGGGTTTACGCAGGAATTTTAAGTGGTGGTTGGGGTGTCATCCCTTATGGGATTGAAGAAATACGTCTCCAAGGGGACAAGGATGTTCTATTCAGCCTCAAGGGAAAATCAGGTCAAAGAGCATTTTCAGGAAGAACCTCACGTCAATTGGTTTATATGCTTAACCAGGTAATAGAAAATGGTACAGGACGTCGAGCAAAAATGGAGAATTGGCAAAGTGCTGGCAAGACGGGAACAACCCAGTCTGCCAAAGATGCCTGGTTTATCGGCTTTACCAGTAATTACATTACCGGCGTGTGGATGGGATATGATGATAATACACCGCTAAAGAATGTAACCGGAGGTGGACTCCCCGCTGAAATATGGCGACTTGCCATGGAGAAAATTCATGAGGGTTTGAAACCTGTTCCCTTGCTTTGAGTAAATTGCAAAACAAATTTAGTTTCACCACTTTGACTGCATTGATGTTATGTTGAACACAACTTTGCAATTTAAGTCACATTTGAATTTTTACCCAGCCATTGGAGTTTTATATGACCACTATCGAAGAAAACCTTGCGAAAATGGGTGTTGTCTTACCCATCATGCCAGAACCTGCATTCAATTATATACCCTATGTGACTGTTGGGAATCTTGTGTTTGTATCAGGACAGGTGCCACTTGATGGCAAAAATATGATCAAAGGTAAACTTGGTGATACCATGACTGTTGAAGAGGGAGCAAAGGCTGCAAGAATTTGTGCCATCAATCTTTTGGCGCAGGCAAGGGATGCTTGTGGGGGTGATTTTGGAAGACTTGAGAGAGTTGTCAAATTAACCGGATTTGTCAACTCAACACCTGATTTTGGATATCACCCTGCTGTTATCAATGGTTGTTCAGATTTCTTTGTTGAAGTCATGGGTGAAGATGGGCGTCATTCTCGTTCGGCAATAGGTATGGCTAATCTCCCTTTTGGAGTCCCTGTTGAAGTGGAGGGGATTTTTCAGATTAAGCCCTGAACCCTTTGGGCGTTTGCATTAGGTGATCGCAGACAGGATCTATAGTCATGGATAAGCCACTCGACATAAAAGTGGTGGCAGGTAAGTCAATCAAGGAAATACCAGCAGGTGAATGGGATGCATGCGCCTGTCCCGAAGCCATTTCTGGCCGACCGTTTGACCCCTTTACATCACATCGCTTTCTGCTGGCACTTGAAGAATCAAAGTCGACTTCACCTGAGGCTGGCTGGGTTCCTTGTCATCTCATGGTATCGGAAAGTGGCGATCTTGTTGCGGTCATGCCCTTATATGCCAAGTTCAACAGTATGGGGGAGTTTATTTTTGATTATTCTTGGGCACAGGAATATGAGCTCTTGGGAGAATCATATTATCCCAAACTGCTTGCTGCTGTACCCTTTACTCCTGCAACTGGTCGCAGATTTATGTTTAAGCCTGGTTATGAAACGATCGGGACAACCTCCTTGATCCAGACTTTGAAGAATGTTGTCAAGGGGCAATCATTTTCTTCTGCCCATATCAACTTTTGCACGAGCGATGAGGTCAGCATTGGTCAGGAATATGGTCTTTTAAAACGAACCGGATATCAATACCGCTGGCTCAATCCAGGTTATGATAACTTTGATCAGTTTCTGGATGAATTATCTTCCAGAAAGCGTCGTAATATACGTAGGGAGAGACGAAATCTACAACAATTTGGAGGTAAGGTCCTGCTCCTTAACGGTGATGATATCTGTGAGCATCACTGGGATTCATTCTGGACGTTTTATCAGGATACGGGTATGAGAAAGTGGGGGTATCCTTATCTTACCAGGGAGTTTTTCAGTCTTGTGAGTGAAACGATGGCCAACGATATCCTTCTTGTTTTATGTGAAAAGGAGGGTCGTGCCATCGCAGGCGCCCTGAATTTCATAGGCCGGGACAAATTGTTTGGTCGGTACTGGGGGTGTCTTGAATATCAGGACTTTCTGCATTTTGAATTGTGCTACTATCAGGCGATGGATTATGCCATTGAACACGGGTTGAAATATGTTGAAGCAGGTGCAGGCGGGCACCATAAACTCGCACGGGGGTATCTTCCCTTCACGACCACCTCATTACACTGGATAGGACATCAAGGTTTCCATAGGGCATTGAAAAACCACCTTCAAAAGGAAGAAAAGGTTGTCGAACATGAAATCGAACATTTGATTAATTCAGGGCCATTTAAGAAGGGAAATTGACATATGGTTGAATTGCTTGCCGGGGATGAACGAAGGTCCGCTTTGGCTGAATTGGAATCATCTGGATGGAACTATCTCAGTGATACGGATGCCCTCACAAAGCCCTTCCAATTCAAAAACTTTATTGATGCCTTTGGCTGGCTGGTGGAAGTGGGTCTGATTTCAGAAAAACTGAACCACCATCCCGAAATCCACAACATCTATAACAAGGTGCAACTGACCCTTACCACACACAGTGCCAAGGGCTTAACCAAACTGGATATTGTTCTTGCCAAAAGAATTGACAAGTTGAGACGCTGAACACATCCGATCTGCTAAATCAACCATGGTGGTCCTGCACATCTCTCTAGATTTGTTCCAAGAGGGTTTCGGCAGCTGAAATTTCACAAACACCTGGGCTGGACTCAACATTGAGTTGTTTGACAACGCTATTCTCAACGTACATTGTAAACCGTTTTGATCTCCCAACCAATCCTACAGCAGGTGCCGAAAATTCCATCCCTATGGCTTCAATGAAACTTCCTTCAGGGTCCCCCAATAGCTCAATACCCGATTCTCCGGTATTAAGACTTTTATGCCATGCTTCCATCACAAAGGGATCATTGACTGATACACAGATTATTTTTTCTACCCCCTTGTTAGCAAGTTTTTTTGCATTCCTTATGAAACTTGGTACATGCGAAACCGAACATGTGGGAGTGAATGCTCCTGGGACAGCAAAAATGACGACATTTTTACCCTTAATCTTTTCCTGTAAGGACACCTCTTCGGGTCCTTTCAGACCAAATTGCAACAATTTTGCTTCAGGTAAAGTACTTCCGATTGAAATTTCCATGATTTTCCTTTTTTCTTTTGTCACCAACAAATACTATAGGTGCTTATATACCTATCTAGCATGATTTATTCTGGCTTATTTATGAGATCCAGGACTTGGTCTCGTAATTCAACCTGATAAACTTTTAACACATTTTCTGGTTCAGTTCCCATAGTGTACGCACCAGATTTAACAGTTGTTTTGAACTGTTCATCCTTCTTAAATTTCTTTGAAATCTATTCAATACACAATTCAAATATTTGAAATTCCTCTTTATCTTTTGCTTCCTTTTTAAGGTTTTCAGCATGGTCTTTTGCCCATTGCAAAGCGGATACGTTATCCGATATTTTTCTTCCAAATTCTGTTAACTGAACTGGACTTTCACTCGCAACTGGTGAAGGTGAGGGAAGGCGTGCACATATTTTTTTTATGTCACCTCTAATTTCATCCATAAACTCTCTCAAAGAGTCTCGGTCATTGTTAACTGCACCATACCATTTTCCAAATCCAAAAATTGTACCACCTAATACTGAAAGTATTGTTAAAAAGATTATAATCCAAAGGGGATTAAAATTTTCAAGCATCTTGATATTCTCTAGCAAAGACTTGTCGAAACGCAGTATAAACCTCCTCTTGGGGGTGATCTTTATTCTTCATAATGTTTCCCCTTGTGTGTATAAAAATAAGAAAGAATTTTATTTTTAAAATATTTTGCAATCTCATTTGTTCTTATTAGCTCTTACACTAATAACATTCGGAATTGCTTTCCCGTATTATATGTGGTGGTCAGCCAAATATTTTGTAATTAATATTGAAGTTGAAATGCATCATACCATAGAACACTCAACGAGCATAAGAAAATTTCAACGTTTCTAGCATTTGAATCAAAAAGCAGGCTTTTTGGCTGGATGGGTATATAAGCGCCATACTATAATTACTTTTTACCGAAATTTTGATGGTTAATATCGTTTAAGGTTTATTTATGGAAAAAATTGTTGTGGTCGGTGGCGGCCAAGCAGGGTTGTCGTTAGTTGCCAAGTTACGTTCCTCCGGTTATCAAGATGAGATAACAATGGTTTGTGAAGAGCCTGAACTTCCCTATCAGAGACCACCACTTTCAAAAAAGTACCTGACTGGTGAACTGGAAAAAGACCGCCTGTACCTTCGCCCCAAATCATTTTATGCCGAGAACAATATTGACTTGATGCTTGGCTGTAGGTGTGAAGAAATTGATCCATACACCTCCAAAATCAAAGTCAATGGTAAGAAAGTCTCCTATAATCACCTTGTCTTGACCACTGGGTCCCACCCTGTGAAATTACCTCCAAACCTGGGTGGTGATTTGGGGGGATTATATTACATAAGGGATTTGGCTGATATAACTTCCCTTAAACCCGAAATAGTTGTTGGTAGAAATGCCCTTGTTGTAGGAGGTGGATTTATAGGTTTGGAGACCGCCTCTGCTCTCATTTCAAAGGGTTTGCATGTCACCATTGTGGAAGCAGCAGACAGGATTATGCAACGGGTCGTGGGACCCGAAACCTCATCCTATTTTCGCAATCTGCACAGATCAAATGGCGCTCGTCTGCTCGAAGGCGTAGGACTTAAGCGCTTGATAGGAAATAGGCGGGTAAGTAAAGCTCTCCTGTCCAATGATGATGAGCTGGACGTTGATATTGTCATTGTTGGTATCGGTGTACGTCCGGCTGATGCACTGGCAAAAAATGCTGGACTTGATGTTGCGAATGGCATCAGAGTTAATCAAAAGGGGCAAACCTCGCAACCAAATATCTGGGCCTCGGGAGATTGCACCTCTTTTCCATGGGGCGATTCATACATTCGACTGGAGAGCGTACAAAACGCTATAGACCAATCAGAAACGGTAGCCGCCAACATAATGGGAGCCGATGAAAACTATGAATTTGTACCGTGGTTCTGGACTGATCAGTATGATACGAAACTTCAAATTTCGGGTTTGGGTGCAGGCTACACCAATATAATTACCAGAGCAGGAATTAAGGAAAATTCTGTGAGTTATTGGTATATGCGAGGTGATGATCTTATCGCTGTTGATGCCATAAATGATCCCAGATCGTACATGGTTGGCAAGCGTTTGCTCGAACAGGGAATAGGCGTTGAACCAGAAACCTTGGCTAACCCACAGGCCGACCTAAAGTCACTTCTCAGACAATAAATTATTAAACAAACAGTTTGTAATGTATTTTTGTTACAATCAAAACATGGTGCTGCCCTATTCAGAGGTTTGGTAACCCTGATGCAGGGATCATCCAGTTTCAACATACTCAGTCTTATATCGTGCGTATAAGTGCGGGTACATTAAAGGGTCTGAAACTACATACCCCTGGTCAACACCAGGGGAACAACCCTTTGCGACCGACTTCAAGCCGGATTCGTGAAAGCATGTTTGATATTTTAACCCACGGCTCTTTGGGCAATTGTATTACACACCGAAGAGTTTTGGATTTATTTGCCGGCACAGGGGCGCTTGGAATAGAAGCCCTTTCAAGGGGGGCGGCATCAGTTACCTTTGTGGAAAAAAACAGATCTAATCTGGATTTGCTTACAAGAAATGTCTCAAAAGCCAATGTTAGGAATAATTCAAGCATTGTCCAGGCGGATGCAACAAGACTACCCCCCAACAAGAGAGGTGTTCATGATTTGATTTTCCTGGACCCTCCCTACGGACTAGATCTGCATGAAGCAAGCATTCGAAGTGCCCTGAAAGGTGGATGGATGGCACCAGAATGTGTACTGGTTTTAGAAACCGGAAAACCTGCATCCACAAGTTCATTCTGGTTGGAACATATTGTTCGCAAATATGGTACAACCTACATAACAATTGGGCGGGTTAAGAACCCTGTACTTGTGGAAAGTCTTAACCAGTGAAATTTCATTGAATGTGGTGAATTATAACCAGATCAAGGATTGTTTTTTGAAAATTGCTATTCTACTAACCAGTAATGATACCTCTGAATTCACTCTGAGGTTTCCTAATGATGGTGATAAGTTTATCTCTCTTCTGGCTCCATTGCGCCCGGCTTGGGATTTTCATGTCATACCGGTCATGGACAATGTCTTTCCCGGCTTAATAGATCATTATGACGGTTATCTGATTACAGGTAGCCCTGCTTCCGTAAATGATCCCGATCCCTGGATAGAGACACTTTTGAACTTTATCAGGAAACTTGATGAATACAAAGTTCCTACCGTTGGATGTTGCTTTGGACACCAGGCAATCGCCAAGGCCTTGGGGGGAAAAGTGGATAAAAACCCTACTGGGTGGGAACTTGGCAGATCCAAAACTGATTTTAACCCCATTGATGGCTGGAACCCAGTCAATACAGACTCTATTGGTCTTTATTCAGCCCACTGTGAACAAGTTCTTAAATTACCCCCGGCTGCTGATATATTGGGTACTTGCAAGACCTGCACATATGCATCTTTCAAAATCAGGAATCATTTCTTTACGACACAATATCATCCTGAATTGTCCTACGATTTCATGGATCAACTCCTTGATTACATGTTAGAAAATAACGAGATAGAGGAGAACATTTGGAAACATGGTAAGGTGGCTATTCAATGCTCTAATGAAAGCGAAAAATTCGCTAGGATAATGGTGACCTTCCTTGAGCGTTCAAGAGAATTATCTCAGGAAAAATAAATGAGTGATGATTTAAAGCAGCGGTTGGAAACCGCGATAGAAATCTGTACCAAAGCCGGTGAACTGGCCTTGGAAAAATTCAGAAATCTGGAGGGTCTGAGCGTGGAAGCCAAGGGTGTACAGGATTTGGTTTCAGAAGCTGACAGGGAAGTCGAGCTCTTTATTCGGGAACACCTTGAGAAACATTTTCCTGGAGATGGTTTGATTGGTGAAGAATTTGCTCATAAGGCACCAGGTAATTCGCCCTATTCCTGGATAATTGATCCGATTGATGGGACGGCAAATTACGTAAGAGGTATATCGGTCTGGGCTGTGGTTCTTGCTTGTGTTGATAAGGATGCCACACAAATTGGAATAGTTTACGATCCCCTTCATCAGGAAATGTTTTATGCTGGCAAAGGATTAGGTTCTTTCAAGAATGACCAATCTAATATTCCTGCTAAATCTGATGGCCTGCATGATGGTTTGGTTGGTATAGGCACATCAACCAAAGATGCCCAAAGTAGGGTAATTGACATGCTGGCCGAACTGGTCTCTCGAAACGGTATTTTTTGTCGCAATGGGTCTGGAGCTCTGGGTATTACCTATGTGGCCTGCGGTAGATATATTGGATATCTTGAAAGCCATATGAATGCTTGGGATTGTCTGGCGGCGATGCTTATAGTCGAGGAGGCGGGTGGCAAAGTCATGGATCTTAACTTGTCTGAAATGATCGCACGAGGTGGCAAAGCTATTGTAGCAAGCCCAAATGTAGTTAAGGAAATAGTTGCGCTTTCTGAACATTTGTAATACCAATACAACTTCAAAATAACCTATCCGGGAAAACAACAGCATGATAGTCCTTCCCTACATGGGCTCTGATGGATGGAAGTTATGTGTTCATTTAATCCGTTTTTGATTGGTCTGTACGATGAAAGATGGTGATTCGCATAATCCTAGGAATACTGTACCAACAGATGCAGAAATAATACCATAAGGACCACTTGTCTGGATTTTCCCAAAATTCCATCAATTGCTATAGCTTTTTCTACTTTCTGAAAATTTTTCTCATGAACGACCGGTTGCTTGCAGCAAGATACCAACAAAACAAAATTATCAATCAAACAGGCTTTTGATCATTGTATCGCTTTTTGCCACAAAACTGTATGCCAATTTTAGCTGGTTGGATTCCAGATCATGTACAATCTTCGCAACGGAGTCTCGATGCCACCAATCAGTGAATAGAGGCAATCCCTCAAGACTAGAAAAAATGGTTTCAAATTTATCCTTATGATCAGGATAGTCAAAACTCAAAGTCATTGCATTTCCGGTGTAATCCTTGTTGGGTTTAACCCGGAATATCTTTCCCAACCCGTTTCTGTTGACATAAAAACTCTCGGCTCCAAACAGCTCTTTGCCTTCATTGTTTAACTGTATTTCTTCGTAAGGGAATGTGAAGTATCCTTTGACAGTACCAACTCCCGGCCTGGTTCTGAATAAACGAATACACACAATCTCTTCTTTTCCAGAATTAACCCTAAGACTTATGCTATGACCCTTTAGTTTATCGCTGATCAATAAATTGGCCAAGGCTGTCGCCACACGCACAGACGGCACCGAAACAGGGAGTTTAGACAAGTCAACATTTCCCTTGGTCATCACGACGCCGCGTTGGGTAACACCATACTTATCGCGAAAGAGTGAAAGAGACCCCAACCGGTGTTGGTTAGCTTCGCCGATAGCGGCCAAATGATTACCAACTAAAATTTGGACCGGGTATTGGCGTTCCAGTTTGCTTTGTTTGTTGAATTCTTTCAGATGTCTGAGATTCTCACCGGCATAAAGTCCTAACTGGAATCGGATGGCACTCTCCGGGAGCGAAACCAATCTGTTTAGAAAAATCTGCTGAGGTTGTGAATCCCCAGGGGCGATAATTTTAATTCTGTAGGCTTGGGGTAAATGAGCATATTTGAGTTTTGGAGGATAGAGTTTTACCACTGTTCGAAGTGTTGTATCCCTTATGGGGCCCTCATCAATTTGAATGACAACTCCAGGTTTAATTTTTGTTAACAGGTTTATAAGCCTTTTAAGAACTTCATATTTTCGTTTGAAGCGGTAAGGCTGGTCGTACAGATTGTCGATGGCTTCACCAAAACTAATGCCAGGTGGAAGTTGGTTCTGAAGATAGGTTGCCAGATTTGATTCAAGATGCTCTCCAAATGGTGCAAAGCCATCAACACCATCTATCACTCTTGATTTGCTGACCAAGGCACTCAATTCTTCGCTATTGATAGGCTTTTCATGAAAATGATGAATGCCGGTTGCCAGATACAACGGTTTTAAAAAGACCGAAGAGTCTATGTCCCTGTGATCTATCTCTTGTCCCGAATACAACACATTGGCCTTGATATCAATATAACCCTGTAATTCCTTTGGTTTTAAGGGATTGGCGTTGATGCTTTCCAATTCTTCAATTATGGCCTCAAATTCATACCGCAACAATTCCACGAGTTCCGTCTGCTCAGTGGATGTCAGAACGATCGAACGTGAAAGAAGTTTGTTTGCAAAAGACTGCGATATCTGCACGCTACCGCTGGAAGTTTGATTACTGAAAAAATTTCTGGTGTAGGTTTGATCATCCTGTTCACCAATCGTACTGATGGGGCCACTAAAACCCAGTTTTCTGGCATATTGCGGATTGGCTTCGATAACCTGCTTGGCCGCCTGATCACCAATTTTGTTAAGAAAATCAGGAATGTCATCAAGTAACAAAGGATGCGAGCGGTTACCATCAACACTAGCTCCCATGGCTCTAAGCTTGCAGTTTCGTTGCTGCATGATCCGCATCTCAGGCACCAAGCCCGTCATTACGGAAACCACGCGTGGGCGATGAACCTGACCATAGCGGTTGCTTCGACCCTGGGACTGGACATATTTTATAATATCCAAGGGTGTTTCCATTTCAATTAGAGATCGCGGACGTTGATCCTTGAAATCTGCCGACGAATGGTAAGAACCACCAGTTGCACCGGCCATGTTGTACATGAGTACATCTAGGTCGCCATTGTTGTATTGTTCGATAATTTGCTGACGCCCGGTGTTGGGTTTGCGCATAATTCGATTGCCCTGATAGATCAGGTTACGACCCGAAATTTCCCCGACCCTGATTCCCTTTTCAGACAGCTTTTCAATCAAAGTATCTATTGGTGATGCTGGCAAACTTTGGTCAATAAGATCTATTCTTTCTTCGATTTCATGTGCTAAATGGGCAACCATTTCACAATGCTCCCTGGCATCAGCGTCTTCATTGTTCAAGGTAATTTTGTAGAGGCTCTCGGTAACTCGCCGGATGTGATCAGCCAGGGTTAAATGCAATTCCTGTTCTTGCAGTACTTCATTACCCGTAGCAACCATTTCATTGAGAAGCACTTCACCTGTTGAGTGAAAGCTAATCAGCGGTTTACGACCCTCATTGATTTCATTGAGGACTTCCTTTACAACCTGATCAATCTTTATGGCATTAATCATTAATCTTGAAAGCCGTGCAAGATGGCTTCCAGGAGACATCCCGTACTGGTTGGAGTTTTCTGCTTCTGTTTGGGCTGTTACCCGATCGAATCCATTGTTCAATAACCATGTATAATGACTACCCTTGGCTTGTCCAACCAGGGCCCCAACTCTGAGCGAACAATCCAATACTTTTTCGATCAATGGAGAAAAAGCATCCATGAGTTCCTGGTATTTAACAATCGTTTCGTCATCAGGTAACCTGACCTGGAAATCAATATTGGATAAATCATGATCCCGCCGCAGGAAGACTCCGTCTTCGGCCAGCATGGCGGTAAAGCTTTCCTCGGCTGATTCACCTCCCGTAAATTTAATTCTGAGAATATTGTTAAGCCGATAACCTTCTACATTAGGCAGTAGGGGTTTATACAGATCGGCATTATGTTGGTTTCTCATGGGTGTTGCCGTAGAGAATATGATATTTGATCTACCAACTGCCCTAATCATGTCCCTAACGGCCTGACCGGTATGTGACTTATGGTTAATGGCATTCTGGGATTCATCCAATACAAGGAGTGTGTTTTGGTCCAATGCCGTTTTAGCCCATCGTCTGGCGGGGGTGTCTTCTCCTCTGAACTGGGAGTAATTGGTGATGATTAAATTACAATCCTGTGGCCATTGTCCATTGAGATACAACTTCTTTCGTGCCTTTGCCGGTAATGTCTGTATTTTTATGAATTGGTTTGTACCATTATGGTTCTTTCCCCGTACTTTGGGGTCCTTTTGCCGAAGAGTAACCGTTTTCACAGCCAAAACGATGGGGTTTAAAATCTCCAGAACATCAAGATTACTGAAGTCTCGCCAGACATCAGGTATATTGATTTCGGTGTTTTCGGTGAAGTAAATCACCTTCTTGCCTTCCCTGATGGCTTTGCTCGCTATTGCGGCCAAGCTTCTTCCCTTGCCTATACCCGTTTGATCAGCCAGTAGAAAACCCCTGTTTCTTTTTCTGGCTATCTCAGACATGGCGACAGCATCCACTTGTTCAGCGATGAGAACACGGGCCATCTCCTCTTCCGACTTACCAAGCCATTTGGCTACTACCCGATCAACCCCTCCCTCTTTTTCAAAAGCCTTGGCAACACGAGATAGAGCTCTCGTGGTGGAATTCTCCAGGGCCTTAGGGATCATGGTATAGGTCTTTGATACTTTGGAGAGCGGGACGTATATCCTTTGTCTTTCATTTTCGGCCAATTCTTCCTGATCTGGTCCAGAACCAAGATGCTCTTCTTCCCATTCAATAATTCTTTTCTTGGATCTGAGAATTTCCTGGTAAAGCCGATCCAGGTCATTTAACCCATCTACCTTGAATGTACGTTTGACAGCTTCGGGCACACTTTGATCGACATGAATTCGTTTGGAACCAATGATCAATAAAGTAATTGGATTGTCACCATATTTCCCAAACGCTATCTGGGACTGCATTTCGGCAACGATTTCAAACGTATAGGTCTTGCCGATTTCATGGCGAATATTATCCATGTCACTTGACGATGCTTCGGTGTCAACAAAAAACAAACTTCTGCCTTCACCTTCTCTCTGACCCAGAATGTTCGCAATTCTTTCGGATAGGTTCTCTGTTCTAGAGGTGGTTAAATCGTAAACCTGAGTGTGGACATCTTTTTTGGCATAAATCCTTGGGAGGGATCTGGCCAACCATTCATTGCCAAGAAAATCCACCTCACTGACTTGACGGGTTAATCTTTTAAGCAGGATCAAAAGGTTTATGGTAGGGGTTAATCCTTCTTCCAGCCCTTGTTCCTGCTCTACCAAAGGCCCAAGATGCTGTGCTATTCTTACAGCCTTATGGTAGTTTTTGCGATCACCCGCATCTTCTATAGATTGTTGCAGAAGCGGTTCAATCAGATCATTTTTTACCTGCAACGTAAACTCTCGTTCATCTGGTTTGTTTTCCGCTTGTGCTTCACACTCAAGAGATGTTTTTATTATATCCCTGAAGTAGCTTTCCCGGATCGAGCGATCCTGAGCCATACGCAAAATGCTCGCAGCAATAGCCTTTGAGTCTTCAATCGTTTGAGCCCGCAAATAGTGAGTGTGATGATGCTCTCTCGTTTCCAATCGCAGATCAGGATTACCTTCCCGATCATATATTTTTCTGTATCTGTTACCCGAAGGGTAATTGAAAACTTCCATACCCTGGGAATTATGGCCAAGGTATTGCAATCCCTCGGGGTTCCACTCTTTGGTTAACTCGGGTCTCTGGTTGTTATCCCACTTAAACTCCTTAAGGGCATAAGATCGGGCTGTAATTTGCTCATCAGTCAAGGTAGATATCCGGCCTTCAAACATACTGTCCACCTTTGCTATTTCAGAATCCCAATTTTCCTTTTTGAGGGGGAGGTAAAATGTTTTTTGATGGGCTACCTCCAGAAATCCCAATTTAGTCGCTTTCTGTTTCACTTCCTCAAAGATATCATTATTGTTGACAATGATTAGCAAGCCCGAACTGTTGTTGGTTCTGGTAACATGTTTTAAAGTCATGTCATCGTTGGCGAATTCATACCATTGATCCGTGTTTATGTTTTCTGTTTGGGTCAATTCCTACTTCCTATGATTAGCCACCTTTTCCTCGGTAAAAATATCAATGGGCGGGTCATTAAGTGATCCGCAAACTGGTAAAATATTGGAAACTCACGGGGTTTTCTCGCTTGACGGTTCACTATTCCCAATTTCCGGGGTATTGTCAAACACTTTTGTCAGGGCATTGTCATTTATCGGACCAGGCAACTCCGTCTCCTTTGTTAATTCTTTTTTCTTGTTTATGTTTGTTATTGCTTGTGCCACAAGATCCCGAAACTCGTCATAATACCTGGCTATTGAACCCTCATCAGAAGGTGTAGGTACATATTCACGGGAAACTGTCGGCCCTATGGATCTTGACTTGGTAAGAAAAAGACTCTCCTGACCATTGTTGTTTGCAAATCTTTTGATGGCAGCATTTGAAAGGCTGTAACCAAACATTGGCACGCGAGGCAGCTCTATATCCAGGTCCCGAAAGAATTTGACAATATCAGAAGTCCATACACCATTCCAGCCATACTGCGTAAAAGCACCTTTGGCATGTTTATCCAAGCCCATTAAAAAATTTTTCTCAAAGTTCACCGTGTCCAAATTTTTTGATTGTTTCAAAACGGCTTCTATTCTGCCACCAGTACCGCCTGTGGAGTAGTCCCTGATAGCGATATTGGCAAACACTCCATTGTCAATAGATTCAGCTGCGCCCGGACTAACAAATATCGATTCCAGTGGAACCACATCTATTTTCCCGCCCTTATGGAAATAGTACTCGAATTTAGAGTGGTTGGGTTCGGCTATGGCATTGAGAACGGCCTGGCCCAAAGGGTTGGGCTCACCATCGTTCCATCCTCGCCATGCAACTATGGTGTCTCTAGGTTCATTGGGGGCAACCAAGGTTAGAAAAGCCGCTTGTCCTTTTGCAAAAATTGTTGTTATGGGCTCCTGAAGTCCAGCAAGCTCTTCCATAGTGGTGGCTTCATGAGTATTGAGAACAAAAGCACGGTACATGGTGGCGTTGTTCGATTTAAACCTTCTAATACCACCACCCATTTCAATCACGGGAGAAATCTGAATGGGAACACCAGCCCTTATTTCAGCTTCAGGATCAGCAAATTTGTTTACCCAGTTTGCCTTGCCCACACCGTTGCTTTCACGAATCGAACTAAACGCCAAATATCCACCAGAAGGGGTGTGGTTCCTTGCTTCAGGTTTGACTATGTCCTCGAATCTCGCCACATTGCCATTGGAAGAAGTTTTGTGCATTGAGATCCAAATTGACTGTCCTTGCTTGGGACCACCGATGATCTCACCTTCAACCGCTCCAGGATAACATCCATCCTGAACCCTGGTCAGATCAAACTGCTTGATCTTAATTACCATATTTCGGTGAAACTTGCCCCTTGATGTTTTGTGCCACTGATTCATCACTTCCTCCATATTGTGTCAATTTTCAGCAAAACTCTTGCTTGCTTGAATCTTCTTTCTGCATAATGGTGTAAGTGGCACCCTCTTGCTTGATTTGATTGTGGATAACTTTTTCAGTTGTTCCGGTTATTTCCTTTGGCATTCACCGTGTTTAATCCGCGGGAAAGACTGCTCCCAAATTGCGTAAAGCCTTTGCCCATGCTTGAAGAAATTACCTTCCCCCCTGCTTCAAATTTGCTGTATTCACCACCCGAAACGAGATCAACATTACCTCCAACCCATGACAAAACCCGGTTTGGAAACTCAACAATTAGGGAAAAGCTCCGCTCAATTATGGTGATGTAGGCCATGACCAATAGAAAGCCTGTGGCAATCAAACCAAAGATTCCAACTATGGGAGAAGAATTGACCAACGATCCCATGGCGAAATAAAACCCCGCATCCAGTAAAGCTGTCGTTATTTTGAACAAAATCATACCTACAAAATAACCAAGGACCATGAGAGGAGGTGTCGTCAGGAGGGCGAAAAGGATTAACCACCCTCTTTGTCCAAAATGGCCCGAGAGGCCGTCACCATCCAGCCGAAAATGCGCAAGTGCCCACAAGGAAGAACCAACAATAGCTTCTACTACCAGGAGAAAATATCCTGCAAGACCCACAATCCAGAAAAAGAACGGTAGGAGGGGAAGGATAAAGGACAAGGAAATCCCCACGGCTACCAACGGACCGGCAATCAGAAATGTAACTGTTGTCGAAACAGAACTTGCTAGCAAGGAAGCAATTGAGCTCCCAACAATTAATGCTCCTGCGGCATCAAGATACCAATGCCCAATGTTTACCACACCAATGATTGGATCATCACTCCACCTTGAAGGTGACAAATTGGCAATCATGGTTTCTATCCCGTCAGCAAATCCGACTTTCCAAATCTTGCCAAGCAATGCTCCTTCACCGTTGATAGAGGAATCCAAAACTGATCCTGGAATTATGAACCCGGATGTGGCTAGATTTATTGTTGCTCTTTCCATATTATTATTCAGAGTATTCCAAATTCTGTTGGCTTCTGACAGGTGCAGGTATTTTCCTTCATCAACAGAGTTGAATAGACGAATAAGAAAACTCCTGTCGTCTGTTTCCCTTACAACTGAGCGGTTAAGAGCATTGTTTTCGTCATTGATGTAGGTTGATTCACTTGCTCCAAGTGTGGCTTTGAGAAGGCCCGTTACTTCGTTATTCAAACGGGCAATGGTCATATACCAGTTGCCAGCTCCCAACCAACCCTCGCCAGAGCAGTTTGAGTAACTTCTTTCCAGTGTGTTGGTTGGTTGACAGTTGGAACCACCGATAAAGTCCTTTATGATTTTGCGGGCTGAGCCCTCGCTTAATTCGTTACCTGAGACCAACTCCTTGATACTGTTGTTTCCACTGGAAAGTCGCCGATTAATTTCCATAAATATTTGTTGTATCTCATGCGTTATGTCCGGCCGTTCGTTTGAATTCTCGACAAAAACACGCCACTGGAGGTCAACAATTTCATTAACCTGACGAATGAGGGACCTGAGAACATCAAGATGAAGATTATTAAACGTCGCCGTTATGGGGAAAGCGTGTTCCGGTTCAAGCTTGATAATGTAGGGGGGTATCTCAGGTAAGGAGTACGAACCACAAATCCCTTCATTGCTGTTGCCAAGATTGGAAATATACAACCGTGACGTGTCAAAGACTTTTTCCTGAAATTCAATTCTCAGTGGACTGTTGGCAGCCTCCAACTGGTAATCCGCCAGTTTGACGCACAGCTGGTTTCGATAAACAGTTTTGAAGACTTCAGGATCCAGTTGTGAACCTGAAATAACCATGGGTATGTCCCCGGAAATCAGTTCTTCGGCTCCAAACTTCCACAGTTCCGAAGCGACAACTGTTGACCCTCGAACCAGCCAAGCAACCGATGTTTGAATCAGATTATATCCTCCCAAACCTGGCACCGGTAGCAAAAGTGCAATGGCAAAAAGAATACGCAGAGGTACCCAAAGTGAAGAAAACCTGCCACCAAAAACAACCCCTTCGTGTGCAGTCTGGAGTAAAGCCACAACCGTATTATAGAATAAAAGAATACCAGCGACACTAATCATGGCGATATTGATCACCCCAATCAATCTTGAAAAAAGTGTTGCTGCCCTTTCATTACCTGGAGTTGGAAACAAGGGGCCAAACAATTGGTTCAATAATATGGAACTATAGGTGTCCCCATGCGGGGTATTGAAAAAACCACCCAATTGTGAGATACCACTCTCAAGTGTTGAGGTTTGAGCAAGCGCTCCCTGTGTAAAGAAAATCACCCCGAAAGAAGCAAGCAAAGTAAACTTTTTGAATTTGGAAATGTGTCATCCTGAAATATGAATTTTGTTTTTATTCTCTTCAGGTTGGTGAAACTTCAAAATGAAAAATTTACATGTCTGTTTGAGGTAGCAGTTTCCCGCCATTACTTACGCTAAATCCCCAACCAATCTCTCAAATGATAATAGTAGGCCCCAGCTACGGTGAGGGGAATACGGAAGTGTTTTCCTCCCGGAAACTTCCTCTGGGGCATGTTGGCAAAAACATCAAACCTTTCCGAATTATCTCCAATCGCTTCAGAGATAAGCCTGCCAAACAAATGGGAACAGTTAACTCCATGCCCACAATAACCATGACCGTAATATATCCTTGAGCCAATTTTTCCAAGTTGAGGCAGTCGGTTAACAGTTACGGCAAATCTGCCCCGCCATGAAAATTCTATACGCATCTTTTTCAGCATTGGAAACACCTTATGCATTCTTGTTAGGGATTTCGTACCGGGCTTGCCTTTTCCAGGTCGACCATAATTGGTTGAACTTCCAAACAACATTCTCCTGTCAGCAGAAAGTCGAAAATAATCTGGCAAAAACCGAACATCAAATGCGGAAGCGTCAGAAGGCATGACTTCCCCAGCCATTTGGTCAGTCAATTGCTCGGTTGCTACAATTTCAGAATACACCGGTAATATTTGTTCCGAAACGCGATGACCCTGCAGGTTGAAATAACCATTACATGCCAAAACAAGCCTGGAGCATTGGACCCTACCTTTAGGTGTATCGACCCTGACATGGTTTGTTTTTTCTTCTATGGCTGTGGCAGGGGTGCTTTCGTAGATAATTCCTCCCAGCTTTTCGAAAGTTTGGGCTTCTCCCAAAGCCAGTTGCAAGGGGTGTAGATGACCACTTTTCCAATCAATAAAACCTCCTTTATAGAGTTTGGAACCAATGTGATTGGCGAGCTGTTCCTTATCAAGAAATTCAAATTCTCCTTTCTTTTCCTCTCTTTTTTGTTGAACTTCTTTTTCCAGCAAACAGGCCTGTCGTTCCGTCACGGCCAGTCCTAGATTGCCATATTTGAAGTCACACTCAATGGCGTAGTGATTTACCATATATTCTATCAGGGCAACCCCTTCTTCAAACATTTCATGGGCCAGTGCTGCCGATTTTGGACCCAGAGTGTTCTCAACGTCTTTAAGACTCCCAGTGAAGCCATTAATTGCCTGCCCACCGTTTCGCCCGGAGGCCCCCCAACCAACTCTTGCCCCTTCCAGTACAATCACCTTAAAACCCTTTTCAGCAAGGAATATAGCCGTTGACAATCCGGTAAATCCGGCACCTAAGATACATATATCTGTCTGGATTGACTCACAAAGTTCAATTGGCTCACGGGAAGCCCTTATGCTGTCAGCGTAATAGCTTGGTGGATAGGAACAATCGGAATGGTAGGGAGGAATGACCCAGCGCATCAGCAAGCATCCAGATACGCTTCGTATTCCACTGGGGAAATCTTTTTGGCAAATTCTCCGTATTCATAATTTTTGGTTGTTATATACATATCTATAAACCGATCAGAGAAAATCTCAGCCATTTTGCTACTATGTGCAAATTGGGCTATGGCCGAACCCCAATTTGGAGGATTGGGTTTTAATTTCTCTTGGGGAGCAAAGCCCTTCACTGGTTCTCCCGGATCAATTTTTTTCTCAAGACCATTGAGTATCCCTCCCAGTACCGCTGCCAATACAAGGTATGGATTTGTATCTGAGCCTGCAAGCCGGTGCTCAATTCTTCTTGAATTGGTTGGCCCTCCAGGAATACGAATTGCAGTCGTCCTGTTTTCCTGCCCCCAGCTGGCCTTAACAGGTGCAAGTAATCCCGGCAGAAATCTTCGATAGGAATTTAGATGAGGAGCAAATAAGAGGAGACTTTCATCAAATTGATCAAGAAGCCCACCTATTCCATGTCGCAAACATTGTGAACCATCAGGCAAATCTTCATTGAAGATGTTTTGCCCCTTATTATCGACAATACTGACATGCACATGCATGCTGCTTCCGGCATATTCAGGATAAGGTTTCGCCATGAAGGTCGCTTTGAATTCGTGTTTCGAAGCGACACCCTTGATTAATCTTTTCATCAGGTGCGTGTCGTCAGCCGCTTTAAGAGGATCCTTGGTATGTTCAAGATTGATTTCATATTGTGACGGACCATTTTCGGATGATATCCCTGCTGTCACAATCCCCTGATCCAAGGCTATGCTTTCAATTTCCTGGAAAAACTCTCTCAAGCAATCCAACTCATCAAGGGAAAGGATAGAATCTTTATCTAATCGCTTTTTTTGGGCTTCCAGATAAATCGGTTGAGGTTGATTTAATTCCTTTTCGATTAAATAAAATTCGATTTCGAAGGCCACGACAGGATACATGCCCCTTGCGTGAAACTTTTGAACAATGGTGTGCAATTCACCCCGGGGGTCTCCTGAAAATATGGATCCGTTTTCATCTAGCATCCACCCGTGAATTAAGTGGGAATTGTTCTCGAGCCAGGGTAATGGAAGAATTTCCCTACCTGTAGGCATGCATACCAAGTCAGAATCTCCCTCCATTCGAACATATTCGTTGGTTACTCGGTCTTGACCCCAAATATCACAGGCCAAAATAGATCCTGGCATTCTGATTCCACTTTTCAGTATCTTCACCAGTTTGTTTTCAGGAAACCATTTTCCCCGCAAGGTGCCATTATGATCAAATACGCCAATTTGATAATTATTTGAGCGAGGTGGATTATTCATACCCAGTCTTTCAAAAATGACCAATGTTGGACTGTGACTGCTGGTAAAAGTTAAACCAGTAGTCGTTTACCTTCAATAGGATTTATCTTGGAATAAATTCTATTTTCTATTATACCTTAAAATTCTCCCTCATATGATACCCTTATCCTATGGGATGGTGTTAAGTCATATTGAATTCTCTTGCCTTGCAATTTGGCCAGAAGATACTCCATAGTCCTGCTGCCCTTGACCGAGTTGCAATGTAAACAGAGGAGTTGTAAATTTTGGATATGATCAGAACCTCCTTTGGATTTGGGAATAATGTGATCAATTGTGAGCTGCGGAGGTTGAAAATGACCACTACAGCCTTTACAATAACCCCCTTGTTCACCGTAAAGTTTTTTTCTGTTGGCTGCTGAAGTAGCTGGGGGAATTTTCCCAAGATCAGTACGTATGGGAATATCTGTTCGACCAATGATTGTCCTCGTCAAATCATTTATTCTGGATCTGACAAACTCCAATGCTTTAGGGGTTATGTCGATTCCTGACCAATGACGGTTTATGGCATCTGCTGCAACACAGGTTGTTGCGCAACCACAAAACGGATCTAACACTATGTCGCCAGGGTTACTTGATGCCCTGATAATACGCTCAAGCAATTTTAGAGGTTTCTGGGTGGGATAGTTTTCGGCCTCACGACCTTGAACTGGATTAATATCATCCCAAAAATTCCCGTAGGTTACACCCGGATAATCGGTTTCGTATTTTCTCCGTTGTAATCTACCATCGGGAAGAATAACAACGTTCCCTTTTTGATATTCTTCTTCAAGCCGTTCTTTCGATAAACGCCAACCAGAGGGATGGGGATTGATAAACCCTCGCCATTCATAACATAAATTTGGCCGAGATCCCATTTTGGGAGTGCGCCAGATATGAGCGCTGTCATCATAATAACGGCGGCCATTTTCGTCGATTTTATTGAATTTTTCTATTGTTTCCTCTTCGGTTAAGGGTTTGAAGGGGTCCAGCTTGGTTTTATCTGACTTGGCATAAAAAAAGATAATGTCAGTGTTGTTTCCCCATCGCTTGGGTGAATGTTGAGACCCTTTCTGAGAGGATGTAGCCCGCCGCCAAGAAATTTGTGTACGGTAATTGTTTATTTTAAAAATAGTATCCAGGATCATTTTCAAACCGTGGCTCATGGTGGGGTCGCAGTGCAGGTATAGGCTCCCGGTTGATTTTAGTATGCGATGCATTTCCAAAAGCCTGACAGACATGTAGATGAGATAAGATTTATCACTTTTTCTAGAGGATGCCTCAATTATTTTATTGAGTTGGGGATGTTTGGATTGGATCAAATCCAGCCAAGCAATGTCAACATCGTTTAATGTCCAAGTGTCCTTGAAAGCCGCTCCTGCTGCTTTTGAACCAATCGGAGCTGCATAATTAGCTTTGGAATTAAACGGAGGATCCAAATAAATCAAATCCACACATTCAGAATTCATGCCACGCAAGATATCAAGGTTATCCCCTGTCCATAGGGTTCTGTTTTTCCAATTCGGTTTGGGCATAATTTTCCTTTCTTTGCAACTTAATATCTGTCAAACTTAATATGACCCAAGTAAAATTGCTTTAGATACCACCAATTTCGGCGCCTCAAAATCATTCTTTGGGGTTTCAATACCAGGATATACACCCCTAATAATACTGAATGTTCATACGTATAATCTTGTCTACCATTATATGAATTGATACTGGTAATTAGCAACCCAAAATGGCTGTCAGGACTAAAAACCTTAAAGCGTGACATACCTTAACCAGCCAATGATTTTCTGGCCAAAATGACCCCTATCCTGTTGTCAAAATCTATCCATGATCAGAATATAATTTTGAGTGTAACTGCATTGACGACGAGTTTCAATCCAGATTTTTGCGCTATACAAACCTGATATCAAGTTGGGAAAACCTCCCTTGGAGTGGCGTTTCAACTGTACCTCCATGCTCTTGGAATAGTTTGATCATCCAGAAGCTCGTACCATTCTAGCTCTGGAGGTCCACGACTGTCCTTTTCATATCTTCTTGCCGGATAGCCAGCCGAACCACAGGTGCAGATATCTATCGAGTATCCGATACAGGGAAATATGATAAAAATGACAAACTCTTGATGTATGAAATGCTGGGCTACACATCATGAAAGGATTTTCCGGCTCAAACGGCGTGACGCTCTCAGCATCTGGTATATAGCCAGGGCAGTTCTTGCTTGCCAGTTACGCCGCCTCTCCCGCTGGCACAAGCCGGCTTATTGATTTTTAATTATTTTGTTTGGGTTTAGGCAAATATGTAATTCTATACGTGCTCATTTCATCTGCTCATAACCAGAAGGGCTATCAAACGATGGTATATTCAAGTATAATCCCTAATTTACAGCTGGTTATTGCACCAAGTAGGACAAATAGGGCCCCGCGATTGGGGCCCCTAAATTTCTATCGGATTTAGTTCTGGTAGATAATTCGACCTTCGACCATCGGAGCCACAGTTCCTTTGGATGATATATAATTAAATACCTGGACTGCATCGAGGACACCAGCATATTCATTAACGATGCGTTTTTGATCAGCAAACATGGTGTATCCATCTCCACCACCAGCAAGGTAATTATTTACGGCAAAAACAAATGTTCCATTGGGATCCAAGGGTGCACCGTTATGGTTTACTTTAACAACCCTGCTTCCTGGATCAGCATCAGGATTCACGACAACTTTTATGCCTGATATATGGGGATATCTTCCTGATCCGTCTTCTATCCTGCTGAAACCATTTTCCAAGGCATCAATGATCACTTGGCCAGTAACTTCCATTACCACAGTTTTATTACCAAAAGGCAATTCGCTCTGAATATCTCTTCTGGTTAAGACAGTACCAGCTTCATATGTTCTATCGCCCCGAATTCCACCTCCGTTGGCAAAACTTATATCAGCACCAGTTGCATTCCTGATGGCATCAGCAACCAAATTTCCAAAAGCAGCCTCTTTGCCACGAATAGTTTCCCTCCTTGTATCCAAGGGCGTTTCGGTAACCCCAAGTTCCACATTCAATTGTTCATCCAACTGGGCTTCATAATCCGCAACATGTGCAGCTATTTCAGGATTTTCTGCGTATCTTATGCTATCAATAACCCTATAATCAGCATTCCAGACCGTCTTGATACCGTCATCATCTTCCTCGCGGTCAAGGTAGACATCAATTACCGTCACATGTTCCGCCTGTCCTCCAGATTCGACAAAAAGAGTGTCATTCGAAAAATCGGTAATCTGGGTATGATCATCACCACTTAACAAGAGATCAACCACCTCGTTCTCTACCAGAATTTGGTCCTCCACGGTATCTGTATGGGCCAAAGCAATGATGAGGTCGGCACCCTCTTCTCTAAGTTTTACCGTTTGATCAACAGCAACTTCCAATGGATCCATGAATGTGTATTCGCCCGGGCTTGATTTTTCCAGAGTACCCACGGTGGTTAAGCCGAAAATACCGATTTTGAAGTCTCCCGTATTAACCATGATGGAAGCAAGCGCACCATCAATAATGGTTCCATCCGGATCAACAGTATTGGTACCAAGGATTGGAAAGTTGGCTTCGGCGATTCTTTCCTTGGCAATCTCGGGCCCAAAATCGAATTCATGATTGCCCAGAACCATGGCCGTCAAATCAAGTTGATTCAAAAGATCAATCATGTGGGCGCCTTGGTCCAAGCCAGACATTAAGGAAGGTGAAATTGTATCACCACCGAAGGTAACCATTACATTATCATTGGACGCTCTTTGTTCGGCTATTATTGCCGCCAACTTGGCAACGCCACCACGACCACCTTTGGCTCCCATTCTATCTAAATCATTAAAATGAACGATAGTGAGTTTCGTTGCCTCCGCAAGAACTCCGGCACCTGTAAAAAACAATGGCATGGTTAATGCAACCAATAACCATCTTACAACAAATCTTTTCATCTTATTTCACTCCTCTTTTCCATGAAGTTCCAAGAATATATCTCCAAGTATAGTGTTTCGTATATAACGAAAAAACAGAACTTCTTGTGAATAGTTACGAAGGAAGGGAAACTTTATTATTTCTCCAAATTAATTTTCCAAGATTGTCGTTTTTATGTTATGATATCTTCACAAACCTCATAACGTTAACATCTGGCAAATACGCTATTGTGTTGATGGTTAACGACTTAACTTCAGGATAGCATACTGTGATACTATAGTTGGTATCCCATTACCATTTGGTTAATCTGAAGTTTTTCATCCAAAATAGCATTTTCTTCATTACTGACGTGGGTTTAAGCATAAATCCAAATCAACGCTTCTGCCTACCATTAACTCCAACCCAGTTTTTTGATGTCATTCTTACCTTGTTGAGGCTCACATTTTTGAGTATCTCTAGACTAATCATAACCATCATATCTTGTTTGGAATGTGATCTTGAGGTGGTTAGGGCAACCCATTGGGGAATATTGAATTCTTTTTTGGGGCAGAAGCAGCTAAAATGCTTCATCTAATAAGTATAGGCGGCGTAAAACATGGTTTTGCTTTATAACCAACACATCACCGGGAGTGTCAGATAGGAAAGCTATGGCAGCTTGAATTTGCTGTATAATCTGTCCTCCAAGCAATCTACCAAAACGCACTTGGTGCTTTCTGTATTAAAGCCATTCGAAAAATGCCATATCAACAACCGTTTTGGCTCAAAAGTTGAATCCGGTATCTTTAATCACTAATTTTCACTTGCGGTGATTCTTCAAGGAATTGCTTTGGTTGGCTGTCCAACAAATTTACAAACTCTAAAATTTCCTCAATTATAACCATTGGGAGTAGTACAAGATATGATGGGTGTCGGTAATCTTGCCAAAAAACTTTTTGGATCTGCCAATGATAGATTGCTGAAGTCTGTACAACCATATGTTGTAAGGATCAATGACCTGGAAAGCCAGTTTGAACAACTTTCTGAGCAGGATATCAAACAAAAGACACAGGACTTCAAAACCAGGGCCCTCAACGGCGAAAGCCTGGAAGATTTACTCCCGGAAACCTTTGCCTTGACAAGGGAGGTTGGTAAGCGAGCTTTGGGCCTACGAATTTTCGATGTCCAGATGGTGGGAGGTATTTTTCTTCATCAGGGTAATATCTCGGAAATGAAAACGGGGGAGGGGAAAACCCTGGTAGCAACCCTGCCTGCTTATTTGAACAGTCTTACAGGTAAGAATGTGCATATTGTTACCGTAAACGATTATCTTGCCCGGAGAGACTCAGAATGGATGGGAAAAATCTATAACTCATTGGGTATGACCGTAGATGTCATCACCCCGGATATGGACAAGAGTGGTAAGCGCCAAGCCTACAGGGCCGACATAACTTATGGAACAAATAACGAGTTCGGTTTTGATTATCTCCGAGATAACATGGTTCCTACCCTCGAAACGATGGTTCAAAGGGGACATCATTTCGCCATCATTGATGAAGTTGACTCCATTCTTATTGATGAAGCCAGAACACCTTTGGTCATATCAGGCCCAGCCGGTGACCGCTCTGAACTTTATAATACCATTCAACAACTGATCCCCTCAGTAAATCCTGAAGATTATGAATTGGATGAAAAAACCCGAAATGTTACCCTTACCGATGAGGGAAACGACCATCTGGAAGTCCTTCTCAAGGAAAAAGATCTCCTGCCGGAAAATCAATCCCTTTATGATGCAGAATCAGTAACCATCGTTCACCATGTTACCCAAGGACTGAGAGCCAACAAGGCTTACCATCGAGATAAAGATTATATCGTCAGAAATGGCCAGGTTGTCCTAATTGATGAATTTACCGGTAGAATGATGACGGGTCGCAGACTAAGTGAGGGATTGCACCAGGCAATTGAAGCCAAAGAGCGTGTTCCGATCCAGTCCGAAAACGTTACTCTTGCCTCGGTTACCTTTCAAAATTATTTCCGACTTTATTCCAAACTCGCTGGTATGACTGGTACCGCCTTGACAGAAGCTGAGGAGTTTGGTGAAATCTATGGTCTTGGTGTAGTCGAAATTCCAACCAATGAGCCCGTCGCCAGAAATGATGAGGATGACAGGGTTTATCGAACCTCAAAGGAAAAACACCATGCCATACTTGAGGCCATTAAGGATGCGCATAACCGCAATCAACCCATATTGGTTGGTACAACCTCAATTGATAAATCTGAGAAACTGTCAAAGATTTTAACCAGACACCGGCTAAAACATAATGTGCTTAATGCACGCCATCACGAACAGGAAGCCACAATTATTGCCGAGGCAGGTATTCCCGGTGCCATAACAATTGCAACGAATATGGCAGGAAGGGGAACCGATATTCAACTCGGTGGTAATGTCGAAATGAAGGTTCTTGACAAAATGGAAGCCGATTCTGAGCAAGACCCAGCCGAAATAAGAACGCAAATTGAACAGGAGGTTGCTGGCGATAAGGAAGCCGTCATTAATGCAGGCGGGCTGTTTGTTCTAGCTACAGAACGACATGAATCCCGCCGAATTGATAACCAGTTACGTGGACGATCCGGACGTCAGGGCGATCCGGGGAAATCTTCCTTTTACCTGTCGCTGGATGATGATTTGATGAGGATTTTCGGTTCTGAACGACTTGATAAGGTCCTCAGTACTATCGGAATGGAAGAAAACGAAGCTATTGTCCACCCTTGGGTCAACAAGTCTCTGGAAAAGGCCCAACGCAAGGTGGAAGGCCGAAATTTCGACATCAGAAAACAACTCCTGAAATACGATGATGTCATGAATGATCAGCGCAAGGCTATCTTTTCCCAACGTATGGAAGTGTTGGAGAGTCAAGATGTAACGGACATCATTGAGGAAATGCGTCTGGAAGTCATAGATACCTTTGTTGATGATCATATCCCACCCAAATCATATCCAGATCAATGGAAAATGAAGGAACTCAGGGAATCTGTCCACAAAAATACCGGCGTCGATCTGCCTATGGAAAAATGGGCTGAGGAGGATGGTGTCGACGAAGAGGTTGTGCGGGACAGAATTTATGACGCCACTGCCGAGTACTATGACAAAAGAAAAGCGGAATTTGGCCCTGAAATCATGGGAATCATGCAAAAACAAATACTTCTTCAAGCCATGGATCACCACTGGCGAGATCATTTGGTGGCGCTTGAGCATTTACGTTCTGTTATCGGATTTCGTGGTTATGCCCAAAGGGATCCGCTGAATGAGTTCAAAAGCGAAGGTTTTGGAATGTTTCAATCCTTGCTAACCAATATCAACAGCTCTGTCACAAGGCTTGTTTCCTTTACCAGACCGGTAATTTCCGAACCCTCTCAACCTCCAACTACTGCTAATGGCAAAGCTCCAACTCAGAAACCCAACCTACAAAACAAAGGGTTGCAGACTGCCAGAAAACAAAGGAATGACCCCCTGAAAAAAATGGGCAGGAACAAGCCTTGCCACTGCGGCTCAGGCAAGAAATTCAAGCATTGCTGCGGGCGACCTGGAATTCAACAGTAACCGTAGCAAGGATGTATCAGCCTGTTTTGAGCAATCTGTCCTGGTAACTCAGTTTTTTCTTGATGACCTGACTTTGCCATAACCACTCAGGTTGTCTCGCAGCGAGCAAATCATCAATTTCAATCTCATCAAACCCGCTTAATCGGGCCATTCGGTATTGATCGGCTATCAGATAACCACTGGCCCGTAAAACACCTTCATATCCCAATTGTCGTAATCTTTTTGCCAAACTGAACCCTCTTCCATCATTGAAATCGGGAAAGGGGATTCTGATCATTTCAAGCCAGCAGAAATAAGGTTGTAATCCGTCAGGATTCTCGTCATTACCAAGATCAAGCCGAACCGGCTTTTCAACACCTTGCCTTAAGGTCGCCAGACTTATAAAATCTTCGACAGTCAAAATGTTCCGATCAAAGCCATAATCACGTACAATCTTGCTCATGCTCTATCTCTCTTGATTTGTTTTGGCTTCAAATGAGGATACAGCGCCTCTTTAAATGGATCCATCCCCAAACGGTTGTAGCATTTATAGAAAGTTTCCTCAGGGGACTCCCTGAGTTGCAGGTAGGACTTGAGCAATCTTTCCAATGCCGGTACAAGTTCTTCGGCAGAAAAACCCGGCCCAACTCTGGATCCGATATGAGCATCCTCAGTTGCATTGCCCCCAAGAGTAATCTGGTAGTTTTCAACACCTGCCTTATCCAGACCGAGGATACCGATATGCCCCACATGATGATGCCCACACGCATTGATACACCCCGAAATTTTTATTTTCAGGGCGCCAATATCCCGCTCCAGTTGTAAGTGATCAAACCGCTTGGCAATGTCCTGCGCTATCGGAATGGAACGAGCCGTTGCCAGGGAGCAATAATCCATACCAGGGCAGGCAATGATATCTGACAGAAGTCCCAGATTGGGGGTTGCGAGACCTGCTTTCTTCAGTTCATCATAAACCTTTGGCAAATAGGCCTTGGGCACATGGGGAAGAACGATATTTTGTTCATGACTTACCCTGAGTTCATCATGTGTGTATGTTTCTGCCAAGTCAGCCATAACCCTCATTTGTTCAGCCGTAGCGTCCCCAGGAGTTCCTCCAACGGGTTTCAGGGAGACAGTTACGATAGCATATTCGGGTATTTTATGTCGGGCGACATTATTTTTTACCCACTCCCTGAACTCTTTGTCGTGAGCCACTCTGGCAACATGGTTATCAACCGACAGTTTGTTGAATATTGGGGCTGCGAAATCCTGTTCAATGGCTTGCAACAACTCTGGATTAATACCTGGAAACTCCGCCTTGCGTGTTAAGAACTCCTTTTCAATTTCTGCCCTCAACTCTTCTATGCCGGTTTCATGTACCAGGATTTTTATACGGGCCTTGTATTTATTATCTCTTCTTCCACTCAGGTTATAAACCCTTAAAATCGCTTCGATATAAGGTAGCAAATCCTCCTTGGGTAGAAAACCCCGGACCACCTTGCCGATCATGGGGGTCCTGCCAAGCCCCCCTCCGATCAAGACTTCATAACCCGCACTTCCTTCCGAATCTTTTATAGCCCTTAGGCCAATATCATGGGCTCGTGTAACGGCTCTGTCATTGGGTGAACCGGTTACAGCAATCTTGAATTTTCTGGGCAGGTATTGGAATTCAGGGTGATCGGTTGACCATTGCCTTAGCAACTCTGCTGTTATGCGGGCATCTTCGATTTCATCTCTGGCAGCACCGGCAAAATGATCTGCGGTCACATTACGTATGCAGTTGCCAGAGGTTTGAATTGCGTGCATGGAAACATCAGCCAATGCATCAAGAATATCTGGCACATCTTTCAACTTTGGCCAATTGTATTGGATGTTCTGCCTGGTTGTGAAGTGACCATAGCCCTTATCCCACTTTTCGGCGATCATAGCCAACTGCCTCATTTGTCTGCTGTTGAGAGTACCATAGGGTACTGCTACTCGGAGCATATAGGCATGCAGTTGCAAATAGAGTCCGTTCTTCAAGCGCAAAGGTTTGAATTCCTCCTCGGTCAGTGACCCAGACAATCGTCGGTCGACCTGATCCCTGAATTCTGCCACCCGTGTTCTTACAAAAGCATGGTCAAAATCGTTGTATTTATACATTTAGTTTCCCGCTTGTTTACCATGAAAATAGTTGGAGGGGCCAAGAGTTCGAAAGCGCTCACGAAAATGAACTGGCTTCGGTTTTCCCTCATCATCCAACAGAGCATCTGCGAGATAGGCACCGACATGAATGTTTCGTTGCAAATCTGCTTCATCCAGTTTTCTATGAGCCGTTTCGGGGTCAAGAAAAACCGCCGCCTGGGAGATGTTTCTAACCCATTCCCCATCCGTGGAAAAATAAATCACATCACCTTCAAGCAGGTGATTGGATGTTATGACCTTGGGTAAAAATTTTCGGGCCATTAATTCCCTCCCACGTACAGGTTTGGATCCACAGGATTAAGATCTCCAGCCTGACGGGTAGAATATATTTTGCCTGGTTTCTCAGATTTAAGGGATCGAAAGGAAACCCCATTTTTCCATCCGTTTCGGTCGTCAAGAAAAACCGAAATGAGGTCAATGGATTGATCTCCAGAAGTCTGAGCCTTGATGGGAGAAACCCCTGGTACAAATTCAAATTTTATTCCAAGTTTCTCAATTTTTTTCAATTCCGGACCCAAATCTTCCCACATCTGGAGCGAATTTGAACCCAGTTGCAACAGTGTTTCCCCTGGTTTTGTTTCCTGGCAAACCCTGGTGATAATATGTTGTTTTGAATGTCCTTCAAAACCCATTCTATCATCCAGGTCGATGAGAATTGCCTCTCGACGGGCTAGCTCAAGAATGTATTTTGACGTTTTGCTATCGTAAAATATCACATCAGCGCTTTCAATCAGTTTGAGAGCCTTTACGGTTAACAAATCAGGTGTATTTGCACCGGTTTCAGCGAAATAATATTTACTTTGTGCTTTGGTATGGGGATCAAAATTCTCAATTCTGTTGTTTAAGTTTGCAAGGATTTCCTCTTCGGACTGTTCATGCTCCCGTCGGCGAAGAATCTCATCAAATATTGATGCCCAGAAGGATCTGATTTGTACACCGGAAAGTTTTGATGCAACAATGTCTCTGAAGGAGGCTGTTATTGTTGCCACCTTGCCGAGGGAAACTGGTAGCAAATCCTCTATTCTGGCCTTGATTTTGCGAGCAAGTACCGGGGCTGTACCTTCCGTCCCAATGGCTATGGTTACAGGATCCCTATCCACGATGGCAGGGGTAATAAATTGACTTAATTGAAGATTGTCAACGATGTTCACCAAAACATTTTTGGTTTCGCCCATTGCAAGAGTTTTCTGATCTTTTTCAGAGTTGTTGTCAGCTCCATATAATAAAACACAATCTTCCAAGTCACCCGCCTGCAATTCACGGTCAAAATGAACAATTTTGCCCTGTTTGTGCCAATTGCATATCTCGGTCTCAGGCTCGGTTCCAAAAACCTCAATCCTGGCTTTTGTCTTCATCAGCAGTCTAATTTTTGGTACTGCCGTTGCACCTGCACCGGAGATAACAACCCTTTTACCGGCCAGATCCACAAACAACGGGAAATATTTCATGCGCCACCTTCCTGCTTGACAGAATGGAAAAATGAGACACGAATTTAGGAAATTATTTTATTTATTTCAACATTATTGGTTTTGTTTAAAACACTATTCTGTATATAAGAAAATTTAGAACAAATATTTTAATAATTTTCGGTTTGCAAAATACCTGTTTGTTAGTCTGAATGGTTTTGCGGGGTGATTTTTGCGGTTCTTTTCTATGCACGGGCAAGATTCGCGTAACTTCCAAGAAGATCCGGGATTTGACTGGGAATTTCTGCAACCCGAATGCCCTTTTTCTCCAAGGAGTTCAGTTTCGCCTGATAACTTCCTGAATTGCCCGAAACAATGGCTCCGGCATGACCCATCTTTTTTCCTTCGGGTGAACTTTTACCCGCTATAAATGCAACCACCGGTTTATTGATGTGTGTAGCATAATCAGCAGCTTCCTCTTCCGCCGACCCACCAATTTCTCCACAAATCACAACGGCTCTGGTTTTGGGATCCTCATTCAGGTACTTAAGTGCTTCTCTGGTGCTTGTACCGATTATTGGATCACCCCCAATACCATAAAAAGCCGATTGTCCAAATCCACTTTGTGTCAATATTAGACAAACCAGGGTCCCAAGGCTGCCTGATCTTGAAATCACACCGATGGAACCCTCTTGAAAAACCTTGTCGTTAAATCCGGGCATTATACCCGCGAAAGCCTCGCCGGGTGTTACCATCCCTGCTGTGTTGGGTCCAATTATCTGCGTTCCATGCAACCGCGCTACTGCAACCATTTCCATTACATCCTGGACTGGAATATGTTCCGTTAGGCAAATAATGACCCTGGCCCCCGCTTCGCATGCATCTATGGTTGCCTGCTTACAGGCAGATGGGGGTACAAAGAACAAGGCAGTATGAAATTCCACCTCCTTGATAGCATCACAGGCCGAGGCGAATACAGGCAATCCCAAATGGATTTGCCCCGCTTTGCGTGGGTTTACACCCCCGATCACGGAAGTCCCATATTTGAGCATTTCTGCTCCCCAGAAAGTTCCCTGTTTTCCTGTAATTCCAAAAACCAGGACCTGATGGTGCTTTCGCAATATCATCGTGTTTTATCTCGCCGCTTCCACAGCCTTGATGACTGCCTCATCCATCAAATCATAAGGCTCCAAATGCAATTCCTCCCTTACCATGGCTCTTGCTTCCAGATAACCCGTGCCATTGATCGAAAAAAACACCGGAATATCTGGCTTCAACTCTTTCCACGCCTTGACAATACCTTCCGTCATGACATCCGTACGGGCAAAAGCACCGCAGAAATTTACCAGGATGGATTTGATATTGGGGTTTTGCAGCAGGATTTCCAAAGCCTCCTTGCTTCTGGTATAGGCCTCGCCACCGATCTCAAGAAAATTTGCCGGTTGGCCACCAAAATAGGTAATGGCATCCATGGTTGTCATGGTGAGACCAGCACCATTGGCAATAACCCCAACATTACCATCAAGTTCAATGTATTTCAGACCACTTTGGGCAGCTCTTTTTTCAAGGGGCGTTTGTTTTTCGGGTGCTATTTCTTTTTGCAGATGTTCCTGACGGTATAGCGATGAATCGTCCAGTATCAATTTGCAATCAAGGGCAATGATCTCAGAGTTTCCAGTTATTACCAATGGGTTTATCTCAACCAGCTCGGCATCGTTTGAACGATAAACATCAAACAGGCGTTGGATGGCTCTTATTACCTCTTTTGAAACGACCGATAGATGTCCAATGGCATCTTCAACAAAGTCATTTGACAACGTATTGCCCATAGGAATGGGGGCAAAAACCATTTGAGTTGGCTCCTTCTCGGATATTTCCTCAACATCCATCCCACCCATGGATGAAAACACCAGTATAGGTCCTTTTGTTCGCGTATCATTGGTAATTGCGACATAACATTCAGTATCTATATCGGCTATTTCTTCCAAAAGGATTTGGGTAACTTCATGACCATCAATTGTCATACCGAATATAGTTTTGGCTTTTTCAATTGCCTCGCCCTGGTTATCAGCCCTCTGAATCCCTCCGGCCTTTCCTCTTTTACCTGCGGGGACTTGTGCTTTCAAAACACAAGAGCCTATGGTTCGAAAAGCGTTGTCAATTTCATCAAGTGAGGTTACAATTTGTCCCTTAGGGATGTTTATGCCGGCCTTTGCTAACAATTGTTTACCATTATACTCACATAAATTGGCCATTTGGTTTACATGTCTCCACACTTCTTCCACAGGGGACCAAACAGTTCTTCCTCCTTGGGTTTATCAGGTTCAATCGTAGTCACCAGGTGTGTTATGTTGATAAAATGCTTGTAGTTGAGATTGTCTGAGATTGTATTTCCCGCCCAGGTGCCACCACCCATTGATAGGGTGAATGGCAGGCTGTTGTCAAATCCCCCACCATTACCAAAAGTATGGGCCTGGTTGACCAAAACTCTAACCACATCCGTAGTCTGGGCAACCTTGTTGGCATTTTCAAAGTTGGCTGTATGAATACCGACTGAATGCCCCTTGCCCCTAACATCCAGGATTTCACTGGTTATTCTCAAGGCATCGTCAAAATTGGCAGCACGGTATAACGTCAATACCAGAGAAAGTTTCTCATCGGCAAAACTACCCTTTCCTGCTACTTCCGTTTCTTCTACCATGAAGAACTTGCTTTTATATGCTTCGGATGGCAGGCCAAAAACTTCGGCCGCTATATGTGCATCCTTGGCAATAACGTTTCTGTTCAATATACCATTGACCCATAGTTTTTCCTGTACTTTTGTCTTCTGTTCCAGGGTACAAAGCCATCCTCCTTCACTCCTGAGGGACTGTACCATCTGGTCATAAACGTTTGTCAATATTACCAGTGCGTTTTCAGAAGAACATGAGGTCGCATTATCAAAAATTTTGGATTTTGTTACTTTTTCGGCTGCATCTTCCAAATCAGCTGTATCGTCGATTATGACTGGGACGTTGCCAGGACCGACACCGATGGATACGGTTCCTGATTGCATGGCCCTGGTGACATTGTTTTGAGAACCGGTAACTACCGCCAAATCTACCTTTTCTATCAGCTTTTGGGTTGCATTCTTAGTTACCGGGTGGGTAAGAACCTGAACCAGGTCCTTTGGATAGCCAGCCTTCGCAAGTTCTTTCCGCATGAACTCGACAGTTTTGGCTGAAGTTCCATACCCTGCAGGTGAGGGTGCTATGATAACAGCATTGCCACCTTTAACAGCCATCATGGCCTTATTGGCAGGAGTTGCCGACGGATTTGTTGATGGGCAGACGGCACCAACTACTCCTACCGGTTTGCCAAATTTAATGATACCTTTGTCTGGATTGTCTTCAATGATACCTGTCGTTTTAACTCGCAAGAGGTCTCTGAGGGTGCCAAAGGTTTTGCGGGTGTTTTTGGTTACTTTTGATGCAACATTTCCCAACCCCGTATCCTGTACAGCCATTTTGGCCAGAAGGTGTGCATTTCCAGGTTTGTAAATGGCCCAGGCTAGTGCCCTGACTGCCATGTCAAGGCCCTCCTGATCTTCATTTTGGAAATTGCGCATGGCCTCTCTGCCTCTGGCAATCAGCCCATCAATCTGTTTTTCCAATTGCTTGTCTTCGGCGGTCATAATTTCAATAAATCATTTTATCAATTGATCTGGGTTTCCGTTGTAGCTTTACGGGTTGCTTTGAATTCTGTCCATATAGAAGAAATTATTGCCAAACAACCCAAGGTAAGAAGTATGCCTGAAATTGGCCTGGTAAAGAACCCAAAAAAATCGTAGTTCATCAGTTGCATGGATTTCGAAAAGGCTGATTCACCCAATTTCCCCAGAATAAGGCCAAGAATAATACCCGCGGGCGAATAACCGCTGGAACGCATGAAATAACCAAGTATTCCGGCAAAAAACATTATCCAGACATCTATCATCAGGTTTCTGAGCGCATAAGCCCCAACGGTTGCAAGCAATAGAATTACTGGTGCAAGGTAACGAAAGGGAATACGAAGGACATGGACAACTGTTTTGGTTTGGATCCAACCCAAAAGTACAATCAACAGGTTGGCCCAAAACATGGCAGCAAATGTAATCCAGACAAGATCATTGGAATTCTTGAAAATCAACGGTCCTGGCTCCATACCATGGATCTGAAAAATACCCAGGATCATGGCAGTCAACGCCCCACCGGGCAAGCCAAGGGCCAAAAGAGGTATCATCGCTGCACCGGTAGCAGCGTTATTGGCTGTTTCGGATGCCACCACTCCTTCCATCTCACCTTGTCCGAAACAGGCTTTCCGTGAGGACCATTTCTGGGCTTGACTGTAACCAAGAAACGCAGCGAGTGTGGCACCTATTCCAGGTAATATTCCCGCAAAGAAACCAATAAATATGGATCTCGCCATGGTATAGCGCACTTTCCAGAATTCAACAAATGATGGAAACTCCATTGATGCTTTCATGCGTTGTCTTGTCCCCGAAGAAATGGCGGTTGCCTGTACAAGAACTTCTGATACGGCAAAAAATCCGAGAATCATCGGGATAAAATGCAAACCAGCGGAGAGGTAATATGATTTGTACTCCCAATTAAATATTGTCCATTGGCTAAACCGAGGTACGCCTCCGACCGGGTCTGTTCCTATAGTTGCAAGGAGTAGTCCGGCAAAAACCGACAGCCAGCCTTTCCAAAGATTGGCCGAACCTATTGAGGCCGAAACGGCCAAACCAAAGAAAATAAGGGCAAATATTTCTTGTGATCCAAACGCTTGAATTGCCCAGTTGGCTATGGGACCCGTTGCAGACATCATTAACAGGGCCGAGCAGACACCTCCGATGGCAGAGCAACAGACTGCTGCGCCGATGGCTTTACCGGCCTTTCCCTTGACGGTCATTGGATAACCGTCAAAACAGGTCGGGGCATTTTCTGGAGCACCTGGAATATTGAATAAAATAGCAGTTATTGCCCCGCCAAAAACCCCCGAACAGTAAATGACAGAGTAAAGCATTACGGCATTGGTCGGCTCCATGGTAATCGTAAATGGTAAAATGACGGCACCAAGAGTGAGCATGTTGACACCTGGAATTGCACCGAAGAACATACCACCCAGCAAACCGAGTACAAAGATGAATAGAGCTTCTAAATCCCCGAAGAGCATAAGGGTACCAGTGATAAAATGTTCCATGAAGTTACATCTGCTCTCCGAGACTAACGCCTAGCCTTTTACACATTCTTTTATCCCAAGGGCTCATCGGGCACCTGACCTGAACTACAATTTTTGGGGATTACATATTTGAACATACCCTGAAGTTTATTCTGAATAACTCATATATTACCCCTTAAAACATCCTTCCTTTCGGGAATATTGTTTTGTGTATTAAAGGGAGGTATGTAATCTCCATATTTTTCTGTATGTAAATCAAGTTTCAATTCAATTTGATAACCTAATCCGTTGCTAGTAATCCTCTTCTGCTAGTCTTTGAAGGTTAAGAACAAGCAAGTTTTGTAGGAATTCATCTTTACTGATATGTGGATCCCAATTATACGCTGAGGCTACGGCCGCATCAAGGGTTGCGTGGGCATTTGTAAGCCATTCCGGATAAAGATTATATAGATTGGTTAAAGTACGCTTTTTTAGTTGGAAAGTATCACCATCATTGCGAGGCACAGGACGCTGTGGATACCCCGGAACCTGTTCTTCAACCCATTCAACCCATTCGGGTGGGTATAACCATCGATTTCGTAACAAATCCAAAGTTCGTGCAGCTTCAGAGATGGCAACAGCATTGGGGTTTCCAGCATAGTTTTCCGCTAATATGTCGGGAGATAAACCCTCGGGAAAGGGGAAGGTGTCAAATGTAAATTTTTTTGAATAGCGAGGCCTATCCACCAAGCTTGTGCCATGTTGTAGGGACCACTCCTTGTGAAAACGGCTATTCAGGATACCAAAAATCACATCGTCATCTCTGGCAATGGCTACAATCCCACTATCGGGAATGATACGAGAATCCAACCAAATAAAAAATCTGTGTTTTGCTACACGAGATGTTGCAATAAAACGGGGCAACCTTTCCAATTGGTGATACAACGCTTGCCCGGAGCGGTCGTGCCGCCACCAGAATTGACGTAAATCCATTCGATTGTTCTGTAACCTTAACGGTCTAACATGCTCTCTGACATAATTGAAAGGTGCTTCGTAAAGGGCCGCTTCTTCTTCGGTCATGTCTTGTCCGAAATCGACGATCCATCTATCCGCCCGGCGACTTGTAACATCTTTTCCATTCATCCAAGGCTTCAAAACATCGGAATTTGGTCTGTTATTAGGATTTCTGGGTAATTGCAACCATTCTCTAGCCTGTTCACCCGAAATGTCAAAGGGGCCTTTTTTCATACTACCCACAAAGGCCGTATTTCGATTTTGGTTTAGTTTTTTAGCAACTGTCGGATAAGTAAATCGTGTCAAATTAGAGTTAATCTGTGGAACAATTTCTCCATTTAATTGAATTGGATAATTGTCCGTAGGGCTACAAAAACAAATTAGGGACACACGTACGTTGGCACCGTCTACTACCCAAGGTTCATCTGCCCATGCATTATAAATTTTTGTACTCTGGGCAGTACGTTCAAGTACTAAACGGTTTTCTCCTTCTCTAATGGAATTTGTTGCAACTAATCCTGCACGAGACACATTCCCTGATGCTACCAATGTTCCAGCCTTGTGAAACCAATAGCAAACGAGATCTGCAATACCGGGGACAAGGCCCTGGTAAAGTTCTCTTAAGGAGTTAACATAGTCATTTCCAAGATGTTCTCTCTGAAATGAATATCCTAAAAATGGTGGATTCCCGATAATCACATCACATGTAGGCCACTCCGGTTCCATCCCATTGATTGAAACAATAGCATCACTCATTTGAATGTTATCAAGGGGATCAAGTACGGGATCTTTTTTGAAACCAAATCCGTTTTCCCTCATCCACTGAATTTCGCCGATCCAGATCGAAATTCTAGCCAATTCTGCAGCATATTCGTTTATCTCTATACCCTTCAGATTGTGCGGCCCCACAACTGGAAGGTGCCGTCCAAGACCTAATACTTCAGCGTCATTACTTACTTTAACTTCAATTTCCTTAAGTGCACGTAGAGCTAGATAAAGGAAATTACCAGAACCACAAGCTGGATCCAAAACAGTGTAATTTTTCAATTTCTCTATGAACAATTGAAAGTATGATTGGGCTTTCTTTTTTTGTCTAGTAGCAGACGATTTGGTTTTAGACTGATCTGCCTTCTTCATATGAATTTCAATATCAGACTTTACCTCTTCCCACTCAGTTAGAAGTGGATGTATAATTACGGGCCGAATGATTTGCATAATCTTTTCATGATCCGTGTAATGAGCACCAAGTTGGGTACGTTGGCTGGGGTCAAGTCCGCGTTCAAAGAGTGTACCGAAAACGGACGGATCAATCTCTGACCAATCCAATAAATTGGCTTTATGAACAACCTCAATCTCTTCCTTACTTAGGGGTAGGGCTTGATCATCATTAAATAGTCCGCCGTTAAACCACTCGACAAAATCAAAACCTACCTCACCACACTCCATCGACATTGCACCAAATAGTTGCCTTGCAAATCCTTCAAACTTGCTAGGTCGTTTTAGGGAACTTTTTATCATTTTTGTGAATAGCCCCTCATTAAGTAGGCCTATATCCTCTGCAAACATGCAGAAAATCAACCGGTTGACAAAGTGAGCAACATCCTGAGGTTCATGTCCCTTGTTTCGGAGCCTATCAGCAAGGTCGGCAAAAAATCCTGCAGCTTCTTCGGTCAATTGCTGCCGAGTTTTCCCTGGTCGTAGCTTTTCTGGATCTGAAAATACCCATTTTAGTTTATTAAAATATTCTGGGTTTTTGAGATCCTCAAGTGCAAACTCATACTTCATGCTAGTGGTATTTGTCCAAGCTGTTTGAATTCGGAATCTCTCCATGTCTGAAACAATGAGTAGGGGAGGATTTTCAAGTGCTAGCTGGTATTGGCGTAACTGAATAAATGCAGCATCAAGGTTTTTTTTCTTACCTTTATACTCCCATGCAAAAAAACCTTTCTTCCATACATCTGCCCATCCGTCCCCACCCATGTCCTTCTTAACTCCACGATCAAAACAATACCAATTTCCAATTGGGTCGGCTTCAATCGGAGTTGGTTCACCTAGCAACCGACAAAGGTCTATGAAATGCGACTGAGAGGCAGCCCTTTCGGTTAGTTCAACATTTTTCCATCTGGTGACGAATTCATTTGGGGTTAGTGTTTGTTTATTCATCTAAATATGATTCCTCTATCTTTGCTGGGGGATTAAAATCTGGCTTAATCAATTCCTTCCATCTAAAAAGATACACGAGTGGTCTGTTCAATACAAAAGGGGATTACATATTTGAATATACAGACCCTGAGGGTTGTTCCTAATAATTCATATATTACCCTTTAAAACATCCTTCCTTTTGGGAATATTGTTGTATGTATTAAAGTATGTAATCCTCTAATTTTTACTCTATTTCTTGGACGGTATGTGATACCTGAAAATTCTACAAACCACTTCATCAATAACACAATTAGGAGCTGTGTGAAAGAGAATATCAATCACACTGGTTTGCAGTTTTTTCCGGCTATGAACGACGGCATCTTGTAGCTCCCAACTCAGGACTAGGACAAGCGTAATGTTCCTAAAACATGGTCCTGTAATGCCTTTGGTATGGCAAGATCTTTTGCTGCTTTGTGCCAGTTTGAAAAAACATCGACTGTTTTCTCAAGCACAATCTTTTCTCGATTTCGTGGCAACCGGGCATATCTTGCAAGATGTTTCAGGTCTGCAAGGGTGAAATTGCTTGTCTTGTTATTGATACTCAGTTGATGGGATTTGGTGAATCCACTACCTTCGGCATGGCAAAGGTCATATGCTGGTGTGATGTCCCAATTACCCTGCCGGTCCATCATGAAGCTAAAATTCTTAACATGATCATCCTGATTACAGCCGACAATATTGAACACAACGCGACGAAACTGTTCTTCTATGGCTTCTTGTGGCATGCTTAATTCCCGCATTGTCATGAAAAGCTGTTCATAAGAATGAAAACCACTTTCATAATAATCAAAATGGGTAACGGCTCCGAGGGTTTGTACAAATTCCTTACCGCCTTTTGAATTACGGTCAAAGCGCCTGGTCATAAAATGGTTGCGGCCATTCTCACTGAATATACGACTCTCCATCATGTTGATTCGGCAAGATTTGGCCATGAGATAATAACTATATTCCAAAAGGCCAAAACCCAAAGGGTCGGCGACTCCCCAATCTCCATTAAACGCGACACCATCCAATTTTATTAACCAATGCTCAAAATTGTGAGGTAAATCCCTCTGCCCGGATAGCACTTCTTTTGACTCTGGATTATAAGCTATAACTGCTTTTGCACGGGCGCCCTCAGCTGATGTTCCTACACCCAAAATATCTAGCAAAGTACTATCGGTACTTTCCGATGTGAGTCTGGTGTTGAGCATTTTACTTTCGGTAAATGCTATAGAAGCAAGATTAATGAGATCACACATTTCGAGGTGTATATCCTGTGCTGTTTTAGGGTCGAATGAAGGGTCGAATTCCAATGCACCCATTCCTCGCCTACCAGTGTAGCAAAGTCGATCTACTGCATTGAAATCCTTAGGGTTTTTTCCGGTTTGAACCAAACATTAATAAGCTTATTTCCATACTTGTCTGGCAAACTGTCTGCAATCAAGCCTGGCAATCCATGAAATCATCTATGATGCAAGTCTTCAAACTGGTAGATGTGATTCTCGCGAAGGGGCATCTTGAGAGGCGCCAGTTCTATTCCTAGATCGACCAAATCTGAATCATATTCAAATCTTGCGTATCGTTCTTGATCATGCATTGAGACAAATCCGACCACGGTGTCCCAAAGTTTGACCGTCGCTGAACTCATTGGGTTTCATCTCCCCAAACGATACCAGGTGGAGAAGTCCTTATTTTTCGTTTTCTTGATTTTCCCGCGAGAACTTCAGCTCTGGGAGAATTAAATGTTTCTGGCAGGAGTGCATCTATGGCGGATATCCGATCCAGTGCCTTGAGAAGTTTTAGCCATGTTTCCAACTGACCATCCTGTCCAGCTTCAATACGGCGTAGCGTTGCCACACCTATGCCAGCCTCTTTGGCCAACTCAATTTGCGTGTAGCCTTGGGCCTTTCGAATTCTTGCTAGACGTTGGGCAAGCTCCTTGAGAATATCGGTTTCTGGGTTGTAAATAGCAATCTTCATTATATGACTTATGATATATTTTAGCCTAATTACAAAAATAAATATCAATTATGATTATTTTATGGTGTTTGGCGTGATAAACTATCACATGTGAGTGTTTAAGTCATGTAATGTGATGTAAACGATACACCTGAAGATCTGGTGTACTGGGATGGTTTTGTAGTTAAAACCCAATCCTGGTAGCGACGATTATCCAGTTGTTCAAATCATAAAAGTAATCCCATCTCCCAACTGGCAGGGCAACATAAAAGAAACGTGTAAAGACCAGCAGCAACAACATGTAGGTAATGACCGTTACCCCCAGTAATGCCTTGATCGATCGTACGTTAAGCAACAATAAAAGTGAAACTATGAAAAATGGCGTGATTACGTAGATGCCCATTCGTGGGGCAAGGAACAGATAAACGAAGGGTAGTAGAAAAATCGCACCATTTATGATTTTGGTTTTCTGGCTCGGTGCTTCCTTGTTTTTAACTTCTGTAACCGTCTGATCAACGGTACGCACGCCAGCAGTTCTAATTTTAATTATCTGGAATAGGAATTGTAGTGTGGCACCTGTTCCCAGAGCTAACATAATGGTTATCGGCCAACCATCGGCATCAAATCTATAGGTTGCCATTTCCTGGCTGAAATTATCAACCTGCGAAAGAGCAATCATGACCAGAATCATCCACATCAACCATTCCACAATGGGTTTAAAGTAAGCATTGCCGATCACGTCAGGCAATCTTGTGCTTTGTGTAATCATGGAGTTTCTCTGGGAACGAAAAATAGGAGGGTAACCATACCCTCCCAAACATTTGCCAATCTAATTTCCTATACCAAGCATTTTGTACATTTCCTGATAGGTTTTAACCGCATCATTGATAAGTGTAATGGATCCTTCTGTGTCCCTGAAACTGTCAATGAGATGCATATACTTACTGCGATTGAATTCCTGATAATCCTCAGTGTTAAATCCAGCTGCACAGGCATCTGACAGGAATACCACAATCTCATCCGGGACACCGTTCTTTACGTAAAATCCTCGGAATCTGGTTAAGGCATCAAAATCAGCCCCAACTTCCTTATGCGTTGGTACATCAGCGAAAGCGGAAGGGCGTTCTCCGAAAATGGTTAGAATGGGTAACATTTCACCTGCATCAAGGAAGCTTCTGACATCACCTGGTTGTTCAAACAGTACATCAACGTGCCCACCAATCAATGCACCATAACGCTCAGCTGGTTTATCATAGGCTATTTGGTTGACCTCAATTCCCAAGGCCGATTGGAGTTGGTCCATGACAACAAGTTCCATGGAACCAATCTTTCCAAGATTGGCCATGGAAACCGCTCCTGGATTGGCTTTAGCATATGCTTCGAAGCTGGCCCAATCGGTAAATCTGTCTTCATCTCCCCGGATGTAAATCTGACTAAACGTAATCTGCGTCATACAAAGCGGTATCCAATCAACGGCAGGATTCTCTGAAATATCTCCGGCCGCATAGGCCGATATCGCATTGTCAATGTGTTCGAGGACCGTATATCCATCCGCAGGTGCAAGCATGAAATCAGGAATGGCGGAAGTTCCTCCACCGCCGGGTTTATTTACTACCTGAAAATCTAGACCAGCGACCTCTCCCATCGCTTTGGCCATGGCTCTGGCAAGTTGATCTGAACCACCCCCCGATCCAAAGGGTACTATCATGGTGAGTGGTCTTTTGCCAAATCCATCAGGGGGTTCTATCATTGTATCTGCTTGTGAGACAACGCTCCCCAAAAACAAAACGCCCACAACAAGGACTATTAAATTTTTAAAATTCATTTTGTATTCTCCCGAAACTAAATATCAAACTACAATCAACGCTTATATTCATTTCGGAAAAATTGAAAACGACATATGCTCATTGCTTGCGGGCGTCGACGAGAGAGTTCTGATCATTTTCGAAAAGAAGTCCTCTTGGCAATACCCTCAATGGTTCCAAGAATTTTGCCAAGCTTCGTTTCACTTGCACTCAGCTATTTATTGCCAAGGCAACAATCCAATTATGGATGAATTATGCCGCATCCAATGCGTCCTCCTGCCCCTCCAATTGGTTGGGAAATGTGATCATCTGGATTTTCATGTATAATGACCGCTGAGCCATCATCATCCAAAAGTGCCGGTATGGTACCCCCCATAACAGATACCAAGGTTGTAAAGAACTCGGCGCGGGTGCTTCCGTCTGCAGCTACATACAGGTTGGGTAAATCACCATTGTCAGGACCTTCAGGATTTTTTAAACCATGCTTGACCCCCTCTGGATTGATGTGCCCACCCGCAGCCTTGAAATCAGGTGCACAGGAACCGATCGCGTGTAAGTGAATTCCATGTCCACCTGGAGGCAATCCAGAGACCTCGACATAAACAAGCACACCGGTTGGTGCCTGCTCGAAAGTTGCCTTGCCTATCACGTTGCCCTCAATATTAATAATCTCGGCCGATGCCGTGTCCATTGCTGAGGCAGGTTGTATAACTCCGAAAGTTACAAACAGAAGGGTTGCAAGTTTCAATTTTACTAATACACACCATAAGGCGGACAAATGACTAGATTGGTAAATAATTTTCATTTCTTTACTCCAAGCTCAATAATATCGTTTTGAATCATAACACGCATTAGTGCTCAAGTGTGAAATATTTATTGACTCGACAACCGGCGAACCAAATATGCATTAGTGCAAATTTAAGACTATAAAAGAAGCCTTTTCTCTTAAACCCTCTCTGGACTCGAGGTGGTTCCAGGGCAGTGAGGTTATTGTGGTTATAGGTGATCAGGTCCATCAGCGAACGTGTTGTTAACCCCCGAGGGGCCAAGAAAAAACAGTTTCCCGCACAATAAGTTCACCGGAATTACAAAATGACAGCTCTGTTTTACCCCTGGCTTGCTACCAGGGGCAATTTATCCGTTATTGTTAGACCTAATTTTTTCATCATAACAAACACCTGTTGGGTTAGTTTTGAGTTTCGGGACAAAAGCATTTGAATGCTGGTTTTACCATCACCTAACGGGTGTTTTTCTCCAGTAATTCCCGCTAACGTCCATTACCCCTTATTCATGGCGACCCTCGAATTTACTTTTTCGTAAACTTTTCTACCCGATCAGGGTATTTTGGGTGCAATAACAAGCATAAGTCAGAGCAGTGAGCTGTAACAATGCCAACATCGAAAAAGGCCAGGCGGTTACGCCGCCACTTGAGTGCCTCCGGAATGGTGGCAACAACGACCACATGTTTTGAACGCCTTGAGGATCCTGTCCCCGGCCGCAAGGTGACACTTCAGGATTGCCTGTTGTCGGCCCTGGCGATGTTCAAGTTGAAAGACGCCTCGCTCCTTGCCTTTGACACGGATACCCGCGGGAACGGGATCAACCCGGAGTTGCACCGCAACCTCAGGACGCTTTTCCGTATCCATTGTGTTCCTAGCGACACGGCCATGAGGGAACGCCTTGACCTTGTTGATCCGCAGTCCCTGCGGCCGGTCTTCAAGGCCCTGTTGCCTCCATCGCCACCAGGAAAAAGAGGACGAAAGAAAAAAGGAAAGGAGGTGAAGCCTACTAATAACCACTACAGGTAATCAAATAGGCCTTTTTTTGCTTGGGAGTGGTCCATTATTCAAACGTAATTATGGAATATTTTTCGAGCGCTATTGACACACCAGATGGTTGCTGCCAGTCTTGTCAACCCCGGCACCAAGGCGGTTTTCCCGCTGATGCCCGAGCTGGTCACCCGGGCCGATGGGGCCGCCAAGAACGATTGCGAGGCGAAGGCCGTCGCACGTCTTCTCCTGCATGTCAGGCGGGAACATCCGCATCTTGCCCTGACGGTCCTGATGGATACCCTCCACGGCAAGGCCCCCAAGTCCGGCTCTTGCGGGAGCTGGGCATGAACTTCATCATCGGGGCGAAGGAGAAGGGCCACAAGACCGTTTATGCCCAGCTTGCCGAGGGTGGAAGGCGATGGGTGGTCGACAAGGAGGATGGCCGAACACTCACCTTTTGCTGGCGGAACGGTGTTCGGTTGAATGCCAAAAACCCCGACATTAGGGTCAATGCCTTGGACTTGAGGGAACGCCTTCCGGCACGGACGATCCGCAAGGGTGGCGGCCGGACACGGCTTGAACCGGAAATCATCAGGCGGTTTGGATGGATTACGGATCACGAGATCACCCGGGACAATCTTGAGGGGTTGATGGAGGCCGGTCGGTCACGCTGGGTTATTGAGAACACTATTTTCCTGACCCAGAAACGGCAGGGTTACAACCTCACCCATTCCTATGGCCACGGCAGGAAAAGGCTGACCTGCGTCCTGCCGGTTCGGTGAGTTGAAAAACGGGTTGGTCGGCCCGGTTTGGGGGTGGAAATCAGGCTGTTGCACCCCGTTGCCTGTCCCGAAAATACCTGCCCTTAAAATAATACAGACAAGCACCATTTTAAGAAAAATGGCTGCTAGCGGGAATTACTGGTATTTTAAGGAACAAATCACCTCACAATATGAATCTGAAAAGCAATCGGCTTCTTGCGTAGATAAAATTAATGGGAAGTATAGGGCACCTCTATTTATTAATTCAACCACATTTTTTTTATAAAACACCCCTCAAATCCTGGTCTTTTTGTTTGTGTTGTGATTCAATGGAAGTCAACACGAAATACAGTATTCCCTTTTTAATGCAAAACCAGGAGATCTCAGATGGACAAACGTCACGTGCTGGAGGAAGAGCATCAACGTCAAGCGTTGAAGGAATTCAACACTCTGCAAAGCATGAAGGAGCTGGTGGACTGGGAGCTGTTCCGACCGCTCCTTGAAGAGGTTTTTGGTTCTCCTCGCACCCGTGGTCCGGGCCGTCGTCCCTGGGAC
>JAJEBQ010000032.1 GCA_022822495.1 Paracoccaceae bacterium | reverse complement strand
AGTTGAATTTGGCCCTAAAATGACAGGATTGAATAAAATCTTACGAAAAAATCTTCATTTGGGAGATATGAATTTTAAAATTTGTAATTTATAGTTCAGGAGGGACCTCTGAAAATCGTATTATTAGAGGTGCCCTAGAGTTTAAAAGAAATAATTGTTTAGGTCCAAACATGCCGAATTTTAATGGTAATGATTTCCACTTGGAATAAAATTTTGAGTAAACTATACGAAAAAGTGAATTAACTGTATGTCAATACCTTCAAAAGACATTTTGGCTAACCTGGTTTCATATCCAACAGTTTCGAATTCATCTAACATGGATTTGGTTAACTGGATTTGTGACTACTTGGGGAGATTTGGAATCAAAACCCACCTTGACTATAACCAGGGTAGGTCAAAGGCAAGTATTTATGCTTCTATTGGACCAGACTTTCCCGGGGGAGTAATCTTGTCTGGGCACACAGATGTTGTCCCCGTAGAAGGACAAAAATGGCAAACCAATCCTTGGGAGTTGACTGAAAAGAACGGCAAACTTTATGGTCGGGGGACTTGTGACATGAAAGGATTCCTTGCCAATGTTCTTGCTAAGGTCCCCGAAATGACAAAGGCTAAACTCCGTAGACCTATTCAATTGGCTTTTTCGAGAGATGAAGAAATAGGTTGTATTGGTGCCCCTCCCATGATTAATAAAATCAGAAAACACCTTCCACCTGCCCAACTGGCCATTATCGGTGAGCCATCAATGTTGAAGGTAGTAACTGCACACAAGGGGGGAACAGCAATTTCTGTTCATATAAAAGGTTACGAAGTTCACTCATCCATAATGCACCAGGGCGTTTCTGCAATCATGTATGGTGCAAAGCTTATTGAATGGGTAAATCAACAAAACCAGAATAACAAAGAAAAGGCAAAAGATAATGCTACCAAGCAGTTCAATCCACCTTACACGACTCTCCATGTTGGTAAAATTAAGGGTGGAACGGCTCAAAATATTACCGCAAAGAATTGCTGGTTTTTTGTTGAGATCAGATGTGTACCAGGAGAAGACCCGGAGATGTGGGTATCAAGATTCCAGAAGTATGCCGCTAAACTTGAATCTGAAATGAAAATGGTTAATGAGAATGTTGGTATAGATGCATCTAACTGGTTTAATGTACCGCCATTAAAACCTGAGATTAATGGACTGGCCGAAGAGATGGCAAGAAGGTTAACCGGTGATAACAGTAATAATGTCGTATCCTATGCAACTGAAGCTGGTCAGTTTCAGGAGAAAGGGTTTTCAGCAGTTGTATGTGGCCCAGGAAGTATTGAACAGGCACATGGTGCCGATGAGTATATCTCCCTTAACCAGCTTAAAGCAGGAGAGAACTTTATTGGTAAAATAGTTAAGGAACTAACGTAAGGAGTAAAAGTTGGCTATTAGAAATCGCTTTTCAGAAATGCAAAAGGAAATCAGTGAGTGGCGTCAGGATATCCATCAGTATCCCGAATTGATGTTTGATACTTTCAGAACATCAGATTTCGTTGCCAAGAAACTGGAAGAATTCGGGTGTGATGAGATCGTTCGGGGACTTGGTCGTACAGGGGTTGTAGGAATAATCAATGGTCGTGCCAATACCTCTGGCAAGACGGTAGGTATGAGGGCTGATATGGATGCTCTTCCCATTGAAGAAGATACCTCGGCACCTTATGCCTCCAAAACCCCAGGTGTCATGCATGCCTGTGGCCATGATGGTCATACCGCAATGTTGCTCGGTGCAGCCAAATATTTTGCTGAAACCAGAAACTTCAATGGACGTATCGCCGTCATTTTCCAACCCGCTGAGGAAGGTGGAGGAGGTGGCAAAGAGATGGTTGATGATGGAATGATGGAACAATTCAACATCAATGAGGTTTATGGTATGCATAATTCTCCACATATGGACATTGGAGAGTTTGCGATCAGACCAGGCCCATTTTTTGCTTCTGCAGATACGTTCCATATCAAGGTTGAGGGGTTGGGGGGACACGCCGCACAACCTGACATAGCAGTTGATACAACGCTTATTGCTTCACATATTGTGGTTGCCTTACAAACCATAGTTGCCAGAAATATTGATCCTGTCAAAACAGTTGTTGTTTCAGTTACATCTTTTGAAACAGATACCAAGGCAAACAATGTCATACCCCAGAACGTCTTGCTCAAAGGAACAGTACGGACGATGGACAAAGATATAAAGGAAACTGTTTATAAGAGAATCCATGAGATCGCTGAAGGAATTGCCACATCTTATGGCGGTTCCGCCGTGGTCGAATATAAACATGGGTATCCGGTTATGGAAAACCATGCCAGAGAAACAGAGTTTGCAGTAAATGCTGCCCAAAAAGTCTCTAGTAAAGTTGACCCCAATCATCCGGTTTTAATGGGGGCCGAGGACTTTTCCTATATGCTCAACGCCAGACCAGGCGCATTTATCCTAATTGGCAATGGTGCATCAGCACCACTTCATCATCCTAAGTATAACTTTAACGATGAAATTATACCCCACGGATGTTCATGGTGGGTTGAAATGGCTGAACAAAGGTTGCCTCTTGATTAATCCTATAACCTAAGCAGCTTAAATCTTTTAGGCAAAATTTGATTGAGAACTAAGGGATGGTGTTTTTCGACTTAGTGAAAATCTATGGGAATATCCTGACCAAAATCCTGTCTTGGTGTCGAGTTTTGGCCATTTTTGCCATTGGTTTGATGGTCATCTGTATTTTGATACAGGTATTTTTTCGGTACATACTAAATAATGCGCTCCCGTGGCCTGATGAAGCTGCTCGCTTTTGTATGCTCTGGATGACAGGATTGATGGCGCCATCGGCCTATCGGTGGGGTAGTTTTGTCTCCATTGATATCATCAAGGACTTTATGGGCAAAACCTTGGGTGGTATTTTTAACCTCCTGATCCTGGTCCTAGGTTTATTTACCTTATTCGTGGCTCTGTGGTTTGCCAATAAACACATTGCAAGTGGTTGGTTGTTTAACTCAAGTTCATTAAAGATCCCTCTGTACTTGATTGGCATGGAATCAATACGAATAAAACTTGCCTGGATGTACTTGTCACTTCCTACCGGCTTTGTATTGATGGTACTCGTTGGAATTGAATTGATAATTCAACAGCTACACACTCTGCTTAATTCTGATATCAAATACCCTAGCCCCTACGATAAAATTTCTTCTGCGACCGAGTAAAGCTAATGATGATTTTGTTTCTACCGCTGTTTCTGGTTTTCCTGTTCATAGGTGTACCGGTATTTTTTGCCATGTTGGCAGGACCCGGCCTCGTCTTGTGGGGAATAGGTCAAGAAAGAGATATCGCCTTTTTATACCGCAATATATACAATGGTATAGACTCATTTCCCCTGATGGCCATTCCCTTCTTTATGCTGGCTGGTGAGCTAATGAACAGGGGAGGGATTACCCGACGGCTTGTTGATTTTGCCCAAGTCATGATGGGGCACTTCAGGGGTGGACTTGCCCACGTCAATATTCTTTCATCCATGTTGTTTGCAGGGCTTTCTGGATCAGCTGTGGCTGATACATCGGCATTGGGATCAATGCTCATCCCGGCCATGGAAAAAAATGGGTATACCAGAAAATTTGCAGCTGCAGTTACGGCAGCATCGTCGGTTATTGGTCCAATCATACCACCCTCAGGCATCATGATAATTTATGCCTACGTAATGGGTGAATCTGTTGCCGCACTCTTTCTTGGCGGAATGATACCAGGTTTAATGGTTGGCGTGGGCCTGATGATCGTCACGGGTTATCTCGCCAAGAAAAACGATTTCCCTGTAGCATCACAAAGAGCAACCTGGAGTGAAAGATTGAAGGCTGCCATGCGGGCCTTTTTTCCATTACTTACACCCGTGATAATTCTTGGAGGAATTTTGGCCGGGGTCTTTACCCCCACGGAAGCGTCAGCGATTGCTGTGGCCTACGCCTTGATAATAAGTATTTTCCTTTTGAAATCCATGACCTGGAAAGATCTGCCAGATGTACTTGTTCGGGCTGCATTATCATCAACGGTGGTTTTATTACTGGTCGGTGCAGCCATGGCCTTTAAAGCAATTGTAGGATTAAGCCATTTACCTGAAATTCTGGCTGGCTGGGTCCTTACACTCTCGTCAAATCCCCTGGTGCTGCTGTTCCTTATCAACATTCTCCTTTTCATAGTTGGGATGTTTCTAGATGCAGGTCCGGCCATTATTATCTTGGGTCCGATATTAGCCCCAATATTTATTGAAATGGGTGTTCACCCGGTTCATTTTGCGATCATTATGTCGGTCAACCTAACCGTGGGTCTGGTAACACCTCCAATGGGATTGGTTCTATTTGTGGCGTCAAGTATTTCCGGGGTCAGAGTTGAATCGCTGGCCAAGACGATATTACCATTCCTTGCTGTCGAGATATTGGTTATATTTATGATAACCTATATCCCGCCAATATCTTTGTTCATACCTGAATTATTTGGGTTTATTAGGTGATACAAAAAATAATTGTTGCAGTTTTTACTACATTAATTATAAGGTCAAGGTTGATGTTGGCATAAGACCAACCTCATTTCCAAGGAATTATAAAATAAACGGGTGGGGGGAATACCAGTTTTCACGTGAAGGCTGGCAGGCCATGTGTCACATATTTTACCTCCCGTTTTTTGTGTTATTAGGAGAAAGTAATATGCTTAATCAATTGTTTAACCCTATCAAGTGGGGTATAGCAGTTTTGTTTGGGTTGGTGATTGGACTGGGTTCTGTAACCGCGGCCGATTACAACCTTAGGGCCGTCGTAGGCCCTGACCTCAACGATGAGGATTACGACGGTATTGTAGTTTTCAAAGACTATGTAGAATCTCGTTCAAACGGGGCAATTTCAGTAGAAATTTTTGCTGGTACCCAGCTCTGTGCCAACGGAGCTGAGTGTCTTCAGGGTATATCAGACGGCACCATGGACGTATATATTTCCACTTCAGGTGGAGCTGCAGGGATATTCCCCTATGTCCAGATTTTCGACCTGCCCTATCTTTTAAGAGATGACCGTGTTGCCGAAACCGTTCTTCGGGGTGACTTTGTAAATCTTCTTCGCCAAAAGGCTCTGGAAGATTCCAATGGAACCATCAGGTTGATGACCATTGGAAATACCGGTGGGTGGAGAAACTTTGCCAATACTCAGAGGGTCATTCAGGAACCTTCTGATATGGAAGGTTTGAAGATTAGAACTGTTGTTGCTGATCTTCCACAGGAGTTGGTTAAGGCATTGGGTGCAAGTCCAACACCGATTCCATGGCCTGAATTGTTCACTTCCTTCCAGACTGGTGTTGTCGAAGGTTCCAAGAATGGTATTACCGACATCATGGGTATGAAATTCCCAGACGCCGGTCTTAAATACATTACTCTTGATGGACATGCCTACATGGGAGCCTTATGGTGGATGAACAATGAAAAACTCATGAGTATGCCTGCAGGTCTCAGAGAGGTTGTTGCCAACGGGTTTACCGAATTGCAACAGGCCACCTTCGCATCACCTAAGAGAAAGTCCATTCAGGCTTATGCTGATTTTGTTGAAATCGGTGGGAACATCTATGTACCAACACCTGACCAAAAGCAGATGTTCAAGGAAGCAGCTGCTCCCGTTTACGATTGGTTTAAATCAAACGTAAAAGGTGGACAAGAAGTATTTGATGCATTGGTTGAAGCGGCGGCTGCTGCTGAAGCCCAAATCGATATGCTCAACTCTTCGGTAACAAACTAATTCAAATGATCTGGAGGCCAATCTGTTTGGCCTCCAGTTTTCTGTAATCCAGGTATAAAAGTGGATCGATTTTTGGATGAGGGATATTTCGTTCACGAGGGTGTTGTATCCACTAACGACTTGGAATTACTCACACAGTGTTGTGACACCCTCTTGGATGAACCCATAGACGATGGCGGTGGTGACCGCCATGAAATCGGCTTGGGTAAGCGAAGAAGGTTTCTTGCTCATCGACATGAGGAATTTGAAGATCTAGAAGCTTTTATTCTATCGGGAACTCCAGCTAAGATCGCTACCCAGGTTATGGGAGAAAAAGTTTACCTTTTCAATGAACAATTTGTGGTTAAGGGTCCAGAAACAGGAGCCAGTTTTGCTTGGCATCAGGACAGTGCCTATGTCGGTTATGATCATAAACCCTATGTGAGTGTCTGGATTGCCATAGATGAGGTAAATGAACAAAACGGTTGCCTCAGGATAATTTCACGCAACCTTCGAGACAAGAATTTTATTGACCCGCATGAATGGGATTTGGATTCAAAGGAATTGGTTGGTTATACGGGTCCTGATGAGGGTATAAAGGTATTGGGTCCTGAAGGGACGGTTGTTGTTTTTTCAAGTTTAACCCTGCATTGTTCCGGTGAAAACACATCCAGCAAAAATCGTCGAGCTTATCTTATTCAGTACAGTCCTGAACCCTTACGCCATCCAGAAACTGGGGAATTGAAACGTTTTGCCAAACCGGTGGTCATTTAATTAATTGGTCGGATTGAACTACCAAGAGCTATCTTAAGGGATACATCCAGGGTCTATAATCTTGAACCAGTATTTTGCCTTGATTAATTTCTTCCAACGTCATTTTCGGAACAAGAAATTCCAGACTGATTTCGGCGTCAGGGTCGCCACCTATAGCCGAAAGTGTGTACCACATATAGGCTCTTACTATATCCGGCTTTTCCACACCTCTCCCTGTTTCATAATACCAGCCTACACCAGATTGCGCACCAGGATGGGCTTTCATGGAGGATCTGAGATACCATTCAAAAGCTCTGACATCATCCTGGGGAACTCCAAGCCCCAGTGCATACATGATGCCAATCAATTCTTCGGCATCAGCATTACCGGAATGAGCAGCTGGAAGCAATTCTGCCATAGCCTCTTCAAATTTATTGGCTTCCATGAGATCCCGGGCGTATTCAATATCAGCGATACTTGGCCGGGAAACCACAAAAATGAGAAAAATGATGATTTTAAAGATTTTGCTGAAATTCATTTTTTTGAATTTTTCCAATTTTCGAGAATTCTTGATTTTGTTCGTTTTAGCATTTTTCCAATTTTTGCGTTTTTTCTGATTTTTGCATTTTCAGGAATCGCCAAATCTGGTGAATTTCACCTTTCGGAAGATTTGATGGAATCGCTGAAACTTGATGAAAGTGATTTTTTACCATTTGATGAGAATCAGGCAAAATTGGGACAATTACTCTTTTACGACCCTATTCTGTCTGGTAACCGAAATATTTCCTGTGGAACATGCCATCATCACGATTTACACACTACTGATGGTTTGTCATTGAGTCTTGGTCAGGGAGGTATCGGTATTGGAGATGATCGTGTTGTACCTGAAAACAACCAAACCATCAGAAAACGAATGCCCAGAAATTCGCAAGCCTTGTTCAATCTGGGTGCTAAGGAAATCCATCAATTATTCAATGATGGGAGAGTAAGTACCGATGATTATTATGGCAATGGCTTCAATACACCTGCAGAAGAGTTTCTACCTGATGGGTTAAATTCCCTTTTGGCCGTCCAATCCTTATTCCCTTTAATAGGTGAAGTTGAAATGATGGGCAACCTTGAGGAGAACGAAATTTCTCCGGCTGTCAATCAGCGGATCGACTATGGTTGGCCACTTCTCATTGAAAGAATTAGGGGCTTTCCAGACTATGAACCTTTATTCATAAAGGCATTTGAGGATGTAAACTCCTTTAAGGATATTGATATTTCCCACGTGGCGAATGCCTTGGGGGCATTTATGGGCAGTGAATGGCGGAGTTTTGACAGCCCTTTTGATGATTATTTGAAAGGTAATAAAAATGCCCTAACTCCCGAAGAATTGGAAGGTATGAGGATTTTCTTTGGCAAGGGCAATTGTTCCTCTTGTCATAGTGGCAAGCTGTTTACTGATCAGGGATTTTATGCTTTGGCTATTCCTCCCTTTGGGCCTGGTAGAACACGCAAGTTTGATCTCCATGTTCGAGATGTAGGTCGCCTGGCAGAAAGTGATCGTTTGGAGGATTCTTATAGATTCCGAACACCATCACTAAGGAATGTTAGTCTAACGGCTCCCTATGGGCATAACGGAGCTTATGCAACTCTTGAAGGCATCATTAAACACCACCTGAACCCCCTGGAAAGCCTTGAGAACTGGGATTCCTCGCAACTGATTTTACCTGAGTTTGAGAAAGTTGAAGGGGTTGATTTCATAATTCATTCAGATAGCTTAGAAATGGCCAGATACAAACAATACGTTGATATAGAACCAATAAATCTTGAAGAAAATGAAATTCAAGCCCTCAGTTCTTTCTTGAACACCCTAACTGGAAGTGAAAGTATTGAAGGAAATTTGGGGCGTCCTGAAGAGATTCCTAGTGGTTTGAGGGTGGATTGAAAATGGAATGTATTCGCAATGGTTGATTGTTAAAAAAGTATATTCCTCCTAAAATAGGATAAGAAAAAAAGCCTATTCAAAGTATAATTTGCTTAGTGTCAAAGTCGTTATTTGAATCTAGAAAACTCACTTGGTAGCATTTTTATTACTGTATCAGGTTTGAGTTCTTCAAAATCCCAAGTTACTTCTAGTTGTTGATGAATTTTAGATAATCTACGGGGAGAACCATCACCTTTACCTCCAGCCCCCTTTTTTAGTCTACCTGATGAATCATCGAAATAAAGGGGAATTATATACCAAAGTCACATCATCGTTTTCCAACATCAATCTCATGGGTCATTGGGGTCGATAACCCGGACGCCCCTCACCGTGCAGAAGCCCTAATCCTAGAGGTAATAAAAGACTTATACAGATCTAAACCACAATAAATAGGCGTGCCAATAAACATGCAAGAACTAAATGTGACTTTGGTATATAAACCCCTAAATAAAGGTTTGATTTGTCAGATGAACAAATCTATATTATCATGCTATGGAAAAAGATTCCAACAATCGCGAACTCGAACATAGAATTGAACTTCTGGAGAAGGATTACAAAATCATGGAAGTGAATATTGATGGCACCCTCAAGACCATGCAGGCGAATATTGATTGTACGCTGAAGGACATGCGGACGGGCATTGAACGTAATAACAATGCGATTGAACGATACAATACCGAAGCGGCCAAACGGGAAGCCAGAATGATCATAACCATTGCCGGTTTGATTGTGGGAGGTATTGCCATCCTAGGGTTTATTCTGACATGATCAGAAGGAATTATGTGCCCCCTCTCTGCCCATAGCCTGATCGACATCCCTCTCATCTATCATTTCATAACTTAACTTGGCCCTTTGAGGTAACCAAAGCCTCCAAAATATTCCTAAAGTCAGTCTTGGCAACACAGTAAGGCGGGTATTATGGCACCTCAATATATTAATTTAACCACATTTATTTATTAAAAACTCCTCGGATACTGACCTTTGTATGTGATGTGAGTCACCTAAAGAAGACAATAAAGTCTTCCCTTTTTGATGTAAACCCGGGAGATTGTCAATACTAGGGCTATCGCTTTTGAATTGCCCCATTTTTAGGTAAAAAGTCCAGCCAAACTGATGAGTTTTTTACGCATAATTGTGATTCGATCTGGCTATTTAATGCCTTCCCCGAATGGTTAGAGTGACCTTGTCTAAGGACAAACGAGCCAGATTGAGGGCTAACCTTCACATGACCGCCAAGTTCTCTGGCCCCGTACGGTTGCATCAATCATCGTCGTTCATCGTAACATCAAGAACCAAATGAAGCGAGTTCTCAATCGTCCCAATAGGGCGGTGTGTCGGGACGGGAGAAGACATGATATTTTAGAAGAAAGCCGAGTGCGGGAAATCCGCACGCTCGGTTTGACGGGCGGGGTGAGGAAACGTTGACAAGGTAAGGAATTGAGGCACCGGTATAGGGCGAAAGCCACCGGACACTACTGAGTAGTTACGACTTGGTTTCTATTGGATAAAACAAAACGTTAATAAGACCTTTAGTTTCTAGTTAGGCAATTTTGATCAAGTGGCATTGGAACCACTCTGCGAGTTCTTTAAAAGTAGTTATTCCGCGTGCAACTGAAACAATAATGTCAGCAACCTCCTCATCAAAAACTCTGAGGGCATACCCACTTCTTTCTACCAGAAGTTTCATCAGTATGAACGCCGTACGTTTATTTCCATCAACAAATCCATGATTGGAAACAATAGCGTGAACAAGAGCTGCTGCCTTCCAGTGAATTTCAGTGAAATATCCGTTATACGGACGCTCTATCGCTGACCTGATGGCATTTTCATTCAGAATTCCGGGTGCTCCACCAAATAGAAGGGCCTTGTTATGGCCTTCTTCGGCATCTTCCCAAGTGATACGATAATGTTGATTAACGATTGGCCAATATCTCCAAGGCAGTTTTATGTTTCACCACGATTTCATCAATTATGCGTGCTGAAGTTGGCGATATTTTTCCTTCCTTTTTAGAACAATGCGAGTTCACTTTAGAATCTTTCAAATCACTACCTTTGACATTACCTTTTTTATAAATTCGGTCGTTGTTTTGTTTGAGATTTTCCATACCCAATTCTCCATGGCAGTTTGTCTAAAAGTAAAATGGTTACTGTTTAGTTATATACCCTCATATAATCACACATCAAGAAATTCCTTGCTACCTGATCCCTTTAGGTAGCAAGATAACACTTCAATCTTCAAAATTTTGTACTTTACCGGTTTATTCCCTTTACCCAAAGAGGTGAAGCAAAAGTAGAAACACCCTAATCGGCGAGCTAAACCAAATAATTTAGTTCATTTATCATATCCGGCAATTATTTCCACCTGATTCGATTTCCCGGTTCAAAAAAATGATTTTTGACCTCCGTTTTCCTGACCAAAATCAGGTTTTCCATCACCAATGGCCAAATTCGGTCCCCGTTGCAATACCTGCACACATACCTTGCCCCTCCCGGCTTGTCGGGTACCCTGTTTCGTTTCACTTGAGGGTGTCCGGCGTCGGTTCGACAACCGGCAAAATCAGATCTGCAATCGGAACAGCTTGTTCCAGCCTTCCTCCAATCGGCCACTCCCGGTCGAAGGCACCTTGAGGACAAGACGGTTGGCATGGGAAACCAGCCGGCCACCGCGATAGATGAATGCTGCCCGGAACGCCTTCATCCGAACCCTCATCCATCTGGTGCCGGCCACCATCAATTCCCGGCCAGACAGAACCAGATTGTGACTCAGACAGGCGAGGAAGAGCCAGCAGCCGTTGGCCCCGAACCGGCCGGATGGCAACATCCCACCGGCAAAATCGGCCTTGACAATGCCATGCGCCTGTTCACTGTCACCACACCGCGCATTCGCCTCCTCGCGGACTTCCCACATGTCCCTGACCGGCAGGACCGTGCCATCCCCCGCCACACTTTCAGCCTGTTCTTCAGGTGACGGATGATTGGTGGCCAGGAAACGCAACCGGCAGGGACCGACACCGTCCCAAATGCCACCACCCAATTCATTGGTGCCGACGCCCAGTTCACCGATCCCGTGCCGAAAGGCCACGTAGCGGACGCGCTGTCCCTCCGGCATCCTCGCAACCATCGCGGGAACATGGCAAATCTCCGCACCATGCCAGTCACCGTCATCGCCACTGCCGGGTTGCCACTCATCCCTGTCGGTGGCGGTGATGCTGTCCAGGGATGAATCGCACAGCCTCGCCCCGAGTACAAAACCGATGGTTCCGAAACGCCTGACAGCTTCATCCCGCACCGAGGGATCATTGCAATACCTGATCACCTCATGCTGGTAGCCCGCACTGTCCATTCTCACGGATACCGATCTGACGGTTTCCGGCAGCATGTGCAGTATCTCGTCCAGGAAGCGGCAGTTGCCGGTACTCGCCGCAACATTGCCGTCACGCATCTCGACATGCAGGATCATGCCCAGTTCCGGACTGTATCCCATCAATGGCTGGTATCCCCGCTCGAAGGGAACGGTGTTGTTGGCTGCACGGTAGGTCGAGAGGCATTCACGCTTGCCGGAACGGATGATGGTGGCATCGATGTCGATGGTCAGGTGGGTCAGGTTCTTCTTCTTCACCTGTCGGTGGATCATCGACCTGTTGATCCGGTGCAATCTCTTCAATGCAACGGATGGCGGGGGAATCCAGGCCTCCCCCCTGACACGCCTTTTTCCGGCAGCCTCGTCATGGCAGCGTTCCAGCCAGTCACGGATCGAGCGGGGCGAGGGAAAGGTCCGTTTCCGTCCCCCGCGGTGACGCTTGTCGAGTGTTCGCCTGCGACATCCGAACAGATGGGGTTCAACCTTCCCGACCATCCGGCACAGGACACGGTCATCCTCAAGTTGATCAATGTCCGAGACATGGTCAAACCCCAGAAGGTTCAACAACATGACGGCCAGAACCATCTGTCCGTCAAGCCAGCCCTGGGAACGGAGACGTTCACCGGGAAGCCTGTGGAGGATCTTCCCGTCAGCCAGGATCTTCAGAAAGGGCAGGACACCGGCAAAGGGCGTCATGTCCTGGAAGGAGGAAAATTCGGTCTTGATCGGAAAGGATTTTTCAACTATCATCATGTTCACCCGTTGGGTTGTTTTTGAGTTATCGTGATGATAGCACGGAAGTGCCGTCGTTACAAGAATCCAACGGGTTTTTTTATTTGTTTTGATCGCCGATCAGGGAAACATGTTCAGGAAATTCAGATATAAGCTCAAGGATACCATAATAGGGGGTTTCTGTAACCACATCTCGTTACCTCGTGTGGCAAACTGGAGGTAATCATTCTTGATCCTTTGGATATCATAGGCCATAAGCCCGGCAAAAATCAAAACACCCAGGACAAAATCGCAAAACTTAACCCCGGGAGATTTAAAATTAAAGTAACTATTCAGCACCCCTATTATGAAGTTGTATCTCCCGATGCAATGGCCTTATCGATGCCAATGGCTCACACGGTGATGGTCGCTTGTTACAGGCTTTCGATTGCCAGGCCATTCGAAAGGGCTTTATCCAAGCGCCTGATATTTATGTTGATATGAGACTGTGAAAATATTCAAACAAATTCTTTAAAAGAGCATTTCCACACCAAGAAAATGCGCCTTTGGGTTGTTTTTTGCAAACGAAAGTCCCAAAAACAACAAATAAACGTCTCGGAAGAACGCCTTAGCACGGCAAATAAAAGATAAAAGTGACTTCCTGCCTTAGGCGCTAGTACTTTCACAGTCTCATATCAACATAAGTGTCTGAGTGTCCAAAGGAAAGGGAAGGTGCGTGTTCTGATGCGTTAAAAGGGTGAAGAGCCAAAAAAGGTTTCCTAAATTAGGATAAATTCAAGAAAGGTAAGCGGCACCATCCAGAACGAATGTCTCTAGTCCTAAACCGACACCGATAATCCACTTGGTATTAATGGAAAATGCCCGCTCAATATCTGCCCGCAAGGCATTCTGATTGACATGCATGGCACTCAGGGCTGATTCATTTTTCGCTTGCATAATCTCAAAAGTCTTTTTCAGAAATCCTATCTGATTTTCAAGTTCACGTTTGTCAGGTTTCTTTTATTCATCGCAGTGTAATATAGATTTAGTAAGTTGGCATATCAATAAGTACCAATCTACGACAAATCCTCCGGGTATATAGTGCAAAATATACGTGTAAGCTCGCTATAAATCTAGGTTGATAATCTTTTGTGATGTTCCAGACTTTATTGAGTTTTCAGCGGCTACTCCTACAGCTACCGACCAATAACCATCTTCGAGTGAAACATGTGGAACATCCGAACCCGAGTGAACCATTCCTGCAAATTGTTCTTGCTGATAAAAGGTTGCACCATAATGCGACCCCGCCCTGAGAATTTCATCACTTAAGTTGATTTTCTCCTTTTGTATGTTGAAATCCCCCCTTCTTGAGAGCTGAACGAGTGAAGTCTGGTTATCATTTTCACCTTTGAATTGCCATGATGCTGGTACATAAGCATCCGCACGACCGTTCGGTCCAGTTACGTTTATCTCTTCCTGCCAGGGGACAGTTTCAGAAAACATACAAAGATCAAGCATACCTCGCTTGTTGTTTTCAAATTCTACGATAGTGTAGGAGTTGTCAATAATGTCAGGTGTTTGACCATTATAGGATTCGTCCAGGTGGTTTACATCAATGCCTCCGGATGAATAGACTCGAATGGGATTGCTCTTGAAAAACAACCTCATCAAATCCCAATAATGGCAACATTTTTCAACCATTGTTCCACCAGTATTGCAGCTGAAGCGATTCCAATCACCTACTTTTTGGAGAAAAGGAAAGCGGTGCTCACGAATAAAAACCATTATTGGCGTACCAACCTGGTCCTGTTCACACATTGAAATTATCTTTGCCACCGGTGGCATGAACCTGTATTCCATTGCGACCCATACGGGAACCTTCAGCTTGGCTTCTAAAGCAATAATGTCCCTGCATTGTTCCAAATTTATACAGAGTGGTTTTTCAACCAAAATTGGCGTGTTTGTGTAAAGGACATTCTTCAGAATCTCATGATGTGTATGATTGGGAGTAGCGATTATGAACGCATCACACGAAACTGATGACAGCATGTTTCGATAATCAGTAAAAACCTTAGGATTGTTGGGAAGAATATCACAAGCCATTCGGCTCATTTCTTCCACTGGATCAGCTATTGCTATTACATCAATACCTCCTATGACCTTGATATTCTCAAGATGTTCCTGAGCAATCATGCCACAGCCGATGAGTCCATATTTGAGTGCCATTATAACTCTACCATTGCAAGTTTATGATCTGAGGCAAAATTTTGTATTTCATCGGAATAATTTCCATAGGCCAACACTAAATGATGTTCTATTCGTTCTTCAATCAGGCCTTCAAGTACTTTTGCCACCCCATTATCAAATTTAATGACTCCAGAAGTACCTGTATAGGCCATGGGCCGATCAAGGACTTCACCTGAGGTCATTACAACCCTTAAACGACCCAAGGATTGGGTTATCCGAAATAAAGTGATTTCTCCTTCTTTCAGTGGAAACTGAAACAACAGAGGTTTTATCCTGTTGGTATGAACAGTTGCTTCAATCTGATATGAGGAATCACACATGGAAAATGGGGCCTGTCCGCAATGCCAAACCACTCCAGTATTGTCCACAATATCCATATCCACAATATCAACCAGGAAAGTAGGTTTATGGGCAATTTTTTGTAAGTAAAGTTGGGATAGGGCCCCCATTACATCGGCTTCACAAGCACAAGGAACTTTCTTTTCACTCATCAAGGACACAGGTCCACAAACGGCAGCACCATATTCTGTGAAGGTTTCTGGCCAGCATCTTATGGCAAAAGCATCCAGGGAATTTTCTTCTTGGATATTTACCAGAGCTGATTTTAGTTTGAGGGATTTGTCCAACTCTACCTGGTTGACAGTTTCAAGTTCCCTAACCTCTGAAATCTCTTCCCTAATCGCGTTAACCTTATCGTTGGGCACCAATTCTGCGGATTTGAATAATTCGTCGAGTGAATACTGGCAAACTTCGGTATCGAAAACATTCTTAAGAGTTTGCTTATCAAACTTACACGTGTCAAACCCGGGAGGATGTTGACCAAGCAAACCAATCTTGAAACCAGTGGAAAGTTCATTTTGTTTTTGTATACTTTGGGACTTACTGGAACTTTCTGGCCGATATTGCCTTTGAAACCTGGTTTCTCCATTCAAAGCAGATAGAAGGTTCTCTTTGGAGGTTTCTACTGGGTTTTTGTATAGCCAGTTAAAGTCCCTGTTTCGTAGTCCCAAGGCATGACTTGCCAAATTCAATCCACAAAATGAATTAAGTCTCAGACGCTCTCCCCCACGGGGCTCATTGGTTGACCAAATTGTTATGGGGTGATTAAAGATGGATCCAATTTTACAAACTGTTTCAGCGTCTCTGAAAGTGAGTTGAAGTATGAGGATGGCTTCAAAGTCTAAAGTTTGAACATATTGGATAAATTCTTGGGTGTCTTCTTCATCCAGCAGTATATTATCCGGGTAAAATAAATCAGCTTCAAGTTGCTCAATGACTTCAAGTTTTTGAGCAAATACCTTATCTGCCAATGTCAAATCAAACGTTGAACGTGCGAGGGGGAATAGAGCTAATCTCAAAGGTAATTCTTTCTATTATTATGTTGGAACCTAAACAAAAAGTTAAATAATTATCACATGTAATTTTGACTACCAAGCAAATTTTCCACGTCATTGCGGGTAGGATAATTTTCTCTTCCTTTGGTATATTCACACTTTAAGGCTGCGGTTGCATTGGCAAATTCTACAGCTTCTATTTCAGTACCTCCTTCAGCTATTTTCAAGGCAAAAGCACCATGCCATACATCACCGGCACCCAGTGTCTCTTTTGCTTCAATCGCGTAACCGGGTATATTTTCAACTTTGGGACCATCAAAAAAGTAAACTCCCTTCTCTCCATGAGTAACACATAACCATCCTGGTAATTTATCTTTCAACATTTTTAAGCCCAAAACAGGGTCATGTGATTTGGTAAGAGAGAATAAACCTTGGTAGGAAAATGCCACATGACTGGCATCCATCAGGTATTCTATATCCGGCAATGGTTCGACATCAACGATACCGGGTCTATCACGTTTCTTGGCAATTTGCAGGACTGTTTGACCACCTTTGGGCCATATAATGTCAGTCAAATAGGCATCGGTGTCTGGAGCTTGCCAGAGCCATTCAGTTTCCTCAACTAAATTTTGACCGCGGAAATTAATAATTTGTCGTTCACCTTTGATATCAATAGCTACCGAGGAGTAGGAAGATTTCGACTGAGGTGCCCGATTAACCATCGAAAGGTCCAAGCCATATTTTTCCAGATCCTTAATGATCATGTCTCCAATCATGTCACTGCCAACTCTTGCCCCAAAGGAGACATGGCAGCCTAACTTGCTGATTGCAACTGCTGCGTTGGCTGCACATCCACCGCCAATAATATAGGCATCTTCAGTAAAATACTTGTTCCCCCGATCTGGAAGGGTTTGAACCCGGTAGACAAAATCTACTACTGACAGACCAAACGCAAATATACTTGCCATAATTTATTCCAAACTAAAGGGGTTTAACATTCATGGTTATATCTTTAGGAATTTGATATTCTTGTTCAAGTTTCACATTTGTAAATCCTATATACATTGTGGCGTTACTATCTCGAGAATTTCAACAATCGATCATTCATGCAATCTAGTCTGTTAATCAAGGTTCAAGATATAAATATAACCTTCGGGGGTGATCCCATATTCTCTGACCTTTCGTTCAACTTGCATGATGGAGAGAAAATATCACTGGTTGGAAGAAATGGTTGTGGAAAATCCACCCTTTTCAAGGTTATTGCCGGTGCAATAGAACAGGATCATGGAGAAATTGATACCAAAAAGGGCTTGCAAATAGGTTATCTGGGTCAAGACGAAAATCTTGCCAATTACTCTACCTTGGGTGATTTTGCAGCGAACGGATTGGAAGAAAGCGAAAAGTATCTGGTTGATGTTACCGCCCAGATACTGGGTTTTGACCCCAAAGCACCTGTGGAAGAATCATCAGGTGGTGAAAAACGAAAGGCTGCCCTGGCACGTGTATTTTCAAAGGAACGAGACCTGTATCTGTTGGATGAGCCAACAAACCACTTGGATATCAATGCTATTCTCTGGTTGGAGGAAACCATAAAAACCTCTTCAAAGACCTTTGTCGTTATCAGCCATGATCGAACACTCCTGGCCCACATTGGAGGAAGAACTTTTTGGCTGGACCGGGGTAAGTTACGCATATGCCCCTACGGTTATGGGCGTTTTGAGGAATGGCAAGAAGAAATACTTGAGCTTGAAAACACCCACCGTACCAAACTGGACAGGCGTATTAAAACTGAAACACTCTGGTCTATTGAGGGCATTAGTGCAAGACGTAAAAGAAACCAGGGGAGGTTGAAGGCTTTGGTCAAACTTAAAGAGAAAAGAGCCGAATTTGCCAAACGTGAAACAGCATTTACTGTCAATATCAGTCAACCCAAAAGCGATACCCAGATGATCATTGAAGCCTTCGGGATTGATAAATCTCTGGGTGGCAAGGAAATAATAAAGGACTTCTCTCTTAGAGTATTAAAGGGTGACAGGATTGCTATCGTAGGTCCCAACGGAGCTGGCAAGTCCACTTTGTTGAAATCGCTTACAAAAGAAATCAAAGTTGATCGTGGGAAAGTCAGATTGGGTTATCATTTTGATCTGGCCGCCATGTGGCAGGATCGAAGGCAAAAAAATTTAAGTATAAGTGTTCAGGAATTTCTGGTGGGGAAGGGTGCCAATTCCAGAGATCAGCCAGATCAGGTGGTTTTCGAGGGAAGGGGGCTTCATATCATTTCTTATCTGAAGCAGTTTCAGTTTGAATATTGGAAAGCAAAATCTCCACTCAAATCCTTATCAGGTGGAGAACTTGGAAGGGTATTGTTAGCCAAAATCTTCCTGCGGGAAAGTAATTTTCTGGCACTTGATGAACCCACTAATGACCTTGATGTCGAAACCCTGGATATGCTGAAGGAAATTCTTGCCAACTACAAGGGTACCGTCGCGTTTGTATCACATGATCGAGACTTTATTGATAATGTAGCCAACATAACGATTGGCTATGAAGGCGACGGCAGGTGGCAAGCCTACAGTGGAGGATGGTCTGATTATCTGAAACAGAAAAAGAACCCCCCAAGCACAGGCTCGACATTTTTTCCGGTTGCCAAAAGTCAGAAGAAACGTTCAAAATCCACATCAAAATCAACCGACAGAGATAGTCTTTCCTTCACTGAAAAACACAGGTTGGAGATTTTACCTGATCTGATTGATGAAAAAGAAACACGCGTAAGCGACTTGACCAAGCAACTCAATGACCCAAGACTGTATGTAAACAATGCACAATTATTTGATCAACTGAGTAGAGATTTGGTTGAGGCACAAGGTGAACTCGTTAAACTTGAAGAAGAATGGTACCTTCTGGCAAGCAAACAGGAAGGTTAAAACTCTTTAGATATCTAGATTGGATGCAAAAGAAGCCTTTTCCTGAATAAACATGAATCTTTCTTCAGCTTTCCGCCCCATCAAACGAGAAATCAAGTTATCCGTATCTTTGTCTTCATCACGAGCCACAGAAACCTTGAGAAGGATACGGGAGTCGGGATTCATGGTTGTATTTTTCAAATCCTTGGCATTCATTTCTCCAAGACCCTTAAACCGGGATACTCTGACTTGCCCTTTACCACCCAACCCTTTTTGCATTAATTCCTCTTTGGTATCTTCATCCAGGGCGTAAACCTTGGCTGACCCCTGGGTAAGTCGGTATAATGGTGGACAGGCAAGATAAAGGTGTCCTTTTTCGACAACAGGTTTCATCTGTGTATAGAAGAAAGTCATCAACAGCGAGGCAATATGTGCACCATCAACATCAGCATCGGTCATGATAATGATTTTTTCGTAGCGTAAGTCTTCAAGTTTGAAACTGCTGCCCATTTCGACGCCAAGTGCCTGGCAGATATCCTTGATTTCATTATTGGTTGTGATCTTGGATGACGAGGCACCGAGTACATTCAGAATTTTTCCTCGCAAGGGTAACAAGGCTTGTGTATTCCTGTCTCTGGCCATTTTTGCCGATCCTCCTGCCGAATCGCCTTCAACCAGAAAGATTTCTGATTTTTCAGGATCTGTACAGGAGCAATCAACCAATTTTCCGGGTAACCTCAACTTGTTTACAGCTGATTTACGACTGGCAACCTTGGCCTTTTTACGTTTTATCCTTTCATCGGCTCGAAGCGTAACCAATTCAATCAACTGATTGGATACCTTGGGGTTAGCCACCAACCAGTTTTCGAAATGATCCTTGACTGAGGTTTCAACCAACCTTTGAGCACCAGAGGTAACCAGTTTTTCCTTCGTTTGACCCGAAAATTTTGGGTCTTGGATGAAGCAGGATAACAAGGCACATCCATTGGTTTGTACATCCTCCTTGATAACCTGTTCAATGAGTTTATTTCCAATAATCCCACCATAAGTTTTCAGACCCTTCAGAATAGCGGCCCAAAAGCCTGACTCATGGGTGCCGCCTTGCGGAGTCGGTATGGTATTACAGAAGGAATGGCTATAACCATCCAGGTAGGGTCCCCAGTTTAAGGCCCATTCGACAGCCCCAACATATTTCTTGCCAAATCTTTCAGTAAAATCAACCCGACCGACAAAATGCTCCTCCGAGAGCATTTCCGAGTCATTTGTTGTTTCAGATAAAAAGTCAGACAATCCCCCGGGAAAATGAAAAACCGCTTTGGGGGGTATATCTTGTGTATTGACGTTACATACCCAGGTGATCTTGACACCGGAGAAGAGAAAGGCTTTGGCTCGGGCCAATTTGAAGATAAAGGCTGGTTTTAACTTTATTCTTTCCCCGAAGATTTCCTTGTCTGGCAAAAATCGAACTGATGTTCCTCTTCGATTGTAGATTTTTCCCGAGTGCGTGAGTTTATTGGATGGATTGCCCTTGGAAAAACTCTGGGAATAGAGTTCCTGATTACGGGCTATTTCGACATCCATAAATTCAGACAGGGCATTTACGACAGAAATGCCAACCCCATGGAGACCACCTGAGGTGGTATAAACCTTGTTCGAAAACTTGCCACCAGCGTGAAGGGTGGTGAGAATAACTTCCAAAGCGGATTTTTTCGGGAATTTCGGATGGGGATCAATGGGTATGCCTCTGCCATTATCACGAACAGTCAAACTAAAATCTTCGTGAAACTCAATATCGATTCGATCGGCAAATCCTGCTACGGCCTCATCCATTGCATTGTCAATAATTTCTGCAGCCAAATGATGCAAGGATTTCTCATCGGTGCCACCTATATACATACCAGGATGGCGTCTAACGGGAGTTAGGCCCTCAAGAACTTCAATATCCTCAGCACTGTATGAGGTGTCTTCGGGTTGAAATTGGGAAAATAAATCCATTTTCTGCTCAATCAATCAGATTTGTTATCTCTATATATAGTGGAAATGGTACGGATGATGCAACATATTGTATAATTTTTGTAAAATTTAGGTGTTCTTAAGTACGAAACCCGCAGGGAATAAAAAATCTATGAATATACCGGAAGAGCACTTAGTTACAGAACCGGGAAGATTGTAATTTTCCCTACATTTTCAATCAAAAGTTAACTCTTTTATTAAACCAGTTTTTCGGGTTTAATCATCATTTTGATGAAAGCCGGAAGCAACGAAATCTATGAAAAAGCTATTCGAATATTTTATTTCCAAGGAGAAAAGTGACGCTTATAAATCTACTCTGGTTCTGGCGCTACCCCTCATTGGAAGCAACATAGCTCATTCTGTCAAACACTTGACTGACACAATCATGCTCGGTTGGTACAGTGTTGAGGCATTGGCAGCGGTTGTCCTCGGGGCAACAATTTTTGTCTTTGTGATGATTATCGGTTCAGGATTTTCTCTGGCAGTGATTTCGCTTGCTTCCAATGCTGAAGGCAGTCAAAAATCCTGGATGGTACGTCGATACATCCGAATGGGGTGCTGGATAACCTTTCTCTATTGCTTTGTGATGTTGTTTCCCATGTGGTTTTCAGCCCCCATATTTTTGTTATTGGGTCAGGAACCGGCGATTTCAGAACTGGGAGGTGATTATCTTCAGTTTGCCATGTGGGGGTTATTTCCTGCTCTTATCCTGATGGTTTTCAAAGCCTTTTTTTTAGCTTTGGTTAAACCGGCCATAATATTGGTCTCAACCTCGCTGGGTACTCTTTTCAACATATTTGCCAATTATCTCCTGATCTTTGGTAATTTTGGGTTCCCTGAACTGGGAGTAAAGGGCGCAGCGATTGCTTCAACCATGTCACATACCTTGGCATTGGTGATTATGCTTGCATATTTGGCTACAAAAAGAGATTTTCTCCCCTACAAATTGTTGTCCAACTTTTTTTCTTTTCACAAGGCAAGTTTTAAGGAAGTATTGGTACTTGGATGGCCAATTTGTGCAGCCATGATTGCTGAGGTCTCATTCTTTTCTGGAAGTGCTATCATGATGGGGTGGATAAACACGGCTTCCCTAGCCGCACATGGGATTGTCATTGAATTATGTGCCACGGTTTTCATGATTTATTATGGTCTATCCTATGCGGGTACGACTCAAATTAGTATTGCCTTGGGAAGAAGGGATTTGGCTGAAATCAAAAGAGTTTCAGATTCTATTTTGGAGTTAAACCTTCTGGCTGCTTGTGGTGTTGTGTTGATTTTTATTCTGTTTCCTGAACCACTCATTGCCATATTCTTGAAGGAGGATACGGTGGAGACAAGAGAAGTTATGGCCATAGGAGTCAAGATTCTCCTTTTAGCTGCGTTTTTTCAGCTGTTTGATGCCTTTCAAGCTGTCTTTCTTGGTTTTCTGAGGGGCTTAAAGGATACGTTTACACCTATGGTTATAGCTGCAATAAGCTATTGGATTGTTGGTATCCCCACCAGCTATGTGCTGGCATTCACTTTGGGCTTCAAGGGAGAAGGGGTATACTATGGTTTTATTGTCGGATTGGGATTCGCAGCAATACTGTTTTATTTCAGGTTCAGAGGTAAATTGAACAAATTGGGTGAAGAATTCGAAACACCAAGGGAATAAGGCGGAAGTGGTGGAAAGGGAGGAGTCCCACCACTTCACTGACTGTTTAGGCTGAATAGTACATCTGATATTCAACGGGGTGAGGTGTGTGTTCAAAACTGTAAACCTCTTCCCATTTCAGTTCACTATAGCCCTCAATTTGATCCTTGGTAAAGACATCTCCAGCAAGAAGGTAATCCATGTCCTCATTCAAAGAGTCCAATGCTTCACGCAAGGATGAACATACTGTAGGAATTCCCTTAAGTTCTTCGGGTGGAAGATCATAAAGATTTTTGTCCATGGCTTCACCTGGATTGGTTCTGTTCAAGATACCATCAACCCCGGCCATCATGAGTGCAGCAAAGCACAAGTATGGATTGGCCATTGGATCTGGGAATCGAGCCTCGACTCTCTTGGCCTTGGGGTTTTCGGTCCAGGGAATACGAATGCAACCAGATCGGTTGCGAGCTGAATAGGCTCGAAGTACTGGTGCTTCAAATCCTGGAATTAATCTCTTGTAGGAATTGGTCGTAGGGTTGGTAAAGGCATTCAGAGATTTGGCATGCTTTAACAATCCACCAATAAACCATAATCCCTCATCACTGAGGTCGGCATAACGATCACCCGAAAATAATGGTGCACTATCTTTCCAAAGGGAGATATTGACATGCATTCCAGTACCATTATCACCCGCAATCGGCTTTGGCATGAAGGTTGCTGAACGACCGTAGAAGTTCGCTACATTCTGAACAACATACTTGTACTTCTGAAGCTGATCACCCTGATCCGTCAAAGACGAAAAAATAAGCCCCAACTCGTGTTGACTGGCCGCAACCTCATGGTGATGTTTGTCCACTCGCATACCGATATTTTTCATCGTCGACAGCATTTCCGAACGAATATCCTGCGAAGAATCAGTTGGATTCACCGGGAAGTATCCGCCTTTGATACCGGGTCTAAAACCGGTATTGCCAGTCGGGTATTTGGTATCACTGTTCCAGGGCGCATCCACGGCATCAACTTCAAAGGACACCTTATGCATTTCATTGCTGAAACGGACATCGTCAAACAGAAAGAATTCGGCTTCAGGACCAAAATAAGCGACATCTCCCACTTTTGAGTTTTTCAGAAATGCCTCAGCCTTTTCGGCCGTACTTCTTGGGTCACGCTCGTAGGGTTCACCGGTATCAGGTTCGACCACAGAACAATGGAGACACAATGTTCTTTCAGAGTAAAAGGGATCAATATAATCTGAATTAAGGTCAGGCATGAGTTTCATGTCTGAGGCTTCAATGGATTTCCAACCTGCAATCGAGGAACCGTCGAACATCATTCCTTCTTCAAGGAATTCTTCATCAACCTGATCAGAAACTATGGTTACGTGCTGAAGTTTACCTCTTGGGTCGGTAAAACGAAGATCAACAAACTCAACCTCTTCATCACTGATCATTTTCAATATCTCTTCATTGGAACTCACAGGCATCTCCTTTCATATTATTTCCAAATATTAATGTTAAAGGGCTTCATCTCCTGATTCACCCGTTCTAATTCTAATGGCCTGTTCAACCTCAGATACAAACAACTTGCCGTCGCCAATTTTATCTGTTCGAGCTGCCGAGAGTATGGCTTCAACGGCACCATCAAGTAAATCATCAGGCAGGATAATTTCCAATTTGACTTTGGGAAGAAAGTCTACGACATATTCAGCGCCTCGGTATAATTCGGTGTGTCCTTTTTGCCGACCGAACCCCTTAACCTCTACGACCGTTAACCCCTGGACTCCGATATCCTGCAGGGCCTCCTTTACTTCGTCCAACTTAAATGGCTTGATAACAGCTTCAATTTTTTTCATTTCAAAAGTCCTATTTGATATTATGAAAAGGCCGATACCTTTTCACTCGGGTAGCTTTATCAGAAATCTTCATGTTCGGTCGGATTTCACATTTTCTTGTCGCGTTTTCATGGCAAATCAACCGAAACTTGACCCTCCAAGAATACATAACTTTTTTCAAACGTCAAATATTTCCAAGCAGTTGGGAATACGATGAAACTTCTCCACCAGATGAATAAACCATAGCAAAGATAATGATCAGCCCACTCACCATTTGGAAAAACACTTGTATTAGATTAAGATCAGTCCACTATACCTTTCAAGGTTTGGGTCGGGATAATCATCATACAGGCTTATACTATGCGTACAATTTGTTCCACCGAGGAAATTCAGACCATTGAACGTTTGCACATCATGAAGGATGATAGCATTGAAACGGCCCTAATGGAAAGGGCAGGGAAGAAGGCTGCCGAATCAATTTTGAACTGGGGGAGGGAGGTCAAAGAATCAGGTTCGGTCCGTTATCATGTATTTTGTGGTCCCGGGAACAATGGTGGTGATGGATTTGTTATCGCAAAAACACTTTTTGATAGGGGAGAAAAGGTATCCTGTTGGGAATTAAAAAAAACTGAAAGCAGGTCACCATCTTCGTCATTAATGCGTAAACTATGGCAACCACTTGGCGATATAAGGCCATTGAAAAACCTGACCGAACAGGATTTCAAAGAAGGTGATGTTGTTGTTGATGCCCTGTTTGGAATTGGTTTGACCAGACAGCTTGATGATGAATGTTCACAAATAATTGATAAAATACCGGCTAATATTCCGATCATTGCGATAGATATCCTTTCAGGAATGGATTCAAGTTCAGGTGCTTTTCTGGCTTCAGGTGAATTACCCAATTTTGAAGCGTCCTTAACCCTGACTTTTCAAATGGCTAAGTGGGGGCATTATTTACAGGAAGGAATGAAAAGGTCTGGAACAATTAAGGTCATTCCGATTGGTTTGGATGATGGTTTGGAAAAGTATCTAACATCCTACCCAGCACTTGTTAAATTGATTGATACAACATCCCCTGGATTTTTTGCCCTTTTGGATAAGAAAGGTTCGGAACACAAATATGGATATGGCCATTCACTCGTGCTCTCGGGGTCTCGCAGCAAAATGGGAGCAGCAGAGTTGGCTGGAATAGCTGCGCTCAGGGTCGGCTCAGGTTTGGTTACCTTGGGTTTGCATAAAGATACATTTTATAATCATACCAGTGAAGTTAAGGCCCTGATGAAGGCCAAGATTTACAACAAGGAGAATCTTTGTGATGTACTTTCTGATGAACGGATTAATGCCTTGTGTCTGGGACCTGGTTTAGGGATTGAGGAAAATACCAGAGATCTAATAAAGACAGCATTGGAAGCAAAAAGACATGTTGTCCTTGATGCCGATGCGATTTCTGCGTTTCAAGATGATCCCAATTCCCTTTTTGAACAACTCCATGATAAAGTGGTTTTAACACCTCATTTTGGTGAGTTCGCCAGATTGTTTCCTGATTTGGCTCGAAAAATTCGGAAGGAGAATTTCACCAAAATAAAGGCCGTACAACAAGCAAGTATCTTGTGTGGTGCAAATGTTTTATTAAAGGGTCAACAAACTATTATCGCTTCACCTGGGGGGCAAACCTATCTGGTGAATGGATCTGATTTTAAAAATTCCTCTTGGTTGGCAACAGCAGGATCAGGAGACGTGCTAGCTGGTATGATAACAGGTTTAATGGCAAGAAGCATTACCCCTATAAAAAGTGCAGTCCTCGCAGCGTACATTCACCTCCAAACTTCCAATTTATATGGTCCCGGTTTGATTGCCGACGATATTCCGAACATGATACCCAGAGTTTTGCAAAACCATCTAAAATGAGATCTTGGTCGAGTAGAAGCTCATGGTTTTAAACCATAATGATGCAGGTGTACTTAAATATCAGGGGCACCTCTATACAATTAAGGCGCTTCGTCCTTTTTAGTGGGTAATTCATCTGTTGGTATCCTCGGGATATAGATCCAGACCTCCGCTGAGGAACTCTGGATTTGGGAATTGTGCCAATACGTGTTTCAGAAGTACCTGAAGATATGATCTTTGATCAAATACTCAGAGGGCGGAATGTCATTGCCTGCCGGGTTGGGCATGATCTAGCCAAAAAATCGGTTGTAAAATTAAATGATATGGCATCTTATTCATGGATAGCACCGCCAAAAGATAGCCCATTGTATCATGATTTAAGACCTGGGTTGGAAAGCATAGGTGTCAAACATTTCAAGATAAGTTTCACGGGTGGAAGTTTAGGTGCAGTTATGAACATACTCTCCGAATCAGACTCTCTGAACGTTCTTCCCTATTCAGTTGTCTTTCGAATGAGGCCACAAAACAGACTAACTGCCCTGAGTGTAAGAATTGGCGACCCTGACCGTCACTTGGGAATACTGACCATGGAAAACAAACGGCTTGAACCAGCAGCCAAACGATTGATGAACTTTATCACGACGGAATTCAAGAGTTTGAGTGCGATCATTCATCATCATGAACAGAATGAATTATGGCGGAAATAGTCTACTCCTGTGTTCACATCTGGGATTTGCAATTTATTGGCAGATAGATTCTTTAGCCCAGTCTTTCGGTCTCATAGGAAGGAAGTTGGAAATGGTGATGATTTAATTCCTGGTAATTGAATAAAGCACATGGAATACCTAATTGGAACATTTCTTGAACATCCTTGGACCTTGGGTGTCAAGGTAAATATTTACGATAGTTTTGCAGTCCAAATTTAAATTGTTCATTTGATGGTGTTCTAAGCAGGTATATTGCGGGTGTGGCGGAATTGGTAGACGCACCAGATTTAGGATCTGGCGCTTAAATGCGTGGGGGTTCAAATCCCTCCACCCGCACCAAGGAATAAGAAAGTAAATCATGACAGACGGTCAAATCAAATTCGCTGTGGATAAAGAAGAACCCCAAACTCATTTTTCCGAAGCTGGATTCAGTAGAATATTCGAGTTTGGTATTACTGAGTCATTGCTCAATAAAGAACTCATTGCGGAAATTGCTCAGTATAAAGAAGAGATTTCCATGCCCGGGTTTCGAAAAGGAAAAGTACCCTTAAGTTTGTTTGTTAGGCGTCTTCCAGAAGAAGAACGGCGTTCATTTTTAGAGCGGATGGTAGCCAAACAAATTGACATGCACATCAAAGATTCTGATAAAATAGTTATAGGTACACCAAACATAGATTCCGATTATTCCGCAGAATCTGGTTTGGCTGCTAAAGTAAAAATGACCTACGAGGTTTGCCCTGCCATTCCCGAAATTGATTATTCCCAATATGAATTGGTCAAATATGTGCCCCTGGATCGCGCTCAACTATTGGAACAAATAAGAGAAGATTTTTTAAAAGCTAACCCGGAACAGGTTTTACAGGAAAGTGGTTATAAATCTGAAATTGGTGACTCAATCAAATTCGATCTTAGAATTGAGGCCCCCGATACCTCAGCAGATGGATTTATTGATAGGGGACGAGATGTAATTGTGAGTGAAGATTCTAGCCTTTTTGGCACAGAATTTAATTCCATAGGACTAGAAGCTGGGGAAGAATTTGCCGTAGATACGAAGTTGCCGGATTTCGACGCTCAATATGAACATTCCGGTGAGAGCTGTGTGTTTCATTTCAAAGCAGTCGAGGTGTATAAAAACAAAATACTGGATGAACCCACAATCGAAATGGCTAAGAAATATGGCTTCAATTCAATTGAGGAATTGGACGCAACTCTTTTGGAAAGGAAGTTGGCACAATTTGAAAATATATCGACCGGTATTTTCAAAGAACAGTTTATCCTTACGATAGGGAAAGAACTGAATTTTGATGTTCCCGACAGGATACTGAATGAAACCATGGAAAATATCTGGTACGAACGGGAAGACGCCAGAGCTAGGAATAAAGACGACGGAAAGGCCAAGGATTCACAGGAAGACAGCCAAACAACAAGTGACAACGATTTGAGTTCAAAAGAAGAACAAAAAACCGATACAGCATCTGGTGAAGGTGGGGTTGTTGAAGGTAAGCGGGATGAAAACCAAGGTGTCGATCAGGAGGGTCGTTCAACCGAAGGTAAACATGAAGAGGTCCAGGGTGAAAACTCTTCCGAGGAAAAATTGACTGAAGATCATGAATCAGAGAAAAAAGATCTGGATTGGGATAAGATTGATCCTGAGGAGGTCTCTGAAATCAACGATATTGCTGTTAAAAAATTACGATACACAGTATTACTCAAACATGTTGCCAAAAACGAGGATATTAAGGCCAGCCGGGAAGAAATCGTTGAAGATTGGGCGGGCTATATCAACAATATCTATCAAAATCAGAAAATACCTAATCAAGATATATTGAGGTTTGAAAACATTCCCGATTATTATGTTATTAACGCTCAAAACAGGATTGTTTCCGCCAAGGTTGAAAACCTGCTGATGGATAATGTAAGTGCCAAGGAAATAAAAATTGATTTTGAAAAACTGGTAGAGATAAGAAAAAAAATGACTCCTGAGAATATACTGGATTTGGTACATTCGGAAGATGAACACTAAGCCACCCAATGGATAATGATTAAAGATAAAGAGGTAGGTCACATGATACCATTAAAGAACGCGATAATACCTACTGTCGACGAACAAACACCAAGAGGAGAAAAAAGGTATGATATTTTCTCCAAGCTATTGAAGGAGAGAATTATTTTTCTTTGTGGTGAAGTTACGGAGGAACTGTCAACTCTTGCCGTTGCTCAACTACTGTTTCTGGAATCTGAAAATCCAGAATCAGAAATTTACATGTACATAAACAGCCCTGGTGGATTGGTCAATTCTGGATTGGCTATATATGATGCGATGCAGTATATTGTACCTCCTGTCTCCACCATTGCCTTTGGTCAAGCCGCTTCAATGGGGTCCCTGTTGTTAGCTGCTGGAGCCGAAGGTAAAAGATATTGTCTGCCACATTGCAAGATAATGGTCCATCAATCCATAGGGGGATTTCAAGGCAGGTTCAGCGATGTAAAGATTCAATATGATCATATGAAAGCCGGTGAACAGGAATTACGCGAAATTTTGATGAAACATACTGGCAGAACGCTGAATGAAGTCGACAAAGCGGTTAAGGGTGGCGACAATCACATGACGCCAGAACAAGCTCTTGAGTGGGGTTTGATTGATAAAATTGTTACAAATCGCTCAATTAATTCAGAAGAGTAAAGTTATTTCCATTTTTGTTGTATTTGGGTATAAGTCTGGAAATAGGTTTTGGCGGTAAACATGGTGTTCGTGAATGATTAATCAGACTCCATCTGAAGACAGTGAACTTCGTTGTTCTTTTTGCAGCAAAAGCAAAAGTGAGGTCAAAAAGTTGATTGCTGGCCCAAATGTCTACATGTGTGACGAATGTGTGGAACTTTCTGTTGAAATTATCAAACAGGACAGAGAGGTTATCTCACGCAAGCAAGGGCAACAATCTACCCCGCCTCAGGAAATCTATCGGTTTCTTGATGATTACGTGATTGGACAGGCTCATGCTAAAAAAGTGCTTTCAGTTGCAGTGTATAACCACTACAAGATGTTAAACAACCTGGATACTGATCTGGGTGTTGAAATAGCCAAGTCCAATATCTTGCTCATTGGACCAACCGGATGTGGCAAAACCCTGCTAGCCCAAACTTTGGCAAAGTTGTTGGATGTGCCATTTACCATGGCTGATGCTACAACCTTAACTGAAGCAGGGTATGTTGGTGAGGATGTTGAAAACATCATTCTCAGATTACTTCAGGCAGCGGAATATAATGTTTCGAAAGCCCAGCGAGGTATTGTTTATATTGATGAGTTGGATAAAATCACACGCAAAACGGATAACCCTTCCATAACCAGAGATGTAAGCGGTGAAGGGGTTCAACAGGCGTTGCTCAAGATAATCGAGGGTACAGTTACATCCATACCACCCCGAGGTGGGCGCAAGCATCCACAACAAGAGTTTCTACAGGTGGATACAACCAATATCCTGTTTATCTGTGGAGGTGCTTTTGCCGGTCTGGAAAAAGTCATTCAAACGCGAACCCGACCCTCTGCCATGGGGTTTGAAGTGGCTATTTCCGATTTGGAAACCAAAGATTTGGGTGAACTCCTTGAAGATCTTGAACCAGAGGATTTGATGAAATTCGGTCTAATCCCTGAATTTGTCGGTAGATTGCCTGTCGTTGCAACTCTCAATGAACTGGATGTCGAAGCTCTCATAAAAGTACTTAGTGAGCCAAAAAATTCGCTGGTCAAGCAATTCAAAAAACTCTTTGAACTGGATGGGATCAAGTTGACTTTCACCGATGAAGCTGTAAGGGCCATAGCAACCAAGGCATCTGAATTGAAGACCGGGGCCAGAGGCCTAAGGTCAATAATCGAGGAGATCTTGCTGGATACCATGTTTGAACTGCCTCTTGATGAGAGTGTTGTGGAAATCGTTGTCAATGAGGATTGTGTCTTATCCAATGCTGAACCCCTGCGATTCTACTCGGAAAGTACTCTGCCCAAGGCAGCAGGGTCGTAAAGGAACATTGAGATCTTCAGTGAATCATAATGGATTTGAAGAATGATCAGGTTTATTATCAGATTGATTACATGGTGGAATTCACAGACCTTGGGAACCCAAATTTACACTTGGCGTAAAGGACAAAAAGTCGGTGAGGACCCGGAAGGAAACAAGTTCTATCAAACCAAGGATGGTAAACGACGTTGGATTGTCTATAAGGGAAATATTGAAGCCAGTCGAATTTCCCCACAATGGCATGGATGGCTTCATCATACCTTTGACCAACCCCCAACCGAAGACCCACTGCCTATGAAAGCTTGGGAGAAACCCCACATCGCGAATATGACCGGCATGCCTGAAGCATACGCTCCCCTTGGTTCATTACGAGGCAAAAGGAAAGATCTAACCAGAGATTATATTCCTTGGAACCCTGAATAGCTTAGGTTCATTTATGGCTGAAAATAAATTGGAAATAATTGTAGGTGCTGTCGTCCTGCTGGTTACTGGTGTCTTTTTTTACCTTTTGTTGCTTGAAAATGAATCTTTCATGAAAAACGGGGGGTATCCACTCATTGCCGAATTCAATTCGGCACAAGGTGTGTCTGTTGGAACAGACGTCAAACTTGCTGGGATCAAAGTAGGAACGGTATCCGACATGTCTATCAATCTCGAAACTTACAAGGCCGATGTACAAATGATAATCAATTCCGATCTTGAGATCCCGGTTGACAGTTTTCTTGCTGTCTCTTCGGAAGGTCTTCTGGGAGCACATTTTGTCGAAGTTCTCCCCGGAATTGATTATGAATATTTCCAACCCGGTGAGAAGGTGGTTCAAACGCAATCCCATGTTGATTTTATGAGTTTAATGGCAGGTTTTGTTAACTCACAAAACTGACCATGCACTGCCTTCTAAAAATTCTTCTTGTCGTACTTCTACTTCCTCATTTGGCTCGTTCTGAAGCCAGCCTGACAGGTGATGGGGCCTTAATCAGAACCCTTGATACCATGACAGGAAGAGTGATGGATTTGGAAATTGAACTGGGTGTAACAATTGAATTTGCAAAATTCGAAATAACCCTTGAAGATTGTCGGTACCTTGCCGAAAATCCTGCCAAATATTCATATGCATTCGTAACAATTATGGATCAAGGCGATCACTCGGAATTGTTTTCAGCTTGGTTGATTTCACAATCACCTGCCTTATCGGCCGTTGAACATCCACGATTTGATTTCTGGTTAATCCGCTGTACAACACTTTCGCCTGATGCTTCAATGGGAACTGAGGTAAACTGAATATTTGATTTCTGACAGGCACGAGCAATCATTTCCCGGAACTTTCCATCGGAAATTGTACGACCACCCATCTGAGATATATGCTTACTTGGCATTTGAGCATCAAGAACTTCAAAACCGGTACGATTGAGATGATCAACCAGGTACACAAGTGCAATTTTGGATGAATCCGGTTTGGTAAAAAACATACTTTCCCCAAAAAATACTCCTCCAAGGGCAACGCCATAAAGACCACCTACCAACTTTTCCCCTTCCCATGTTTCAAGGGAGTGGACCAGGTTGAGTTTGCTCAATTGTGAGTAGATATATTTTATCGCCGGGTTGATCCAGGTTTTTTCCCGTTTGGAACACTGGTGAATGACCTGTGGGCAATTCCTGTTGATGGTAATATGAAAAGGGTTCTTTTTGATTTTTCGTTTTAGCCTCTTGGAGACCCTCAATTCATCCAGCGGAATGATAAACCGTTTCTCTGACCTGGCCCAGTAAATGGCAAAAGGGTCATCCTCATCACCCATAATGAAATTCCCAGACAGGTAGTTTTGTTTAAATTCTTTAACAAATTCATCCATCAATCAACAGAGAAGGAAAGGTGTTATTGATTTTTGAGTAATTTCCCGTTTTGCTGTATCCATTTTTCTAACCAGTGGATATCATAATTCGAATCCAGAAAGTCCCTATCTTCAAGCAGTAACTGGAATAAAGGAGCTGTGGTGCTTATGGGGTGAACGATTAGTTCTTCCAGAGCCCGCTTTAATTTCGCAATAGCGATTGTTCTGGTTTCGCCATGAGAGATTAATTTGCCGATCAAACTGTCATAGTTTTGTGGTACTGTATAACCATTATACAGGAATGAATCCATGCGTATTCCCAAACCACCCGGAGAGTGATATAATCCCACCTTACCAGGGCAGGGTATGAAGTCAGGTACAGTTTCTGCGTTGATCCTTACCTCAATCGAATGCCCTCTGGGCACAAGGTCCCCCTGCTTTAATTCCAAAGGGTTGCCAGCAGCCACATTGATTTGTTGCTTAACCAAATCGATACCAAAAATGGCCTCAGTCACGGGGTGCTCGACCTGTAAGCGAGTATTCATTTCGATAAAATAGAATTCACCATCCTGGTAAAGAAATTCGATGGTACCAACGCCTTCATAACCCATTTCAGCGATAGCCTCGGCACAAATTTCTCCAATGTGTGATCTTTTTTTACCGTCAAGCAGAGGGCTTGGGGCCTCTTCCAGTAGCTTTTGGTGGCGCCTTTGGATGGTGCAGTCTCTCTCGCCAAAATGAACGGCATTTCCCATACCATCGCCAAGGACTTGAATCTCAATGTGGCGTCCATGGGGAAGAAACTTTTCAAGATAAACCTCATCATTACCGAAACTTGCCCCAGCTTCCTGCTGTGCCGCAAGATAAGCTGCTTCCATATCCGCCTGCGAGTTGACGACTTTCATGCCTCTGCCACCGCCTCCAGCGGAAGCCTTGACAATAACCGGGTAACCGATATCGCTGGCAACACTTAAGGCCCTGTCAACCGTTTCGATACTTTCATTGGGGCCGGGAACACATGGTACACCCAACTCCAACATTTTTTCCTTAGCCGTAATCTTGTCTCCCATAAGTTTTATATGCTTTGACGAGGGGCCAATAAAGGTAATTTCATGGTCTTCCAATTGTTCAACAAATTCAGCATTCTCCGAGAGAAAACCATAACCGGGGTGGAGGGCATTGGAACCTGTAATTTCGCAAGCTGAAATTATTGCTGAAAAGGACAAATAGCTTTCCTTGTTTCCCGGTGATCTTGGTGTGCCAATACAAATGGCCTCATCAGCCATACGAACATGCATCGCGTCTTGGTCAACCGTGGTATGAACGGCAACGGTAGCTATGCCCATCTCTTTGCAAGTTCTGATTATTCGCAGGGAAATTTCTCCACGGTTGGCAATAAGGACTTTGGAAAACATGAAGATCTAACCCACTAAACTTGGAGAGTACAAACCAGCACTGGATAACACATTAGTCGATGACCATAAGTTCAGATCCAAATTGAACTGGTTCGCCGTCATCCACCATAATTTTCCGGACTGTTCCTGCGTGCGGTGCAACTATGAAATTCATCGTCTTCATGGCCTCTATAATAAGTATGGTGTCACCTTCCTTGACGCTTTGACCAACATGGACAAAGGGCGTTTCGGCCTCGGGGCTGGGTTTGAGATAGGCTGTTCCAACCATTTCTGAGGTAACCAATCCCTTGGTCTCGGTTGTCGATTCATCCAATGCCGGTAAAGGGTTGGCTGCATCTGATACCCTGGGTGCAGAAATATGGGTTGGCATAATGGTTTCGCGAACATTATTCGCTATTTTGATTTTAATGTGGGAAGAATCATCTTCCTTGATTTCGACCGCAAATTCTCCAAGTTCTTTTTCCTTGAACAAATCAACCAATTTGGAAATTATATCCAGTTTTGATTCTTCCTTGGCCACCAGTACCTCCAACAATTATTTACTTTTTCTATACCTTAATTTTGTGCGGTTCTAATCTGATCAATTTCAAACCTGAATTCTTCAAGAGATAAATAACCACTGATTACCTTATTACCGACAATGAATGAAGGTGTAGCATTGATATCCAACGTTTGCGCCAACTGATAATTGCTTTCCAGTACGTTGGTAACAGTAGAATCCTCCATTTTTGTTTTCAAGGTTTCGCCATCAATCCCTGTCATGGAAGCAACCTCAGAAATGACCCTATCACTAATCGGTTCCTGCAGACGTATCAAGTAGCTATGAACAGTTTCATAATCCTCTGATCCTGTAAGTTGCAGGACTGCCACCGCAAGTTTTGCTGATTGCAATGAGTCTTCACCTAAAATTGGAAATTCCTTGATGACAAACCGTAAGCTTGGATCCAATTTAAGGAGATCCTGGATGATGGGGTGAGCCCTGCGACAAAATCCACATCGGTAATCCACGAATTCAACCAGATTGACATCACCATCTGGATTACCACCTACCCAGGAATGAGGGTTATTAAAAATAAAGTCCGCATTGAGTTCAATGAATTCACTTTGCAATTCAAAAGCGATTTGGTCTTGCTGCTCTTCAAGTTTCTGGAAGACCTCAAGCATAATTTCCGGGTTTGCCAGCAGATACTCCTTGATGAGTTCACCGAACCTGTCGCGCTCGATTGTGCTGAGATTTTCCAAATCCAGGGCTTTTGTGGGGAATGCAAAAAACAAAAGGGTAATTACCAAAGTTGTGAGCTGTATCCCCCACTGCCTGTAATTACTGAAAAGTACTTGGTATAAATTGAAAAAAAAGCCTTTTGTCATGTCCATGATATGAATTCCTCAGATAGTATCAGAATATAAATTTGTTTTTATGGTTAGTATTTTTCCAATCTGTGAAACTTCAAAGTATTTTTTCAAACCAACAGTATTTATTTCAATTTTAGTCGTCAGAATCAAAAAAGATGTCCAAATCATTCGGCGAAACCAGATCAACATCAAAGGCCAGTTTACGTTCCTTTTGACTGTAATTCTCAGGTGCTATTTCATTCATAAGATTTTGAAATTCTGGATTCATTGATTGTGCCTTAACCTGGCGTAAACGCTGTTGCTTTTTTTTTACAGGTGGTTTGCCAGGAGTTTTCTTTTTGAGGGTGGACCCTTCCTTTTTTGGCACTGCTGAAGATTCAGAAGCGGGCGCAGCCTGCTCTTGTGAAGTTATATTTTTTGCATCTGCAGTTACAATTTCCTTTTCCTTGGTCTCAGATCTATGTTCAGGTTCTTTATCCTGTTTCAAATTCTCCGGAGAGTCTTTTTTTGTACTCTGAACAGGCTTCTTTTTTGAAGAACTCATCTTCACCTTCACTCGTTTGGTTTTACTCTTGGATGCTTTGCCTTCAACTTTGGTTTTTGTCTCCTTTTCCTGAGTATTGTTTTGGATTTTCTGATCAGTAGCTACAGAACTTTCGACCTTCTTGGTGGCGGATTTTTGTTTCCTGTTTGCTGCACTTGAGACGGCTTGCCGCTTTTCTTGCTTAATTTGTGTGCTATTTGGTGATTTGTCAGCCTTTTGTTTCAAGTCATTGGCATCTTGTGGTTTGCTTGGCTCATTGGTTTCCTTTTCTGCCCTTGACCTTCTATTTTTTCCTTCCGATTTGGATGAATGTCTGTAACCATTTTTTGAAGACCAGGTGGATTTAGGGGAGTTGCTAACGTGGGTTGGATGTTTTGGTGGGTACCTGAAAATTTCCTTGTTTCGGTCTGGGCTGAACAACACAAAACTATATTCCTGTGAGAAGAGGCTTTCTTTGGTCTCAAACCTTATTCGACAGCCATAAATATCCTCAATCCGGCTAATGTCACGTCTGGTTTCATTAAGGAAATAATTTTCCAAAGACGACGAGACAGAAACCTGTACATTGCCAGCTTTTCTTAGTGAACATTCTGCCTCAATATGACGAAGAATAATGACGGCAAGTGTTTCATCCAATACAACCCTACCTGTACCACCACATGCAGGACATAATTTTGTTGTATTTGAAGCCAAATTTTCACCGGCACGCTGGCGCGTCATTTCCAACAATCCCAGTTTGGAAATATAGCCACAATTGATCCAGGCTTGATCTCTTCGCAAAGCAGATCGCAATGCAATTTCTACTTCCTTGCGATGGGCTTGGTTATCCATATCAATAAAATCAATAACAATAATTCCGGCCAAATCGCGTAATCGTAATTGTCTGGCAATTTCTCTCGCAGCTTCAATGTTGGTTTTGAGAGCTGTTTCGGTCAGTGTCTTTCCCTGGTTTGACTTGGCTGAATTTACATCAATAGCAACCAGGGCTTCCGTCGGTTGAATGACCAAATGTCCACCTGAGGCCAGTTCAACTCTTGGGTCATGGAGGTTTCTAAGGTCCTCGTGAACGCCATGATGAACGAACAAAGGTTTTAAATAGGTGTGTTTGATAACCTTTTCTGCTTCATGTGGAACCAAGTCATCAACAACTTTTATTGTTTTCTCGTAACCCTCATCACCTGCAACAATGATTTCATCAATGGAATCCCGGAAATGATCTCTGATTGTTGTTTCAATGATATCACTACTGGGTTTAATCAGGGCAGGGGCTTTGGAATGATTGATTTTATCAAGGATATCATTCCAGGTTCCAATTTGTCTTCGAATATCGGCTTCAATAACCTCACCCGGAGGTATGGAATTGATTGTTCTCATGATCAAACCTGCCCCTTGGGGAAAATCGAAATTTTCAAAAATTTGTCGTAGTTCCTTGCGGGTATCAGGCGAACCAATTTTACTGCTGATTGAGAATCCTTTATCACTGTTTGGAAGAAGAACACAATATCTGCTTGGTAAACTGATGTAGGTTGTTAGGGTAGCACCTTTGGAATTTATTTCATCCCTGGTAACCTGGACCAAAACAACCTGTCCCTTGGACAGGACATCCTGAATCAGGTAATCGTTGGCAATATTACGGGGTGATGTGCGATGGTTACGCTGCTTTTTCCTTACCCTACTTCCGTTAAGTTGATGTTTATTTTTTTCCCGACCAAAAACATGGTTACGAGTTATTACCCCGAAGTCGGTTGCATAATCATCAAATTCAGACAGTAAATCTGAACCGGGCTGCTCTGCCGCATCGGTATTTTCCAAATTTGGATCAGGTGGCTTTATTTCCTTCTTGTAAGGATCTATATTGTAGTAATCAGGATGGATTGCACGAAATGGTAAAAAGCCGTGCTTGTCTATCCCTATGTCTACGAAAGCAGCCTGGATGGAAGGCTCAATTTTGTCAATTCTGGCAAGATAGATATTCCCTGCCAATCTATTGGAGGATTTGGTCTCTCTTTTAAATTCCTGTACCTTACCTCCTTCAAGTACCAATATCCGGGTTTCTTGTCCTCCGGTGGTATCAATAAGTATTGAAGAGTGCATAATTTTCTCATTAAATTAAGTACACTTCCCTGACTATGATTTGATACAGGGAAAGCGCTTGCTTGTATTTGTTTAATTTCCATTTGTTTGTCAGGCCTCGCCAACCAACGTCGCATCGAGTTTGGTAGATAATTGATGGTCAATGTTTCAATCGCTTTCATGTCGCTTTGTTTTTCTGCGTATATTACCAAGTTAGATGCACCCCGGGGCGCGGACCAAAATAAAAATCTTGGATAAGTTCATTGTGATTCGGCCTCAAACTCTACAAGAGATAACTCATAATATCTCTCCGCTCGTATGGGCTTTATTGTTCTCACATTCATACCGTTGCTCTTTATTATAATTTTTTTGAGCTCAGGAGGTAAATCTTCTATGATTCAAGTGTTAATGTCAATACAAAATCACTAAAAATTTACTCAACAATACGTTACCCAACCAGCAAGGAGGTGAACCTTAAAATTAATTGGCTATTATATGTAGTTAGAATCAAATTTATCAATGGTAATGTTTACATGCCAGTTGGAACACTATGAAGCCTACCCGTTCATTCAGAAGATATCATACGGAAACAAATCGGGTTGAAATTCCTTCAGAGGATAAGACACCGAGGAAAATTTCTTTGGGTCACCAATGCCTAGGGGTGTTGGCTTGGGGCTTTAGTGAAGTTTGTCTGGCAGTATCGTTTGTTTTCTTTGCCATAATCGGATTGATTGTTGTCGTAGGGTCAGACCTACCCACTTTTGAAGAGTTGGAGAATTACTCTCCACCCACAATCAGTAGGGTTTTTTCTTCCGAAGGTAAATTGGTTGATGAATTTGCCCGTCAACGAAGATTGTTCAGTCCGATTGGAGAGATACCAAATTTGGTTATAAATGCCATGATTTCAGCTGAAGACAAGTTGTTCTTTCAACATCAGGGACTCGACCCTTTGGGTATCGTCAAGGCAAGTGTTCAAGCCATGCAGGGCGAAAGATTACGGGGGGCTTCCACCATTACTCAGCAGGTTATGAAAAATTTCCTGTTGAGTAATGAAAGATCGCTGAAAAGAAAACTCAGGGAAATAATTCTTGCCGTAAAAATTGAAAAATCGCTTGGCAAGGAAAAGATTCTGGAGTTATATTTGAATGAAATCTTTATGGGGCAGAATTCCTATGGGGTAACCGCAGCTGCACAAACCTATTTCAACAAATCCCTTGATGAACTGGCAATCGAAGAGGCCGCCTACCTGGCGGCCCTTCCAAAAGCGCCCTCTACTTACCATCCGGTACGAGATCAAGAACGGGCTATAGCCCGCCGTAACTTCGTGATTACCGAAATGATTGAGAACAATCACATTTCAAGGGAGGAAGGTGAGAGAGCCAAATTAAAGGGATTAAGAAGTGTCATGAGTGGCGATTATCCTTCCTTTCAAAAATCTCTTCCCTCCAGAAGCTATTTCACCGATGAAATTCGACGACAGCTATCGAAGCAATTCGGGAGTGAGGAATTTTTTGAGGGCGGATTGAACATTCGTGCAACCATTGATCCACAATTGCAGGAAATTGCCAATTCAGCTCTCCGTGAAAGTTTGGAAGGTTTCGATCAATCCAAGGGAGATTGGATTGGTACCGGATTCAATATCAAATCTCAATCCGAGGGAAGTAAAGGACCTTTTGATGTTACATTACCACGCGATATAGACGAGTGGTCTTTGGCTTATGTTTCAAAATTTGCCGGTGATAAAGTTTATATCACAGTTGAAGAATATCCTGATTCACAAGAAAATTATCTTGCCGAAGAAAGTTACCAATGGGTTCGTAAACTGAATCATAACAGACTCGATGACGGTACTCGCAAGGGGAGGGATTTTCTGCAGGAGGGTGAAATAGTTTATGTGTCTCCCAACAGGGATGGTGAAGACATCATAGTGTCTTGGAATTTACACCAGTTACCGGAAATTCAGGGGGCATTTATTGCCATGGATACAACCACTGCAAGGGTCTTGACCATGGTCGGGGGGTTTTCTTATCAACAATCAAGTTTTAATCGCGCCACACAGGCCAATCGCCAGCCGGGGTCTGCCTTTAAACCAATTGTCTATGCCTCTGCCCTTGATGCCGGTTTTACACCGGCAAGTATTATTTTTGATGCCCCCATAGATCTGGATACTCCCCAGGGTATCTGGCGGCCTGCCAATTACAGCAACAAGTTTTATGGACCGGTTCCGCTTCGGACAGGTATAGAGCAATCCAGAAATCTGATGACCGTTCGTTTGGCCAAGGATGTAGGCTTGGAACTTATTGCTGAATTTGCTGAAAAGGTGGGGGTGTATGATTCCATGCCTCCTTTTCTTTCCAATTCTCTGGGGGCCATGGAAACAACCTTATTAAAGCTTGTTGTGTCCTATGCAATCTTTGCCAATGGGGGTTATAAGGTGACTCCAACCTTGGTTGATCGGGTGCAGGATAAAAACGGTAAAACCATTTACCAAGCTGGATTACAAGTGTGCCCAGACTGTACCACGTCTAATCTGCCTGAGGGTAAAGTGCCAGAAATCATTTCCTTTAACCCCCAGATAATTGATCCTGTAACAGCCTATCAAATTACCTCAATGATGGAAGGTGTTGTAGAAAGGGGTACGGCACGAAGGACAGTAAAGGTGGATTTCCCGGTGGCTGGCAAAACAGGAACAACAAATAATTCACTTGATGTATGGTTTATTGGGTATACACCAAATATTGTAGCCGGGTGTTACATAGGTTATGATAATCCCAGGTCCTTGGGCAAACATGCAACCGGGGGCAGTTTATGTGCTCCTGTCTTTAATAATTTTATGACCAAGGCTGTAGAATTCTATGGAAATTCTGACTTTACCGTTCCAGAAGGAGGTGTCTTTGTTGATGTCAACAGATTCACGGGTGAAATCGTACATAACATGACTGAAGAGGATGAAGGTACGGTGATTGCAGAATTTTTCCGAATTGGTACAGAACCACGCGAAGGAAGCCTTCGGGTTATTGATGGCGGATTTCCGATGGCCTCAGATTTACCTGTGATAACCTTTGAAGATTGGGATGAGGGTACTTATAAAGCCGTTGAGGTCGCTACTGATAGTCAAAACAGGGACCTGGACAACAATGATGATGGTACTGATAGTCAAATTGAACGTGGTTCCTTCGGGTCAATATCAGCGGGCGGTTTATACTGATCAAGGCCAAGGTGCCAATTTGAAAACCCTACGAAAACTCCTAGATTTCATTTAAATTCGATTGTTTTGCTTTTCTATGCAAAACGCCAGAAGAATTAAACAGGCAGAAACATAACATGCGGTCAGATATTCTCAAAATCGTTGATGAAATCAAAACGTCCTTGAACCTTCTCAAAGAGAAAATAAGGCAAGATGAGTTGGAGGATAAACTTCAAAACCTCAATTCTAAAATTGAAGATCCAAAACTTTGGGAGGATCAGGTCTCTGCAACAGAAATTATGAAGGAACGACAGGTTATTATCGGAAAAATTGAAACTTATGAAAACCTGCAAGCCACCTTGGATGACAACGTCCAATTTATTGAATTGGGCGAGCAAGAGGATGATGATGAGATTGTTCAGGAAGCTGAAAAGGCCATCATTGACCTACAAGTTGAAACTGAAAAGAAAGTTCTGGAAACATTGTTGGATGACGAGGCTGATAAAAATGATGCTTTTTTGGAAATCAAGGCTGGGGCTGGTGGAACAGAATCCTGTGATTGGGCCCAGATGTTATCCCGAATGTACGAACGATGGGCCCAAAGCAGAGGGTTCAAGATTGAATTGATATCTCAAAATCGTGATGCCGAAGCTGGTTTGCGGTCAATTACCCTTAAAATAAGGGGTTTGAATGCCTATGGCTGGCTTAAATCCGAATCTGGTGTTCATCGCTTGGTAAGAATTTCACCCTTTGACAGTGCGGCAAGACGGCACACCTCTTTCAGTTCTGTTGGTGCGTTTCCGGTCATAGATGAGAACATTGAAGTTGACATAAACCCTAGTGATTTGCGCGTAGATACCTACCGTTCTTCCGGCGCTGGAGGTCAGCATGTGAACAAAACTGACTCTGCTGTAAGGATAACCCATTTGCCAACTGGAATTGTTGTGACTTCTTCAGAAAGGTCTCAGCACATTAACAGGGCAAACTGTATGGAGGCCCTAAGATCAAGGCTTTATGAACTGGAACTTCGCAATAGAAATGAAAAACAACAGGAACTTTATCAAAACAAGGGTGATGCCGGTTGGGGGAATCAGATACGTTCGTATGTGCTGACTCCCTACCAAATGGTCAAGGATTTACGAACCAACTTTGAATCGTCGAATCCGCAAGCCGTACTTGATGGAGATCTAGACGGCTTTATGGCTTCCGTTCTAGCCAAAAACGCCGCCGGACGATCACGGTAAAACTGATTTACTTTGCCTCAAGACAACCTTAGAGAGATCAACCCAGAAAGCGTTAAACTGTTTAGACGATCTTGTTCCCTTGGGCTGGCTTCTGCAAAGGTGCAGGTGATTTGTTTTGTTGTGCTGATTGGTTAGATTTCATCTCTTTTTTACCAGAAAAACCGAGAGGTTCTTCGGTTCTTTTAACGGTTCCTTCAAAATGTGCTCCGGCTTCAATCGCAATGGTTCCATGAATAATATCACCTTGCACGCGGGCAGATTTATTCAGACGTATTTTTGATCCTCTGACTTCACCTTTGACGAAACCTTCCAAAATGGCCTCTTCGGCCCGGATATGCCCTTCAATTTCAGAGGTTTCTTTAACAGTCAAATTCCTGGCAGAGATATCTCCTTCGACTTTTCCCTCAATAATAATATCATTTGGTGATTGCAGATTACCCACAATTTTGAGGTCCTTGGAAATAATGGAAGGACTGTTAGAGGTAGATCGGGGTTTATTGACTGACCCAGAGGGTGCTGGCCTTTGTATTGAACTAATTTCAGGCATTACTTCGTTCTCCTTTTGTAAAGTAGTGACAGGTTCTTTGACTTTTCCTTTTGATGCAAACATTTTACCCTTCCATATATTTTAGCGGGTTAAGTGGTTTTTTAAATCGAGTAATTTCATAATGGAGGTGTGGTCCTGTGGAATAACCTGTTGAGCCTACTTTCCCAATGACCTTATCCATTGTTACCAGTTCTCCACTATTAACATTGATTTTACTTAAATGGGCATAAACTGTTCTTAATCCAGAGATATGTTTAATAATAATTGTTTTTCCAAATCCACCTTTGTTACCTACAAACTCCACAACCCCATTTCCTGTGGCATAGACGGGCGTTCCTATCGGTGAACCAAAGTCGATTCCATTATGCATTTTCCTCTGGCCTGAGATAGGATGGCTACGCATACCATAACCCGAAGTTGTTCGCAATCGTCCTTTTAGTGGGTCACCAAATGGTAAAGACTGATACCCCAAATTAAGGATATTCAATTCTGCCAGTGCAATTTCAACCTGGCTAGCCTCTTCTGATACGGGTGAAGATGACATACTTCGCAATGTTTCCATTTGCAGGGCGTCCAAATTAAACTGATTTTGATTGCGATATAATGCCCTGAGTTCGTTCTGTATTTTATCCGGTGAAACATTCACCCGATGCAGAACATCCTTGATACCGCTTGTTGCAACTGAAATACTGAGAGTTAATTCATTCAGCAGATTGGCCATTTTTTGATTATTGGCCATCACTTGATGGTGGCTTTTGGCAAGTTCTGATTCCAACGTGGTAACCCTTGCATGCGAATCCCTTAGTTTTTCGGTGCTGTCTGTAAGAACCTTTGAAAGGGTGGTAACAAATTCATGATCATTTGAAATTCTGGCGGTCTCAATCGGTTCATCAGCGAGAGATGAATTCCTGTAATTTGGGAAATCACCATTTTGGGGACCATTCAGTTCGGCAATTTCCTTTTTGAGCTTGTTTAGTTCTATTTCTTGTTGGTAAACGAGTTCAAGGGCTTTTTGAGTTTGGCTGATTAATGTCTGATTTTCCTGTAGCAGCCCGTCTCGCTCGCCCAAAAGGGTAATTAAATCACCATTAAGAACATCCAGGGAAACCACTTGGTCCTGAGATTTAAGAAAATGGCTGTTGATAACCATGAAAGTTGCAACAAATAACCACATTAAAATTGTGAATGTCAGGAAAATGGCAATTACCCGGGCTCTTAGTCCCAAATAAAGGTATTTGGTTTCGTTCTCGGACTGGATTGATACGATCCAGCCGTTCATACCTAATGAAGATAACTTTTTTCTGATTGCCTGTACCATTACTGCTCTGGACTTATTTTAAAGTCAATATTGTCACCTATCTTACAATAGAGTAAAATTTTGTCAAATAGATTTTTGTCGATGAGTGACAAATAAATCGTGATCACCATGTGTTATTTATTCGTCGTTTACAATTTTATTCAACATCATTTAGAATGAGGATTCGGCAGCAACGCTAATGAGATCTTTGAGACTAACCTAACAAAACCTCGCGTCAGTAAAAGAATTCTGAAGTTTTGCCAAATGAAGTAATGAATCGAGTGTGAAGTTTTCTAACATAAAAAATGAAGCGTTACTTTCTTTAACGGGAAGGATTCTGCTTGGTATAGCCGGCTTTGCCCTTTTTCTGTTTGTTTGGTTATCATTGGGTTCCATACCGGTAACTGGTTTGGTCAGAAACGTAATTGTTGAACAGGTAACAATGTTACCTGAAATTAAATCTGTTGAGGTGGAAAAGGTTTCCTTAAAACTGGATCCAGTAAGGTTTAGACCCAAGCTTCATTTTGGCCGTACAAAATTGCATTTGCGGCAAAATGGCACCCAAATTGATATAAGTGATTTGTTGATTTCTTTCAGGTTGGATTCAATATTATCCGGTGCATTTATCCCAGCAGCCATAGATGGGGATAAAGTTGCCCTTAAAACGGACCACAAAAGAGACGAATCAGCACCGAGAATTGATATCTCAGAATTTCCCAATGAAATTGAACCCATCTTACAATCAATCTCTTTTTTTGAATCGCCACTGTTTTCTGACCTGGAAATTATTGAATTCAACAAAATCAGTATTCCCAAGAAGCAATTACCCGGCAAAACAGATCTGGAAATAGTTGGACTGGTTCAATTAGTAACAAAAGAAAACGGCTTTGAAGGGAGTTTTTTCTATCCAGATGATTCGGTTGAAGCAAAAGTAAAATGGAGTTTCAACCGATATCAAAAGAATCAGGAAACTGCTTACAAAATCAATCTTGTTGGTGATACCAAAGTTTTGTCCGAGTTGTTTCAAACTGGAGTTTATCAACCTGAAAGCTATGAAAGTATAGATTACGGCACGGTTCTTATTGAGCTAAATACCAATAAACCATATGACCAAATTCAGGGATCAATAAATCTATTGGATTTAGTCTTCATTTCAACAGGAAACCTGACGCCTCTCACTATTGATAGTCTTGGTGTGGATTTTCAATATGCACCTAAAACCGGCACATTTGACCTTGATACTATAAATTTGCGGTCAGATTATATCACGACCATGGGTAAAGGTTCTGTTCATTTCAGAACGCTGAATGAAGGATTGGAAGTATTAGGTAAAGCAACTCTGGAAAGTTTTTTAACTGAACAAAGGGTTGAGGCCGATACTATGAACCAATCAGGGGAAATATCCTTCTCGTTCCTGATTCCATCTGAGAATCAGAATGGCAGTTTCAATATTGAGGGAGAATTTACGGGCTTGGGATCAGAGCAACAGGACGAATCCTTCCTTTCGAATGTGTTTCAGGAAAACAGTTTGTTTTCGGCAACAATATCAGGAGAGTTAGGTGCCCAGAGAAACATTGATACGTTAAGGGGTAAGTTGAGTTGGGTTAATGACATATCAGTGCCTGGAGAAGAACTGAAGGGATCCCGCATAGAAATACCGTTTCAGTTTGAACAACAAAAACAGGCTATCGTCTCAAAGGGTTTGTTTTTTTCACTGGAAGAATACCCCTTTGCCCTTGAGGGTGAGGTGGTAATGAACTTAACCAACAGCGATAGCAAGCCTTCTTATGCCGGTGAAATAAGCCTACGAGAGAAGTCAAAAACCGTACCCCTGCCTTCACCCATCGGCAAGGTAAAATTTAACGCTGTTAGTGAGACATTTGGGTATAACATCAACTATGATCTTACCGTAAGTGGAGGGTTATTTCCACTTGGCGGGAGTACATCCCCTGCCATGTTGTCAAATGGTAAATTTAACCTCAAAACCTTACCGGATGGGAAGATAGATATCAAAGGCTCGATAGAGGCATTCCTTGAATTAGAAAAGGGAATGAACAAAATTCGCCTTAATTTTGATGGTGGTTCACAAGGGCAGGCAATCCACTTCAAAGAATTAGCGATTCACTCGGATCCCATTTCGATTTTTTCGACCGGGAAAATCACAAATTTATCGAATGGTAAAGATCCCATTACCGGAGAGTTTGAAATCAATCGAATTGAATTGGCCGGGCTTGAAAATCGAATTTCCATAGGTACAGATGAGGATATCGGTTTTGTCATTTCACTAGGGGAAGAAAGTGTTACCAGTGAAATTACCGCCCCTGTTGAATTCTTATCTACCTTCTACAACTTGCAAGCGAACAAAGCGAGTGGCCAATTTGATTATGGCGATGGTGTATTTACCTTTAGGACAAATTACCATTGGTTAACATCGCTATTAGAGGGAGAATTTAACACAACCTCACTCATGATACCTCACGGTAGGAATAAGGATAAGCTGCGAATTGATAAATTTAATTTGACTTTCAGATATCCACTCAATTCGCAGGAAAGTGGTATTATGATTGACCATCTGATTGTTGAATCCGATCTCTTTACTGCAAAAGCCTCAGGCAGTTTTTTTTCTCAGGGATCAAATTTTGGCCAAGATTTTGTCGGCAACATCCTTCTCGAATATATACAGTTAAAAGACAATGAAACATTTGATTCTTCACTGAAAAGGATTGATGGGAATATTGACTTTAAATTCGATGGTGAAAATAGGGAACTCCGTATAGCTCAATTCTATTTTGATGAAGGAGGTACACAATTTTGGGGGAAGGGATCTCTTTTCTTTGATAAGAGGTCGGAATTGGGTTCCATTCACTTTTGGACCAGGGATTTAAGTAAATTCGAAACAATGAAATTTTGGCCTTTGAATTTTGTCAGTAATACAAGATCTTGGTTCCTAAAGAATATACATAATGGCGTAATTGACGAGTTGACCGGTGGTATTACCCTCTATCGCAATTCCAAACCAAAACTCAATGCGACCTACACCTTTTCTGATGTAGATTTTACCTATTTGAAGGGCTTTCCACCGATTGTCAAGGGAAATGGCTTTGCCACTCTGACCGAAAAAGATTTTTCTCTACAGATGGACGAGGGCTATACCGAAGTCTTCAAAAAGGGAGTGGTTACTCTGGATGGAAGCCGATTCTATATCCCCGATATAACGAACAATAAAATTCCATCGGCGGTGCATCTGAAAGTCAACAGTAAAATTTACCCCCTATTTGAACTTCTAGACCTTGATCCATTCAATTTTATTTCGAAAGCGAATCTGACCCCAGTCTTTGTAAGTGGCGACGCCAGTGGAGAAATAAAAATAAATTTCCCGCTGATACAAAAGATCCCTCAGGATCAAATTCATTATGAAGGATTTGGTGAGTTTACAGCGTTTGAAACTATTGGCTTGTTTTACGGAAAAATCTTTCAGGCAGAGAAGTTGGATATTAAATTTGATAACCAAAGTCTGGTTATTGGAGGAGAAGGCAATTTTGGTAATTTGCCGATCAATGCAACCATGACTCAAAGTTTTGAGCCAAATGTTTCAGAACGATTGAATATTTCTGGCAGTTTCAATCTAACTGATGCGTTTTTTGAAGAGTTTAATATTGATTTTATCCCCGATATTGTTTCGGGCTCAAGTGTGATCAATTTCAATCTGGGTTTTCCCAGCGAGGCACCACCCTATATGAGACTGAATTCTGATCTTTATGGCACGGGTATTGAAATTCCGGTTATTGATTGGGCAAAACCATCAGAGGAAAGGGGTAGTCTGTTTGTAGGAGCTAGCATAGGCAGTCCACTTGATATCAACGCATTTAAATTAAATGCCACCGGTCTCGCAGCTGAAGGCAGGTTAAATCTAAATGCGGATGGGGGATTTGAATCCTTTTATTTGAATCAGGTTGAAATGGCAGGTTTTTACTCGGGAGAACTCGTAGTTTCCCTTGATGAAAATGGTGCCATTGAACTTGAGATACCAGGCACAATCGAACTGGGTAATTCCAGCATGCTTGCCCAATACAGTTCCAACGAGAAAACCGATCAGGAGTTCAGTTTTTATTTGGGTGAACTCAAGATTTCACCCCGTTTTTCCATTACGGACATTAACGGCCTCATTCAAAGGGATGAAGATGTTCGGGCGAATTTTAACGGTAAAATGAACGGTGGAGCGACATTGAATGGATGGTTGTTTGATCGGGAAGAAACATGGATGTTGAGAATTGCTTCTGATAATGCAGGTCAAGTTGCCAGAGATGCTGAATTGATTGAGACCTTAAGGGGTGGAAAGGTTTGGATTGATGTTAACCCGGGGGAGGGTGAAGGAGAATTTCATGGAACCATTATCATCAGTGATATAAATATACCACCGTTTTATGAATTAGGGAGAAGCGCTGAGGATGAATCAGCTATTGAATCGGAAGAGGAAATCGGGATCCCCATGGATCAAATCAGGTCAGATTTTAATTTGACCAAAGAGAGACTGTTTTTAAATGATGCCGCAGGTATCGGTACCCAAGTTGGCTTTTCGTTTTCAGGTGATTTTGATTTGCAGGCCAAAACCATGAATTTTAAAGGTACGGTTGCACCTCTAAGAGTTATTACAACGCTTATCAAAATTGTAAACCCAATAAGCTTACTGGTGCCAAGCAGCATAACAGGTGAGATAGGCACCCTTGATTTTACTCTTACTGGTACCCTTGCCAACCCCGACTTTGAAATTGAACCTACATCGGTCATTAATCCAAGCAATTTAACAGGTTTTCTGTTTCTGAATATTGTACCCTGAGTTGATTGCATTATGGACTTAAGTTATTTTGACTACGATCTTCCTTCGCCCTTAATTGCCCAGAATCCAGTAGACCCACGAAGTTCCTCACGGTTACTGGTATTCAGAGATAATCAAACCATTGACGCCAAATTTGAGGACTTGTCTTCCTATTTGAATGTTGGAGACCTTTTGGTTGTCAACAACACCAAGGTTTTTCCTGCACATTTGATTGGGCATAAACGCAGCAGCGCAAGGTCACGGGTTAGAGGCGGTAAAATATCAATAAACCTTGATGCCCCAAATCAAAAGGGGAATTGGACTTGTCTTGGGAAGCCCTTAAGAAAACTGAATAAGGGTGATATCATTCTATTTGGTGACAAATTGGAAGGAAAAGTTATTAATATTGATGGCAAATGGTGTGAAATTAATTTCAACCTGCAAGGGACAGATTTTTTTTCAGAAGTTCAGGCGATAGGACACACCCCTCTGCCAAGTTATATTCTCAACAAGAGATCAGAAAATCCTTCTGATCAGACAAAATATCAATCCTATTTTGCCCAGAAACTGGGTGCCGTAGCTGCTCCGACAGCTTCGCTTCATTTTGACGAAAATATTGTTTCAAAACTCGAAGTGAAAGGCATTAGATTTACTGAATTGACTCTGCATGTCGGGGCTGGCACCTTTTTGCCCATGACATCCAATAATATTGCTGAGCACAAAATTCATGGGGAATGGGGCAGTATATCCCAAACTGCTGTGGATGCCATACGTAAGGCGAAACAAGACAATAATCGAGTAATTGCTGTAGGAACCACTTCCCTGAGGCTAATGGAAACAGCTGCAAGAGACAATAATATCAAGCCTTGGGAGGGTATTACAAACCTTTATATTAGACCTGGCTTTTCATTTAATATTGCCGATGGATTATTAACCAACTTCCATCTTCCCAAATCTTCATTACTCGTTCTTGTTGCGGCCTTTATAGGCGGAGAAAAAATGAAGCAGATATATCAGCATGCCATAAAGCAGCGGTATAGATTCTTATCATACGGTGATAGTTCACTACTGATTAAATCTCCATAAGCACATTTAATTGTCGGCATTTTGATACGATCAATATGGATTTTGAAAAATAAAATGGTGCATAAAAAATATTGCCTATTTTATCCCTTTAAATCATAGAAGAAATTCCAATATTCGGATTTTTTTCGAGGGAATGTAAATGTTTACAATTCTTGGACAAATTTGGGCTCTGCTCCTGGGAATTTTCCTGCTTATGGTTGGCAACGGCTTACAAGGTACTCTCGTTGGCATTAGAGGTGTCCAGGAAGATTTTAGTACCTTGGAACTTTCCATCATCATGTCGGGATACTTTATCGGGTTTCTCTTTGGCTCGAGGCTTACCCCACATATGATAATACGAGTGGGTCATGTCCGGGTATTCGCAGCCTTGGGGTCGCTCATTTCGGCAGCATTAATTCTTTTTGCACAATTCCCTGTACCTTGGGTATGGGTCCTACTTCGTATTTTGATAGGTATTGGTTTCTCGGGTGTTTATGTCGTCGCCGAAAGTTGGCTCAACGACAGTTCTACAAATGAGAACAGGGGCAAAACCCTTGCCATTTATATTTCCATTCAGATGCTTGGGATCATTTCTGCTCAAGGATTATTTAATCTTGGTGATACTTCTGGCTATTTACTTTTTGTCCTGGCTTCAGTTTTGGTTTCGTTATCCTTTACACCAATACTTCTTTCGGTTACACCAACACCCCGCAGTGAGATAACAAAATCCATGAATTTGGTACACCTTTTCAAGGTTTCCCAGCTTGGTGTTGTTGGTTCTTTCATACTTGGTGCTGTTTTTGCCGCATTATTTGGAATGGCAGCAGTTTTTGGCGCCCGGATTGGTATGACATCCACTCAAATTGCCCTTTTTGTGGGTATGATATATCTCGGAGCATTGGTCATGCAGTTTCCAATTGGGTTTATTTCTGACAGGATGGACAGAAGAAAACTCATTTTAGTTGTAGCTGGTATATGTACAATCATTGCCTTCATCGGATCATTTACCGAAGAATTTATGGTCATTCTTCTGGCTGTTACTTTTGTTGTTGGAGCAACAACAACCCCCCTTTATTCCTTATTGATTGCCTATACCAATGATTACCTGGAAGTTGGTGACATGCCTGCTGGTGCGAGTGGGTTGATATTTGTCAACGGATTAGGAGCCATAAGTGGACCGTTCTTTGTTGGTTGGTTGATGGACTTCATCGGGCCTTCGGGATTTTTCATATACATCGCTTTGACCATGGCTATCCTGGCAACCTTTTGTACGTTCAGAATGGCAATTCGTCAAACACCGGAGACTCTTGAAACCATGTCCTATACACCTATCAGCCCGACCTCAACTCCCGTCGTTGTTGATATGGCACAGGAATATGTGATTGATCAGCAAATGGCCGAAGAAGAACAGGATTAAAGGATATTCATTGCGAATTCAGGGCCTTATCTATTTACTTGATATCAAACCTGCGGAATCGATACAAAAAAAGCAGGTAGGATGCCACAGCAGCGAATGAGTAATGAAATAGGGTTTCCAATCAAACAAAGGATTGAATCTATAGGTAATTTGTAACTTGAAAAATGTTGCCAAATAATACCAATTTTTACCTTCATAAAAATTTTACGAGAAAATATTTCCTGCTATACTAAATATATGGGTATCTACTGTTCTGGAATGATTGTGTTAGGTACATATGTTGAGGAAATCCCAAGTACAAAAAGATTATTCTGCCTTGGTATTGAACGCAGACCATCAACCCTTGTCCTATTTGCCACTTTCACTTTGGTCGTGGCAGGTAGCTCTTAAAGCTGTATTTTTAGATCGAGTTAATGTTATTTATGAGTATAATCATGTGGTTCGATCGCCATCCACAACATTTACGCTTCCCTCAGTTATTGCCTTGAAAGAATATATTCGACCGCAGAAAACAGTCGCTTTTACAAGGTTTAATCTGTTCCTCAGAGATGAATTTACCTGTCAATATTGCCATAAAAAGGGTGATCTAACCTTTGACCATGTAAAACCGATATCCATGGGCGGAACGACCTGCTGGCAGAATGTGGTTGCAGCGTGTCATGATTGTAATTTCAAAAAGGGATCGAAATCCTTGCAAGCTGCCGGATTGGAACTCAGGAAAAAGCCGTTTGAACCGAGCAACCAACAGCTGAGAAATATCGGTCGGAAGTTCCCACCAAACTACCTGCATGAAACCTGGATGGATTTTCTTTATTGGGATACTGAACTGGAGGGGTGAATTCGGGCGTTAAGTGATATTCTGTATGGCCAATCTACACCAATTCGAATATCAATGCCTTAACTTTGAATCTATATGGATTGATTCCCGATAGAACTCGTTTCCACACGGGTAATTTGGATCCGGTAAAAATAGTACCACCTGGATTTACCCAATTTTTGAGCAACAAGATACCGAGTGTCTTGTTTCCATCTTTTGATTGCTCCCTTATCTTGCCAATAGCATCAGTGTAACACCGCTGCCATTCTACATCCGGCAACTTTCAAAATGAATGAACTCATCAGCTGATTTTAACTGTTAAGAATCATTTCTGCCATGTCCAAATATCAAGATGAATCTTCACTTAGAATTGATGTGAATATCACGACATAAATAAAATTATTATACCTCTCAAAAGTGTCAACGAGTTGTAAATTTACACCCCTCGGTAGAATCCATTGGCTGTTGCATCCAATTTTGGAACGGACATAAATTTTATGGGAACTTACAATAGAGGTGAACCATCAACAGAATTTAATTGTTGCAACCACTTATTGGGGTGGCAGGTTTACTTTCGACTTACCGATTTCCAAATCTCTTTGGTGCATCATTTTTGAGCATAGTGTGCGCTAACTGGTGGTGTTTGGCTTTGATTCTCAGATCGGTTCAGTTTTTCTTTGGGTATCATCTCTCAAACTTCAAATGGTATTGGGTGAATTTGATGAAATTGTCAAAGCAACAAAGTTACATGAGGTTGGATTTTCATCCATCGATGATGTGTTGAAGGCTGAAAACGAAAACACCTGTAAAAGAGGGAAGAACCTCTTTTCTTTTGTGTTTGTTCCCTTGCAAAACTTTTCCAGTAAATGAATGAATAACGACTGGTAATTTTGGTGGCCTGCCTGCTATAGTAGTATGCCCACCAATATAACCCTACGATTTGAATATCTCTTCGAATTTGTTCTCAAAAACCTTAACCTCTTCATCAGTTAAGACTGAGAATTCCTTCTTACGTGCACGCTTAGATAGTTTCCCATCATTTTGATGTAAGAAGTTAATTAGAAGACTTGCTGTACGATCCGGTATATCTATAAAATTATTCACGAATTTTTTTATTTCGTCAAACTGCTGAAGAAACTTAACTTCATCGGGGAATGTTTTGGTGATGGTCTCTTGCACACATTCAAAAAAGAATTCAGCTTGAGGTGTGGCATCAAAAAAGCGGTAAAGATCAATCGTCTCATTTAGGACTTCAACATTACCTCGGTCAGTAGCACGCCATTCAATTAAAGACAGACGTGGTTTCGAATAAGCTTCAAGTACAGTGGCGTAATCTGAAATACGCTTTAGGATAACTGAGGAAACAGGAAAAACCAATCCATTAGGCGTAAAGCCTGTCTCCATTAATACGTGATGCATTAAGTATCTGTGCAGGCGACCATTACCATCTTCAAACGGGTGAATAAAAACAAAGCCAAAAGCAATCAATGCCGTTGCTAATACAGGTGAGTAATCACTATCTTTGAGTAATTGTTCTGTTTCAATTAATCCTTGCATCAAAACATACAGATCTTGATGTTTAGCTGAAATATGACTAGGGATCGGGATATTTGTCGAACGATGATACCTTCCGATAAATCCGCCTTCATTGCGATACCCCATTTGGATAAATCTACCATCACCAATTACCTCATTTTGTAGGTATTCTAGGTGCGCTTTTGATAAGGGAATCTTGCCTGCTTGACCAATAATCCGTCCCCAGCGTTCAGCACGATTTTGCGGCGGTGTTTCGCCCTCAATTGCATACGAAGCTTTTGAATCTTCCAGTAATAGAAAACTAGCGGCACGAATTAGTACATCGGGATGAATAGTACCAAAAAGATCCAGTGCTTGTTTTGATAAATCCTGATTGATTAAGGCATCAATTTTTTCTGTACGTCTGATAAGTGGACAAAAGTGCTTTACACCAGGTAAGTTATTCCGAATACGATGACGTTTAGAATTACGTGCCGGTCCTGCGTATTGTAATTTAGTATCAATGAGGGGAACAAAATTTCCTTGTGTAAGATCAGGGATATCAAGCTTATCCTCTTTCAGATATTCATACAAGAACCAAATACGCCTTGCATATAAACCATTTGGTTCTTGAATTATTGCTTGCTCAAGATCGGATTTATCGATTTTTGAAAACAAGGAATTCAATACAGCCAAATCAATGCCTTCATACTTCAAAGCAAAAACTAAATGGTCATAGAAACTTTCTTTGGGAGTATAACGTGGTGTGTAAACCTTCCAGCCATCTGCTTCATAAATCTTATGTTTTTTTCCAATTGCTGATAAAATTATAGGTAGTGGAACACTAAGTTCATAACTTTGAACAAGAAATGCATAACCAACAATTTTGGCTTCAGGTTCAGGTAAGATTCTATTAATCATAATGGTATTATTCCATGAAAAACACTTACAAAGCATGAATAATACTTATTTTTAAGCGTTTTTGTGAAAAACACTTACAAAGCATGAAAAACACTTATTTTTAAGCGTTTTTGTGAAAAACACTTACAAAGCATGAATAATACTTATCTCAATCTCCTGGGGATTTGGCTTCATCAATCCAATTTATTGAATCCAGTAGATCTTTGGCCTTTTGTTTTGCACGGTCCAAACCTTTCTCGGACTGATGAGATAATCTTCTGAAGTATAGATGTGAAACATTTCGTATCTGGCCGGAAGATAAACGAGACTGTGAAAGTATTCTAGCGTCTAAAGCAGGAAGTCACTTTTAACTATTATTTGCCCAGCTAAGGTGTCCTTCCGAGACATTTATTTGTTGTTTTTGGATTTTCGTTTGAAAAAAAAGCCCAAAGGCGCATTTTCTTGGTGTACAAATGACCTTTTGAAGAATTCGTTTAAATACTTTCACAGTCTCACATGTCGCAGCCAGGCCGAAAAAGCGTGAGAAAATTGGAATGGCGTGAGACAATTTGTCTCACTACTGCCGAAATAAGGTGAAAAATTGGAATTGGATTATTGTGAAAAACACCACCGCCCTCCTTGACGTGCTTGCTATTCAGGGTCGGACCGTCTTCACGAACACAAAATCAAAACAAGCTGGAACCTGGTTGTCATGATTGTGAGGACGAATATTGCAATGTCATTCTGCATTGCAATGACCTTGAGCAAATTCTCGATGTGATGTGTCTCATTCAAACCACAGAAAACGAGGGCGTCATGTCCGAGAATGCCCCAAGGGCTGGAGTCAACGATATTGAGGTTGAGGGGAAAATCTAGACACTGGCCAAGATGGAGGATTAGTAAGAAGATTATACTCCCATCGTGCCTGGTTACCAGCACGAGTTGTATCAGTTATCTCGGCTGCAACCAGTGCTGAAAAGGATTTATAATCAGAGGGCTTTTTAAATTTGTGTGAGGAGACTGACTGCACCTATGATGATTACGACAGCTGCAACAACAATTCCAATCATCCATTTCGTCTGGGCATGGATTTTGTTGGCAACCTCTGTATTATTCCGTTCAATATCTGTCCGCAGGTCCTTAAGAGTTCCATCAACATTTGCTTCCATGATTTTGTAATCCTTTTCCAGAAGTTCAAATTTGTGTTCCAGTTCTCGATTGTCAGTTATTTCGTTCATGAAGGAATAATATAATACGTTTGATCTGGCAAATCAATTCGACATTATTTTTAACTCAGGGCTTATCGCTTTTGAAATGCCCCATTTTCAGGTAATAGTCCAGCCGAACGGATGAGTTGCTTCGCTCAACCGATGATTATTGCATTTCTTGGCAAAGTACTCTAATTCTTTTATCATGTAGTGATTTTCTATGGGTATGGCTCTCGTATCCTATAGTCCTTCTCTATTGGAATCGCTGGTTGATTTGAAACCAATATGGGAATCTTGGAAAGCCACTACATTATCTTTTTCTGTTAACATGCGGATGAGTCATTCGTTAGGTGGTTTGGTATAACAACCATGTTACTTAATTTACATCAAGTAACATAGTCAGACATTTTTGTTACTTATTCTGTTGCAACTAACAACCATGTTACTTAATTTACATCAAGTAACACAATCAGACTAAAATTAAACTTCTGGAAATGGAATGGACAAATCAGGTCGTATAGGTAGGTTTAAAAAAAGTTCTGCAATTGCAGGAGAAATATATGAAGCATATATCCCCAAGCCCCTACCGCCATCACCCCCATTGGATATGTCACATCTTTACCCATTACTGGATAAGGCAACCACAGCTATGGGGCGGCTGGATGGAATGAGCATGGTTTTACCGGATCCTTACTTATTCTTATACATGTACATCAGAAAAGAAGCTGTTTTATCCTCACAAATAGAAGGGACACAGTCTTCTTTTTCAGATCTTCTCTTATATGAGAATGAGGAGGCACCAGGTGTTCCAATAGATGATGTAACAGAGGTTTCCTGTTATGTAACTGCAATGAAACATGGTCTTGAGCGCTTGAAAAATTTCCCCCTTTCTCTCCGATTAATAAGAGAAATTCACAAAATTTTAATGAACAATGCCCGCGGTGGTAATAAACTACCTGGTGAATTTCGTTCATCACAAAATTGGATTGGTGGCACCAGACCGGGAAACGCACGGTTCGTGCCTCCTCCACCAGAAGATCTAATGGAAACATTAGACAAGTTTGAGAAGTTCCTGCATGATACAAACGTTAAAATGCCCGCACTAATAAAAGCAGCTTTAACACATGTTCAATTTGAAACAATCCATCCATTCCTTGATGGTAACGGCAGACTTGGACGATTGCTCATTACTTTTATTCTTTGCAATGAGGGTGTTTTAAATCAACCACTCCTTTACCTTAGCTTGTATTTTAAAACAAATCGGCAGCAATATTATGATCATCTCCAATCCGTACGAAAAACAGGTGATTGGGAATCATGGGTTGAGTTTTTCCTAACCGGAGTTATTGAAACAGCCAAACAGGCGACGGAAACTGCACAAAATATTCTTAATTTATTTAAGGATGATAGGGATAAAATTACGAGTTATGGAAATTCTGCTGCAGTTTTGGCCGTTCATAATTATCTTCAAAACCAACCGATCTCTTCAACAACCAAAATAAGAGATAAATGTGAATTATCTTTGCCTACTGTCTTAAGAAGCCTGAGAACATTGGAGGCTATTGGCATTGCAAGAGAAATTACTGGAAAAGATCGTCACAAGATTTTTGTATATGATCACTATATAGACATATTAAGCCAAGGTACCGAACCGTTGTAATAAGACAGATTTCTGGTTGTTATTTCTCACAATAAACCGTCACGTAACCCCGTTTTTTATCAAATTAATTCAACGCCGATGTTCTGATAAATCGAATTAATTTGAGAATCATCCTTTTTCCTTTCCAAGTAGTCTCTTTTTCCAAGCAGCCAAGCCGAAATAATGTAAAAATTGGAATTGAATTATTGTGAAAAACAACACGGGAAACTCTAGAAAGACAACTTTAGCAAGAGCTCTAGATCGAAAGGCGGTTGACCGGGCCTCGACCATGTCTCGGTAGGGCTAAACCCTTAGGGCGTTGAGGTCAAGTGCATCAACGAAGGAATCAATCGCCAGAACCGGATTGCCCTCGCCGACATAATCATCAAGACGGGGTAGAAACATCGGGGCAGTGTTACGGGGGTGCCTCCCCCCTGACAACGTCGCTTTGACATGAAAATCCCAATCAATGTAACATTTAAGACTTTCCACCAGTGAATCAGAACCCGGCCCATAAGACAAGAGGGAAAGGCGTGTTTTTGAAAAAAAAATTATAAACGAAGTGAAAAAAGGTCTTTTGAGCGGGAGAGGTTTGACGAAATCTGGAGTTCAGGATAAAAAAAGCAGTCGAAAAATACTTGATCAAGATTTGAATTGAATACTTTCACAGTCGCAATTGTTAAATTTCTTGATGAAAAAATTTTTAACTTCTTCGATATGTGATAATTCTTCCAAAAAGTATTTCATATTATCTTTCTGATCGCTTTGTCTTGTCTTGACGATTTCGTCATAGTTTATTTCAAGCAGTTCACAAAACTCTCTACCGGTCATTGCTTCTTCGATTGTTATCTTATTTTTAAATCCCTCTACAATCTCATTTCTGTTATCTTTGTTAAAACTAACAATGTGTATAGCAAAGACATACTGTATTTTCGGTGCATTGGCGGTTGTAAATCTATGAAGATTATCTCTTTCCTTCTCTGCCTTCTTTGTGTCAAAAGCATGCCCATCTTTGAGTTCAATTACATAACATTTTTGTTTATTTTTGCGTCTCTTGAAAATAAGAAAATCCGGTTCAATGCCGTTACAATCGAATGATGTAGAATTTTTGACTTGTTTTTTAGTTGCGAGATAGACACCTTCTTGCATAAGTTCCATTTCTAGAAACTTATCTAAGTCCTTTATGTTTTGAACTCTCTCTTGAATCATTTTCTCTAATTCACTTCCGCTTGATATTACTGTCCCTTGAATTTTAGAAATAAGAGTTCCAAGTTCGGCATTACCAAACAATCTTTCATACGCACCCGATGAATCCTTTGGATCTCTATCTCTGATTTTAGCCATTGACATCACATCCGAGAAAATTACGATTTGCTTGATTCGATGCTCTCATAACTGAAAATGAACCGGCGGCTGGATCAACTACAACGTCACCTTCATTGCTTACTGCACATATCAACTGACTTTGGAGATCGGTGGGTTTAGTATGAGTATGACCATTCTTATTCATTATAGATTCATCCCAAACATCACGGATGTTATGAATTTTCCAAACACCTTTTGCCTTTTTTGGCAATTTCTGTAACACAATAAGATACTCTGCAACCCGTCGTGTTCGATAACCCATTCCCATTCTTTTCTTGTTCCACACAATCAAATCCACTATATCCATATTTGTTCCTGTAAACCAATTTGAAACTCCCTGACACAAATGGAATTTATCCACCCAGAGAAACATATGACCTGAGGGCAAAATTATCTTATCAATGCCTTTGATGAATTGCTTGATAACATTCTCTGACATTTGAGGAAGTTCAGATCTTGCACGCCCTCTACTCTTTCCTTCATTTCCATATTTCATCTTGTCGAGTATACCTCTGTATTGAGGATCAAAAAATACAATTGGAATTGTTTCCTCGGGTATTTTTGAGAGCAACTCTAAGCCATCCATTTTTAGTCTTGTGTTAATTTTTAATGACTTTGGCAAATTTATTTCTGGTGAAAGAATTGTACGTATTTCTGAAAACACATTAGTACTAGCAGTTTTACTCATAGATTTTACACTTACTATTGATCGAATTAGTATTGGCTCTCTTTAAATTTTCTCATTTAAAAGATTAAATGTCCAAAAGTAATCTACTTACCAAACATACCCTGAGCAATAAACTTCATCCGCTCAAGGGTATCTCGCGGGCGAGTGTTGTGCCGGTCAGCCAACTCAGTGACATACCAGTCAAAATGCTTATGGTTAATTTTGTTGAATGTTCCCTTTAGGGATCGTTACAGCACACTCCAAAACGACTCCATTCCGGTGTTGTGGATATTCTCATCGACATATTCACCAACACAATGCTTGACTGATTGGTGATCGTATTCATCCATCTTTTCGTAACTTGGTAAATCGCCGGTGAAGACAGTCGAGCCGTGCTTAATATTGTCGTTGATGAAATCATGCAGAGTTTTGCATTTGGCGTTTTCAACAACTATCGTGGTGCCTTGATTTGAACATGACCCTTTACGCTAGAAACAATGACTTTACCAACTGCTCCACGACCCGTATAAAGTTTATATCGGCGAGCTTGTTCTTTTCAAGTCCGCCAACACAAGTTTCGTCGGCCCAAACGACACCGTTGTAGTTCTGATCTCACTGTTCAAATGTACTTCTTAGCCGGTGAGCTAAATACCGGGAATTTTTTTGAGGTCATTTCAAATCTCTATGCAGTTATACGGAACTTCATTTAATTTGAATACCCCAATTTAACCCCTAACTCCCAGAAAAACAAAGGTATTTCGCAATACAAAATCATTATACGCTTGGTATTTTGTTGCCATGTAATAACTTTATTACTTGACATTATTGCTCATTATATTAATATTATAATTGTTTTATATGTTGCCATGGAAAGGAACGCATAAGGGCCCTCTCCATCGATACCATCCCAAACCGAAACGCACCACCCGCCATCCTCCTTCGACAAGCCTGGCGCGAGGGGACACGCATTCGAAGACGAACGCTCGCCAACCTCTCCAAAGTCCCACCCGAAATCATCGACGGTATCCAGGCCATGCTTAAAGGCGGAACCATCGCCACAACGCCCACCGAAAGTTTCCACATAAGACGTGCCTTACCCCACGGTCATGTCATGGCTCTTCGTGCCGTCTGTAAGGAGTTGGGACTGGAACGACTGTTGCATCGCACGAAAAGCCGAAACCGGGATTTAGCCCTGGCTGCGATCCTAACCCGGCTCATCGCCCCAGGGTCCAAACTGGCCTCCGCCCGGGCGGTCTGTTCCCTCAGTGCCAGTACAAGTGTCGGGACACTGCTTGGCTTGGGTGAAGTCTCCGGCAATGAGATGCTGGCCATGCTGGATTGGTTGGGTGAACGACAACCTTGGATTGAACGAAGTCTTCGGAACCGTTCCACCAAGAGTTCGGGTCACACGTTGCTCTTGTATGATGTGTCCTCCCGTTTTGTGGAAGGACACTGTTGTTCCCTGGCCACCTTTGGTCACAACCGGGATGACAAGAAAGGCAAGAAGCCGATTGTTTATGGTCTGTTATGTGATCTCAAGGGGTATCCGGTGGCCATTGAGGTTTTTCGAGGTCATACCGGCGATCCTTCAACTCTGGTTCGTCACATGGCCAAGATCCGGTCGCGGTTTGATGTGCAGCAGGTTGGTTTGGTCGGTGATCGGGGTCTGATCACCAGTGCCCGCATCAGGGAAGATTTGAACCCGGCCAAGATGGGATGGATATCGGCTTTGACAACCAAGCAGATACGCAAGCTGCTCAAACACGGGGACACCGGTCCCGCGTTGCAGCCTGATCAATTGCTTCCGGATGCTGTGGCCGAGATCACCAGTGTTGACTTTCCCGGTGAGCGCTTGATGGTGTGTCTCAATCCACGATTACGCGACGAGCGGGCCCGCAAGCGGGAGGCCTTGCTCCAGGCAACGGAAAGGATCCTGGCTGAAATCGCCAGGATCGTGCACAACCCCCGGGCCAAACTCAAGGGGCGGGACGCCATCAACCGGCGGATCGGTCGCGATCTCAACCGACGCAAGGTCGGCAAGCATTTTGATGTTCTCGTTACCGATGATGCGGTCACCTGGACCCGCAAGCAGGACCAGATTGCGGCCGAAGCGTGTCTGGATGGTATCTATGTCATTAGAACCAATCTTGCCGCCACGACGATTGATCGTCATGCGGCGGTGGAACGTTATAAAAGTCGGGCTCAGGTGGAGCCGGCTTTTCGAACCCTCAAGACCACGCGCCTTAATATCAGACCCCTTCATGTGTACCGTGCGTCCAGGGTTAAAGCCCATGTCTTTTTGTGCATGTTGAGTTATTTGGTTGAGATCCATTTGCGGGCCAAACTGGCTCCTGTGCTGTTTCAGGATGATGACAAGGAAGCCGCCCGGCAGGCACGCTCCTCACCCGTCGCAAAGGCTGAGGTATCGGTTGCGGCCAAGCAGAAGGCGGCTCGCAAGAAAACGAGGGATGCTTTGCCTGTCCACAGCATGACAACTCTGCTGGCGGAGTTGGGGAGTATGACTTTGAATGAAGTTGTCTTACCGAACTATCCTGAACACAAGTTTACAGTCATGTCGGAACCGACGCCGGTACAAAAGCGGGTGATGGAATTGCTGGGGATAAACAAAATATAGGACAAATGTTGCCATGTAAACGACAGGTTGATCGGTCTCTATTTTGAACAAACGGCCTTCACGGTAGGGAAAAAGTGAATTATACGTCAAATGAAGTTCCGGTTATATTGACGAACCAGTTTTGAGCCTGGTAGTCAATAGGTTGGTCGCAATTGCCCAAATCTGATGCCCCGGATTTGACCGTTCGATCACAGAGGTTGTCTTGGCAGAGAATTTCTTGTCACAGGTTTTGTAGTTTCTACAACGATATGGCATCGTTTTGTGTTTCGCATTGTCTAGATGTTGTCAGCTCCAGATATAGGGCAGTGAACTCCACCCGGCCACTGAAAACCAAGAAACCATCCCTCTGCTGCTGCGTCTTCAGGGAATATCTGAATAAGGGAGATCCTTTCACGATTTGCGATCGTATTTACCTGACCTTTTTTCCAGCATTATTGTATAACCCCAGTAATCTAACCGCAAATTTCTGCAAACAATTATACGAGACTTTTGTCGCTATTGTACATAATTTCCAATTTTATTGAGGTCTCTGAATTACTGATCAAGCGAGGATCAACTCAAACGTTCAGATACTGTCTCTTCAGAATCAGGTATCTGAATGACCAATTCCATTTGATCCAGAACCTCCTGAGGTAGATGACACTTAATTTGAAGACCGGCAGGTTGGGTTTTCATCTCAGGTACAACCGTTTCACAAAGGTTCCCTTCGACCTTATGCTTATGTTTGCACCGTGTTTGAAAAGGGCAACCCGTGGGTGGGTTAAGGGCTGAAGGAATTTCTCCCTCCAGAACAATGTGTTTTTTGCTAACACTTGTGTCGGCTATTGGGACTGCTGAAAGTAAAGCCTCGGTATACGGATGGTAGGGGGGCGAGAATATTTGATCAGTGGACCCCATTTCAACGATATGCCCCAAATACATGACCAATACTCGGTCTGAAAGATAGCGAACGATTGAAAGGTCATGACTTATGAACAGTAAAGTTGTCAGATTCTTCTTTTGGATTTCAAGCAAAAGGTCCGTTACAGCAGCCTGAACTGATACATCCAAAGCTGATACAGGTTCATCGGCCACGACAATTTGGGCTGCACCAGCAAAAGCTCTCGCAATGCCAACGCGCTGTTTCTGTCCTCCTGAAAGTTGTCGCGGCAATCTTTTGGCAAACTCTCGGGGAAGCTTGACCAAATCCAACAATTCAAGCATCCTGCTTTCTCTGTCAGAGGGTGTTTCCCCGACACGAAATATTTCCAGGGCACGGATAATCTGATTTCCAACAGTCATTGAAGGATTAAGCGTATCAAAGGGGTTTTGAAAGACCATCTGGATGGAAGACACTGTATTGACATCTCTTTGCTCAATTGAGACAGATTGAATTGGTTTGCCGTTCAACACAACTTCTCCGTCGGTGGCTGTTTCCAATCCCATCAGCACTTTCGCAAGGGTAGATTTACCGCAGCCAGACTCACCAACAATTGCCAAAGTTTCTGATTCTCTGGCTGAAAAAGTCAAGGTCTCATTTGCTTTTACAACCCTTTTTTCACCGCCTCCAAAAAGTTCATTGGCTGCAACTTCATAGTATTTCTTAAGATTGTTTACCTTGAGAACTTCTTTTCCAAACCGGTTTTCTTCCTCGCTGTCAGATCCTTGGTTAAATTGACCCCAATTTATGTCCTCAAATTTAAGACATCTCGAACCGTGCCGTTCAAATCCTGGAACAGGTCGCATCGGGATTTCGCCAACATTACAATTTCCCTCTTCGAAGTAGCTACAGCGAGGACCAAAGTTACACCCTGGCGGCCTTTCATGTGGGAGAGGGAAGTTACCCTCAATGGCAACGAGAGGTCTGGAATTCTTATCTGCACCCGGTAAAGGAATAGACCGAAACAGTGCTTCTGTATAGGGATGTCTCATTTTATCGAACACATCATTGATTGAACCTGTTTCGACGGCTTCACCTGAATACATCACACAAATTCTGCTACAGGTTTCAAGTATAAGACCCAAATTGTGGCTGATAAACAGCATGGAAGTGCCATATTGCTTGCCAAGCTCCTTGACCAATTCAACTATTCCAGCTTCGACAGTTACATCCAAGGCGGTTGTTGGTTCATCTAGAATCAAGAGTGAAGGCTTTGACATCAAAGCCATGGCAATAACTATTCGTTGTTGCTGTCCCCCCGAAAGTTGGTGTGGGTAAGAGTTAAGAATTCTCTCAGGATCTGGCAGTCTCACCGATTCAACGACTTCAAGGGCAAGGTTTCTGGCTTGTAATTTCGTAAGACCATCGTGAATTATCGGTACTTCCATCAACTGTGCGGCAACTTTCATTGCTGGATTCAAAGAGGCCATAGGTTCCTGATAAATCATGGCTATTTCCGAACCTCTTAATTCCCGCAACTCTTTTGCGGTATACTCTTGCAGGTTACGTCCCTTGAATTTTATCGAGCCACCGACAATCTTGCCATTGACTCCCAAATCCTGCATGACTCCAAGCGCAACAGTCGATTTACCACAACCTGATTCACCAACCAATCCCATGGCTTCACCCGGATAAACGGTACAGGAGAAATCCATTACGGCGGGTATTTCACCAGCCCTCGTGAAAAAAGAAATAGACAGATTGTCAATCTCCAGGATGGGGGTCGCATTTTCGGTTGAATTTTCGGCCATAACCCTTAGTCCTTAAGTGATTGTTCTCTGAGCCCATCAGCGAGGAGGTTGAGTCCCAAAACGAGGCTCATAAGTGAAAGAGCCGGAGGAACCGCCCCATGTGGGTATAAGGTCAAGACTTTGCGACCTTCGTTGATGGTTGAACCCCAATCCGGGCTTTCCGGTGATACCCCGAGGCCAAAAAAGCCCAGTGTGCCCAATAATATGGTTGTATAACCAATCCGCAAACAGAAATCAACAATGAGTGGTCCCCTGGCGTTGGGAAGAATCTCCCAAAGGAGTATATACCATGTTCCCTCACCACGGGTTTGAGCCGCCGCCACATAATCTCTGGTCTTGATTTCTAACGCCAGGCTTCGGACAATTCGGAAAATTGTAGGTGAATTTGCAAAAACGACCGAAACAAAAACATTCAATAAATTTGGCTCCATGCTGAATACGCCAAAGGGATCACTATCAAAGGCAAGCCCCAAATAGATCCAGAAACCAATTACAAGAATTAATCCAACAGTTATGTTTCGCTTCAGTGGTTGTGTATAGAGCCTTGAATTGACCAGCACGGCAAAAAAAGCGATGGGAAAAAGGAACATCACTGCAGCCAGCATCGTGGGTAATCCCGTTTCCTGGATAGAAGGTGAAACCATGAGATAAAAAAGGAGGATGACAGGAAAAGCCAATACCAAATTAGCAAGAAAACTGACCATGGTATCAAACTTGCCAGGGAGATATCCAGCAACCAATCCCAGCATGATACCAACCATAAAGGCAAACATGGTGGCAGCAGGGGCAATGGTTAAGACGCTGCGACTACCCATGACGACACGAGAGAAGACATCACGTGCCAGACGATCACCACCCAGGAGATAGTATTCTCCCTCAAGTCCCCTGACAGGTGTACCTGGAATCTTGTTTTTCATACCCGAAATTTGTGCGTAGGGATCAAAAGTAATGATCATATCAGCGAATATTGCTGTGAATACCCAGAACATTACAATTCCAAGTCCGATCAATCCTATTGGGCTATCAAATAATTTACCAAAGAGACCCGTGTGCTTTTTGGTCAAATAGGCAATTATATAGAAGGCAATGAGAGCTATCCAGACAGGCCAAAATTGCATGAAGATTTGGCTACTAATCTCCCAAATAGACAGTTGTTCCACGACCTAATCCTAGCTGACCCTGATTCTAGGATTAAGGAAGACATAACCAATGTCTGATATGAGTTGCGTAATCAAAACGACTATGACAGCGATGATTGAGCACCCCAAGAGGAGATTTATATCATTGTTTGATGCTGCTTGCACGAGGGTCCAACCAAATCCCTTGTAGTTGAACAAGGTCTCCACGATGACGACACCTGTGAGCAACCAGGGAAATTGAAGCATGATTACAGTGAAGGGAGCAATAAGTGCATTCCTGAGCGCATGTTTCAACACGATCGCGGTAAAACTAACCCCCTTCAGGCGGGCCGTTCTGACATATTGGGATGTCATGACCTCGGCCATGGATGCTCTGGTCATTCGTGCTATGTAACCCATTCCATAAAGAGCCATAGTGACTACAGGTAGGGTAAAGTTTTCGAAAGTTATATTGTCCATTGCCGAGGCAGCGGATCCTTTGAACCATTTAAGTCCAACCGCATTACTGGCAAAAAAAGCAACAAGTAAAACACCTGAGACATACTCAGGGGTCGCAGTCGTTATAATTGAAAATGTCGAGAGTGTACGATCAGTTCTTGTCCCTTCCCGCATTCCAGCCAATATTCCTATAACCAATGCAACGGGTACCATAATGAGCATTACATAGAGCATGAGCCACCCTGAAAGGGCTAATCGCTTAAATATTATTGAATGAACTTCCTCCCTGAAAATGACCGACCACCCCCAATTCCCCTGGAATATTCCACAATACCGAGGTGTGTTCTCCACTGATACGCCAGGACGGGTACACCGCCCAAGAATTTTGCCATCCTCCTGTACCAGTTGATAGGAAGGTAAGACACCAAGCCATTCGCCATAGCGAATTATGTCGGGTTGATTGAAGCCGTTCAAGTCAAGCCAAGTATCAACTTGTTCGGTTGACATTCTCTGACTTCCAAGGAATTTGGCGAGCTTGACAAGGTTGCCATCCAGGTTGGTCAGAAGGAAAACCACAAAAGTTAGGCATAAAACAGAAATGGCAGTTATTCCTAATCGCCTTAATATGAACCTAAACACTATTTAAAAACCAACAGAATGTATGGGGTAGGGGGGATCAAAATGACCGAACGGAGGGGGAAACCACTCCGTTCAGTTAATTTATTGGTTAGGTTGAATTTATGCTGCCCACCCGTATTTGAAACTGTGAATTTCAAATTGGGGATGCATATCGGCACCAACCAGATTGGACTTGTGGAAACGGTTAAGGTTTCTCCAATAGGGTTGGATAATGACACCTTCTTCCTGCATTATTTCTTCTAGGCGGGCCATAACCTCTCGACGTTCATCGGCATTACTCAGCGTCAATGCCTTATCAAGAAGGGAGTCAAACTCCTCACTGGCGAAAGCAGTTTCATTCCAGACGCCATCTGAGCGATAAGCAAGAACGTAAATCTGTACACCTAATGGTCTTGGATTCCACTCTGTCATGCTGAATAGGTGTGTTTGCCAATCATCCCAGAAGGTTCCACCGGGAAGATTTGTTCTCTTGACCTTGATCCCAGCTTCTCTCATCTGCGCAGCAATTGAATCTGCCGTTGCACTGATCCAACCGGTATCTATGGAAATTAATTCATGCTCAAAATCAAGCATCCCTGCTTCTTCTACCATCGATCTAGCAGCATCCTTATCAACTGACAAAGGTGGAAGTGCATAGTATTCAGGATGAGTAGGAGATACATGGTGGTTTTCTGCCAAACCGCCGTTGTTGTTAAAACCTAATTCAAGGCAAACAGCATTATCTACAGCTTTGGCAAATGCCGTTCTTACCCTTACGTCAGCATAAGGTTGTACTTCGGAACCATCAGCCATTTCGACCAATCCATCCTGACGAGCACGGCAAATCACAGTGGCATTGGTACCCACAGATGATCTGGTCCATCCGTCAAGGGTTTCATAAAGCTCAATGAATTCCCCGGTAGCCTGATAGCACATATCAAACTCATCAGCTTCGGCACCTGCGACATGAGCTGAAAAGTCTGTGCCATAATCCAAGAACTCAATGCGGTCAAGATAAGCACCGTTACCGGCATCCCACCATTCATGATTTTCATTTCGTACCAGCACACCCTTGACACCAACTTCAAATGATTCAGGTAGATAGGGGCCAGTACCGATTGGATTGTCTACCATAGTTGCCGGGTCATGTGAGGAATGAACAATAGCACCTGGATAGTCAAGCATACCGACAATCAAGGTTATATCTGACTGAGATGGGTTCAACTGAACCGTGTGATCATCTATGACTACAATGGCTCCGTCCCGCGCAACCTTGGTATCCGGATTGATCAATGTTCCCATGCGGCCAGCCATTGAATTGCCAGCGACTTCACTCTCACACCAACCCGTAATGTTTCGGGCCACATCATGGGCTGTAAAGTCATCACCATTAGTCCATTTCACGCCTTTTCTCACATTGAGGGTAATTTGGGTTGCGTCCTCATTCGAACTCCAACCTTCTAATAGTCGACCTTCAATTGAACCATCAGAATTCAATTGAACGAGATACTCCAGCCAACCTCGGGTAAAATTAGCCATTTCAGACCAATCATATGTTCTTGGATCTTTGAGGGCGCGAACATTCATCTGAATCCGAACTGTTCCTCCCTGCTTGATAGCCATAGTTTCTGCTTTTGGAGCAGACAGGCCGATTAAACCATACGCTGTGGCTGATGTCGCACCAAGGGCTGTTGCTCTGGTCATGAACTCTCGACGTGAGAGTTTACCATCCAGACATTCCTTAGCGTACATATGCACAGCACCAGGAAATTTTTCCTTTATGTTATTCATTAACATACTCCTGTTATTATTTTCAAAAGGACTTCTCCTTTTATAACTTCTTAGCCAAATTTGCAAATAGCCACAGGAATCTGAACTTCGAAACGCAATTTACTGACGGTTATTTTCTGTAGTTATAACGAAGTGATAATATCCAGAGACCTGTTAGTAGTAATGAAAAAACAGCATTCCAACCGGCCATGGAAAGGTTTAAAAAACTCCAAACAATCTCATCACACATGACAACTGAAAGGTCCTGAGAGAAATCAAGCACAGCCCCTTCGGTCACCAAACCTTGGGTTGAAGAACAACTTGATAAACCCTCCCACCAATCTTGTTCAACACCAACATGAAAACCAGCAAGCCCTACACTCAAAAACATGATCAAAGTTCCACCGACATACCAGATTAGGTTAGGAAAAACGAGGGTCATTATAAACACGAATGGGATTATGGCATGAGGCCATCTTTGCCAGATACAAAGGGTACATGGTTCAAACCCAAGAATTTCCTGAAACCCGAAAGCCCCTAGTAACAAAGCTATTGAACCCAGGGTTGCAGCCAGATGTGAATGTTTGAGTATTTTGTTCATAGTAAGCTAATCAAAACGAAAGAACCTGCCAGGATTATAACAAATATTATTGAGAGCAATCCCAGGCGTTCTTCTATGAAGTCTCGAATATTATCTCCAAATTTCCAAAGAAGAACAGCGATAAGAAAAAATCTTAATCCACGAGCGGCGATGCTGCAAATCACAAATATAACAAAATTCAGTCCTGTAAATCCTGATAGGATGGTTATGACCTTATAGGGAAAAGGTGTGATTCCCGCTATAATTACAGCCCAACTTCCAAAATTATTATAGTTTTCGGCAAACTGGTTATAGTGTTCCTCCTGACCGAGTATGTTCAGGATTGGTTGACCTACCTCCTCGAATAGAAAGGCTCCTATCAAATATCCAGCCACACCTCCAAGAACGGAAGAAATCAAGCACACTCCGGCAAAAAGAAAGGCTCTTGAGGGGTATGCAAGTATCATCGGAATCAAAAGCACATCTGGTGGGATAGGGAAAACGGAACTTTCGAAAAAACTAATGATTATCAAAATCCAGAGGGCATATTTTGACCCTGCCTGTTCTTTTATTTTAAGGTATAGATTTTTCATTCGGTATTTGGATTGATATAGGGAACACAAAACATCTAAATTTTCACAAAAATTTATTATTACCCTAGCTATGGTATCAGGGGCACTTATGCAATTTCTCGATTAGAATAACAAATGGGAATATATAGGTGAATACCCAGGCACATTTGATTATAGGCACAGCAGCTTTTGCCCAGCCTAATCAGTGGAAAAATAATACGGCCGTAATTACAGGATCATTGGCTCCAGATTTTTCCCTGTATGTGCTTTCCATCTATTACCTCTTTATCAAGGAAGTTCCTCCTAGTATCATTTTTGGTCAGATGTATTTTTCTGAGCAATGGCAAAGAATATTTTCGGTTGATAATTCATTTTTTGTTTGGGGTATCCTGATATTCACAGGGATTTTGCTGAATAACGAACTTATCAAATATTTTGGACTTGCTGGATTTTTACATTTGATTTTGGACTTCCCCCTACACCATGACGATGGTAGGGCACATTTTTGGCCTATTAGTGATTGGATATATTCTAGTCCTATCAGTTATTGGGATCCCAAGCACTTTGGTAACATAGTTGCCCCGCTTGAAGCAAGCATATGTATAATTTTATGCTTCATTCTTGTTACGAGATTTCGAACGATTAAAGCCCGTTTAGGAATAACTTTCTTGGGTTTACTCGAAGTTTTCCCCATTTTTGCAAATTTTTATGGAAAAATATTTAACTAATACCCTTAAGGTCCTTGGTGTAAGTAGAAAAAGCAATTTATTACTTTGCTCAATGCTACTTGATTTATTAATCTGGGAACTGAATTCAGTTCTCAGATCCATTGGTTGCTATCCCCCGTAATAAGCGTCCTGATCACCGTTGAAAATGAAGTTTGAAGCATCCAAATCATCCATTTCGTAGTCATACAACCAGATGGCGTTTTTATCATCAATTTTAATCACAGTCGCAGTCAAACCAGAGTGAGTTGTGGTTTGCGTGATAGTAAGATCAGAAATATCAGAAATATCAGTATAGCCAGAAAGATCAATTCGGTCATTAGTGTTCTCTGCACGATTGAAATAGTAGACTGTATCGCCACCACTATCTGGTCCAAAAACAAAGATATCATTGCCCGTACCGGAAACAAGCGAATCATTGCCTCTACCACCAATGATGGTATTATTCCCTGAATTACCATAAATCAGATCATTGTCATCGCCACCATCCATCGTATCATTGCCCGCATCGCCATACATTTTGTCTTCGCCCGCACCGCCATACATGGTATCGTTTCCTATTGCACCTCTCATCGTGTCGAAACCTGAATCACCATGCATTTCATCATCGCCACCGCCGCCATACATCGTATCATGATCAGCGCCACCATGCATTACATCGTCGCCACCGCCACCATCCATCGTATCATTGCCCGCATCGCCATACATAACGTCGTCGTTAGTGCCACCGTACATCGTGTCGTTACCTGAACCACCATGCATTTCATCATCGCCACCAGCACCATGCATGTAATCATCCCCCTGATCCCCAAGCATTTTATCATCACCGGAACGGCCATATAACATGTCATCCCCATGGTGCCCTCGCATGTAGTCATCACCATGTGTGCCAGTCAGATCATCATCACCTCGCGTTGCTGGCCCAAACACGAAAGCATCCCTGATATTATCAATTACTGCAGGATTAAAATCCGAATCACTATCATCAATTTCAATTCGCAAAGTACCCAAACCATATTCTGTGAGATCAATGGAGTAGGTACTATCACCTAAATATTGGATATTATCCTTAATATCTTCCCAGGTAATATCAGAATGGTCAGTGAAATCAATCGTGTCTTCACCAAGCAGAAAATCATATATTTTATCGGTACCGACATTCTGGCCGCCAAGAATATAATTAATTGAACCGGTTCTCACATAATCTTTGAAACTTTGATCCCCGTCTTTTAAGTACAAATTTGTAACCATGACATTTTCTCCTCAAAATCATTAACAACTCTATTAGCAATCAGCTAGTTTTTTTCCACTATAACTTTAAGATATTGATATTTCACCCTAGGCTATTTGAGACATATCAATGTTGCCTATTTACAACAATTTTATTACTTGGTGTTTGGGTAAAATAATAATTTTCAAATACTGGGATTATTCTACTCATTTTCCGATTAAATTTCCGAATTTGTTGAAGAGAATCAGGTCTTTCCAAAAGATAATTGTCCAGCACCGATAGTTGGTGAAACTGTCCTGTTATTTTCACCTAGCAAATGCCCGAATAGACGGATCTAATAACATATTCGTATTTATTGAACTCGGAAATCACACTTTTCTACTAAGTTACACTTGAAGATAATTTGAAATACCAATATTGAAGAGTAGGGCCCGAGTGGCGGAATTGGTAGACGCAGGGGACTCAAAATCCCCCGACTTCGGTCATGCGAGTTCGAGTCTCGCCTCGGGCACCATAGGTTTATGTCAGCGGTTTTGGTTTTTGGTATATTGTTTGTAGTCTGGTATTATTCAGAATCGAAAGAGATTTTCCATGCAAAGACCTAGCAAAACAGCTGAGTTGGTTTGTGCTGCACGAGCGACTCATACCTTGCAGTATGATAACCCGGTATATTTTGACCCCCTTGCAGTTGAATTGTGTGGCAGGTTTTGGAAACTTGTAGCAAAATACAAACCACTAACCATGCTCATGAATGATGTTATCATGAGAAAACTTGTAGCCATTGTACCTGAAATAATTCTGCGAGCCAAATTTTGTGAGGATGTATTTAATAGTCTTGTGCAAAATGAATTGAGGCAATTAGTCGTTCTTGGAGCAGGGTATGACAGTTTCGCATATCGCGATGATTTTCCTACAAAAGTAAAAGTTTTTGAGGTTGACCTTGAAATTACTCAAAATGAAAAAAGAGCGAGGCTGGCAAAAATTCACAAAGATAACTTACCGCATGTAACATACGTTCCACTGGATCTTAAGGAACAATCTCTTGAAGAGGGTTTGGAATCGCATGGGTTTGATTTTAGCCATAAAACTCTCGTTTCATGGTTTGGTGTGACATATTACATTGACCGGGATATTTTTCTACAATCATTGAAAATTTTTAAAAGAACACTTGCTTCAGGGTCGGCAGTTATATTTGATTTCCTACTACCCCAAGAAGATATTCCAGATCATTGGAAGCCAGTAGAACAGCGATGTGCTAATTTCGTTGCAAAAAAGGGTGAACCTTGGAGTAACCGATTGAACGAAAATGAATTGCAATATGAACTGGAGAGGATTGGATTCTCAGAGCCAGAAATTTTAATGCCTGAGGTTATTGAGCAAAAGTATGTTGTAGGGCGAGAAGATTTCGTATTTCCACATATCATGTGTTTTTGCATGGCAACCGTTACGTGAGTATAAAATATATCGCCGTGAATAATTATACCGGTCCTGAACACTTGAAATAGATTGTTAACCAACCTCCTGCTTGCGCGTTTGGGTTGCCCTTAAAAAAATAATTGAAAGTTCTCTATAAAATTATGATCCAAGGGACGGTTTCCATATTGAACCAATAAGAGTTAGATCTGTGCCAGGGGCAAGAATATTCCGGTAATTTATAATCTATTCATTTTCTTTCAAATCGGTCTTGGATTAAAACATTATGCAAGACACACCGAGGTTTCCTTTATGCTGAACAACCTACCCAAAGCAAAAGTTTAACGATAGAAAAAATATGGTACATTTGAATTATCAAAACAGAGTTTTTTACCAATATTTGATATCACCAGCGAATTGGAAACTATAATGAATATTCCTACAAAATATGTGTTTGCATTGCCTCGGGGTGATTAGTATAAATTTTTTTTCTTGTTTAAATATTAGGAGTTTACATATGCAAAAACACATATATTTTATCATGGCAATTGCTATGGCGTCCTTTGGCAGTTCTGCTCATGCCGATATGGTTGCTGCTGAAAAATGGATAGATGAGGAATTCCAGATATCATCACTATCTCGTAGCGAACAACTTGCCGAAATGGAGTGGTTTATTGAAGCCGCAAAACCATTTGCAGGCATGGAGATAAATGTATTATCAGAAACAATTCCAACGCATTCTTATGAATCAGAAACCCTAACTAAGGCTTTTGAGGAGATTACTGGTATAAAGGTAAATCATCAGCTTCTGGGTGAAGGTGAGGTGGTTCAGGCCGTTCAAACCCAGATGCAGACTCAGCGTAATCTTTATGATGGTTATGTCAACGACTCAGACCTGATTGGTACGCACGCTCGACTGCAACTTGCCTATAATCTATCCGATCAGATGGCTGGCGATTGGGCTGGTACAACTAACCCAGGTATTGACCTGGATGATTTTATTGGTGCTTCATTCACAACTGGTCCCGATGGCAAACTTTACCAGTTACCTGATCAACAATTTGCCAACCTGTACTGGTTCAGGAAAGATTGGTTTGACCGTGAAGACCTGCAATCCCAGTTCAAGGAAATTTATGGGTATGACCTTGGTGTACCAGTTAATTGGTCGGCCTATGAAGATATTGCAGAATTCTTCAGTGTTCATGTCAAAGAAATTGATGGTGTAACAGTTTATGGTCACATGGATTATGGCAAACGTGCTCCTGATCTTGGCTGGCGTATGACTGATGCCTGGCTTTCAATGGCTGGTGCTGGTGATGTCGGTGAACCAAATGGCATTCCTGTTGATGAATGGGGCATTCGTATGGAAGCCGGAACTTGCAATCCGGTTGGTGCTAGCGTAAGCCGTGGTGGAGCCGCAAATGGACCAGCCGCAGTCTATGCAATCCGTAAGTGGGATGAGTGGTTAAGACAATATGCCCCTCCGGGTGCTGCATCCTATGACTTTTACCAGTCATTACCGGCGCTTTCCCAGGGTAATGTGGCCCAACAAATTTTCTGGTATACGGCCTTTACAGCTGATATGGTGGCCTCTCAGGCAGATGGTAACAACACGGTGGATGCTGATGGCAACCCACTCTGGCGTATGGCACCAAGCCCGCACGGACCCTATTGGACCGAAGGACAGAAAGTGGGATATCAAGATGCCGGCTCGTGGACATTCCTTAAATCCACCCCATCTGATCGAGCTCAAGCTGCTTGGTTGTACGCCCAGTTTGTCACATCAAAAACTGTTGATGTTCGCAAGTCACATGTAGGACTAACTTTTATCCGTAATTCAACAGCTAACCATGAAAGTTTCACTGAACGAGCACCAAAACTTGGAGGATTGGTTGAATTCTACCGTTCTCCTGATCGCACAGCTTGGTCACCAACAGGTATCAATGTGCCTGATTATCCAAAACTGGCACAGATTTGGTGGCAGCAGATCGGTGATGTAAACTCAGGAGCTTTCACACCACAAGAGGCAATGGATCGCTTGGCAGCTGAGATGGATAACACCATGGCTCGCATGCAGGCTGCTGACGAAGCTGCTTCAGTTTACGGAGGTTGTGGTCCTCGCCTCAATGAGGAAAGTGACCCCGAAGAATGGCTAAGCAAGCCGGGGGCGCCCAAGGCAAAACTTGATAATGAAAAGCCCCAGGGTGAAACAGTTCGTTACGAGGATATTGTAGCTCGCTGGACCAATTAACATTGCAGGCTGGGGCATTAATAATGCCCCAGCCTCAGATTAATCAGGACTTAATTATTCAACTGAGACTATGTGAACTGCAATGACGCTGGAACTGCTCAACGTTACCAAGAAAGTCAAAGCAGAAAGTCATATTTTTGAAACATCACTGAGCTTTAACCGAGGTGGATTCAATATCCTGCTTGGAGCAACAAATTCAGGTAAAACGACCCTTATTAAACTAATGGCGGGTTTGGAACGTCCAACTTCCGGTGAAATTCGATTTGATGGGCAAAATGTCATCGGGATTAGCCCGCAAAAAAGAAACATTGCTCTTGTGCATCAATTCTTCATCAATTATCCGCATATGACCGTTTACGAAAATATTGCCTCGCCTTTAAGAGTAGCAGGTGTCGAAACGAAAGAGCTTGATCGCCGAGTCCGCGACTCGGCTGAAGTTTTGCAACTTGGCGAATTACTTGATCGTCGCCCGCAGGAACTCTCGGGTGGACAGCAACAGCGAACGGCTATCGCTCGGGCAATCGTCAAAGACACCACAGCAGTATTTTTTGATGAACCCCTGGCCAATCTTGACTATAAACTACGGGAAGAACTTCGGGATCAACTCCCGGAAATTCTTGCTGAGCGTGGATCAATAGTTGTTTATGCTACTTCGGACCCAACTGAGGCCCTTTTACTTGGTGGACACACCGCTTTGGTTCATGAAGGCCGAATTACCCAATTTGGGAAAACCGCTGCGATCTATAACTCTCCAGCCAATCTAATCTCGGCTCGTGTTTTTTCTGACCCACCGATAAATCTCGGTGAGGTGGAAAAGAGAGGTGACAAGATCCATTTTGGTTCAATCAGTTGGGATTCAACTGGCGAAGTGAAAAGCCTTTCAGATGGTTCTTACACGATGGCCATCCGTCCTCATCACGTTCCTCCTACTCCTCCTTCAGAGCACTCGATTCCGGTAAAAGATCGTGTCAAGATTACAGAGCTTAGCGGGTCTGAAAGTGTTGCCTATTTTTCCCTTGGCGATCAGGATTGGGTTAGCCTGTCCGCAGGCACACATCCCTTTCGTATTGGCGAAGAGCATGAATTTCATCTCATTCCTGAAAAATGTTTTTATTTTGGTCCGGACGGAACACTTGTAGCCAAAGGTTCCTCCAATGGCTAGAATAACTCTAGATAAGTTATGGCACAGTTACATCGCCAACCCAAGTAGCGAAAATGACTACGCCTTAAAAGAAATTGATATTGACTGGTCAGATGGTGGGGCCTATGCATTGCTTGGCCCCTCAGGTTGTGGTAAGTCCACTCTTCTGAACATCATTTCAGGTCTCCTTAGTCCTACGAGTGGACGTGTTCTCTTTAATAAAGAGGATTTTACCCATCTTCCACCAGATAAGCGAAACATTGCCCAAGTCTTTCAGTTCCCAGTGATATACGACACAATGACGGTTTATGACAACTTGGCATTTCCTCTGCGGAATCGAGGCATTGGTCGCGATCAGATTGATAAAAGGGTTAATGAGATAGCTGCCATGCTCGAACTCAGTGATAGGCTGTCAACAAAGGCTACCTACCTGACACCCGATAACAAGCAAAAGATTTCAATGGGACGGGGATTGGTAAGAGACGATGTAAATGTAATCATGTTTGACGAACCCCTAACGGTCATTGATCCGGAACTAAAATGGAAACTGAGATCCAAACTGAAGGAACTGCACCAAAACATTTCAACGACCATGATCTATGTCACACATGATCAGACAGAGGCATTAACATTTGCAGATCAGGTTGTTGTCATGCAGGAAGGTGAAATTATTCAAATTGGCACTCCAATCGAACTTTTTGAACGCCCACTCCACACTTTCGTTGGACATTTTATTGGTTCACCAGGCATGAATATATTGCCTGCCGAGATTATTGAAGGTAAAGTTCATTTTCAGGGGCAAGCGGTACATCTCGAAGGTTCGATAAAAGCGCCTCAAGGCAATCTTGAGATTGGAATCAGACCTGAATACATTAGCCTTGCACCCATTGGAATCAGGGCAACCGTACGCAAGGCTGCCGATATTGGTCGCCGGACGGTGATTGAATGCATTTCCGGTGATACGGTTATCAATTCGATTACAGAAGGTAAACCTCCGGCGATCGGGGAAGAGGTACATTTAAAATTTGATCCCACTCAGACCCGTCTCTATGCAGATAACTGGATTGCAACCGAAGTGGGGTCACGATGAAAACTGTAAACCAACGGGGATGGTTGTTTGTTTTACCTGTATTGGTACTCGTTGCCTTCAATGCACTTGTGCCTTTGATGACCGTTGTGAATTATTCTGTTCAGGAAACCTTTGGTAATAACCAGTTTTTCTGGGTCGGACTGAGGTGGTTTGAGGAAATTCTACGCTCTGAACGGTTCCATGCCGCACTTTACCGCCAAATGCTTTTCACGTTTACGATTCTGATTATTGAAATTCCCCTTGGTGTTGTCATTGCGCTGGCTATGCCGAGGCGAGGTTTCTGGGTGCCCGTTTGCCTTGTCCTCATGTCCTTACCCCTTCTTATCCCATGGAACGTCGTTGGCGCCATGTGGAATATCTTTACACTGCCTGATATTGGTCTCCTTGGTTATACGTTGAACAACACCCTTGGTATAGACTACAACATGACTCAGAACCCTGTTGCTGCTTGGGTTACAGTAATCGTAATGGATGTCTGGCACTGGACATCCTTGGTTGTACTCCTTGCTTATGCTGGCCTGATTTCGATACCGGAGGCCTACTACCAGGCCGCTAAAATTGATGGTGCCTCAAACTGGTCTGTCTTCCGACATATCCAACTGCCCAAAATGAAACGTGTCTTAACGATTGCAATCCTTTTGCGGTTCATGGACAGTTTCAACATTTATACGGAGCCATTCGTTTTAACGGGAGGTGGTCCTGGGAATTCTACGACGTTACTTTCAATCGACTTGGTTAAGGTGGCTCTAGGTCAATTTGATCTTGGTCCTGCTGCAGCAATGAGTTTGATTTATTTTGCCATAACCTTGGCCGTTTCTTGGCTGTTTTACACACTTATGACGAGAGATGATAAATGAAACCACGAAGTCTTATTCCGATCATTTACATTTTGTTTCTGATGTTGCCAATCTATTGGTTGGTGGCAATGAGTTTCAAAACGACCAATGAGATTTTGGGTGGTTTTTCGTTGTTTCCTCAAGAGTTCACTTTTGACAATTATCGAACGATATTTACGGAACCTGTATGGTATTGGGGGTATTTCAATTCGATCATCTATGTCTCTCTTAATACAATTATTTCACTTGTCGCAGCCCTTCCAGCGGCCTATGCCTTTTCACGTTATTCTTTTATTGGTGACAAGCATCTGTTCTTTTGGTTATTAACCAATAGGATGGCTCCAGCCGCAGTCTTTGCGCTGCCATTTTTTCAACTTTATTCATCAGTTGGGCTGTTTGATACCCATCTTGCAGTTGCTCTTGCACACTGCCTGTTTAATATTCCTCTTGCTGTATGGATTCTTGAAGGATTCATGTCAAGTGTTCCAAAAGAGCTTGATGAAACAGCCTACGTTGATGGTTACTCTTTTCATCGTTTTTTCATTACCGTCTTTATTCCGACAATCAAGGCTGGAGTAGGTGTTGCTGCCTTTTTTTGCTTTATGTTTTCCTGGGTTGAATTGCTCTTGGCCAAAACCTTAACTGCTGTTGAAGCGAAACCCATTGCAGCCACAATGACCCGGACGGCTTCATCAGCCGGATATGAGTTGGGACTTCTTGCGGCGGCAGGTGTTTTGACGATTATCCCAGGTGCCATCGTTATCTATTTTGTCCGCAATTACATAGCCAAGGGTTTTGCCCTGGGACGGGTTTGATGCGTATTCTTGCTTTTTTGACCACAACTTTCCCTGGGGCTGTGCTTGCCCAGGGATGGGGTAATGTAAGTGAACCCAAGGAAGAAGTATTCACTTGGGCCGACTGGTGGTCCGAACCACTTTTTTCAGGGTTCTGGATGGCATGGACACGAGCTACCTGTGCCTTTTTCCTATTTATATTTGGATTCATTGCAATTCTGGCTATTATTGAGGTTTATCGCCCAGGTGGGGATGAACGGGCAGGTGCAATTGGTTTAATAACCACCCGAGGGGATCGTCTCTTTATCGGGCTTTTAGGGTCCGCCTACATATTCCTTGCCTGGATAGGGTTGATAGGTTCAGTTCTTTGGGTTCCGTTAGGTGTGGCTTTCGTTTGGTTCATATTCTGCTTTTTGAAGTTTTAGTTGAATCACACTTTCTATGAATACTTATATGCATCAATTCGTTTTTAGGTTAGGTGGGCAAGGGATAGTTTTTCCTAAAGGAAATCGTTTGTTGGGTTTTCTGGTGTGGGGTGAAGTCCCTCTTCCGGAAATGGGAAACGAGGAAACCAATTTGGATGGTACCACCCAAGTTAGCAATTGAGTTATGAAACTTGATCTCAATCCCCAATTCAAAGAGGCTATCAGCCTGATTGACAATACCAATAAGAATATCTTCATTACAGGTAAAGCGGGTACAGGTAAATCAACCTTACTGGATTATTACTGCAAGCAAACAACAAGAGAACTTGTTGTATTAGCACCCACAGGGGTTGCTGCTTTGAATGTCAAAGGTCAAACCATCCATCGCTTTTTTAATTTTTATATTGATGTTACCCCTGAAAAAATCTTGCGTCGTGAAATTAGGCCACGTGAACCTCTGATCTACAAGAAATTAAAAACCATAATTATTGATGAAGTTTCTATGCTGCGTGCAGATTTACTTGATTGTGTTGATGTTTTTCTAAGATTATATGGACCTCGAACTCGGCAACCCTTTGGTGGTGTGCAAATGGTATTTGTAGGAGATTTATACCAACTTCCCCCAGTTGTCACCAGGAATGAACATGAAATTTTTCGTACCCTTTATACCACCCCTTATTTCTTCAGTGCCGGGGCCCTCGCTTCGACTTCACTGGAGATTATAGAACTGGAAAAGGTTTACCGTCAGAAGGACAGACAATTTGTAGAATTATTGAACAAAATTCGTAATAATTCAGTTGAGCCAAAGGATATTGAGGAGTTAAATCAGCGTTATCTGCCTGATCAAAGGATTCCCCGGGATGGTAAATTAACCATCAGCCTTACGACTACCAATGCCAAGGCTGATGAAATCAACGAAAATCACCTGAATGCCCTTGGCGGCAAATTATACCGCAACAAGGCCAAGATTAAAGGCGATTTTGGCAAGGAATATTATCCTACAGCAACCGACTTGCAATTCAAGGTTGGATCACAAATCATGCTCTTGAACAACGATCACTTGGACCGTTGGGTTAATGGCAGTATAGGTATCATTGACGGCGTTAAAAGAGACCGTGACAACAAAGAGTATTTAAACGTTCGGTTGCACGAAAATTACGATGTTATAAGCCTCAAGCCGTTTAAGTGGGAAGTGTTTAAATTCTCTGTTAGTGAGGGGACAATTCTTTCTGAACCCGTAGGTAGTTTTACACAATATCCCTTTCGACTGGCCTGGGCTGTGACCATCCATAAGAGTCAGGGAAAGACATTTGAACGTGTGGTGATAGATATAGGTCGTGGAACCTTTGCCAGTGGGCAAACATATGTGGCATTGAGCCGATGCACTTCCTTTGAAGGAATTGAGTTGAAAGTCCCCATAAAAGAGAAAGATATTCGTACCGACCCACGTATTTATAAATTTCTAACTTCTCATGCATATCAAAAAGCATCAGAAAATCTCTCTTTGGAGGATAAACTCTTGATGATAGAGCAGGCCATCAAGAGCGACCAAAAACTGGAAATGACCTATCTCAAGAGCAATGATACGAAGTCAAAACGTGTGATTATTCCTTTAACTGTTGGTGAAGAAACTTATTTGGGCAATAAATTTACGGGAATGTTAGCCTATTGTACCAAAAGGAGAGATGAACGCATGTTTAATGTTGCACGCATCCTGGAGTTGAAAGGTAATTGATGGGAGTTGTGGGTCCAAACAAGGGCTTGATGTGGTGTTGGAGTTTTGTTTATGGTTCCAAAAGTTGATACCTTAATTGGAAGTGAGGAAAAATCCTGATTTATAAACCGCAGAGATTTTTTCGTGAATAACTCTCAAACCACTTGAATATTCCTATCAAATACCATTAATGAGACCATTCAGGTTATGCGACCATAACTGCGAATGATACTGTGCGGGCGTGGCGGAATCGGTAGACGCAACGGACTTAAATTTTGAGTGCTATTTTGGGAAACTTGATAGTAGAACTGTTCAAATTCGGGGAAGCCTTTGAGATGGTAATCCCGAGCCAAACCCTGCCAAACAGGGGAGGTGTAGAGACTAGACGGACAGCACCTAAGGTAACTTTGCTAGGGTGAAGGGATAGTCCAGACCACAAACCTTAAAAGGGCAACGAAAGTTGTAGTTGGTACGAAAATCCGTGTCCCGAAAGGGAGTGGGGGTTCAAGTCCCTTCGCCCGCACCAGCGTTGTAGTCAGATAACCATCGATTCCAACTATCTGGTGTATCCACATCCATCATAGCCTTGTTATGACTGAGAGGAACCGGTTTTAATGAGTTTTTATGTCGGTCAATAACTTCACGTGGCCCATTATCACCTTTGATGAGTTTGATTTCAGAAAAATACTTTCGGGGGAAGAGGACCGGATGCCCCGGCTCACCCTTTTGATTGGTTGCGCGTAAGATCATGTTTGGATGAAATTTCTCAATCAATACATTTATATCGAATACCTCTATCAGTGGCATATCAGGAAGCACGATAAGGACCCCTTCAATAGAGGGATGCAAGGCATTCAATCCCGTTATAATGGAAACTGACATTTCATTTTGGGGCGTTTCAGGATGAACGAGTTTAATGGCAAGATCTGCAATTGATTCGATTCTTTCTTGCTGGGTTTTTCTGGTTACGACAACAATTTCGCTGGCACTGGAAGCCATGGCCTTTTTTACCGCCAAACTAAGTAAGGTTTTGTTGTCAAAAGGCAGGGATAATTTATCTTTACCCTGCATTCTTGAGGAGAGGCCAGCGGCTGGTATCAGGATTGCGATTCTGTTCTGTCGTGTCGGATCAGCCATAGAATTCTAAAGTGTTCCAGATTTATGATTTTGAATTTAATCCAGGAAGAATTATCCACAATTAAATTAGAGTAAACATTTTTTGGGTTGAAATGATACAGGATTATCTGGAAAGGTAAGAATAACTGGAACACAGGTATATTAGGTAATATCAAATGAAACAAAATTACAGGGTAATTGTTATCGGTGGGGGTGTGGTTGGAACTTCTGTACTGTATCATCTCGCCAAATTCGGATGGAGTGATTGTTGTCTTATTGAAAGGTCAGTACTTGCTGCCGGTTCCTCATGGCACGCCGCAGGAGGTGTTCACCCCATAAATGCTGATCCGAATATGGCCGCATTGCAGGCCTATACCATAGATCTACTCCATGAAATAGAAAAAGAATCCGAAGAACCCATAGGTTACCATATGGAAGGAGGAGTAACCATTGCCTGCGCACCAGAAAGGTGGGAATGGTTGTTGTCCCGTTATCGAATATTTCAAACCATCGGTATTGAGGATTCACGCTTGATGACAAGAGATGAAATCAAGGAACTGCACCCCTTTATGAATGTCGACGATGTCGCTGGGGGATTGTGGACGGACAGGGAAGGATTTGTCGATACCACCGGAACAGTTAGAGGATACGCTTCAGCTGCTCGAAAGAGGGGAGCTGAGGTCATTGAAAATAACCGGGTCATAGAATTAAACCAAAAGCCTGACCATACCTGGGAAGTTGTAACTGAGAAGGGTACTGTTTTTGCCGACCATGTTATCAATGCGGCCGGCTTGTGGGCCAAGCAAGTAGGAAGAATGGTGGGATTGGAACTTCCAGTTTCTCCTTTGAAGCATCATTATTTTATTACGGATTCAATACCTGAGTTGGCAAATGGAAATTTGGATATTTGTGCCTCTGTTGATCCGGAAGGTTTTACCTATTCACGTCGTGACCAGAATGGTATGTTGGTTGGTTTTTATGAACTGGAACATGAACATTGGTGTATGGATGGAGCACCATGGGATTATGGTATGGAATTGTTTGAACCGGACGTTGACAGGATTTCGGATGAACTTGACTGGGCCATTCGGAGATATCCCGTATTGGGAAGAGTTGGGGTCAAGACCTGGATTCATGGTGCCTTTACCTTTTCACCTGATGGCAATCCCCTTGTTGGTCCCGTTAGGGAGGTTCCCAATTACTGGTTGGCATGTGGGGTTATGGCTGGATTTCTCCAAGGTGGAGGGGTTGGCAAAACTCTGGCCGAATGGATAATTCACGGTGAACCCGAGACAGACCCCTGGGCCATGGATATTGGAAGATATGGTAAATATGCCAGTAACAGGGAATATATTAAACAAACTACGGGACAGTTCTATTCTCGGAGGTTTGTCATGACCTACCCCAATGAACAGCTTTGGGGTGGCAGGCCGCTAAAAAAGTCCCCATGCTATAACGAGATGACAAAAAATGGTGCAAAATGGGGAGAGAGCTGGGGCTTGGAAGTTCCCATCTATTTTGCTCCCAAAAATTTTGAAGAAATTCCTACCTTGCGAAGGTCGAATGCCTTTGACATCGTTTCCAATGAGTGTCATGCTGCACGAAACGAAGTTGGATTGTTGGATATATCAGGATATTCAAGATATTCAGTCAGCGGAACTCATGCGAAAGGTTGGCTTGATTGGTTGTTGGCAAGCAAACTCCCTAAAGCAGGCCAATGTCGACTGGCCCCGGCCTTGTCGCAATCCGGTCGCCTAATGGGTGATCTTGTCGTATTAAATTGGGGTGATAACGAGTGGTGGGTCATGGGAAGTTATTACCTCCGGGAATGGCATATGAGATGGTTTGAGCAGAATAAGTGGGATGATGTCGTGATTTCAGATATTTCTGATGCCACTTTGGGTTTTTCCATTTTTGGTCCAAAATCCCGGGAATTGTTGCAACGAGTAACTGACAACGATGTTTCGAATGAGCAGTTCCCATTTATGGGTACAGCCGAGCTTGATGTTGGTCTGATCCGGACAAAAACTGCAAGAATTACAGTTACGGGAGAACTTGGTTACGAGTTAAATTGCGCCGCAGTCGATCATCAATCCCTGTATAACATTCTCAGAAATGCTTGCATTGATTTGGGAGGTATGGAAGTTGGCTTTTATGCGATGGGGTCCTTGCGGTTGGAAAAAAGTTTTGGTGTTTGGAGTACAGAATTTCGCAATGAATATACCCCGGGAGAAGCTGGTTTATTTAGATGGGTAGATTTTGACAAAGATGATTTTATCGGGCGAGAAGCCGCGTTGGCCGAATCCAAGAGAACTCCGAAAACAAAATTGGTAACACTGGAAATTGACACCAATGATTCCGATGCAACCGGATATGAACCGATTTGGCATGAAGGAAGGAGGGTTGGTTTCATCACTTCAGGGGGATATGGGCATACTTTAAAAACGAGCTTGGCGATGGGTTATGTTGATGCGGAATATTCAAAACCGGGAACAAATTTGAGTACCCATATAATCAGTGAAGAATTTCCTGCAAAAATTATTGAATCTTCACCACATGATCCCAAGGGATCAAGAATGCGTAGCTGATTATGTTCCAGTTTCACAGGTTTAAATTTTTTTTCTTCATTCTGTTGACTACTGGTCTTGTTGCCTTGAGTTGGCAACCTGTCATTTCAGGTGATTATGTCTTGAGAGCGGGACCGACTAAAGTCGAAAGAGTGTTATCAAACCTAAAGGTTCCATGGAGTATAGCCTTTCTTCCTGGTTGTGAATTGTTGATAACAGAAAGAAGGGGGAACCTCTTTCATTTTGATGCAGGTGGCAAGAGAACGAAGATTTCCCATGGACTGAAGATAAATGCCAAGGGGCAGGGAGGTTTGCTGGATGTGGTTGCTGCCACGAGTTTCGAGGACACCAGGGAGGTATATCTTTCCTATTCGTCACCAAACAAAAATGGGCGAATTGGGACCGTCGTTAGTAAAGGTATTTTATCACCCAATAACAGCAAACTCCAAAAGGTAACAACCATTTTTACGATGCAGCCGGGTAGTGCTGGTAATCGTCATTATGGATCAAGGATCGTCGAACATTATGACGGAACCTTATTTATTACACTTGGCGACAGGGGGGATCGAGACACTTCACAAGATTTAACATCGCATAATGGTTCCATTGTCAGAATTAACACGGATGGTACTGTACCAGAAAGCAACCCTTTTCATAAGCAAGATAATGTCTTGCCGGAAATCTGGTCTTATGGCCATCGTAATCCCCAAGGTGCGGATTTGGATTTAGCAGGAAACCTGCTTGTATCTGAGCATGGTCCCAAGGGTGGTGATGAGGTAAATCTGGTTATCAAGGGAAAAAATTATGGTTGGCCGATAATTGGATATGGAACGCATTATTCGGGTCAAAAAATTGGTGTTGGAACAAAAAAAGAAGGCTTGGAACAACCAAAGCATTATTGGGACCCATCCATTGCTCCATCTGGATTAATGGTCTACTCAGGCAAATTATGGCCTGAAATGAAGGGCAATATCTTTGTTGGATCATTGAAGTTTGATTACATTTCCAGAATTGATTCAGAGAAGAACTATCAAGAGGTGGAAAAAATTGTTTTACCCGAAACCAAAAGGGTAAGAGATATAAGAGAAGCTCCCGATGGAACTATTTGGTTTATATCGGAAGATAGGGGGAGTGTGTACAGGATATTACCCAATGACTATACAAGAGAAACCACAAGTTGCGACTATCCCAGCAGTTAGGATTTGATGCTGAGTAACCTTTAGTTTTTTGCATTAGTATTTTTTGATTGTACATTGATCCCAGATGTATTTTAACAGTTAACAAAGAGCGGAGTTAATCTGGATTTTCGTGCTTGCCCCCTTATATTCAGGGTAGTAAGTTTTGAAGGAGAGTAATTATGAAAGGGGAATGGACCAAATCCGGATGGAGAAATAAACCCCGGATACAAATGCCCGATTATCCTGACCAGGATAAACTTGATAAAGTACAAAACCAACTTGCTGTAAGCCCACCATTGGTTTTTGCAGGTGAGGTTAGGCAACTAAGAAGGCAACTGGCACAAGTGTGTGAAGGTAAAGCCTTTTTGCTTCAAGGTGGAGACTGTGCAGAAAGTTTTCAGGAATATGATGCCAATTCCATAAGAGATACATTTAAAGTTCTCCTTCAAATGGCTGTAGTCCTGACCTTTGGCGCCAAATGCCCAGTAGTAAAAATCGGTCGAATGGCAGGTCAGTTCGCCAAACCCAGGTCATCACCTGTTGAGACAATTGGGGGTGTTGAACTCCCCAGTTATAGGGGTGATATGATTAATGATATCGCATTCACACCTGAATCAAGGATACCGGACCCAGACAGAATGTTACAGGCTTACTCACAGTCGGCGGCAACCCTCAATTTACTGAGAGCTTTCAGTCATGGCGGCTATGCAGATATCAAAAGGGTGCATAATTGGACACTTGAATATACCGAGAGAAACGAAGCAGAAAAGTACCACCAATTGGCCTCAAGAATTACAGATGCACTGGAGTTTATGGAGGCCGCAGGAGTAAATGCTGAAAAATTGACTTCATTGAAACAGGTTGATTTTTATACAAGTCATGAGGCCTTGTTGCTTGAATATGAAGAAACCCTCAGCCGTGAGGATTCTCTTACGGGGGATATTATAGCCGGCTCCGGACATTTCATATGGATTGGTGACCGCACCCGCCAACCGGATGGTGCGCATGTCGAATTTTGTCGTGGTGTGCATAATCCGTTGGGTATTAAATGTGGCCCAAGCATCTCGCCAGATGACTTAAAAATTCTTCTTGAAAAGCTTAATCCACAAAACGAGCCGGGAAGAATTACTCTAATCGCCCGCTTTGGAAACACTAAGGTTGCTGATTATCTACCTCACCTTATTCAGGCGGTGAAAGAAGCAGGAGCAAAGGTAATCTGGTCTTGTGACCCCATGCATGGGAACACGGAAAAATCCTCAAGTGGTTATAAGACAAGGAGGTTTGAAAATGTTCTCGGTGAGGTTAGACAGTTCTTCGAAGTTCATCAAGAAGAGGGTACAATTCCTGGAGGTGTTCATTTTGAAATGACGGGTAAGGATGTTACTGAATGCACAGGTGGGTTAAGTGCAGTAACCGATGAAGATCTTGCCAATCGTTATCATACAGCTTGTGACCCTCGATTAAATTCTTCACAGGCATTGGAATTGGCCTTTTTAGTTGCTGAAGAGTTGGCTACCAGGGTAAGCAAGAACAGTAGTCAGAATTCAGTACAGGCGGCTTAATCTACTATGGAATTGAATAGGCTGTAAAATTATTGTACTTGATCGTTCAGCAAATGAAGATGGAAAGCTTCAAGTAAACCTAATAAACAAAATTTTTCAGTACTGACCTTTTCAACCTGCAAATCATTGAATTCTGGAGGTGACAGAAATGGCTATCACTGACTCTGTAAGCACAGATTTCAGAAGTTGCAAGTTTGAATAATTGAATGTCGGGAATTTTTATGTGGAAAAGTAACTGATGAATAATAACAAGGAAACAGAACGAGCCGAACTGCATAAAACCATATGGCGAATTGCTAATGACCTAAGGGGCAGTGTAGATGGATGGGATTTCAAAAGCTATGTACTCGGTATGTTGTTCTATCGCTTCGTCTCTGAGAACCTAACTTCCTATCTCAATGAACAGGAACGCAAGGCGGGAGAATCAGATTTCGACTACTCAAGATTAAAAGATTCTGATGCGGAAATAGGGCGCTCGGAGACCGTGAATGAAAAAGGATTTTTTATCCTGCCCTCAGAATTATTCTGTAATGTACGCAAACGGGCACGCCATGATCCCGATCTTAACGAAACTCTGAGTTCCATTTTTGCCAATATTGAAGGTTCAGCCCGTGGTACTGAGAGTGAAGATGATTTAAAAGGACTGTTTGATGACCTTGATGTTAATAGCAATAAACTTGGTGGTACTGTAATTAGCCGTAATGAAAAACTGGTAAAGTTGTTGGATGCTATCGGTGATCTGCCACTAAGTAATAGCGGTAAATTTTCATACAACACGATTGACTTGTTTGGAGATGCCTATGAGTATCTCATGACAATGTATGCCTCGACAGCTGGAAAATCAGGAGGTGAGTTTTTTACCCCACAGGAAGTTTCGGAACTGTTGGCCCGAATTACAGTTGTTGGAAAAAGTGAGGTCAACAAGGTTTATGACCCGGCTTGTGGTTCTGGTTCACTTCTTTTGAAGTTCGTAAAGGTACTAGGTCATGACAATGTTCATCAAGGTTTCTTCGGTCAAGAAATCAACCTGACTACTTACAATCTGTGCCGCATTAACATGTTCTTGCATGATGTCAATTTCGAGAAATTCGACATAGCACATGGCGATACACTTATAAACCCGGTACATATGGACGACGAACCCTTTGAGGCTATCGTCTCAAATCCACCTTATTCCACGAAATGGGAGGGTAAGGATAATCCTTTGCTGATCAATGATCCACGCTTTGCACCAGCTGGTGTACTTGCTCCGAAAAGTAAGGCTGACCTCGCCTTTACAATGCATATACTTTCTTGGTTAGCTGTGAATGGTACTGCGGCTATTGTTGAATTTCCAGGCGTGCTTTATCGTGGTGGTACCGAGCAAAAAATTCGAAAGTACCTAGTCGACAGCAACTATATTGATACCGTTATCCAACTTCCCCCAGATCTTTTTTTCGGTACAACCATTGCTACCTGTATCATCGTGTTGAAAAAATCCAAACACGACAATTCTACTCTTTTCATTGATGCTTCAAGTGAATTTAAACGGATTGGTAATAAAAACAAACTCCTACTGGAACATCAGAATAAAATTCTTGATGCATATACAACCCGCAAAGAAGTGGAATACTTCACCAAGATTGTGGAGAATGATGATATCATTCAGAACGATTACAATCTCACAGTACAAACTTATGTTGAGCAGGAAGACACAAGAGAAGTCGTTGATATTGTTGTTCTAAATGCGGAGATCTCAAGAATTGTTTCAAAGCAAGTAAAGTTAAGGAAGAAGATTGATGAAATAGTGTCAGACCTAGAAAGTAATGAGATATGAATCGAATAGAAAGATTGATATCAAAGAGTTGTCCAGACGGGGTAGAATTTCAACCGCTAGGAGATATTGGTGAATTGGTTCGAGGTAATGGTATGCCAAAAACAGATTTTGTGGAGGCCGGCGTTGGATGTATTCACTACGGACAAATATACACCCAATTTGGGACATGGACAAAAGAGACGATCACATCTGTTTCAGTGGTAAATGCACAAAAGTTAGCCAAAGTCAATCCTGGGGATTTAATAATTACCAACACTAGTGAAGACATCAAAGGGGTATGTAAAGCAGTAGCCTGGCTTGGAAAGAGTCAAATAGTAACAGGAGGTCATGCTACAGTGTTTAGACATTCCCAAGATCCAAAATATATCTCCTATTACATGCAAACACCAGCCTTTTTTAGTGAAAAGCGGAAATATGTTACTGGTACAAAGGTTATTGATGTGTCAGCCAGAAACCTGGCAAAGATCAAGATTCCTTTACCCCCGCTAGAGATACAACGTGAGATTGTCGTTATTCTGGACACTTTCACAGAATTAGAGGCAGAATTAGAGGCAGAATTAGAGGCGCGCCGGAAACAGTATAAATACTACCGTGATGAACTCTTGTCTTTCCAAGATCCCACAATGAGGGGGGTAAATTGGATGGCGTTAGGTAAACTTTTAGATTATGAACAGCCAGGAAAATACCTAGTGAATTCAGTCACATATGATGACAGTTTTGATACACCCGTACTTACAGCAGGACAAACTTTTATCCTTGGTTACACGGATGAAATAAATGGTGTCTATAATGCATCTCCCGAAAACCCTGTTATCATAATTGATGACTTCACGACGGCTTTTAAGTGGGTAGATTTTCCATTTAAGGTTAAATCTTCAGCTATGAAATTGTTAACTCTAAAACCTGAAGCATTAGGAATTCTCAGGTATATTTACTACGCGATGAAAACCATTAGATTCTCCCCACAAATTCATGCTCGTCAGTGGATCGGAACTTATTCTAATTTTCTTATTCCGTTACCTACCCTTGCAGAGCAAGACCGAATAATTACCATCCTTGATAAATTTGAAAACCTCGTTAGTGATCTATCCTTTGGTTTACCTGCAGAAATCAAAGCCCGTCGGCAGCAATATGAATATTATCGTGACAAGCTTCTTACCTTCGAGGAAATTTCATGATACCCACCTGCTGGGTAATCGCTGGACCGAATGGTGCAGGAAAAACTACCTTTGCATTGGACTATCTTCCTCAGATTGCTGGGGACGCCCAATTCATCAATGCCGACTTGATTGCATCAGGTTTATCTCCTCTGTCACCCGAAAAGAAATTACTAACAGCAAGTCGGTTATTTCTCGCTGAAATTGAACAATGTATTACCCTTAGAGCTGATTTTGCATTTGAAACTACGTTATCAGGTCGTACATATTTACGACTTATTGACCGCCTTCGTGGTGATGATTGGCGAGTGGAATTGATCTTTTTGGCTTTACCTAGTGTAGAGTTTTCAATAGAACGTGTGGCTGAACGTGTAGCTCTTGGTGGGCACAATATACCAACTATTGATATAGTGAGGAGATTTCCTCGAAGCCTTAATCTGCTGTTAAAACATTACAGCTATGTTGTCGACGACTGTGCCTGTTATATGAACTTTAGGGACAAACCGGAACTAGTATTTGAACAACAGTATCAAGATCGCTATATTTACCATGATTTCTACTTCAAACTTCTTGAGAGGAACTGCAAGTGAGTACAACAAGTCAAAGTAAGCCATCCCCGGAAGCTCAACGCCGACTAATAGCTCTCCATCAAACCGTCAAAAAAACCTTAGAGAGAAAATGGCGGTTGGGACATTATGCTGTCGTATGGGAAGATGGAAAAGTTGTCAAGAAGAGTGGTGATGAGCTTAAAAAACTGATTTTCGAAGAATAACATTTCTTCAGTAAATTGATTGCTTGGGAAAGCTAATCAACTTGGAAAACGAAAATAAACCCCACCGCTACGAGGCTATCGCGGTATCAAATGAAAGCACCGTTGTAGCAGAATACCTACCAGATGAAACCAGGGAAACTGCCTTCCAGTCAGAGGCTCAACTGGAAAAGTTTTTTATTGAACAGTTACAATCACAAGCTTTTGAATACTTACCAATAACTTCTGAGAAGGAACTGGTCGCAAACCTTCGTTACCAGTTGGAGAAACTGAACAATATCAAATTTACCGATGGGGAGTGGGATTCTTTCTTCAAAACAGCACTAGCCAGTAGCAAGGATGGTATTGTAGAGAAAACGACACGTATCCAAGATGATTATATCCAGATATTAAACCGTGATGACGGCACCTCCAAAAACATACGTTTGATTGACAAGCACAACATCCATAACAACAGTTTACAGGTAATCAATCAATATGAAGCGGAAGGAAGACGAAGCAATCGTTATGATGTAACGATCTTAGTCAATGGCCTGCCTATGGTTCATGTGGAGCTCAAGCGGCGAGGTGTAGACATACGTGAAGCATTCAATCAGATAAACCGATACCAAAGAGACAGTTTTTGGTCTGGTACCGGTCTTTTTGAATATGTCCAACTTTTTGTAATAAGCAATGGCACCCTGACCAAATACTATAGCAACACAGTACGTGATGGTCATTTGGATGAAAAAAGGAATAAACGTTCGAGACACAAAACATCAAACAGTTTTGCATTTACCAGCTGGTGGGCTGACGCCAAGAATAAACCCATTGCGGATCTGACTGACTTTACCAAAACTTTCTTCGCTAAACATACAATACTGAACATCCTAACCCGATACTGTGTTTTTGATGTGGATCATAAACTGCTGGTCATGAGGCCTTATCAAATTGTTGCCGCTGAACAGATACTACAACGTATCGAAACCAGTACAAACTATCGACAGTTGGGAACATCAGATGCTGGTGGTTATATTTGGCATACTACAGGTAGTGGTAAAACTCTGACCAGTTTCAAGGCAGCTCAACTGGCACGTGATTTGCCCTTTGTAGACAAAGTACTTTTTGTAGTCGATCGCAAGGACCTTGATTACCAAACTATGCGGGAATACGAACGTTTTGAAAAAGGGGCGGCCAATTCCAATACCTCAACAGCAGTATTGCAAAACCAACTAGAAGATCCAAAAGCACGCATCATAATTACTACCATTCAAAAGCTAAGTCGATTTGTAGCACAGAATAAAAATCATGCAGCTTATGGTCGCCATGTGGTCATAATTTTTGATGAATGTCATCGGAGTCAATTCGGAGACATGCATGCAGCTATCACCCGGAGTTTCAAACGCTACCATCTCTTTGGCTTTACAGGCACACCCATTTTTGCCGACAATGCAGGTGATCATGGCAACCCAAAGATACGAACCACCGAACAGGCTTTTGGGGATAAACTTCACACCTACACAATAGTTGATGCTATAAATGATAGGAATGTTCTCCCTTTTCGTATAGATTATATCAATACAATCAGTACGTCAGATGATATCAAGGATAAACAGGTGTCAGCGATTGATACTGAACGAGCCTTAATGGATCCAGAACGTATATCACAGGTAGTTAATTACATCCGTGAACACTTTGATCAGAAAACAAAACGCAATTCCAGCTATAGACATTTTGATAAATACCAGAAAGGGTTTAATTCACTGTTTGCAACCGCTTCTATTGAGGCAGCAAAGCAATATTATGCTGAATTCATCAAACAACAAAGGGAATTACCAACTGATCAACAATTAAAGGTTGGTCTGATCTACAGTTTTGCGCCAAACGAAGAAGAAGTTGATGGTCTTTTAAGCGAGGAAGAGTTTGAAACAGAGGGGTTGGATCGAACCTCAAGAGACTTTCTGGATGATGCAATCAGTGACTATAATGATTTGTTCGGGACCAGTTACGATACCACGGGGGAACAGTTTCAGAATTACTACAAGGGTTTGTCGGAACGGCTGAAAAATAGGGAACTAGACCTTGTTATCGTTGTAAATATGTTCCTAACAGGCTTTGATGCCACAACACTCAATACTCTATGGGTTGACAAGAACCTGCGTACTCATGGTTTAATTCAAGCCTATTCTCGTACCAATCGTATATTAAATACGGTTAAAACTTATGGAAACATCATTTCATTTCGTGATCTCGAACAACAAACCAACGATGCGTTAGCTCTATTCGGAAACAAGGATGCGAAGGGCATTGTACTCCTCAAATCATATTCTGAGTATTATGAGGATTATCAGAAACAGATTGATAAGCTATTAAATGACTTCCCACTCAACCAATCCATTGATGGTGAAAATGAGCAGAAATTGTTTATCAAGATCTTTGGGGCCATTCTGAGGTTAAAAAACATCCTGACAGCATTTGATGAATTTGTCGGTAATGAAATCCTCAGCGATCGGGATTTTCAGGATTATCAAGGTATTTATCTAAATCTGGAAGTTCAATTTCGTAATGAAACTGATACTGATAAGGAGTCGGTAAACGACGATGTGGTCTTTGAGATTGAGTTGGTAAAACAGGTCGAGATCAATGTAAATTATATTCTGATGTTGGTCGAGAAGTACTTGAAAGAAAAGGGGGCGGGAGAGGACAAGGAAATCCGGGCCAACATCGTTCGTGCCGTGGATTCCAGCCCTAGCTTACGCAACAAGAAAGACCTCATTGAACAATTTGTGGATTCAGTTTCTATGAACGATAAAATTGATGCCTCATGGCACAACTTTGTAACTGCGAAGAAAGTAGAGGAACTTAATCGGATAATCGAAGAAGAAAATCTTAATCCCGAAAAAACCGAAGCATTTATTGGTAGAGCATTCCATGATGGTGGGATTTTGGTAACAGGTACTGCTATAACCGATATCCTACCACCAGCTTCACGCTTCAACGAAACGAACAATCATTCAAGGAAAAAACAAACCGTTCTTGAAAAGTTGAATACTTTCTTTGATCGATACTTTGGATTGATCTGATGATGGATTTAGCTTTATTTAATGGATAATTTGGGATTCCTCATGAGCATCCATTGCAAGATATTTTATAGGAATCACTTTTGTGGCCCACACGAGCAACTAGTCTGACTAAAATTATGGATTCTAGGTGAGTGAATGAGAATTTATTCACATTCAGAAATTAAGGATTTTCCAGCTACAAAATTTGACTCCTCAGATGTTTCTTGGCAGTCTGATAAAAAATTTGTATAAACTACCCCTGTTTTATTGGAAAGGAGAAATTATGAAATTTAAATTATTACCAGTCTTCGTGGTGTTTTTTGGTTCCTTGGCATTCACAACCCAGGCAGCAGATAAGGTAACCCTTCAATTGAAGTGGGTTACCCAGGCCCAGTTCGCTGGTTATTATGTTGCGTTGGATAAAGGTTTCTACGATGAAGAAGACCTTGATGTCGAAATTAATGCCGGTGGTCCAGATATTGCTCCCCCTCAGGTGATCGCGGGTGGAGGCGCCGATGTGATTATTGAATGGATGCCCTCCGCGCTTGCAAGTCGTGAAAAGGGGTTACCATTGGTAAATATTGCCCAACCCTTCAAATCCTCAGGTATGATGTTGACCTGTCTAAAGGAATCGGGAGTTGCTTCTCCTGAGGACTTTCCCGGAAGAACTCTTGGGGTGTGGTTTTTTGGCAATGAATATCCCTTCTTGAGCTGGATGAGTCAACTTGGAATCTCAACAGATGGCGGAGATGATGGCGTAACTGTTCTTAAGCAAGGATTTAACGTTGATCCGCTTTTACAAAAACAGGCCGATTGTATTTCCACCATGACCTACAATGAGTACTGGCAAGTTGTCGACGCAGGCATCTCACCAGATGATTTGGTCACCTTTAAATACGAAGATCAGGGTGTTGCCACCTTGGAAGATGGCATTTATGTCCTCGAAGAGAATTTGAATGATCCCGCCTTCGTTGACAAGATGGTTCGATTTGTTAGAGCTTCCATGAAAGGATGGAAATATGCCGAAGAAAATCCCGATGAAGCCGCCGAGATTGTTCTTGATAATGATGCCACAGGTGCTCAAACTGAAGTTCATCAAAAGCGTATGATGGGTGAAATAGCTAAATTGACCGCAGGGTCTAATGGTGCCTTGGATCCAGAGGATTACGAAAGAACTGTTGCTACCCTTTTGGCAGGTGGTTCAGACCCAGTTATAACAGCTGCACCGGAAGGTGCCTGGACGCACATGATTACTGATCAAGCCTTGGGTAATTAACATACGAAATAGGCGATGGTATTTTACCATCGCCTAATTATTCTTTCGTAAGTTTAGATATTAAGTGTAAGAACTAACTCTTTTTTCTACCAATTTTTTCAAGTTTATCGGTTTAGAGCTAATGAGTAATTCAGTATATTCACCTGGAACCGTTCCGGGAAGATTATCCCAAGATGAATACGCCAAGAATTTTTCCGATATAAATCCCGTTTTGACGCCACATGAAGCGCTGGTTGAGTCGGACAGATGCTATTTCTGTTATGACGCACCGTGTGTAGCCGCTTGTCCAACCGAGATTGATATCCCCCTTTTTATCCGACAAATTTCGACGGGAACGCCACGGGCCGCCGCCAAAACCATTTTTGACAGTAATATTCTTGGTGGCATGTGCGCTCGATCCTGCCCGACTGAAAACTTGTGTGAAGGGGCTTGTGTGCGTGAAACAGCGGAGGCGGAACCAGTCGAAATTGGCAGGCTACAACGCTTTGCGACTGACACCATTATGCAGGAGAAAATCCATCCTTATCAGAGGGTTCCTGAAACGGGTAAAAAAATCGCGGTTATAGGAGCCGGCCCTGCTGGGTTAGCGTGCTCCCATAGGCTGGCAATGTATGGCCACAACGTTGAAATTTTTGAAAAGAAAAGCTTCCTGGGAGGATTAAATGAAACCGGGATTGCAACCTACAAAACGGTGAACAATTTTGCTCAGAAGGAAATTGATTGGCTTTTGCAAATTGGAGGCATAAAAGTTCATCTCAATAGCCCGATAAAGAATATGGAGGACTGGAAAAGTATAGTTCACAATTATGACGCGGTATTTCTGGGCGTTGGATTGAACGATGTCAACAGTTTGCAATTAGATTCCAACTGTATTACCGAGGCGGTACATTTCATTGAGGACCTTCGACAGGCTTCCAATTACGAAACGATACCGATAGGAAAAAATGTCATCGTAATCGGGGGTGGCATGACAGCCATAGATGCTGGAGTTCAATCGAAACTTCTTGGTTCTGAAAACGTAACCATCGCCTATCGCAGAAGTCGCTCTGATATGGGTGCTTCCGAACATGAGATAAATTTGGCCCTCAAAACCGGTGTGAATTTGATAACCAATGCTGTTCCACTGGGAACGACCGGTGAGTTGCCAAATACGAAACTTAAACTGGGCAGAACAGAAATTGTCAATGGTAGGATCCGTCATACTGATGAAACCATTGAGCTTCCTTTCGACCAGATTTTTCTAGCTATTGGACAAAAACTGGGCTGGGATTTGGAAACCCTTGAGATGAATGGTGGCAAGATTGTTGTAACCGCTTCAGGCGAAACCAATATACCAAAAGTCTGGGCCGGTGGAGATTGTACCAACAGGGGAGATGATTTGACCGTAACCGCAGTTGCCCAGGGTCGTGATTCTGCTGAGGACATACATAGGCGTTTGAGTAATTGACTGACAAGCTAATAACTGAGGTGGACTAATGGCAACATTAAGCTCAACATTTGCGGGGATAAAGTCCCCTAATCCCTTCTGGTTGGCTTCGGCGCCCCCAACAGACAAGGAATATAATGTAACAAGGGCCTTTGAAGCAGGATGGGGAGGTGTTGTTTGGAAGACTCTTGGGCTTGATCCGCACATCGTCAATGTCAATGGCCCCAGATATGGTGCCATTTGGGGACCAGACAGAAGTTTAATGGGGCTTAACAATATTGAGTTGATTACCGATCGACCTTTGGGAAAAAACCTGGCTGAAATCAAACTCGTCAAGCAAAAATATCCCGACCGAGCTGTCGTTGTAAGTTTGATGGTTCCCTGTGATGAAGCTTCCTGGCAAGGTATTTTACCTCAGGTAGAAGAAACAAACGCCGATGGTGTCGAGTTAAACTTTGGTTGTCCCCATGGTATGAGTGAAAGGGGAATGGGATCTGCTGTCGGTCAGGTCCCAGACTATATTGAAATGGTAACCAAATGGGTTAAAGCCAATACAAGAATGCCCGTAATCGTTAAATTGACTCCCAATATAACAGACATCAGGTATCCGGCACGAGCCGCCAAAAAAGGAGGAGCCGATGCTGTTTCCCTAATTAATACAGTGTCTTCCATTACCTCCGTCAATCTGGATACATTCAGTCCAGAACCGACCATTGATGGGAAAGGAACTCATGGCGGTTATTGTGGTCCTGCCGTCAAACCCATAGCACTGAATATGGTTGCTGAAATCGCCCGCGATTCGGATACAGGTGACTTGCCGATATCTGGAATTGGAGGAATATCCACCTGGCGTGATGCGACAGAATTTTTTCTCCTGGGGTCAGGAAATGTACAGGTTTGTACGGCAGCCATGACATACGGCTTCCATATAGTCAACGAATTGAAATCTGGTCTTCTGGAGTGGATGAATGACAAGGATTTTCAAGATATATCGGATTTCAGTGGATTGGCAGTGGGGAATGTTACTGATTGGCAAAATTTAAACCTGAATTATGTAACCAAGGCTCGAATTAACCAAGACCTTTGCATCAAGTGTGGACGATGCTTTGCTGTTTGTGAAGACACTTCACATCAGGCCATCGTGATCAATTCAGGCAGAACATTTGAGGTGATTGACGAGGAATGTGTAGCATGTAACCTTTGTGTTAATGTCTGTCCGGTCGAGGGATGTATAACGATGGAAGAACTCCAGCCTGGGATGTTGGATAAACGTACGGGACAAACCGTTGAGGACAGCCAATTGAGTTGGACCCAACATCCCAACAATGTACTTGCCTGTGAATCAGATTAAATAACCATCTGCAATTTTATGACAAAAGGCATGGGTCTTGGAAGCAAGAGTAACTAAAATAATTTTTGAATGTCCACATAAAAATATCTTTAAGGAAAAAACATGAATTCACCGATGGGAAATTTATTGGTTAACCACGAACGGTTGTGGGATTCAATTATGGAAATGGCAAAGATTGGCCCAGGTGTAGCTGGTGGCAATAATCGCCAAACCCTTACCGATGATGATGCCAAGGGGAGAGACTTGTTTAAGCGATGGTGTGAGCAAGCGGACATGACCCTTGGACTTGATCGCATGGGGACTATGTTTGCTACAAGACCGGGTGAAGACCCCGACGCATTGCCCGTATATGTTGGATCTCATTTGGATACGCAACCAACAGGTGGTAAATATGATGGTGTTCTTGGGGTCTTGGGAGGACTCGAAATTATACGCACTCTGAATGATCTTAATATCAAGACCAAGCACCCGATTGTGGTAACGAATTGGGCTAATGAAGAGGGAACAAGATTTGCCCCACCCATGTTGGCCTCTGGTGTTTTTGCCGGTATGCATGAAGAGGATTGGGCCTATGACCGAGAAGATATTGAAGGCAAGAAATTCGGTGATGAACTGAAGCGAATTGGTTGGCAGGGCGATGAAACGGTCGGAGCAAGGAAAATGCATGCCTTCTTTGAACTGCACATTGAACAAGGTCCCATTTTGGAAGCTGAAGAAAAAGATATAGGTGTGGTAACGCACGGCCAAGGTTTGTCATGGACCCAGGTTACCATAACGGGCAAAGACAGTCACACCGGGTCCACTCCTATGCCTATGCGAAAAAATGCTGGACTTGGAATGGCCAGAGTCCTGGAATTGGTTGATGCGATTGCCTGGAGCCACAAACCTGATGCCGTTGGTGCCGCAGGGCATATTGAGGTCTTTCCAAACAGCCGCAATGTTATTCCGGGTAAAGTTGTCTTTACTGTGGATTTCAGATCACCTGAAATTGATGTCATTGCCGATATGGAAAATCGCCTCAAAAAAGAGGGTGAAGAAATTTGCAGCCAAATGGGCTTGGACATCGCTTTCGAAAAAATTGGTGGTTTTGACCCGGTGAAATTTGATCCTGATTGCGTAAATGCTGTGCGTAATGCAACCGAGCGATTGGGGTATTCCCATCGAAATATTATCTCAGGAGCCGGCCATGATGCCTGTTGGATCAATCGGGTTGCACCTACGGCCATGATCATGTGTCCCTGTGTGGACGGGTTGTCCCACAACGAAGCTGAGGAAATTTCAATAGAGTGGGCGGCGAAGGGAACCAATGTCTTGTTTCATGCTGTTGTTGATACAGCCATAGTCGTAAGTTAGAAGCGTTAGGATTTTAAGCAAGAAAATATCAGGGAGATAGCATGTCAAAAGTAATCAAGGGCGGGACCATCATAACGGCCGATCGAACATTTAAGTCGGACATCCTGATTGAAGGTGAAATCATAAAGGAAATTGGTGAAGACCTTAAGGGTGATGAATATGTCGATGCAGAAGATGCTTATGTTATTCCAGGAGGAATAGATCCACATACTCATCTGGAAATGCCATTCATGGGTACGACAGCGGCAGAGACATTTGAATCCGGTACATGGGCGGCTGCAGTAGGTGGGACAACCATGTTGATTGATTTTTGTCTTCCAGGTGAAGATGGGTCAATAAAGAATGCCATAAATGAATGGCACCGCAAATCACAACCTCAAATATGTTCTGATATTGGCTATCACATGGCCGTTACTGGCTGGAATGAGAGCATCTTCAATGAAATGGCCAATGCTGTTGAGATGGGAGTAAATTCCTTCAAGCACTTTATGGCTTACAAAGGTGCACTAATGATTGAAGATGACGAAATGTACGCTTCTTTCAATCGATGTCGAGAGCTCGGTGCGTTGCCCATGGTTCATGCCGAAAATGGGGATATTGTCGCTGAACTCCAGGAAAAATACCTGAAACAGGGAATTACCGGGCCGGAAGGTCATGCCTACTCACGACCACCGGAAGTTGAAGGCGAGGCTGCCAATAGGGCGATCATGATCGCTGATGCGGCATCGGTACCGCTTTATATTGTGCATGTGTCCTGTGAGCAAGCACATGAAGCAATCCGGCGTGCTCGACAAAAAGGTATGCGGGTTTATGGTGAACCTCTCATTCAGTTTCTAACCCTTGATGAGAGTGAATATTTCTCCAAGGATTGGGACCATGCAGCCAGAAGGGTAATGTCGCCACCATTCAGAAGTAAGGACCATCAGGATGGCCTCTGGAATGGTCTTTCTGCGGGTTCACTTCAAGTCGTTGCTACAGACCACGCGGCCTTTACAACTGAACAAAAGCATATGGGACGTGATAATTTTACCCTAATTCCAAACGGTACCGGTGGATTGGAAGAAAGATTGGGGGTCTTATGGACCGAGGGAGTCGATAAAGGTCGATTGACTCCAAACGAATTTGTCGCGGCAACCTCGACCAACATCGCAAAAATACTGAATATCTATCCCAGGAAAGGTGCACTTGTACCAGGTGCAGATGCTGACATCGTAGTCTGGGACCCCAAAATTTCCAAGACCATTACAGCGACAACCCATAAATCTGTATTGGATTACAATGTATTTGAAGGCTTTAAAGTCAATGCACAACCCCGACACACCTTGTCCAGAGGTGAAGTCATCTGGTCCTGGGGTCAAAATTCACAACCACAGCCTGGTCGGGGGAAATTTGTACCACGACCTCCATTTCCTGCACCACATGCTGCAGTATCCAAGTGGAAGGAATTGAATACACCTCGTAAAATTGAACGGGACCCACTGAATATACCTTCAGGTATATAGGCACCTTATTGGGTGGTTTGTTTTACCAAAGAACTATGAATAAGATCAGTATAATGGACAAAAACCCTGTCATTCAGGCCCGCAATCTGGGGTTGATATTCCAAACCAAGGATAGCCCTGTCGAGGCATTGAAGGACGTCAATCTGGATATTGCACAGGGCGATTTTGTTTCTTTGATTGGTCCTTCCGGGTGTGGCAAAACGACCTTGTTGAGAATCGTGGCGTCATTAGATCATCCCACAAGTGGTGAAATCACAGTAAATGGTATGACACCCGAGGAAGCTCGGCTGAAAAGAGCGTATGGTTATGTTTTTCAGGCTGCTAGTCTTTACCCGTGGCGTACCATCGCCGGGAATGTAAGGCTTCCACTTGAAATTATGGGGTATGGCAAAGAAGAAATGAAGGAAAGGGTGGATAAGGTTTTGAAATTGGTTCACCTGGCCGGATTCGAAAACAAATTTCCATGGCAATTGTCTGGTGGCATGCAGCAAAGAGCTTCCATCGCCAGGGCCTTGTCTTTTGATGCCGATATACTCCTCATGGATGAACCTTTTGGAGCCTTGGATGAAATTGTCAGGGACCATTTGAACGAACAACTTCTGGAACTTTGGAAGAGAACAGAAAAGACCATCTGCTTTGTAACCCACTCAATCCCTGAAGCTGTTTATCTTTCGACTAAAATTGTCGTCATGAGCAACCGTCCTGGCAAGGTTGTTGAAATCATTGAAAGCCCGCTACCCAAGGATCGGCCTCTGGATATACGAGACAGCAAGGAGTTCATTGAAGTGGCCCAACAAGTCAGGGTTGGTTTAAGAACGAGTCACTCGTATGAATAGGGGAATTGTGCCAACCAGCCGGAGGAAATGGTGAAAACCCTACTACCGGTCATTACCGTCTCCCTCTTTTTAATGGTAATCTGGTATGGTTTTTCAGCTATACTGAACTCTACCTGGACCAAGGACCAAGCGAACCGGGCGGGTGTCGAGGTCACTTTTTCCGAAATTCTCAGGGATACGATGGTTCAGCAAAGACCACTGTTGCCGGCACCTCATCAGGTTATCATTGAACTTTGGGATACGACCATAAATAAAAAAATCACCTCAAAGAGAAGTTTGGTTTATCATGGCTGGATTACTCTGTCGGCAACCCTGTTGGGATTTTTAATTGGTACAGGGTTGGGAATATTACTGGCAATTGGAATTGTACACAATAAGGCTATGGACTATGGTGTGATGCCTTGGATAATTGCCAGCCAGACCGTGCCGATTCTTGCTTTGGCCCCGATGATAATTGTGGTTCTCTATTCCATAGGTCTAGCCGGTTTGGTACCAAAGGCTATAATTTCAGCCTATCTCAGTTTCTTTCCTGTATCCGTGGGTATGGTTGCTGGATTTCGCTGTCCTGATCCGACACAAATGGATTTATTAAAAACCTACGCAGCCAAGAGGTCTCAGGTATTTTGGAAACTGAGGGTTCCCATATCACTTCCCTATTTGTTTACTTCTCTCAAGATAGGTGTTGCGGCTTCGCTTGTTGGTGCCATAGTCGGAGAATTGCCAACCGGTGCGGTTGCAGGTTTGGGGGCAAGGTTACTAACGGGGAGTTATTATGGCCAAACGGTTCAGATTTGGTCGGCTCTGATTGGATCCGCAATTTTGGCTGCCACCCTGGTTGGTTTCATTGGGTTGGTTCAGAAATACACACTTACAAGGATGGGGTTTGCAAGGTGATATCCCTCATTTTTGTTTTGTTGTTTTGGTGTTGCGCATGGGGATTGAATATCTACCTCTCCTCTTTGCCCCCAAATAAAGGAATAAGAGTAGCCATACCTGCAATATTTGGGTTATCATTACTGGTTATATGGGAGGGTACCGTAAGAGCATTTGACGTACCTGGAGTCATATTGCCACCTCCGAGTACCATTGGAGTAACTTTTGTAAACAATCTGGATATATTATGGATTGATTTGGTTCAAACAGTCTTCAAGGGTGCCCTGTCGGGATATATAATTGGCTGTGGTTCAGCGATTATTGTTGCCATCGTGGTTAATCGTTATCCTTTCCTGCAAAGAGGTATTTTACCACTCGGCAACTTTGTGGCAGCACTTCCTATTGTAGGAACGGCGCCAATTTTTGTCATGTGGTTTGGTTTTGGCTGGCAATCCAAAGCAGCTGTTGTTGTCGCTATGGTATTTTTCCCAATGCTGGTCAATGTGGTTCAGGGGCTGGCATCCACTGATGTCATGCAAAGAGATGTTCTGAAGACCTATAATGCGACCTATTGGCAGGAGATTTGGAAACTTAAACTCCCTTCTGCCATGCCATTTGCCTTTAATGGTTTAAAAATTTGCACAACCTTATCCTTAATCGGGGCCATTGTGGCAGAGTTCTTTGGTTCACCAATATTAGGTATGGGGTTTCGTATTTCAACCGAGGTAGGTCGACTGGCATTGGATGTTGTCTGGGCTGAAATAGTCGTCGCTGCAATAGCAGGGACACTTTTCTTCTGGATTGTGTCACTTGGTGAGGAAAAAGTTACCTTCTGGTATCCCTCCCATCGCAAATAATGAGGAAATTATCATTCGATATACACCTAAATGCACCAATATTACGAGATATTGAAAAGACCTACCACTCGTACCTTGCCAATGGTCATACTTCTCTCAAACTTTGTGATATTTTTCAAATTCATGGTAATGTCTTAACCAGTAAGTAAGCAGATATAACTTGAGCAGTTTTGGGGACGATCCCCAAATTATGCAAGAAATCATTTATCACTCAACCATGTTACTTTTGGACATTTAAGTGCAATTGAGACTATGAAAGTATCAGTTTATCCTGATAAATTGTCTCACTCCATTCAAAACAAAACAAGATGTTCTTAACTCGATTTTAGACGGAACTTCATTTGACGTATAATTCACTTCTTTCCTACCGTAAAGGCCGTTTGTTCAAAATACAGACCTATCAACCTGTCATTTACATGGCAACATTTGTCTTATATTTTGTTTATCCCCAGCAATTCCATCACCCGCTTTTGCACCGGCGTCGGCTCCGACATGACCGTAAAC
>JAJEBQ010000020.1 GCA_022822495.1 Paracoccaceae bacterium | reverse complement strand
CACCGCCTTCGGCTCGGACATAGTAAGCACCATTAAGAAAGTCCGCGTTTGTGATTGTCGCCGTGGTGCCGGTCACCATAAAATCTTCCTTAGTTACGTTCCGCACCGCCTCGCTAAAGGTCACCTTCCAGTTCAGAAGCGTGACATCGGTCGCCGGCGAAGAAATGGGAAGGTAGCGCTCAATTGAAGCGACTCGGGGAGCCGTCGGGTCTGGCCTTGGTCCGATCGGACCAAATGTCTCGGTACGAATTTGATGTGGGTTCCCATTGCCATCGGTATATGAGACAAGCACTCGTATTTCAGAGCCCGATTCATTGCCTGTCGGCGTAAAACTGGTACCACCATTCTGAACTTGGAAATCACTTTTGCCGTCTCTTAGTTTTACCCAAGATATTGCTGTCACTGTCACAACCCCACCGTCCGGGTCATCAATGGTCTGGGTCAACGTCAGCACCTCGCCGACATGGGGATCACCACTAATCACATAGGTGGCAGTGCCGGTGTCTTCCGTGAGCGTGATCGGCAATATATACGGGTCCCCACGACCGAAGGCGCTGGTGGTGTCAATCGTCAGAATGATCGTCTCGCCGCTGTCGCCGGGACCGTCATCAACGGCCGTGATGCCAAAAGTAACAGGTGTAAACCTCTGCGTCCCCGCCGGTATCGTGAAGGTCGCGACCCCGTTCGCGTAGGCCACACCGCTGCCGAACGTGTAGTCCGTGCCGTGCGTCGCCGTCCCGGTGACGGTTGCGCTCATGCTGGTCGCCGTGGCAATATTCTGAACGACTTCGAAGGACGCCGTTACAGTATTACCTTCAACGATGTTCAGAGCATCAAGGCTCCAATATACCTTTGTCTGCGACTGTGCGGCCGTCGGGACGATGAGCGCCAGCAACAGGGACAGACACAGCAGACCGGTCGCGGCAAAATTAGGGGGGGGGGGGGGGGGGACAGGAAACCGCTGTCCTGACATACGCGCTTCAGACGAATGTAAAAGGCGGGATATGAGAAACGGAAACCCCAAGACAGAGGACGAATCTTGTGCCAAACCCGCTGTAATGAATGGCCTGGTTTTGTAATACTGCGACCTTCTGCCGTGCTTGCGACCATAGCCCCCCCCCATTTTTTTTATCCTGCTGTAACCAAAAAATTAAAAAATACAAATGTAATGTGTTTTCTAGTAGTGAAAGAACCCGTTGTCAAGGGTTACCAAAATCGGAACAGGGCGATCGCTTTCGAAAGGGCTCATTTTCAGGTAAAAGTCCCGCCAAACGGACCCGATTGAGGGCAACCCTTCGCATCACCGGCAGGTTCGCCAGTCCCCCGGTTCAGAGGGGTGAGGCCAGTGAAGAGGTCGGAGAAGGCCATGCTTCAGGGTCATGAAACGGCGAAAACAAGCGTTCCTGTTGTGATCAAACGGAGCCCTGTCGGGCCCGGTTTCACCGCCCGAGAGGACCGTCAATAGGGCCATCATCAGCATGTCATGAAGATTCTGGGGCGTGCAGGACGACATCGAGGATCCGTCATCCTCTCAAAAACAGGGGAATCATTCGGCATCTTTTGAGCCTCAATAGAAGGGGGTCGTTTTTGAGACTGTAGGGAATTAAATCACCAAAAGAGGAAATAAAAATTTTAAAGGCGATTACCTTTGTTAATGGGGGGTGAGGTTGCAAAGACTCCTATTATTATTGGGATCTTTGCCCTGATTTTATAGCAATCAGACAGTCATTTCCGTTAGAATCTAGTTATAAGATACTCATTTTTAGCTTTACTATAAATAATTTGAACAGTTCCTACCTTGTAAACTCCTTGTAACAACAAATGATATATGTTATATCTTAGTTGTATTTCAGCTTTCTAGATTGGTTCCATTCAATGTTTATACAAACAGAAGCAACTCCTAACCCTGCAACACTGAAGTTTTTACCAGGAACTGATGTTCTACCTAATGGTGCAGAAGACTTTCCAGACATTGATTCTACCGATAGTTCGCCTTTAGCCAGCAAACTATTTGGAATCAGAGGCGTCGAACGTGTTTTCTTTGGACATGATTTTATTTCTATCTCCAAAGGTGATAACATTCATTGGGAACATATAAAGCCCGCTATCCTTGGGACGATAATGGAACATTTTCAGGCAGGCATCCCAGTGATGGAATATTCGCAAGAAAATCAACCTGTTGAAGAAGATCCGAATTCACCTGATGCCCCAATCATAAAACAAATAAAAGAACTCCTCGCCACAAGGGTCCGACCGGCCGTATCAAAGGACGGCGGTGATATTACCTTTTATGGATTTGAGCGGGGTGTCGTTTACCTTCATATGAAGGGTGCCTGTGCTGGATGCCCGTCCTCCACTATCACCCTCAAGATGGGAATTGAAAACCTGCTAAGGCATTATATTCCAGAAGTCGTTGAAGTTCGCCCCGTCATGTAAAGAAGATCTCACTATTGGGATCGACACCTCAGGTACCTTGGTCAGTGTTGCCATAATCAAAGGAAATAAACTTCTGATTCAAAAGGAGGAGCCCAAGAAGTTTGGCGAGGACAGGTTATTCCCTCTTATCCATGAAATATTTGAGGCCAAATCACTTACCTGGAAATTGATAAACAGAATTGGGGTTTGTGTTGGACCGGGAAATTTCAATGGTATACGGGTAGGGGTTTCGGCCACAAGAGGGTTGGCTATGTCTTTAGGAATTCCTGCATTGGGAATTACCAAATTCGATGCTGTTGCCCTCCATCACTCCGATCCCCTTTTGATTACGATCAAATCAGTAAAGAACACCTTTTTCGCGCGCATAGGTTCCTTGGGGCAACCCTTTGTTTCAGATATTGATAATCTTAAACTGCCTAAACTTAAGAACCTTGCTGTTATAGGTCATGAGGCCGAAGCCATAAGTAAGCGATTTGGGATTAATTTTCACAAGCCACATTATTCTTCTTCACATGCGGTTTCGATCATTGCATCCGGTAAAGTGTATAAGGTTTCTGCCCCACCTACTCCCTATTATGTAAACCCGCCACGAATTGATCAAAATAAACAATGATCTAAGTCTCCTTCGTAAATCACTCTGGTTACTTCCAACTGGATAAGACAGTTGTTGGACAGGATTTCCAATCGCTAGGGAAATGCACACTTGTTGCTATAAATTTCGGTTTGACTTCATTAATAAATGTAAATTCAAGCAAAAAATCTTACCTGAAAGAGTACGTTTAATGTTTGGCATATAGAGCGTTTAATGAGAATTACCTTATGTAATTCTTGTACAAATATTTGTACTATTCATTATTTCTTTATTGTCCTTTAGTGTAAACTATTATCTGCAACAGCAAAATTCCTTTGGCTTCCTTTTGGTAAATAGTAAATTCTAGGGTAAAGAGGAAACAACAAATTTTGAGTTATCGTGGTTTGAAGGAGATTATACATTGACCGAGAATCATCACACTTATGCAAGATTCTGGAAATGCGCTCTACAAGTAAACCCTCACAACTACAGTAACAATTACCGAGGAGAGAGCCATGGCCTGAACGCAGTAAAATATGCTCAAGAGTTATTGAAAATATGTAGAAGCGAAAAGGTAAATATAGTTGGCTTGGCAAACCACGGTAGTGTCGACGATACAGAAATCATCAGAAAAAAATTGAATGAAGGCGGTATAGTGGTATTTCCGGGATTCGAAATCGCCACTACAGAAAAAGTTCACTGGGTTTCTCTGTTTCCAGAAGATACCAGTGTGCAACAGTTGGAACACTACCTAGGGAAGCTAGGAATAGACAAAACAGAAGACCGGATTAGACCCTCGAAATTGAGTGGACACGATTTACTTGAAGTTGTAGAGAGAATCGGAGGCTTTTGTTATGCAGCGCATGTAACTTCAAATAGCGGCTTGTTGAAGAAAGGTTTCAACAACCTATGGACAAACCCCCTCTTACGTGTTGCCCAAATACCAGGACGAGTAAATGACCTACCTCCAGAATACAAGAATATTGTCCTTAACAATAACAATGAATATCAACGTAAGAACGAAATAACACTAATAAACGCAAAAGACATAGTAAGGCCGAATGATCTCCAAGAACCAGGTGCATCGACATTAATAAAAATGACACAACCGTGCTTTTCTTCTTTTTTGATGGCTTTCAAGGATCCAGAATCAAGAATACGCCTTGGCGAAGGAGATGAGCAGAAATTTTATAGCCAAATCCATAGCATATCCATAGAAGGCGGATACTTTAATGGTTTGTCTGCAGAACTATCAGGTCACCTAAATACCGTAATCGGCGGCCGAGGTACAGGAAAATCAACATTACTTGAATGTATTCGATACGCTTTGGATTATAATCATAAGGGGACAGAAGCTCACAAACAGGGAGAACAAATTGTAAGAGAAAATCTAGGGAAGTTTGGAGGACGAGTGAAACTTAGGCTACGTTCTTCATCAAACAACATGAAACAATACACTGTAATCCGCAGATATGGTGAACCTCCCCGAGTGATTGATGAACACAATAATGAATCGCACCTGCATCCACGGCGAGACCTACTTCCTGGATTGGAAGTTTACGGACAAAATGAAATTTACGAGGTTGTAAAGGATAAAGATGCACTTGCACGGGTGTTAGATCGTTTTTTGCCTAAAAATGCTGAGGTGGAAATGCTTCTTGATGAAACTTATAGACGACTTAAAGAGAACGGTTTTCAACTTGCTAAAGCCAGAGATAAGAAGGATGACTTAGAACAGAAAATGAATAACCTCCCTAACCTAGAGGAACAGGTACAGCAAATTCATGATCTGGGTCTGGAAGAAAAACTGAATGTAGTACCCTTATTAGAGAAAGAGCGGCAATTAGTACCCCGGATAAAAGAAGAGGTCGTACGTACGCGTAGTGGTATGAAAGAAATGGAGGATTCACTTCCAGACTTGGTATTTCTGAACGACAAAATTCTAAATAGTTTGCCACATACAGATTTGTTACAAAAAGGACGGCAGATCCTAGAGACCCTTGAGGAGGCATTACAACAGGGAGTTGGTGAAATAAATAAGGTAATAAATAAAGCAGAACTAAAGCTTAAACCTGTAATAAATGAATTGGAATCTTCTATGGTTGAGGCTGAAAACATGCTAGATAGGGAATTTGTAAGGATTCCCTCAATTTCCGGTAAATCTGGTAGCGAAGTTGGGCATAAATACAAACAATTACTCCGTAAAATTGAGCAGATAAAGCCCCTAAAAATACAACTGAATAACTGCGATACACTTGTTAAAGAATTAGAACAAATTCGTCGCAATTTATTGGGTGAAATTTCTAATATTAGAAGTAATCGAACATTAGCTAAGCAGAAAAAGGCAAAAGAGCTCAATCAGATACTGAATGGCAAGTTAAAAATCACCGTTGTTCCAAATGGCTTAAGACAACCTCTTCGCGACTTTCTCAAAAGTTTGCCTAATGTAGGTGAAAAATCGACTGAATGGGTTGAGAATGTTAAAGATTTAACGATTCCAGGCTTAAAAGATGCCATAATTAAAGGTCAAGAGGCTTTACTTGGCAAGAACTGGGGTATGACGACTGGATTCGCCGATAAACTTACCCGTATCTCTCCTGAACAGCTCAACCAATTGGAAACAATTGATTTACAAGATCAGATAAAACTTGAACTCAACGTATCACATCCAGGTCAACAATATAAGTATAGACCTTTGACTCAACTATCAACAGGACAACAATGCACAGCAATATTACATCTACTCTTACTAGATAACAAAGACCCTTTGATAATGGACCAACCGGAAGACAATCTTGATAATCAATTTGTTGCCACTAGGATTGTGCAGGAACTTCGATCTGCCAAAACAGAAAGACAATTTTTATTTGCAACACATAATGCAAACATCCCCGTGTTTGGCGATGCTGAGTGGATTGGAGTTTGTACAGCTTCTGATGAACTGGCAGAGATGCCCATAGAAAAGCAGGGATCAATTGATATTGACACTATAAGAGATCAAGTAACAGGAATCTTGGAGGGAGGGAAAGAAGCCTTTATCCAACGTAAAGAGAAATACGGATTCGACTGAAATGTTAAGTAAAACTGAATTGCTGGAATTGATAGGTATTGGTGAAAATTCTAGCGTGGAATTCAAAAGAGACGATATTCGTTCAGAGGGGTTAGCAAAGGAGGTTGTAGCTTTCGCGAATTTTCGAGGGGGACACATATTAATCGGTGTCGAAGATGATGGTAAAATTAGTGGCATAAGCCGGCCAGATTTGGAGACCTGGGTATTTAACTCTATTTATGAAAAAGTATTTCCTGTAATTACCCCACATTATGCAGAAATTTCTATTGATGGTGATAAACGTGTAGCTGTGATTACCGTGGATCTAGGCCCCCTGAAACCTTATGTACTCCGTTCTAATCATCGAGAAAATATATATATCCGAATGGGAAGTACATCAAAATTAGCAACACGCGACCAACAGGCAATCATGTTTGCAATGGGTGGTATGGTTCACTCCGAACTTTTTCCTGTTTCTGGTAGCGGTTTAAGAGACCTCAGTCTAGAGCGATTAAAGGAATATTTGATCTTTAAAGTGGGGGACACTGAGCTTCCCAATAAGGATACGAAATGGTACGAACGGCTTGAGGGTTTAGGTTATATGAAAGAATCGGAAACTAAAAACCTGGTATGTACTATTGCTGGGCTTGTTCTTTTTGGACTGTCCCCAAGGCGATTCCAGCGTCAGGCAGGTATAAGATGGATGTCATTCCCAGGTGAGGAAAAGGACTATGGTGCCCTTGATGACAGAATAATTGATGGACCACTGGTAGCCTTGAGTGATCATACACCTAGTGGGGTAATTACGTTTACAGAAAATGGCCTTTTCGAAAACATTATTGAAGTAATGCGCCCTTTTTTATCAGGAGAATCCAATGAAATCGACTCTTCATTGCGTCGGAAACATCGTTGGCATTATCCCTTACCAGCTATTCGGGAAGCATTGGTAAATGCAATGGTTCATAGAGATTGGACAAGAAAGGGGGAGGTTGAGGTTGTAAGTTATTCAAATCGTCTTGAAATCATTAGCCCAGGTCCCTTGCCAAATGAAATGACAATTGAAAAGATGGTCGCTGGTCAAAGGTCAGCCCGAAATCAGCTGATTGTTGATGTTCTTCGTGATTACGGGTATGTTGATGCCAGAGGTATGGGGGTCAGAAATAAAATCATTCCTCTTGTTAAAGAATACAATGGAACCAAACCTGTGTTTCAAGCAACGGAGGATTATTTTAAGGTTGTGTTCTATAGGGGACAAAAAGTTTAACTCTTTGTTAACTCGTGCCTGCCCAGAAAATATCCTATTTTTGACAAATCATCAAAAATCCAGGCAATAAAACCACTCCCAATGTACCCAAAATGGTTGAATTGTAACATTTTTTTCCACAAAAAATCCTGGCTGCGAGAGGTGTTCACAAAAAACGACCTGTTTCCGACCATCAGGACAGACCTCTCCCCCGGCTTGGCTACTTCAAAAAAGTGACTACTTGGAAAGGAAAGAGGAGGATTCTCAAATGAATTCAATTTATCAGTACATCGGTGTTGAATTAATTTGATAAAAAACCGGGGTTACGTGACGATTTATTGTGATAAATAACAGGTGACAAATGCCCCGAAACGGGTAAATGCAAGTGACGAAACCGATCTTCATGGTGACATCTCGATTCCAGACCCTTTTTGTCAAGGGGGGGGGGGGGAGTAATTTCAATAAAATTTTAGGGTAGGCACAAGCAAGAATTAATAAACAATAAGACTGGGCTCTAAAAATAGAATTCCAAAATCTATCTAAACTTAAATCAAAATTAGAGGACTCAATATTGTTAATGTTTTTCAACAGCAAGCAGCAAACAAACTGCTAAAGTTTGAAATGCAAGTCTGAGTACCCCGAGCGATCAGTATTATAAACCATTTGAGTTATTTCCAAAGTGGTTAATGCTAACCGAAAAGTATATCTGGATTATATCAAGAGACTCTCAATAGATCACGACTAGCCAAAAGCTGATGTAATTGGTGATTTGGAAGGTCTTGAGGTAATATTGCTTGATCCAGAATCCTCATCTAGCAACATCGATCGATTTTTGAAAAAAATGAACCATCAATAAGGGTTGTGTCTTTCGAGAAACATGGAAGTAAATGATCCATACTTATGGATTTAATTTTTGATAATATCCAAATTGTCTGGAAAGGAATGTCCCTTTTTCTAACTTGAATTCGGAAAATTCATGAGGAACACGGAGTTATCAGAAAAAATGAGGTTGAACTCCAATCTAGTAGGTCGCTCTACACATGATGAACAGCACTATTTGATTATTTTACCTTATACTTCTTTGCAAAAAGTGAAATGGGAAATTATGATTTGAATTAGTAATCTTAAGTTGTTTCTACTATTTGGGGAGAAATGTAATGAAAATTTTCAAGGGAACTCTTGCTACCTTGTTTACCCTATCATTTATGGGGGTAAGTCTATCTGCCGAGCCAGCTATTATCTATGATGTTGGAGGAAAATTTGATAAATCCTTCAATGAAAGCGCCTGGACAGGGGCCGAACAATGGAAAAATGAAACTGGTGGAACTTATCGAGAAATAGAAATTCAATCCGAAGCTCAGCGTGAGCAGGCCCTTCGAAGATTAGCCGAAGGTGGAAGTAATCCCATCGTAATGACAGGCTTTGCATTTGGAAGTGTCTTGGACAATGTGGCGCCGGATTTTCCAGATACGAACTTTGCAATTATCGATTTTGTTGTTCCTCATCCCAATGTGAAGTCGATCGTTTTTAAAGAACATGAGGGATCCTACATGGTCGGGCTGATTGCTGGCATGACCACAGCTTCGAATACAGTTGGATTTGTTGGGGGTATGGACATTCCCCTAATTCGAAGATTTGGTTGTGGCTATGTTCAAGGTGTAAAGGCTGCAAATCCAGATATCAATGTTATTCAAAATATGACCGGAAATGATCCTTCGGCCTGGAATGATCCAGTAAAAGGTGGTGAATTGACCAAAGCCCAAATAGCCTCTGGTGCGGATGTTGTTTATCATGCCGCAGGAGGGACAGGCGTTGGGGTACTCCAGGCTGCCGCTGACGCAGGTATCTTGGGTATAGGAGTGGATGCCAACCAAAATCACCTCCATCCTGGCTCTGTTTTAACCTCCATGCTAAAACGGGTTGATGTCGCTGTCTACAATTCCTTCTCAGAAGGTGAAAATTTGGCAGTGGATCAAGTGGTCGTACTTGGTTTGGAGCAGGAAGGTGTTGGTTTTGCCGTGGATGAAAATAACAAAGACCTGATTTCAGCTGAAGTCCTGGCAAAGGCATTGGCTGTCCAGGAAGATATCATCAATGGCAATATTGTTGTCCATGATTACACCACAGATGACAGTTGTCCTGTGAGTTAGTACTTAAATAAACTTCCATGATGACGAGTACGGAGCAGCACGATCGTGCTGCTCCCATGATAGAATTAAGGGGGATTACCAAATCCTTTGGGTCGGTTCAGGCCAATAAAAATATCCACCTGAAAGTCTCTAAGGGCTCTATCCATGGGATTGTCGGCGAAAATGGAGCTGGCAAATCGACCTTGATGTCCATTCTCTATGGTTTTTATAAGTCTGATTCAGGAGAAATTTATATCAATGGTGAACTTACCAACATAACCGATAGTCACAAGGCCATTGAAGCAGGCATCGGTATGGTTCACCAGCACTTCAAACTTGTTGAAAACTTTACGGTACTGGAAAATGTGATCCTTGGGACCGAAAATAATTTTCTCATCACTCCAGCGTTGAACAATGCCAGAGTTCTCCTGTCCAAACTTGCTTCTGCCTATTCACTTGAAGTAAATCCTGATGCCTTGATTGAGGACCTGTCGGTGGGTCATCAACAACGTGTTGAAATACTTAAAGCACTTTATAGACAGGCTGATATACTCATTTTGGACGAACCTACCGGCGTATTGACACCCGCCGAAGCAAACCATCTTTTCGATATCTTGAAGAATCTCTCCAACGAAGGGAAAACCATAATATTGATTACCCACAAACTCAGGGAAATTATGGCAGTCACAGACACAGTGAGTGTCATGAGACGCGGAGAAATGACGACCACCCTGCAAACAAGTGAAACCAACCCACAGGAACTTGCTGAATTGATGGTGGGTCGTTCCGTTTTGCTCAGGGTAGAAAAAGAAGCAACTGAAGTGGGTGCCAAATCACTGGAAGTTGAAAACCTAACGGTAACTGATAAGCGCGGTGTTACAACCCTCAAAAGCATCTCTTTTCATGTGAGGAAAGGAGAAATTTTGGGTATCGCAGGGGTTGCCGGGAATGGTCAAACCGAACTACTTGAAGCCCTTGGGGGTATAACACCTGCCGCTGGAAGGATGAAAATTAATGGCGAAGAAATACCTCTTAATGGAGTGGGATCGGATGCTAGGTCGAAACGGGAAAATGGAGTGTCGCATGTACCTGAGGATCGCCAGAAATTGGGCTTGATTTTGGATTTTTTTGCTTGGGAGAATATCGCTTTTGGTTACCATCATAAGGACGAATTCAATATGAATAGATTTTTGATGCATAACCAAAAAATACGCAAGATTGCACGCTCGGAAATGGTTAAATTTGATATCCGCCCCCCCTCTCCTGGTACACTAGCAAAGAACTTTTCTGGTGGCAATCAGCAAAAAATTGTTTTGGCCAGAGAATTGGAGCAAAACCCTAAAGTGCTGATTGTTGGTCAACCAACAAGAGGAGTGGATATTGGTGCTATTGAGTTTATCCACCAAAAAATCATTGACCTTCGCAATATGGGTGCAGCTATTCTTCTCGTAAGTGTCGAACTGGATGAAATTTTTTCCCTTTCAGACCGAGTGGCCGTTCTGTTTGATGGCAAGATTATTGGCGAGCGAATAACTGAAAAAACCAATGAATCCGAATTGGGATTGCTCATGGCGGGCATAGAGGATGACTCTGAGACAGATTCACTGGTAACAAGGAAAGCAACGGAATGAAATCTTTACCGAAAGGGGTGGATTTGGTTCTGATCCCCTTGATTAACCTGCTTCTAGCCTTCATGATTTCTGGCTTGGTGGTTGTTTATATTGGTGAAAACCCCTTCCGGGCCATGCAGATTATTATCCATGGCTCGCTTGGGTCCGCTTATGGGCTGGGATATACACTGTACTATGCGACCAATTTCATCTTCACCGGATTGGCAGTTGCTGTGGCATTTCATGCAAGGATGTTCAATATTGGAGGTGAAGGTCAAGCCATGGTCGGCGCCCTTGGGACCGCCCTTGTTTGTTTATACATAGAATGGCCTCATTGGATCATCGCTTTCCCCGTGGCGATACTGGCAGCGGCGCTATTTGGAGCAACCTGGTCTGCGATACCGGCTTATCTTCAAGCCAAGCGAGGAAGCCATATCGTTATCACCACTATTATGTTTAACTTTATTGCCTATTCCCTAATGGTTTATCTGCTTGTGCACATTCTTAAACCCAAAGGACAAATGGCACCCGAATCAGCCAAATTTGTTGCAGGTTCAAACCTGCCTACGGCCCATGAAATCTTTGGCTGGTTTGGGATGGTATTTCCCAAGTCACCGCCATTGAATATAACTTTTCTCCTTGCTATGCTGGCCTGTTTTTTGATTTGGCTCTTTATTTGGAGAACACGAATGGGTTATGCCATTCGAGCGTTCGGATGGAGTGAGACCGCTGCCGTTTATGCAGGTATATCACCCTTCAGGATTATCATGGTCTCCATGTTGGTATCTGGAGGACTGGCGGGGTTGATGTCAATCAATACGGTCATGGGCGAAGCCGAGCGATTACTTATTGACTCTGTACAAGGAGCAGGTTTCGTAGGAATTGCCGCTGCTCTCATGGGCAGGTCCCATCCACTGGGAGTGTTTTTGGCTGCTGTCTTATTCGGTGTCCTTTACCAAGGAGGAGCTGAACTGGAATTTGAAATGCCGGCCGTATCGAGGGAAATGATAGTTGTCATTCAGGCCCTGGTTATTCTATTCACGGGTGCCCTGGAAAATCTGGTTCGAGTTCCCATCGGGAAATTATTCTTGAAACTCAACACGAAGCAAAACTGATGGATTATCTCACCATTATACAGATACTTGATTCCATGCTCCGATTATCGGCACCGTTGATTTTTGCATGTCTTGCGGGATTGTTTTCAGAAAGGTCTGGTATATTCGATATTGGCCTGGAAGGTAAAATGCTGGCATCAGCATTCTTTTCTGCTGCTATGGCAGCAGCAACTGGTTCCGTTTGGCTTGGTTTGATGGCCGGGTTGACCGCTTCGATGATTTTGGCTGCTATCCATGGAGTGGCTTCCATTACTTTTCAGGGCAATCAACTTATTTCGGGGGTAGCCATCAACTTTTTAGCCTCGGGAATGACAGCATTGATCGGTCAAAACTGGTTCCGTCTGGGTGGTAGAACTCCATCCTTATCTGGTGATAGCAGGTTTCTCCCCATTGACTTTCCATTTACAGAGTCAATAGGCAAGATACCCATTGTGGGTCCGATTTACAGTGATCTTCTTTCGGGCCACACCATTTTGGTTTACATTGCTCTTATAACGGTGCCAGTAACCTGGTGGCTACTATTTAGAACAAGGTTTGGATTAAGGCTCAGAGCTGTAGGTGAAAACCCTGAAGCCGTAGATACAGGAGGTGTATCTGTTTCTTTCCTAAGGTATCGAGCCGTATTGATTTGTGGTTTGCTGTGCGGGTTGGGTGGAGCCTATCTGGCAACAGGTATGGCTGCTGGTTTTATCCGAGACATGACTGCTGGTAAGGGCTTTATTGCCTTGGCTGCATTAATATTTGCCAAATGGCGACCAGGGTATGCACTTTATGCATGCTTATTGTTTGGGCTTCTTGAAGCCATTGCCATCAGATATCAGAATATCACTATAGAAGGCTTTGGAACCATACCAGTTCAGTTCATGCAAGCACTGCCCTATATTCTGACCATAGTCATCCTGGCTGGTTTGGTCGGGAAGGCTATTCCTCCGAAAGCAGGCGGGGAGCCGTACATCAAGGAAAGGTGACCAATTATAATGACCGGTCGATCTGAAATCTTCAGGCAACATAATTTTATCGACAACAAGTGGTGTCAGGCTGCAGGTGGCAAACACATCAATACATATTGTCCTTCGACAGGTAAAATATTGGCTTTATTACCTGCTTCCGATCATCGTGATATTGATCAGGCTGTAAAAGCCGCAAGGGAAGCCTTTGATAACGGAGAGTGGTCCACTTACAATCCTGTCCAGAGGGGAAGATTGCTTGCAAGATTAGGTAAAGCCATTGAGAACGAAATAAATCAGTTAGCTAAGATAGAGGCTGAAGATACAGGAAAACCTTTAAAGCAAGCTCAAGCGGATATGATTGCCACCGCTAGATATTTTGAGTTTTATGGTGGTGCAGCTGATAAATTTGGTGGTGAAACACTCCCCTATCTCAATAACTATCAAGTTCAGTTGCTGCGAGAACCACTTGGTGTCACCGGTCACATCATTCCCTGGAACTATCCCGCTCAAATGTTTGGTAGAACGTTGGCCCCTGCCTTGGCAATGGGGAATTGTGTGGTTTTTAAACCAGCTGAAGATGCTTGTCTAACCCCGATTGCGCTAACTAAACTATCGCAGGAAGCAGGTTTTCCCGCAGGGTCCATTAATCTTGTAACTGGCTTGGGTGAAGAGGCGGGTGCTGCCCTGGCATCTCACCCAGATATAAATTTTCTGTCCTTTACTGGATCACCTGAAATTGGATCTTTTGTGCAGTCGCAAGCCTCAAAAAATCATGTTTCCTGCACCCTGGAATTGGGGGGTAAATCTCCACAAATAATATTTAGCGATGCTAACCTAGATATGGCCTTGCCAATAATTATAAACGCTATTATCCAAAATGCTGGTCAAACTTGTTCCGCGGGTTCAAGGGTACTCATTCAAGAAGAAATATTTGACAAGGTCGTTGGTGAATTACAAAACAAGTTTTCTAATTTGATTGCCGGTCCCCACGACCAGAATTTTGATCTAGGCGCACTAATTACCAGCAAGCAAAAAGCGCGTGTTACAAACTATCTGAAGAATATCGATGAGAGTCTTGTTCTTGCCCGAGGAAAAGTTTCACCTTTGGCCTCATCCGATGGGTATTACTTTCCACCAACGCTAATCGGTCCAATCAATGCTGATCACATTCTGGCTCGTGAAGAGGTATTTGGACCTGTCCTTGTCTGCCTCAAATTCAGTGACGAAACTGAAGCCATAAAAATAGCCAATGGAACGAGATATGGCCTTATATCAGGTATTTGGACCCGTGATGGAAGTAGACAAACGCGCGTGGCCAGGAAATTGAATTGTGGCCAGGTATTTATCAATTGCTATGGTGCAGGCGGTGGCGTTGAATTGCCTTTTGGTGGTACTAAAATGAGTGGCCATGGTAGAGAAAAGGGGATGGAAGCCTTGAAGGAGTTTTCCCAGGTAAAAACGGTGGTACAATATTATGGAGATTAACTGATATGCGTTTAGAGGGTAAAACCGCATTGATTACTGGCGCTGCATCCGGCTTCGGCAAGGCAATTGGCACCCTGTTTGCCAAGGAGGGGGCTAATGTCATTCTTACAGATCTCAACGAAGAAGGATTGCAGCAAACAAAGAAGGAAATAAAAGCACTAGGAGTTCGAACTTCCATTAAACTCTTCAGAAATGATGTAAGTCATTACGAAGATGTTCAGCAGTTGGTTGATAAGGTTTTCTCACAGATTTCAGTTCTTGATATTCTGGTAAACAACGCCGGTTGGAGTCATCCCAATCAACCTTTACTGGAGGTTGACAAGGACACCTTTAGAAAGGTCTTTGAAATTAATGTATTTTCAATTTATAATTTTACAAAGGCCATTGTACCTCATTGGCGCAAGCAGGGAGGTGGAACCATGATCAATATAAGTTCCACAGCAGGGTTACGTCCTCGACCAGGTTTAACCTGGTATAATTCTACCAAGGGTGCTGTAAACACCATGACCAAATCCCTTGCGGTTGAACTCGCTCCAGACAATATCAGAGTTTGTGGTATCGCTCCGGTTATTGGGAAAACAGGTTTGACAGAAACCTTCATGGGGGTTCCAGATACAGCTGAAAACAGGAGGAAATTTCTGGACTCAATTCCCTTAGGTCGTTTCAGCATGCCCTCAGATATTGCTTCGGCAGCATTGTATCTTTCTTCTGATGAAGCAAGTTTTATTACCGGGTCAATTCTTGAAGTTGATGGGGGACGCTGTATCTAAATCCTGCGCCAAACTATGCTGAGATTCTCACAATCACCGCTCGACAATACCTTTGTCCAAAATCCCTATGCGTTTTATGAAAAGATCCAGGCGGGTGGGGATCTGATTTTTTGGGATGATTATAATCTGGTATTCGCGATTTCTCACAAGGCAGTAAACTATTTTTTACGCAATCGAAAGTGGGGTCGGGAAGTTCCAGAAGATAAGAAATGTCCGTATTCGGAACATTTGGTACCCTTCCTGAAGATGGAAGAAAATTCTCTCCTTGAAATAGACCCACCAAGACATACAAAGCTCAGAAAACTGGTTGCCAAAGCGTTTACAACCAGCAGCATAGCCAAACTCGAACCTGAAATAGAACAGATTGTAAACAATATTCTTGCCAATTTGACCCAAGATGAAATTGAATTGCAAAAGAACTTCTCAGAGAAGGTCCCTGTCCTTGTCATAGCCAAACTGCTAGGGGTTGATTTTTCAATGGCTGATCAACTTCTGAGATGGTCCCACGACATCGTTGCCATGTATCAAGCCAACAGGGACCTGGAAAAAGAAATACTGGCTGGCAAGGCATCAGCAGAGTTTGCAGAGTATATGATTTCAATTATCAATCACCGAAAGACAACCCCGGGTCATGATTTGATCTCGCGTTTGTTGGTGGCTGAAATTGATGGTGAAAAATTAACGATGGATGAAATGGTTACAACCTGTATTCTGTTGCTTAATGCCGGTCATGAAGCAACAGCATTTGCGCTTGGTAATGGTGTCAAGGCTCTGATTGATGAGCGTGTAGATATATCCCAGTTCAATGATCCAGACTATATCCCTAGAGTGGTGGAAGAAATCCTGCGTTTCGACCCTCCACTTCATATCTTTGAGAGGTATGCCAAGGAGGATGTAGAGATCTTCAATCATCCCTTCAAAAAAGGTCAGGAAGTTGGTTTGTTACTGGCAGCTGCAAACAGAGATCCGGTTGCATTTGATACTCCAGACAAGTTTAGACCCGACAGGAAGAATCCCGGTAATGTTTCATTGGGAGCTGGGGTTCATTTCTGTGTTGGTGCACCCTTGGCACGTATGGAAATGCGAATTGCCCTAAAGGGTTTGTTCGATTATTTTCCAGAATTGAAATTGGCTAAAACACCTGTCTATTCAGATAGATATCATTTTCATGGCTTTGATGAACTTTGGGTTAACCCATAAAACTGAATTTACATCCGTTGATGGCTGGAATTTTCCTTTGCTTGTAAAGTGTGTAAACTCAACCCCGGAGCTATCGCTTTTGAAATACCCTGTTTTCAGGAAGGAGTCCAGCCAAACTGATGCGTTTCAATGCATAGTTGTAATCCCAACCCGCCTTTTTAGTCTCCTCCTTATCAATGTGACCTTCTTACCCTCCGACATCCGTGCCAAATTGAGAGCCAGCCTTCGTAGCACAGCTCGATTCTCCACCCCTGGCCCAGTACGGTTTCTCAGACAACCCGTATTCATGTTAACATCCAGTAACCCAGTGCAGCGCGTTCTCAATCCAACTGTGCCCCTTGTCAACTTCGGGAGTTGATGTCTTAATGAACGACGCCTGATCCGTATCCTCCAGAAACAGCTGTCACTAACGGTTGTCGCATCCCTAAAACGAATGGTTGAAAACCACCCCTCCCTCCAGAAAATGGTGACCTTCTGAGGGACAAGAGCCTGACAGCAGATTATCAGGTATGGGGTGTTTGAGCACACCCCACCTGACCCGTTCTTGGATGGGATCTTGTTCCTCATCGGTTTTGCCACCGGTAAACAACCGCTAGCCAAAAAAGAGAGGGTGTTGGAATGATCCCGACAAGGCTGCAGACGATCCCCATCCAGGTCACTGAAGTCCAAATAAATAATATTTTTATGGTCGAGCCAGCTCGAACCAAGTATGAGGTAAATCCGTGCGAACATCCGATTGCCATTCCAATCCTTGAAATTCGGTTACATTTGGGCATCAGAGTCCTCTCCGGTCGCATGGAGTTAGCTGATCAGAGTTTGAAAATTAACCTAGCGACTTTCGTCAGCAGGAACTGTAAGATCTAGTGATGGATTGATCATGTCCGTTTTGCCCTTCATATACCTCGTTCCTATTCTGTGTGTGCATCCCTTGCGTGTTCCAAGATTCACCTTGGCGGGGGCATGGGTTATCATTTATCACTGCAAGTTACTGTTTTCTCCACCAATTGTTCCAGACAACCTGGGCACCACAAATTGGAACTCACAGAGTAGGTGTTTAGATACTTTGATGGGAGAGGATGTGTTCTAAACGATCAGGAGAGTAAGAGGTTCATCTCCTTTCCAACCGTGCCGGAGCGATCACTCCTAATCAGTTCAGGATGAACCCCAAGATGGCAATGCCTCCCACGATCAGGCCGGCATTGGTTATTATCAACCTTGTTTCCCGTTTGGCGGCCTCGGTGTTGATCCGTTCAATAGCCGCATTGAATCGTTCAATATCTGTGCGCATGGCGTTCAGAGTTGAATCGATCTTGGCTTCATGAGTGTTCATTTTTTCTTCCAATACAGACATTCGCTTATCAATATCTTCATCCATGGTTGGATAATATAATCGCTTTGATTGAAAAAATCAACATCAAACTTTTGCCGTCAGAGTCCGGGTTGAGTGTCATTGGGTTGCATATCTCTCTATGCAGGATACCACTTTTTCGTGGTACCAAACTCTTATCCGGTTCGGTTTGCTGATACTAATCAACTCCATGAGCAAAATCTCATATTCTTAGCGACGACACTTCAGAAGTCACAACAATCTATAATTACGGTTCCAGCGCTGGTGACCAATCCCCTAATCGGTTGACCTTTCACATGATATTGACATACTCTATCCCAGTCTCCTCTGCAAACGCGAAAGGTACATTGGGGTAGGTATACCTGGCCACTCTCCAATCCGTTTCTTTTCTTAAACTATATAAATAAGATCAAACTCCGAAATAATGGTGTTCAATTCTGATAAGGTCAGGGGAAATACACAGCCAAGTTAGAAATTGGCAAACTATACCTAAATATTGGGGTTTATAAACCAAGGTGACATTTGTTGTGTACGCTTATTTATTACGGTTTGGATCCGTATTAGGTCCATTATGGCCTCCGGGATTGGGGCTTCTGAGACTGTGAAAGTATTTTAGCGCCTAAGGCAGGAAGTCACTTTTAACTGTTATTTGCCGAGCTAAGGTGTCCTTTCGAGACATTTATTTGTTGTTTTTGAGACTTTCGTTTGCAAAAAACAGCCCAAAGGCGCATTTTCTTGGTGTAGAAATGACCTTTTAAAAAATTCGTTTGAATACTTTCACAGTCTCTTCTGCGCGGGTGAGGGGCGTTTGAGTTATCAACACCAATGACCCGTGAGATTGATGCTGGGAAACGATGATGTGACTTTGGTATATAATCCCCAAAGCATGCCATCAAGTTGATGGGTCTGTTCAAACTGGTTTCAAAATTTACTTCAATGAGAAATAATACTTCCTTTCACCCCCGTAATCACTCTCCTTGACAAATTGTATCAACCCAAAACAAACCATTCCAACAAAGGCAGAGCACAAAAATGGTGCACCAGGCAGGTAGATTGGAAATTCAGGATCAACAAACAGATAAAACACCCCGGTCATTATTAGGGGTGAAAGAATAAAGGCTAATGATGTCAGACTTGTCAGCAAACCTTGTAACTCACCTTGCTGATTGGGTGCTGCGATTCTGGACATGATGCCCTGCAGAGCAGGAATACCTACTGCTCCCAAGGCACTAATGGGAATGAGAATAAACGCATAAATTTGTTCTTCAATGAAGCCATAACCCAAGAAACCAATCACCTCAAAAAAGAATCCAAAAATAACAGTCTGTTTTTCAGTTAGATACTTTAAAATAAATCTTATGAACCATCCCTGTATAAATGCAAGCATAACACCATAACAAGCTAGGGAAATACCTATGAGTGTTGGGTCCCAGCCAAATCTTTCTATCCCATAGAATGACCATATAGCAGGATATACTGCGAAGGCAATTTGGATGAGAAAGAAGATTAAAAGGAGTAATTTAAGCCCTGGCAATTTCCCTATATGATACAAACTACCGACCGGATTGGCTCTTTTCCATTTAAAAGGTCTTCTGATATCATCAGTCACAGTTTCAGGTAAAACAAAATACCCCAACACGAAATTGGCAAAGGCAATGATGGCTGCCACAAAAAATGGCACCCGGGTTCCAAACTCAGCAAAAACAGCTCCAAAAAGTGGGCCAAGAACAAAACCTACTCCAAAGCAGGCGCCAATTAGACCAAAATTTTTTGCTTTATCCTCTGGTTTGGAAATATCAGCAATATAAGCACCAACAGTTGCCGGTGTTGATGCGGTTATACCTCCAACAAGCCTGCCAATGAATAATAACACCATGAGATGAGCTATCCCCATGATTATATAATCCAGGGCCATAAAGAGAAGGGATATCAAAAGCACAGGTCGTCGTCCATAACGATCTGATAAATTACCTACCATTGGTCCACAAAGAAATTGCATGAGCGAAAACGAAGCAGCAAGCATGCCGCCCCAAAGGGCGGCATCAGCAATTGAAGCTTTCCCAACCTCCTTGATCAAGTCAGGCATAACAGGGATAATTATCCCGATACCAATAGCATCAATAGTCACTGTCACAAGAACAAAAACCAGAGGAAGGTTTTTTAGCATTCAGTTTCCTCAAGTATAAAAAGTGAAATCATCTTTCTGCGGGTTGGAAATTAACACCAAGAAAAATTTTTCAGTATCAATGGGACTTCTCCTTGTTTCAATCCCAAAAACCTGCGTGTCGGAAGGTTATTTATGAGGTAACAATCCCTTATCAAGGAGGAAGGAGAAAATCAGTTCCCGGTATTCGACTGGTTTCTCTATACATGGTAAATGCCCAGCCCCATCAAGAGTTTTGTAGGAGGCATTCGGAAGTCCCATGGTACCCTTGATAACTTCTTTTGGTGGAATAGCCCCATCTTCTGTTCCGCTTATGACAAGAGTAGCAACGCTAACTTTATGTAAGCAGTTTCTCAAATCTGTGGATTTAAGGACTTCACAGCAATCCAGATATCCTTTTTGCGGTGTCCTGATGAGCATGTTCTTCCAAGCTAGCAATTCTTTGGGATTATTGTGCTTAAATTCTCTTGAAAACCATTTTTCCAGAATGGCATCTCCAACCTCTTCGAGTCCAACTTTTTTGATGTAATTCATGCGATCATCCCAGAATGCCGCATCCCTGAGTTTGGCTGAAGAGTTGGAAAAGACAAAGGCCCTAACCAGGTCTGGCCTTTGCAACACAACTTTAAGACCAATTAAACCTCCAATCGAAATCCCAACAAATATACAGTCGGTTATTTTTTGATCATCCATAATCGTGATAATGTCGCCTGCAAGCTCATTTATTCCGAACTCATTGGCGGATATATCACTTAATCCATGACCTCTCTTGTCAAATCTGATTATTCGGTATCCACCCGGAAAGTCCTTCAAAAACTTATCCCAAATTCGAAAATCTGTACCGAGTGAATTGGCGAAAACAAAAGCAGGACCTTCTTTGGTCCCCTCATCAGTGAAGTGAATCCCTTGACCATTAATTAATTTTACTTCCATCACTCCACTCAAAATGTCAACCATCAATCGCAAGGGATTGGATGATACGAAATTTGGTGACCCCTCGAGGACTCGAACCCCGAACCTACTGATTAGAAGTCAGTCGCTCTATCCAGTTGAGCTAAGGGGCCAAAAAAATTTCAGATCGAAAAATGATCAAAACTATACTGATAATGGCGGCTCCTAGAGGACTTGAACCCCTAACCTACTGATTCGAAGTCAGCCGCTCTATCCAGTTGAGCTAAGGAGCCTCCTTACTATGAGAAATAGAGTTAATGAATGAATTGCAAGGTTCAAATCAATTCAAATTTGATTTTATTGCAAAAAACACTTGGTTGCAGGAAGCTCCAAAACTGCCGAGCATCGCTCACAACGCAGAATCTGTTATGCGGTTCGCAACCTTTGGCTTAAAGGAATTTCGTTAATGGGGACATGAACAATGGCAGAAAATGCAGCAACTCCAACCCCGATCCACCAAACCATGTCATAATTACCCGTCCGATCGTATAAAAATCCACCGAGCCAGACACCGATGAAACCACCGAGTTGATGCGAGAAGAAAATTATTCCGTACAAGGTGGCCATGTATCGCAAACCATAAATGTGTGCGATCAAACCACTCGTTAAGGGAACGGTTGCCAACCATAAGAGACCCATTACCAAGGAAAACCATATGATATTGAAGGGTGTAACCGGTAGCAACAGAAACAGAATTGTGAAGATCGCCCGCAATGTATAAATAATCGTAAGTACTATTTTGCGTGAATAATGGGTACCAAGCCACCCTGCGGCAATCGTCCCAAAAATATTGGCCAGCCCTATAAGTGAGATCGATACTGCCCCAAGGGTAGAGGTTGTTGATATACCTAGCTTGTCAATAATCCCATCTTGGGTTATGGGGTCACTGAACTCTGCAACAAAGGCTGGAAAATGGGCGGTAATCAGTGCCAGTTGATAGCCACAAGAGAAAAATCCCACAAAAATAAGGGAAAATGAAGGATCACCAAAGGCCTTCTTTAAGATGCCTGTGATGGTTTCTTCCAATTCCATCGGTGATGCCTTGTAACCACCCTTAAATACTGGAAGAGTAACCATTACCAATAATATGGCACCTGCAAATACAATAAATACCGTTTGCCACGGCATTACGCCCAACAGATATTCTGCAAATGGAGGTCCTATTATTTGCCCTCCGGATCCTGCAGCTGTGGCAATCCCAAGTGACATTGATCTATGCTCATCAGAACTTGCTCGACCAATTACAGCAAGAATGACTCCGAACCCTGTTCCTGCTATTCCCAGGCCTACAGCGAATTCAAGAATTTGATGCGCTTCTGGTGTTGTCGCTATGCTGGATAATACTAGTCCCAGTGCGTATATTATCGATCCAACCAAAATGGCGACCCTATCCCCTATCTTTTCAGCCAAGGCTCCGAAAAAAGGTTGACCTATTCCCCAAGCAAGATTTTGAATGGCAATGGCAAAGGAGAAATCTGCCCGGGGCCAGCCAAACTCATCGGCAATAGGAATTTGAAAGACACCAAAAGTTGCTCTTATTGAAAAACTGACGCAAATAATCAAGCATCCACATATGAGAATGGGGGTAATTAAGTTACCATTTTCTACCCTTGTCCTGCTCATAGAAAAACGACTCTTTATTTGTCAGAATAGTATTGGGATAATGTTATTTTCGACTGAACACGAATTGAGGTTCAGTGGGTCCAGGTATCTCTGCGTTCAAAGGCAAAATTTTCGGCATAACCTCTCGGTCTAATGACCGGCTTTCTTTTCTTGGGATTTCGGACACTGTAGGTAAGGTTCTTTTTGGCTGCATATTCGATTGCCTCCTCTTTGGAATCGAAAGTCAATTTAACTTGTGACTGGGTATCCGCTGAACTCGTCCATCCCATCAATGGATCCTTTTTACGAGGGGAACTGTGGATAAATTCCAATACCCACTTGTTGGTACCAGCTGTACCGGACTGCATTACAGACCTCGAAGGTTGGTAAATTAGTACATCCATCCTCAAATCTCACACATAAAATTCTATTATATGAATCTAAACAAACAGTTAGACTTAATCAAGAACCGAACTGAATTATAGGTTGTGAATCGACACCCTTTATAATGTATAAATCAAATGTGGGCACTTCTTTTTTTAGATCATCTGAGAGTCCCTGATTTTCAAAAATCACTTTTCCAAATTTTCTATCCCTGTGACATATAGTTTTTTGCAAACTCTTGATCAATCAGGGCTTTTTTTGCTCAATTGACCCTTTTACTTAACTTCCGACATTTTTGAGCGGAAACTCCCTTGATATAGGGATTCTTGCCAAAAAAAGGGCACAACATTTCCCTTTTTCCTCACCCCAATTCAAGCGTGCCATGTCTCAATATCCTGCAGATCTCCTCTCCTTTAAAACAACAATTCAGGCCACAAAATCACACCGGAAATCGCCACCCGATGCCTTCCCCCCAGAGATCAGAAACGGAACACGGTTCCACGCCAGACCAACACTCTTGTCAATACCGATTTAAAATTATCCCATTATGCCGATTGAATAATGATCCACATCCAGGCCAAAAAAAGAGACTGTTTCAATCACCTGGTGTGGTTCGTATTCCTCATCTCCTTTCCCTTTTCTCTTGTGTCCCCTTCTCCCTGGAGGCGGCAGAGACTTCCTGGCCCCGACATGATCAGGGACCGGGCACTCCTTGGCTCTGAGGGACTTCAGTGCGAGTTCATCATACTCCTCAAGGTTAAAAAGAGTGTTCTAACAGCCCCGGGACCGATCCTTGAGATCAGTGAAGGTGGCTTGGGCAAGGCCCATGAACTGAGCCCGTTCGTTATCGTTATGGGCGGTACCGACGTGCCGCACGATCTTTTGTCTGACTTTATCGCCCTCTCTGGTCCCTGTGGCTAGTTGGATCTTAATGGTGGTGTTGGGCATTTTCTTTTTACGAATGAACATGGGGGTAATGTTGTGGTTGGCGGGGGAGATGAAAAAAGGACCAAGCAGACAAATATTACCCATTATATAGACCGTGGCACAACATTGATTTGGCCCAAACACCCCCCCCTGAAATAGAGGGACGAAACTTCAAAATCAGGCTAAATGTCTGAAGTGAAGCGACTTGACACCGAAACCACCTGATTATTAGGGAACTCTGCTCTCCTCCCCAATAATCGAGGAAAACAAAAACTGGTGATATTTCGGAGGTGTTCAGACACCTCAAAGCCTGAATAGGTATGTCAAATCGCAAATGACGGGGAGGTAATCGGGTTTTTGGCGGTTTTCAGGACAAAACAGTTCAATTCAGAACAAAACTTAGAATTGCAACACCGACACCAACCGCTCCCAGAATAACCAGAATCAATCTTGTTTCCCGCTTGGCCGCTTCTGAATTGTTTCGCTCAATATCCATCCGCATAGCATTTTGATCAGCTCGAATGGCGTTTAGGGTTGCATCAATATTTACTTCCATGATTTTGTAATCCTTTTCCAGAAGGTCAATTCTGTGTTCCAATTCTCAATTGCCAGTCTCTTTAGTCATAACAGGATAATATAGATTTCTTTATCTGGCAAGTCAATTCGGTATTTTGCCCAGGGCTATCGCTTTTGAACCGCCCCATTTTCAGGTAAAAGTCCAGCCAAACTGATGAGTTTCAACGCATAATTGTGATTCCATCCGGCTTTTTTAAGTCTTCCCCGAATGGATGGTGTCCTCTCGTCTACGGCCAAACGGAGCCATGTCGGTACAGGTTTCACCGCCCGAGAGGACGGTCAATAGGGCCATCATCAGCATTTCATGAAGATCATAGCGGGTTGCGTTACTGCGTCGGGGACCGGTCATCCCCTCAAAAACATGGGAAT
>JAJEBQ010000056.1 GCA_022822495.1 Paracoccaceae bacterium | reverse complement strand
ATTCAACACTCTGCAAAGCATGAAGGAGCTGGTGGACTGGGAGCTGTTCCGACCGCTCCTTGAAGAGGTTTTTGGTTCTCCTCGCACCCGTGGTCCGGGCCGTCGTCCCTGGGACTCTCTCCTTATCTTTCGCTCCCTTCTGTTGGGGGTGATGAACAGCTTGAGTGATGAACAATTGCAATACATGCTTCTTGACCGGACCTCGTTCAAGCCGTTTGCGGGTCTTCACAGCAAGGACCAAGTTCCAGACCAGAAGACGCTTTGGAAGTATCGCAACATGTTGAGCCCGTCGGGTCGTCTTGACGAGTTGGTTGCTTTGTTCAAGGATCCGTTGGCCGCCCATGGCTCTCGTTTACAGACGGGGACGTTGGTGGATTCATCGGTTGTCCAGGTTCCCCGTCAGCGTAATAGCCGGGAGGAGAATGCTGTAATCAAGAGTGGCAAGGTTCCCGCTGATTGGAAGGAGCAGCCGCACAAGTTGTGTCAGAAGGACACGGAGGCGCGCTGGCTCAAGAAAAATGGTGTGCCTCATTTTGGCTATAAGAATCACATTGCGGTTGATCGGGCGACAAAGTTGATTACCAATTGGGAGGTGTCGCCGGCGCATGTGCACAACAGTCAGGTGTTTGAGGTTCTCTTGGATGCTCATCCTCCCAAGGGTCATGAGGTGTCTGCCGACAGTGCCTATCGTTCGAAGGAAAGACTTTCTGGTTTACGCAAGAAGGGGTTCAAGCCCCGGATCACGTACAAGGCCAAGCGTGGCCAGCCTTTGCGTTCTCGTCAGATTGCGTTGAACCATTCCTATTCGAAGGTTCGGTGTCGTGTTGAGCATGTTTTTGGGGCGATGAGGACTGACCGGAAGGCTCGTTCTATGACCTGTTTGGGTCTCAACCGTTCCCGGGTTTGGATTGGCTTGGGTCATCTGTGTTATAACATCAAGAGGTTGAGTTATCTGGAGCGTGTTGCCGAAGCGGTATAGGGCGCATTATGTCATGAGTGTCCAAAGGAAGGGGGAGGTATGTATCGCTGGCGCGATCAAAGGATGAATTGAGCGAAAAAAGTCATGATTGATGAAAATTTTACAAAAAACGGGATGTCACAGGGATAGAAAATTTAGAAAAGTGACTTTTGAAAATCAGGGGCTCTCAGGCATTAGTAAAAAAAGAGGTGCCCTTAAATAGTTTTTTCATTTTGGCTCTTCGTCCTATTTAGTGGGCAATTCATCTTTTGGCACCCTCGGGATATAGGTCCAGACCTCCCAAATGGAAATAGATGTCGGTCATAAACCGCTCCTTGTTCCGATACCCCCTACTCTTGACCTTGATCATCTTGATCCGGCTGTTGAGACTTTCCGCCGGACTGGTGCTGACCGTCAAGACAACGGCATTGATGATCCCCCACAGATGCGTCCTGACCATGCGGCCAACCGCCTTCATCGGTTCCAGGCGACACCGCATCGCCCAGCTCAGCCACCGGTTCCACGCTTTCAGGGACCAGCCACGGTGACTGTAGGTCCACAGCGACATCCCGAACTCCTTGATGGCCCAGGCCCGGGATGTCTGCAATGACGAAGCACGCAACGGACGAAACCGCCGGCGTTGACCCTCCGACATGCGCGCATGATGGGTCAGCCAATCATACTTCGTTCCCTTCAAATCATGCACACCCTCCTTGACCAAGGACTTATGCTCCCACCGCCGAACCTTGTCAACCGCTGCATTCATCTTCCGCATGACATGAAACCGGTCACAGGCAATCTTGTCCCTCGCCCCAGGAACATGGTCAAGGGTCGATGTGATGTACGCCTGCCACATGTCCATGCTCACACTCTCGATTGATCCCAGCTACTCTTGGGACAAACCCTTGGACCATTCATCCCGAGTCCCCTTCCTCCGACCACCCCCAACAAATTGAACCGTACCGGTGGTGACGTCGGAGACCACCGTGACATCATCATGCCGCTTCCTGAATGAGGTCTCATCAACACAAACGTGAACGGGCTTATAATCCTCCCGCCGAAAGAGACCCCGCGAAACAGCACGCGCCTTGATGCCGTCAATCGCCTTCCAGCCCAGACCCAGTTGCCGGCTTACGGCCAAAACGCTGGTCGCCCTCAACCAGGCAAGAACCATCGCTTCAAAGGCCGCCGTATAACGGCCACTCCGGTCCGCCCACGGAACCGCCACCGTCACAACGCCATGCTCAGGACACGACACACGGGGAACATCGCACACCAGATACGATTGATAGCCATGACTGTCCAGATGACGCCATCGCCGATGACGGTGGTCATAACAGGGACACGCCAAAGGCTTCGAACCATCGTGGACAATGTGGATCCGTTCCTCCTCACTCTCGGGGATCAGTTCAAGATCGGCAACCTTCCAGGGGCGTGACAGGTTCAGTTTCCTTCGGAATAGGTTGCGGCCAACATGCGACAGATATCCTTTGGTCATGTGTCTTCGCCAAGGAGATCAAGACAATTTCTAGGAAAATACTCTTGTATGTCACCTCCAACTATATGCATTTGACACACATATTACCCATCAAAAAGGGCGAAGAAACTTCATTTTTTTATCAATTAAACCTCTCAAGTCCTTGCACTTTTGGTGGTTTTGTGATTCTTATTGACCCGACACTAATTGTTCTTTTTTTTGTGCTCTGAAATGTGAGGAATTCCAATGGAGAAAAGACACTTGCTCGAGGTTGAACAACAACAGGAAGCCCTTGCCGAGTTCAATGATTTGGATCGGATCAAAGCGCTTGTCGATTGGGATCGATTTACCCCCATTCTAGAGGAGGTCTTTGGTCCTCCCAGGACCTCGGGTCGTGGTCGTCGGTCGTGGGATCATCGGGTGATCTTTCGTTGTCTTCTGTTGGGGATCATGCATGGGTTGAGTGATGCCCGCCTGCAATTCTTGCTTTTGGACCGCACCACATTCAAGCCGTTTGTCGGTCTTCGGAGCCTTGATCAGGTACCGGACCAGAAAACCCTGTGGAAGGACCGTGATCTGCTTGCGAAGGCGGGGTGTATTGAGGAGGTGGTTGCGGTTTTCAAGGAGCAGTTGGCGGGTCATGGTTATGAGTTGCCGACGGGGACGCTTGTTGCTTCCTCTTTGGTTCAGTGCCATCGTCAGCGCAACACCAGGGAAGAGAATGCCTTGGTCAAGGAGGGTGAAGTTCCTGCTGATTGGGAGGGGAACCCTGCGACGTTGCGTCCGAAGGATGTTGATGCTCGCTGGGTCAAGAAGAACGGTGTGCGTTACTTTGGCTCTAAGAACCACATTGGGGAGACCAAGTTGATCACGAATTGGGCTGTGACCTCAGCAAATGTCCATGACAGCCAAGTGTTTGAGACTGTGAAAGTATTCCAGTGCCTAAGGCGGGAAGTAACTTTTAACTGTTATTTGCTCCTGGCTAGGTGTCCTTCCAAGACATTTATTTGTTGTTTTTGGGATTTTCGTTTACAATAAGTAGCCCAAAGGAGCATTTCTTGGTGTATAAATCACCTTTTGAAGAAATCGTTTGAATACTTTCACAGTCTCGTTTGACGTGTTGTTGGAGACGCATCCGCCGAACGGTCATGACGTTGACGCCGCCCGTGCGTACCGCTCCGAGGAAGGGATCAAAAGCCTGGTTGCGAAGAAGTTCAAACCCCGTATCATTCACAAGGCCAAACGAGGGACGCCTTTAAGTTCCCGTCAGAAGATCTTGAACCATGGTTCTTCCAAGGTTCGTTGTCGTGTTGAGCATGTCTTTGGCTCCATTCGGAATGACATGTCCAACCGGTCTTTATTGTGTCTTGGTCAGGGTCGAGACTGTGAAAGTATTCAACACACCCTTTTCATGACGTGATTCCATGTCCCTTTTGCGGCCCGTTCATGCCGATTGATATCCCGGCCAAAATTTTTTTTTTTCCAAAACAGCCCCCTTTCCCCTTGCCGGCTCTTGCATGACTTGGAATCACCCTGTACAATCCCACCTGATTTCCCTTGCCAAGGGACCTTTTCCATCTTTTCACATGAAGGTTGTCTCATGCCGAATCGACGTTACCATGAGGTCCAGTCCCGCACCACGGTGCCCCTGTTTCCACCCCACCTGGACGATTATGTCGCGGATAACAATCCGGTCCGTGCGATTGATGCCTATGTTGCCATGCTGGATCTTCAGGCGTTGGGTTTTTGTTATGCGGATGCCCGTTCCGGTTCGGGTCAGCCGCCTTTTGACCCGGCGATCCTGCTTAAGCTCTACATGTACGGCTCCCAGAGCTAGATACGCCGTTCCCGTCGTCTGGAAGTCGCGACCCGTGTCAATGTCGAAGTGATGTGGCTGTGCCAGAATGCCCGTCCGAGTTATAAGACGATTGCCGATTTCTGGAAGAACAACGCGAAGGCCCTGAAGAGGGTGAATCGCTCCTTTGTCAGCGATTGCCGGGAACTTTCCCTTGTCGGTGGCAAGCGGGCTACGGTTGACGGAACCTTCCTGAAGGCAAGTGCCAATCGTGGCCGTGTCCACACGAAGGACAGCCTGTCCCGTGGGTTTGCCTGTCTTGACAAGTTGATTGAATCCCATTACCGGGCGATGGACGAAGCGGATGCAACGGAACTGGAGGGGACTGATCCTGTCGATCCCGATCTGGTCCGGAAGATGGAGGAATTGCTGGCCCGCCGTGCGGCGAAGAAGGCGCTGCAGGACCGACTGGAAAAGAGTGGTGACACGCAGGTTTCAGAGGTTGATCCGGAGGCCCGCCTGTTGCGCAAGAGCGGCAAGAGTGTCGTTGGTTACAATGGCCAGATTGCGGTTGATGACAAGGCGAAATTGATTGTGGCCACGGATGTTGTTCAGGACGGGAATGACAGCCAACAACGGGAACCGATGATGACGCAGACTTCGGAAGCCGTGGGCAACGAGGGGCTGGTTGGCCTGGCCGATGCCGGATATGCCAATGGTGACCAGTTGAAGGGATGTGAGGACAAGGGTATGAAGATGTATGTTCCCCTGCCTGACAAAGCCATTTGCAAGGGGAAGGATGGTCGTATCGGGACGGAGGATTTCCGCTACGACAAGGCCACCGACAGTTATGTGTGTCCGGCTGGCAAGAGGTTGTTGCCTGGTGGCCAAACACACCTGCGCCGGGGCAAGAAATATCTGGTGTATCGCTCGGATGCCAAGGGGTGCGGTTTCTGTCCCTTGGCCGCGCGTTGTTTTCCCCCAACCTCTTCCTCACGCCGGGTTACCCGATGGGAACATGCGGATGTCATGGACCGCCATCGCGAGCGGATGGCTGAGGACAATGGTGAGGTGATGGGCCTTCGCGGTTCTCTGGTTGAGCATCCCTTCGGATGCCCTGAAGGTCTGGGCGGGTGTCCACCATTTTCTGATGCGGGGATTGGCCAAGTGCCGTGGTGAATTCAACCTGATGGTACTGTGCTACAATTTCAAGCGGGTGCTGAAGGAGATTGGCGTCGAGGCCTTTATTGCCTATTGTCGGTACCGGAAGGAGGCCCAGGGGATTGGTCTGTGAACTTTTCTGGACAGGAGTGTGATTGTCGTGTTTTTCGGCCAATTTTGGCTTTCAGGCCGGCGATTTTGGCGGGAAATGGAAGGTTTGTGATGATGACATGGCATGACGTGGATTTTGACTGGTAAAAGGATCCAGATATTGGTCAAATGGATCGATATTCCGTGATCATGAAAAAGAGTTCCAAGAGCTGATTATTCAATTCCTTCACAGTCTCGGTCGTGCGCGTGTTCGTATCGGCTTAACCAATTTGTGTTCTAACATCAGGCGTTTCCGTTATCTGAAACGGGTTGAGGCGACGGCCTTGGTTTAGCTCGGGGGATAAGTGTCTGTTTTTGGACCTTTTTGCAGAAAATGAATATGGACCGAATAGATATTATGATAAAAATTGTCGATAAAAATTTGGGGGATCTCAGATTTTGGATATAATAGAGGTGCCCTGAATTAATTTGAGAATCATCCCCTTTCCTTTTCAAGTAGTCCCTTTTTCAAAGTAGCCAAGCCGAAAAAGCGTGAAAAATTGGAAATGGATTGTTGTGAAAAACAACACCAGCTCGGGCATCAGCGGGAAAACCGCCTTGGTGCCAGGGTTGACAAGACTGGCAGCAACCATCTGATGATGATACTCAATGCCACCACCACGCCGCTTGCGTACCGAACAGTGGGGACAGCGGATCCGGCTGGAGGTGTCATACTCGGTCCCATCAATGGCCAGAAGATAGCCCCCGTCGCGCCACTTGAGTTTGGCCAACCCGCCGCCACGCTAGAAACCGGCAAACAGAGCCTTGAAGACCGGCCGCAGGGACTGCGGATCAACAAGGTCAAGGCGTTCCCTCATGGCCGTGTCGCTCGGGACACAATGGATACGGAAAAGCTTCCTAAGGTTGCGTTGCAACTCCGGGGTGATCCTGTTCCCACGAGCATCTGTGTCGAAGGCAAGGAGTGAGGCGTCTTTCAACTTGAACATCGCTAGGGCTGACAACAGACAGTCCTGAAGTGTCAACTTGCGGCCGGGGATAGGATCCTCAAGGCGTTCCCAAACATGTGGTAATCGTTGCCACCATTCCGGGGGCACTCAAGTGGCAGCGTAACCGCCTGGGCTTTTTCGATATCGGCATTGTTACTGCTCACGGCTCTGACTTATGGGTTAGTGTCCTTATCATACCCCAATCGGGGAGAAAAGTCTACGAAAAAAGAAATTCGGGGATCACCATGAACAAGGGGTAATGGACGTTAGCAGGAATTACTGGTTTAAATTAAGATTGCCATTTCCTTCAACCATTACCTTTTGTAATGCAACTTTAAACCCGAACGCTTCTAGGAGGTATTTTACATTTCTAAAAGAAACTTTACTGAAAAATGGTAATTCCAAATCGCTAGCAGATGAGCTAATAATTGCAAAGATTATTTGATATTCTGAAGCAATTGGCTTCTCATTTGCATTATCAAATTTATGGGAACTAGAAAGATTAGTATTTACCTTAATCCGAAATTCTGGATCCCTGATAAATAACTCACCTGAAATGGCCCCTTGTGCAAACAGATGACTTAATACTGTAGAACCGGCGTATTTTTTAACATGAAAAATCTTTTTATCATTTGTGAACAGATCACAAAATTCAATTTTGCTTTTACCCCCACCATGTGTAATGATTTTGTTATCCATACAACAAAATTCAGGAATTTCCATAGAAACCTTTTCATTGTAATCGTTTTCATTTTTATGGTTATAGGCTGGTAAATTAAATGCATAATCTTCACGAAGAGCCTCTTTGTATTCATGATTTACCTCTTTTACAAAACTTTTTTCTAACTCATACCAGTTTCCATTACTTAATAAATATGAGTTGTTGTTGTCTTGTTGTTCACTATAAATACATTTGAATGCATTCCATACATGTATTGGCATATCATTTTTAGTACTAAAGCTATAAACTCTTTTTTTCTTTAAAGTTTCAATATTTAAATTAATTCTTTTTTCCTCAGATAAGCTATTCAAAAAACCTGTAAGAGAAATATCTTCATACAAATCCCTACTATTTTTCTTGTAGCCAAAACCCTTGATTTCTGGCCAATTGATGAGTTCTGGTACAGCCATCCATGTTTTGTCAAATTTTTTGTTTACTAAGTTTTTAATCAATTTTTTGTTGAGTCTTTTCAAGACATTTGGATCTCTAATGTCTAAAATTTGATCTATCCAACCAAAATTTTCTTTGTAGTCATTGCTTTCAAATTTTTTGTAACAAGCTTTCAATATATCTTTGATTGACCATATGTTGACCTTAGTTGAAAAACTAATCGCATCTTTTCCTGTGATATTATTTCCTAAAAATTCTTCTTTAGAATTTCCTGTTATCGAGCGAATTATATCTTGATCAAAATCAATGCCAAAATCCGCTGTAACTCCAGGTTTACTTAATTGTTCGCTTGTAACTTTTGGAATATACAAAAGATTTTTTTTATCTATTTTTCGTAAATTCTCAGGATCAATACTATTCAATACTACCTTTAACCCAAACCTTTCCTCCCAAACTCCAGGCAAAAGAAAAGTACGTCCGTATCCAAATGGAATTGCAAAAACTCCAGTTTTACCTGAATCTAAGTCCACCGAAGTTAATAGAATTCCTTTTGAGGTAGCTGTTAATAATTCTTTTGAACAACTTAAAGTACCATCAAAAAAATCTAGCCAAGAAGGAGGTGAGGTATTTGACCTAGTATGATAGAATGTGCCAACACCATCAATCTTGGTTACATTAAGCTTCTCTATATCTTTCAGAATATCTATGTGTTCCTTAAACTCACTTTTTATCAAATATACTGAGAGTTTGTTTGTCGGAATTTTTGGCGTTTTAGAGTTCAAGTAATTCCCAATTCGTAAAATCATTTGCTACTAGGTCTTTACCCAAGCCAGTAAAAATCATCCAGCGCCCACTAAAATTTATTGGGTCAGTGTTGGAAACTATACCTCCAAATATGTTTTTCTTGGAACCATACTTTTTAACATAAGCTTTTAAACCATCTATTTTATCACGGGATGATCTAATAGTGTTGCCTGATTTGGTGTCAAACAATCCTAGACGCCCATCTGTAAACTTCACAATAAAGTCTATGTAAAATAACTTAATTTCTTCTCTCTCCATATATTTTACAGAGAAATTAGTTCTGTCCCCAGTACCATTTTTATACCACCATACAACTATTTTGGATTTCTCAATTTTAGCAATAAATTGTTCCTCAGTTTTCCAACGATAATCATAGAAAAAAGGTTGCATTACTGACTTCGTCGTATTTAGTTTTTTGTATTTTCCACCAAAATTAATACTCACAGGTACTTCCCATTCTATATCTTCTATAAACTCATTTTCTCTTTTTTGTACTTCAGCAATGTAAATCCCCTTTGTCATATCTAATACATTTTTAAAATGCGTATCATTTTCCTCACTCAAAACAATTTTAATTATTGTATTAAACTTTTTTGAGTAATCGATTTTCATCTCAATCGAAAAGAACTTATAAATCGCTTCCTTAACCCTCCCAATAGAACGATCTTCAGGATAGAAAGGTGCTAGATTTTGGCGTACAAAAAAATCAAATAACTTTTGCAAATCATATTCATTTTCTGTATCCACATTTTTATCTGCCAAAATTTCTTCACCCAGAAGATCTCCAACATTTTCAGTTTCGTATTCTGAAATAAAACTCATCTGCAATTTCTGATTTTTGGTTCTTATTTTCTTTTTAAGTGAATAGTTCTTTGCTTCTTGTAAAAACAATTCAAGAAATAATGGTGAAAGTCGAGTTTTTTCACGGTGACGGATTCTGTGATAGGATACAAGGTTAATTGGTCTATAATAGTCAATCCGACTGCAGGTATTGATTGTGAAATAGTCTTGTGTGACCTCTTCGTTAATATAAATTCGGCTTAAATTCGTGTAGACATAAGCTTCGTTCAATATATTGTTTTTATAATGACCTTTATCTGGTTCTGGCATGCGCATTATACGCCCAACGGTTTGTAAAGAAAAAGTAATGCTTTTCCAATTACGAAATAGAACTAGCACTTGGGCCCTCGGACAATCCCAACCAAGTGCAATTGCCTGCTTAAAAATCAATACCTCAGTTTCATGATTATTCTTTGAAATATTTTCTAGATTTTTCTTCTCGGTAGAAAGATATATTCCTAATTTACCGTTCTCAACTGTAATGTTATAGTTTGACTTCAATAACCTGATCACATCACCTTTCAACTGATCTTCTACCCCTGTGATCTTGTCAGGTAATTGAATTAAAATAAGCGGGTTTATATTCGCACCAGTATTATTGTATGCAATCGCTAGTTCATTTCGCTTTTTGATTGCTGCGCCAAGTACCATTGCGTCAGAACCCTCCGCAAGGGAACTTTCTAACTCCTCTTCATCCAACAAATTATCAAATTCAGGGTTTAGTACGACTGAATTTTTAATCATTCCTTCTGACTTTACGTCATCTAACGGAACGTTTACAATCTTGTCAGTATCTGTGTTTAATGTTAATGGTGTTGCAGTAACCTCAACCGTTAATTTTGGAGATATTTCATCGATTAGTTTTTTTGAAATTTCGCTAGAGGCATGATGATGACTTTCATCTATGATAAGTACAAGACTGCATCCTGAATTTTTTGTTCGCTGTATTACAGAACTGAGATTGTTTTCCTTCTCGTTTTTGCGGATATATACATTATCTTTTTTATTGATACTTTCCCAATTAAAGAACAAAATTTCATTTTCACAAATTTTTCTGCTGTCTAAATCTTCAAAAACTGAACACTCCAAGTAATTGGAATTTTCAAAATATTTTTCCAATTTCCTTTTGCTTTGTTCATGAAGTTTTCTTGGTGCTGTCCAAATAAACGAAAGTGGTTCAGATACCTCAGAGTCATTGGAAATTAATTTCAAAAACTCTGCCATCATTACAGTCTTACCAGATCCTGTAGGAGCCTTAAAAATGAGTTTTTTCCTGCCTGATTGTCCTAAAAGTTTTTTAGAATCCTTCAATAACTCTTGCACGGCTTGTTGCTGATACTGTTTTAGTTGCATGGGCTTATAATTGAAACAATCTTTTATAAACCCGTAATATCCCCTCGGGTAATGGGAGGAGGGTGACTTTATCACTTACATCTGAAAATTCTTCAATAAAACTATCACCACCAAGAGAAAATACATAAACCCTAAATGGGAAGTCTATTTCTGTTATCGTTTTTTTGAAATTACTAATTTCTAGTAGATCAAATAAAATCCCAGTGTAAGAACTATGACCTTTATATAATTTAAACCCCTTAGTACTAGCGGTAGTTACGAGTTGATAAGTTTCTTCGCGTACACATAAAATTTCAATTAATTTCTCTGCTAGCATAAGTTTATTTTTGTCAGTGATTAATGCAGGTATATATGATGTACGATAATATTTTAGATTGCCCCCTAGCCCCTCAAAACAATCATTACCACTTTTATAGCCTTCAATTACTTTTTTGAGCCGTGGGTAACAGATATCTGGAGCGATTTTACTTCCTTCTTTATTGTTATCCTCATTGTTGGTAGAAAGAATAAATTTTCGATTACCTCCATCCTCTTTATTCAATTCCAAAACAGCATGTCCAGTAGTTCCTGATCCTGCGAAAAAATCCAAAATTATTGCATCTTTTTTTCCTTGTACTCCTATTTCTAACATATCTTTCACTGCATACAATGATTTAGGATAATCAAAGGCGTTGCGTTTTCCTAATATTTTCTGGAGTAGCTTTGTGCCATGAGATGATGCATCATATTTTGGATCAACCCAAACTGTTTTAGGTGTTCTACCTTCCTTAATCCTGTCTTTAGTATAAATTGAAATTTTGCCTTTGGTATTTTTAACTATAATTTCGGTATTTTTTCTTTGCTTTAGGGTTTCCTTTGACCAGCGCCATACACGTTTATTGCCTTGATTATCAAGAGGTAAAATTTCTTCATAGTTTTCTCTCTTACTAATACTGATATCGCCAGTATTAGAGTTATAGTATATGGGGTAAAATAAATTGGGTCGTTCTTTAGGTGTGGAATTTGAACCACCTCTTCTAAATTGTGCTAATTTATAGAAAGATATCTCGTCTTTATAATTATAATTTGATTTCTGTTCTTCAGATAGAGGTAATTTATATGTGGCGGTCTCACCATGATACTTACCATATACCAAGCAATACTCATGTGATGTAGCAAAATATTGATCGTCACTTCTTCCTCCAGGATTGTGCATTATGGTTACCAGGCCTAATCTATTTTGTTCTCCAAAAATTTCATCCATCAATAAACGTAAAGGACCAATTTCATAATCATCAATTGTAACAACAATCATTCCGCATTTTTTCAATAAGTGCTTAGAAAGCTCAAGCCTTTTGGATATGAAGGAAAGCCACTTACTATGTCTAAAACCATCCTCCTTATCTACGAACTTATTATTATATTTCCAACTTTTATTACCGGTGTTGTAAGGTGGATCTATATAAATGAAATCAACCTTACCTTTATGGGTATAACTCAGAACTGAAAGTGTATGGTAGTTATCGCCCTCAATAAGTATGTTTGTTGGTTTGGTTGGATCTAAACAAATTTCCTTATCTTTTACTTCATCCCAGACTGGAAATTTGGTTTTACATTTCTCTACAACTTCATCTTCTTTTTCTTCCCAAACCAAACCAAACTTTTTATCCTTGGTTAGTCGAGTAATTTCATTAATGAGTTCATCCCTACTCCAATCTTGAAATTTACTATTTAATTCCGCCATAAAACTTAACTTGAATCTTTTTATTTCGAATGTTGTGATACTATAAATAAAAATGAGAACTATAAATTAAGGAGATCATATTAAAATATAAAAAGCCATAACGTAACTTTTCAGGTATCCTGAGTGCCCTGAAATTAGGAAAAATCGGTACCCCAAATATATTTTTCAGCACAGTTCCTTTACATTTATTTCTGCAAATTTCTAATACCTTCAAGATATAGGCAAAAATCCTACTGAAGTTCAATATATTGACAAGTTCCATACCTGAATAGTTGCGTCATAAAAACTGAAAGGCTCTTAAACTGAACTTTGTCCAGTACTACTCTTCCGTTACTCCCATCATTAAGGGGATTTCCTGCGTTGTCAATCCCCATTCACTGCCATTCAGGGCTATCGCTTTTGAACTGCCCCATTTTCAGGTAAAAGTTCAGCCAAACTGATGAGTTTCAATGCATAATTGTGATTCCATCCGGCTTTTTTAAGTCTTCCCCAAATGGATGGAGTCCTGTTGTCTACGGCCAAACGAGCCAGATTGAGGGCCAACCTTCGTAGGGCCGCCAAGTTCTCCGGCCCCGTACGGTTGCGTCAATAATCTTCGTTCATTGTCACATCGAGAACCCAATGAAGCGCGTTCTCAATCGCCCAGTGGGATCGGACTTGCCGGCGTAATTGTTCCGGTGTCCGGTTCTTGTTCATAATAAAATAGCGGGTCTCACTACTCTGCTTACCCCGTATCTCGCGTTGTGCTGTAACCGATCCAATCGCCGCCAAGGCCGGCCCGTCATGCTCGTGCAACCCGTCAATGTCATGGCACACCGATGCGGTGCGGGTTTCAATCCGGCCATGCCCGGTGGCAACATCGGGGTTGGAGGCCTTGATGGACGACGCCTGATCGGGATCGTCTAAAAACAGTTTGACATCCTCGTACAGTGTTTTTTGATTCCCCTTAAGAGCACAGATGGAGGTTCCACCGGCATCGGTGAGAGACCGTGCGGTCTCGCGTTGTGTCTGCATCGCATCCAAGGTCACGGTCCGTCCCTGAATAGCAAGCAAGGCTGGAAGGGCTGTGATCTCGTTTGATGTGCCATCGACTTTCACTTGGGCCAGGACTAATTTTGTCCCGGTGGCAAAGGCATGGACCAGATGTAGGGGCTAACGATCGGTTGCCTCGGAAAAAGAATGCCGTAAAGCTTTGTAATCAAGAGCAATGACATCGTCAACCGCATCGGGAAGCCGAGCCTTGAGACGATCACTCCAGTCAACCGAAAGACGGGCCAGGGTCCGGCCAAGTTCCTGAGGGTTGAGGCAAGTGAAGAGATCCGAGAACGCCTCAGGGCTGGGGATGCCATGGCTTCAGGGTCATGAAACGACGAAGAAAAGCTTTCTTTTCACGGCCAAATTGAGCCATGTCGGTACAGGTTTCACCGCCCGAGAGGACCGTCAATAGGGCAATCATCAGCATTTCATGAAGATCATGGCGGGTTGCGTTACGACGTCGGGGATCCGTAATCCCCTCAAAATAATGTTGTTTATTTTGAGACAGTATGGGATTAAATAACCAAAAGAGGAAATAAAAATTTTAAAAGCGATTACCCTGACTGCCATTTTGTTCCGTATATATGACACCTGGTTTTTTCATCAGTAATTCCCGCTAGAATTTAGTTTTCTCTTAAACAGGGCGTTTACGTGGCTGAGGAATTTTATTTTTCGTACCCCCCTTCAAAACAGCTTTTGCCATTTTTTCATGATTCCTTTTTTTTCAACCCAATAACAAAAGTTTACCTTAAGTCATCGTTACGAGCAGTTTCATGTCCTACCATGTCCTTCACCGGTATTTATCCATGCCGGATCTGTTATCCTCCTTCACAAGGTCTTTGCCTCCATTCCTGATCCGGTCCATTATCGCAAGTACAGCCTGCCCGATTGATTGATGGCAGGTTTGGCAATCTTTGCCCTTGTCAATACCGAATTTAAATATACCCCAATAGTAACGGTTGAATAATGGTCCACCGATCCCCGGAAAGATGTGTGAATACGGTAGTTACGAGAGCTGGGCATGAATGTCATCATTGGGGCGAAGGAGAAGGGCCACAAGACCGTTTCTTCCCAACTTGCCGAGGGTGGAAGGCGATGGGTGGTCACCAAGGAGGATGGCCGGACCCTCACCTTTTGCTGGCGGAACGGTGTCCGGTTGAATGCCAACAACCCTGACCTCAGGGGCAATGCTCTGGACTTGAGGGAACGCATTCCGGCACGGACGATCCGCAAAAAAGGGGGGGGGGCGGCCGGACACGGCTTGAACCGGAAATCATCAGGCGGTTTGGATGGATTACGGATCACGAGATCACCCGGGACAATCTTGAGGGGCTGATGGAGGCCGGTCTTCCGAGAAGCCCTGGCGGCGGCCGGCTCACGAACGACCCTGTGGCGGCGCATGCTGTCTCTATGCGATGTCCTTGACCTTCAGGGGTGGGACCATCTTCTGAATCACTTGGCCGGACGCAGGACAAGGGGACCGCCGGCGGTGACCTGACACCGTGATGAAACAAGCGGTTCTGGGCGTGTTCAGGACAGGTGGCGACGGGGCTTTCTCCGGCGGACGGGTGGCGTGTGTCCGATGCGTTCAAAAACGGGGTGGTCGGCCCGGTTTGGGGGTGGAAATCAAGCCGTTGTAATCCGTTACCTGTCCCGAAAATACCTGGAAAACAAAAACCGGCCCTTAACATAATACAGACAAGCACCATTTTAAGAAAAATGTTGCTAGCGGGAATTACTGGAACAATAGAGGCTTTTGCCTTCCTGATTTAGGTTTAATATCGATTAGCATAAAGTTATCTACCAAATGCCTGATTCAGGAATTCAGAGCTGATTGATTGTGGCACATTTCAACAAATTACTGATCCAATTACAATCGGTTCAAGAGTTTAACTTGAAAATTCCCTTACAAAATCTAGTATCAAAAATTGGCTGAGGTCTTGATTGTAAATCACAACATAACAATCGTTTGACCCGGGTAATTAGATACGGGAAGTTTATGATTAAAAATAGAGTACAAAAGGCCTTCAATGAAAAGAGACCTGTCATTAATGCGTGGTGTTCGATAGCCAATCCCTTTGTTTCTGAAATTCTTGCTGCCCAGGGATATGACAGTATTACCATCGACATGCAGCACGGAGTAATTGATTACACAGATGCTGTAAGGATGATTCAGACCATGCGGGCCAGTAATACAACACCGATGGCAAGGGTTCCTTGGTTGGAACCAGGGATTATTATGAAAACCCTTGATGCCGGAGCCTATGGAATTGTCTGTCCGATGATCAATAATCGTTCACAAGCTGAAGAATTGGCGTCTTATGTCCGTTATCCGCCATTGGGAACACGCAGTTTTGGCCCGACCAGGGCACTTTTTGGAGCAGGGGATAATTATTACAAAGAAGCCAATGACAATGTTACCTGCTTTGCCATGATTGAGACGGCTGAAGCTTACTCCAATCTTCGGGAAATAGTAACAACGCCAGGTATTGATGGTGTTTATATTGGCCCAGCTGACCTTACTTTGGGAATTACGAATGGTGCACTACCTCCAGGACTGGACCGCCAGGAACCGGAAATGATTGAATGCATCAAAAATATCATGTTTGCTTGCAAGGATGAGGGCATAATCGCCGGGATTCATACAGGATCATCTGAATACGCAATTAAAGCAGTTGAATGGGGCTTTGATCTTGTGACACTGCTCAGTGATGTCAGGTTACTTTCAGGTGCATCCAAGCAGAACATCTCCGAGGTTCGTCAAGGATTGAATCTCATGGAAGGTGGTGGAAGCATGAAAAAAGACCAGACTTCCAGCTATTAAATGAATGTTCAAACCTTCAAACAAGGAAAGGGTGCTGAAAGCGTCTGCTATTGCATTTGGAGATAAAGGAGTCCTTATAATTGGTCGTTCAGGTTCCGGCAAAAGTACATTAGCGATGAAAATGATTTCGCTTGGGTCTCAACTTGTGGCTGACGATCAAACAGTCATTGAGGAAAGATCAGATGGTTTGTATCTGAAACCACTTGACAGTAATTCCGGAATGATAGAATCGAGATATGTTGGTATATTTAAAGTCCCCTGGTGTGAGGGAATCAAACTCTCAACCGTTGTAGATCTATCGAAAAAGGAAACAAAACGTTTACCTCCATTGCGCACCTTAAAGTTTTTTAATCAAGAAGTCCCATGCATTTATGCTCAAGGGAATAGTTTCGTAGCTCAAGCATTAAATGTATTGCTATCTGGTGAACGATTGCACTAGGATTGACTGAATTTCTTTATGAGAGTTTCAACTTCCATGGTAAATTACCTGAAATTTATTTCACTCGGGAATAATCCTCAGCTCTTACCAAATCGCGATGGAGGTCTGTCCTTGTGATCGGTATTGTGGTTGTTGCCAACGGCAATTTTGCACTTGAATTGTGTGATTGCCTTGAACAGATTTTGGGGAAGCAACAGTATCTGACAGCCATCACTATGGATGATCAGACTGATCGCTTGGCCAAGGAAGATGAAATCTGTACTGCTATTTGTGAGGTTGACCAAGGGGCTGGGGTCGTCATTCTAACCGATATTTACGGGAGTTCACCATCGAACTTATCTGTTTGCGCATGTCGGAAAACACCTGGCACAATCCTGACGGGTGTTAACCTTCCAATGTTGATTAAGCTTGTGAAATCAAGAAACAAAAGCCTTTCAGAAGCCACCAAGCTTGCTTTTGAAGCTGGACGGCAGCACATCAGAATTTATGACGAAAGGTAACCATATATGGCCGTTAAATGTGATCTCGAAATAATCAACGAAAAAGGGCTGCATGCCAGGGCTTCTGCCAAATTTGTAGAACTGGTGGAGCAATACAAGTCTGAGGTTGAAGTTTCGTTCAATGGATTAACTGTAGCAGGCGACTCTATTATGGGGTTATTGACCTTGGCTGCTTCCAAAGGGTCAACCATTTCGATTGAAATCTTCGGCGATGATCAAGAAGAACTGAAGTTAGCACTGGAAAATTTGGTTGCGGAAAAGTTTTATGAAGAATCATGACCGTCACGACGACCACTCTGTAGTAGTTTCTGATCTCACCGGATTCCCTGAAGGGTACGAAAAGCCCTTCACCGATGATCCCGATTATCAGCCCTATAAAAGTAAGCAATTATCTTATGGCAACACCTTTCCAGAGTCTTATCGAGGCACCATTATACGAATTATTGAATGGTTCACTGGTAAATTAACTCTCATTCGGTTGATTCGAATTTATGAAAGTACCGGGCGGTTTCCGAACCAGACATTTTTCAGTAAAGCACTTGAACTGTTACAAATTGACCTCCTGACGCCGCAAGAACAAATTAACAAAATTCCCAGGACCGGTCCTGTAATTATGGTAGCCAACCACCCGCATGGTCTGGTTGATGGGTTGATTTTGGCTGAGTTCTGTGAACGTGTTAGAAAGGACTTCAAGATACTTACCAGAGAGTTGCTTAACACCATCCCTGAAATTCAAGACAATCTTCTTCCTGTTGCCTTTCCTCATGTTGAAGATTCTGTCAAACAAAATATTGCCATGCGAAAGTTCGCCATGGAGCATTTGGCGGCAGGAGGAGTATTAGTTTTGTTTCCCGCTGGCCAGGTGGCTTCTGCACCTGGTTGGTTTGAATCTTCTGTTGAAGCGACCTGGAACCCTTTCACGGCGAAACTCATTCGACGAAGTAGTGCTCGTGTCGTTCCTGTCTTTTTCCCAGGTGAAAACAGCCGATGGTACCATTGGGCCAATTTGATTTCACCCACACTCAGGCAATCCCTGCTACTGCACGAAATTGCTCATTCCATGAAGAAGCCTCAAAATCCGATTATTGGTGATCCAATTGAAAGGGAGGAAATAAACGACTTCAAGGGTAACACGGAGGAATTCATGAGTTGGATGCGGGCAAGAACTTTGGCATTGGGAAATTCTAAGTAGAGTCACCATATCCTTCACGCAATAATAACCGACCAGGTTTCCAATAGGTTCAGCCGAGACAAATGTAATTGAAATGTTGGCGTTGATTCCAAAAGGGAAATGTAGAAATTACCTTCAGGTCCGATGGAGTTCTTTAAAGTTTGGTTGCCTTAGTGTAATGCCGAATGAATGATAATTGTAGATATTTTCAATTACTTTTCTCCCCACATCAGTAGAAGCAGAATTGAAGAACAAACTAAAATAGTTCCAAAGTGACCGAATCAATCCGAGACGTTTACCACAAGCTTTTACAGGATGGAGGAATCATCCCTGATCAGGCACAGGCCGATTTGCTCGATGATTTGGAAGGGTTGGAAAATATATTGCTTAAACCTGTTTCGACAACTGGTCTCATGGGGAAGTTGTTTCGAAAGAGGGCGGCAACCTCAAAGGGATTGTATCTTTGGGGTAGTGTAGGTCGGGGCAAATCAATGCTTATGGATTTATTCTACGATCATATTCCGATTGAGGAAAAGCGTCGACTCCATTTTCTAACTTTTATTCAGGAAATTCACGACCGCCTCAAGGTTATCCGTCAACAGGAAGTTGAAGATGTTATCCCGCCATTGAGTGATATTTTTGCCCAAGATCTGAAATTTCTTTGTCTGGACGAATTTCAAATAGACAATGTACCTGACGGTGTAATTGTCGGGAGATTACTAAAGAGCCTCTTTGCCAAGGGAACTGTGCTGTTTACCACATCTAATCGGCAACCTTCTGAGCTTTACAAGGATGGTCTTAACCGTCATTTAATCGAATCCTATATCCAAGTCTTGGAATCGAATTTGAATGTCGTCGAGTTCGGGGGAAGGCTTGATCACAGAAAAAACAGATTGCAAGGAAAGAAGTCATATTTCCATCCAGCCAATGAAATGGCTTCACAGGGATTGGAAGCCATTTGGCAAGAACTGTCTGGGGGACATTCCGAGCGTCTCAAGATTGAGTTTAAGGGTCGGGAAATTCTCTTTTCCCAATTCTCAAATGGGACTCTGAGAACGCATTTCTGGGAACTCTGCGGACAACCATTGGGCCCACCTGATTTTCTTGCCATTGCCAACAATATCAAAGTGTTGATCCTGGAAGATGTCCCCTTACTTTCACGGCAAAATTACAACGAAGCAAAACGTTTTGTCATGCTGGTTGACACACTCTATGAAAACAGAATCAAGTTGTTTGTCTCGGCCGCTTCAAACCCTGAAAATCTCTATATCGAAGGAAGCGAATCCTTTGAATTCAACCGTGCCGTATCCAGGTTGAATGAGATGCAAAGCAAAAATTGGGGGAATTAGGTTATGGCCGGAAGTTTATGGGTTCGGGGAATTTAGCGGGTCGGTTGTTTGGGGTCAAAGTGGTAATCATAAAAGCCTCGCATCTTTTTTTTGCCTAACCATTTGGCTTCGACATATTTCTTTAGCAGGGGGCACGGAAGGTACTTGGTATCACCCAAGCCATTATGAAGTACTTCCATAATGGCCTGACAGGTATCCAGACCGATGAAATCCGCTAGTTCCAATGGTCCCATCGGATGGTTGGCACCCAATTTCATTGATTTATCAATGGATTCGACATTGCCAACCCCTTCATAAAGGGCATAAATGGCCTCGTTGATCATGGGCATGAGAATACGGTTGACAATAAACCCGGGGAAATCTTCCGATGAGGTATGAGTCTTGCCTAAGGTTGTCACAACCCTCTTCAGTTCTTCGTAAATCATATCTTCGGTAGCTATACCTCGTACCAATTCAACCAACTTCATCTGGGGGACCGGATTCATGAAATGAAAACCCATAAACCTCTCAGGTCTATCGGTTTTAGCTGCCAATCGAGTAATTGAAATTGATGATGTGTTTGTTGTGAGGAGGGTATGATCAGCAAGATGATTTTGGAGTTCTTCAAAAATACTGTTTTTTACTTCTTCATTTTCAACAGCACATTCTATGATTAAATCGGATTCACCAAGATCAGGCAATCTTCTTTTGATGGTGATACGACCAAGAGCTTCTTTTTTATCATCAATCGTTAACTTCTCAAGATCGATAAGCTTGTTCATGTTTTTTTCGATACTCTGAAAGCCGGTAAAGGCGGCCTCAAAGGATGAATCATGGAGCAAGACCTTGTAACCTGCTTGAGCAAACACATGGGCAATACCGTTACCCATCTGACCGGCCCCAATTACACCTACTTGATTGATTTTCATAACATTCCCGTTTCTTACCCGAACCTTCCTTAAGGTATAATCTCAAACACCCATATCAACCTTGGTTTGGTTATCATTTAGCCATGCCTATTAAATTTTTTTTGATTAATTTCAAAATAGACCCTCTTTAATAACATTATTTTTTACAGAACCTTCCTGAATATCTCATTTACTTCACAGATGCAGGGGTTGGTTTCCCTGAATTAAAGCCACTCCCCTTGGGAGGCTTAAATTGTCATCCTATGCCCGCAACTTCCCTTTTGTTTATCGGTTGATGCAAAGATTGAAATTATCACCCAGATTGACGCTGGGTTTCAATAACGATTGTTGTCATGATCTATCGAAAAGCCCTCAGGGTTAATTTTTTTGGGGATTATATACTTGTTTACCCATGTCATGAATTTTTATAATGACATAAGCCACCGGCCTACCAGCAACCCTTTTTATCCCTGTATCTACGATAAAAACATATTAAAAGGATTTTTTTCGTTCAAAGAAAGACTGGTGATTCATGGCAAGGAAGGATGGCTAGGGAAAGTTGGGGAAACAAATATATAATCCCCATTTTTTTGAATTATATTTGATGATGTTTGCCAATAATAATCGTATTTGGCTTATTTCAAGAGGTTATAATTTCCTTTGATACTGCTTATTTTGTTCCAATTATCGGCTTATAAGTTATTTCACTGTTAAGGTCGAGGTGTTATCTCAGCATTTTATCTACAGGACATAATGGAAAAGAAAACTGTTCTTATAACTGGATGCTCATCAGGAATCGGTCTTGATGGTGCCTTGACTCTATCGCAAAGGGGGTGGAGAGTTCTCGCAACTTGTCGACAAGAGAAGGACTGCGAACGGTTAATGGAAATGGGCTTGGAAAGTTTTGTGCTCGACTATTCCAATCAAGATAGTATCAATGCTGGTTTTGATGAAGCCATGTCGAGAACCGGTGGTTCACTTTTCGGATTATTCAATAATGGTGCCCACGGTTTGATGGCTGCTGTCGAGGATCTCCCTGTTGAAGCCCTAAGAGATATCTTTGAGGTCAATTTTTTTGGTTACCATAAGCTGACAAAACTCGTTTTACCCGTCATGAGAAAACAAGGTTATGGTAGAATAATCCAAAATTCTTCCATTTTGGGCTTTACCGGAATTCCTTGGCGAGGCGCTTATAATTCAACCAAATTTGCCCTTGAGGGACTAACAGACACTCTGAGAATTGAGTTACGAAATACAGGGATTTATTTGTCTCTTATTCAACCAGGACCAATAACCACCAGTATCAGAGTCAACACAAGAAAACATTTTGAAAAATGGATTGACTGGGAAGCATCTCCATATGTCGAAGATTATCGTACTAAGTTAATCCCCAGATTGTACGAAGAAAACGGAAAAAAAGATCCCTTTGAGTTGCCTGCTTCTGCTGTAACCAAGGTATTAATTCATGCACTTGAAGCCAAAAAGCCTAAAGCAAAATACAGGGTAACTTTCCCTACTCACTTTATGGCCTTGCTAAAGCGTGTACTTCCAACGAGTGCAGTTGATTCTATTCTGGCCAAACAATTGTAGGGGATATGGGGAAAGGTATAATCATCGGGGCAGCCCTGTTATTTGTTCTAATCGTTCTACTTGTTGGTATTATCGGTTTTGCAGCAGATACAGAATTCAACCGCAAGCACGGCAACAAGCTCATGCGATTGCGGGTTATGTCACAGGCTGTTGCTGTTATTTTGATTATCCTGTTTGTAATGGTGGACAATGATTGAAGCTCATGGTCGTATTAAATAAAATTTATACCAAAACTGGAGACAAGGGTGAAACCGCTCTTGGGGACGGTTCCAGGGTTCACAAGACCTCTCTTCGGGTGGAAGCTTATGGAACCGTGGATGAATTGAATTCTATCCTGGGTTATGCCGTGTTGCAAGCCAAAGAAGTTCTTCGGGAACAGTTAATGATCATTCAAAATGACCTATTTGATTTGGGTGCCGATTTATGTGTTCCTCAATCCGAGTCTGAAAAGACTCAATTCCCACCACTTCGTATTGTGGAGAATCAAGTTGACAGGCTGGAAAAGGAAATCGACAAAGCCAACAAGGATCTTGCACCTTTGAGGAGTTTTATTCTTCCGGGAGGAACGGTCTTGGCAACCCACCTTCACCATTGTAGAACTGTTACAAGAAGGGCAGAAAGACTTGTTGTAGGTCTTGCCTTGGAAGACCAGATTAATCCCGTAACCATCAAATACCTAAATCGGTTATCAGACTGGTTTTTTGTCATGGCAAGAGCTTCCAACGACAATAGTGGCGGTGATGTATTATGGATACCAGGTGCAAGCAGAAAAAATAGCGCTTGAATCTGTAAAATCTAATTTTATTGCATAATTGGGAATCTCAACAGTAATTGTTTGGAGATTTCCTTTTTGGAAGGATAGAATATGAAGGTACTTGTTCCTGTCAAAAGAGTGATAGATTACAATGTTAAAGTGCGGGTGCAAACTGATGGCTCAGGTGTGGATCTGGCCAATGTTAAAATGTCAATGAACCCTTTTGATGAAATAGCAGTTGAAGAAGCAATTCGTCTCAGGGAGGCTGGAAAAGCAGAAGAAGTTATCGCAGTTTCCATAGGTGTTCCAAAGGCACAGCAAATCCTCCGGGCAGCTTTAGCTGTAGGAGCCGACCGGGCGATTTTAATTCATGCCGCTGATGACCCCCACATTGATATTGAGCCCTTGGCCGTGGCCAAACTGTTAAAGGCTGTTGTTGATGAAGAACAACCGGGTTTGGTGTTGATGGGTAAGCAGGCAATTGACAATGATATGAATGCAACAGGTCAAATGCTCGCAGCCCTTCTCAGCTACCCACAAGCAACCTTTTCCTCAGAACTCAATGTCGAAGGAAATGAAGCTGTTGCTGTGCGCGAAGTAGATGGAGGTTTGCAGGTCATTAAGATGCAGTTACCGGGAATTGTAACCGTTGATCTGAGAATGAATGAACCAAGGTATCCGTCGTTACCAAATATTCAAAGGGCCAAGAGAAAACCTTTTGAAACCAAAACACCCGAAGATTATGGGGTAGATATCACCCCAAGGCTCGAAATAATCAAAACTGTTGAGCCGCCAACCAGAAAGGCTGGAGAAATACTGCCCTCAGTTGGCGATCTCGTCGTTAAGTTACAAAATGAAGCGGAGGTAATCTAATGGCCGTATTACTTTTAGGAGAGCTGAATGGGTCAGAACTCGCCATTGACCTTACAGCCAAAACCCTTACAGCAGCTCAGGATTTGGGTGAAGTTACCGTACTATGTGCTTCAGATTCATGCTCTCCAGCAGCAGAACAGGCTAGCAAGCTTCAAGGTGTTGCCAAAGTCATAAAGGTTGAAAACTTAACTTTTGCTCATGGCTTGGCTGAACCTCTAGCCGAATTGATCGTCAGTCTTTCCGATGACTATGATCATATTGTAGGCCCGGCCTCTACCTTTGCACAGAACATTCTACCTCGTGCTGCAGCCTTATTAGATTGCATGATGATATCGGATATTTCTGGTATCGTTTCTGCTGATACTTTTGAGCGCCCTATCTACGCAGGTAATGCCGTTCAAACAGTTAAATCTCAAGACACCAAAAAAATAATCACTGTTAGGACAGCTGCTTACCAAGCTGCTGAGGAAGGAAACAATGCCCCCATTGAAGAACTTTCCAAGGAAATAGAAAATGCAATCAGTGGCTGGGTTGAAGACCGTGTTGCTTCATCCGATCGCCCTGAACTGACATCGGCAGGAATCGTGGTTTCTGGAGGAAGGGGCGTCGGATCAGTTGAGGACTTTGAACTTATCTCCAAACTGGCAGACAAGTTGGGCGCTGCAGTGGGCGCTTCAAGAGCAGCAGTCGATTCAGGTTATGCACCTAATGATTGGCAAGTCGGTCAGACTGGGAAAGTTGTTGCTCCTAACCTTTACGTTGCGGTTGGTATATCGGGTGCTATCCAACATCTAGCCGGGATGAAAGATTCAAAAATCATTGTTGCAATTAACAAGGATGAGGATGCACCAATTTTTCAGGTGGCGGATTATGGTATAGTCGCTGATTTGTTTCAGGCTGTCCCGGAACTCATCGAAAAATTGGATGAAACCTAGTAAATCCAAGCTACACTCACTCGGACATCAGGAAGAACATAAACCACCCTTAAAAGTCTATCGGGGCGAAATTCAAAGCCCCTGATTTTTTCTTTTTCTTGATACTTGACAGTGTCAATTTTGTATCATAAATCTATTTCCGACTATTTTACTAGGATATAAAGGAGTTTAAATGCAAATTATTATATCTAAAGGTATTCTCATCTGGAGTTTGATCATTGCTACCCTGGGATTCCAGGCTGTACAAGCCGATGAAGTGAATATCTATTCCTACAGACAACCTGAATTAATTCAACCGCTGTTGGATGAATTCACCAAAAGAACGTCCATTGAAACCAATACCATCTTCCTTAATAAGGGAATGATTGCTCGCTTAGAACTCGAAGGTGAAAGGTCTCCAGCTGACGTTATCCTTACAACGGATATATCCCGCTTGCAGAATCTTGTTAATGCAGGTGTAACACAGGCAGTTGCTTCCGAAACTCTTGAACAAAACATTCCAGCGAATTTCAGGGATCCTGCAGATAAATGGTTTGCCTTGACACTGCGGGCAAGAATTGTTTATGCCTCTAGGGATCGCGTACCTGACTCGGCTTTGACCTATGAGGAACTTGCTGGCTCTGATTGGAACAATCGAATTTGTACCAGATCTGGCTCACACGCATATAATCTGGCTTTGACATCTTCAATGATTACTCACCATGGTATGGATAAGACCAAGGAGTGGTTAGAGGGTGTCAAAGGCAATCTTGCTCGCAAACCACAGGGGAATGACCGTGCTCAGGTCAAAGCCATTTGGGCTGGAGAGTGTGATATTTCTCTGGGTAATACCTATTATATGGGGCTTATGTTATCCAATGAAGAACAAAGAGCCTGGGCTGATGCAGTTCGTATTATTTTCCCCACCTTCGAAAATGGCGGGACCCATGTGAATGTCTCCGGCATGGCGATGGCAAAATATTCTCCCAATCGTGACAGTGCCCTCGGGTTAATGGAGTTTTTGTCTTCCCAAGAGGCTCAACAGATATATGCTGAAGTCAATCATGAATATCCGGTACATCCGGATGTTGCATTATCCCCGGTGGTCGAAAGTTGGGGGTCCTTTGAGCCTGACGACCTGAACCTGGATACGATTGGTGCAAACCGCGAACAAGCTCTTCTACTTGTAAATGAAGTGGATTACGACGGTTGATAAACCTGTATCAGCTAGGTTTTGATATCTTTTAGTGACTTTTACGGAATTACTTTTTAGACTTTTGAGGGTGGGGGTAGTTAATTTTATTCCCACTCTTCATTTGGAAATTCTCTGGCAAGCATTTTTGTAACATTTATTGATTTTACCCCGAAATGTTTGGGGATTACATACTTGAATATACAGATTCCTAGTTTTTAATATTCTACCCTCCCTTACCCAGTATTCCTAATTAGCCATAATAATAATAAATATTATCACACTAACAGGAACCCAAACCGTAAGTCTGAGGCCTCTAACCTCAAGTATTATTTTGAACATTTGATGTCCTCTTAAAAACAAAAATATTAGGAAGTCATAAGACTTCCCTCACTGCCTTTCTTAGGTCGAAATGTCTAAATGATATCTATCGTTTTTCACCGACTCTGATAGCAGAATGTTCAAATTTTACCCGACGATTAACCACCTTTCATAGTAATGTTCCCAAAATATTTTACAATTCCAAACCCTCACTAATAAAGCAATTTTATTTTTTCTATATACTTGAATATACAAAATAAACACCTGTATATACCCTATACAAATTATAACAGAAATAAAGGATGATAAAATGACACAGAAAGCCCCCGGGAAATTCTACAGAAACGGAATAAGCCTTATTGAACTTTTTGATATGTTCCCAGACGGTCAAGTAGCAGAAGAATGGCTTGAAGTCCAAAGATGGGGTGAGGTAGGTGTTCCTACACATTGCCCTCATTGTGGTTGTTGTGATCGTATCAAGAAATACGAAAACCGCAAGTCATCCCCATATCATTGTGGAGATTGCAGGAAGTACTTTAGTGTACGAACAAAAACTGTAATGTCTCACTCCCCAATCCCTTTAAGAAAATGGGTTATCGGTATCTATCTGTGGTCAACCTCGTTGAAGGGTGTTTCCTCAATGAAACTTCACAGAGACTTGGATATTACTCAAAAATCTGCTTGGTTTATGGCACAAAGACTTAGAGAAGGTTGGATAATTGATTGGGATAATATGAATGGGTTAGTTGAAATAGACGAAACCTACATGGGAGGTAAGGAAAAGAATAAACATAACAGCAAGAAACTCAAAAAAGGTAGAGGTACAGTTGGTAAAACTGCGGTTGTAGGGGTTAAGGAGAGAGGTTCCAATAAGGTTATTGCCAAGGTTGTTAAATCAACTGATAAAGAGACCATGCATGAGTTTGTTTCCGATAATGTTTCAGAGGATGCTACAGTTTATACAGACGAACATAAATCATACAAGGGTATTCCCCAGAAGCATGAAACTGTTAATCATTCAGTAAGCCAGTATGTAAATGGTCAAGCACACACCAACGGAATTGAGTCCTTCTGGTCTTTATTGAAGAAGGGTTATCATGGAACCTTTCACCATTTTAGCAAGAAGCACATGGACAAATACATAAATGAGTTTACTACTCGTTATAATCTTCGCTCTATGGATACACTTGAAATAATGATGGCAACCGTAAAGATGATGGAGGGTAAAAGGTTGACCTATAGAGGAATGATTGATGGTGAGGATGTAGAACCGACTGCAACTGCTTGAAACTGAAAATCAACCGATTAGAAGATTTTTGTGGTTTATCTGTTTAAAATTGATAGCATACCTTACCAGTCAGTAGGTATTTTTATTTTAACCCACAGTATTCTAGATTAGGTGTTAAATGTTTAGATAAGCCAATCAAACTTACTGTCATATCCACTGTAGAACCACTACCAGTTGGCATACGAATTAGAAGACGATTTTTTGCAATCATTTTCTTGATGAAATTGGTTTGCTCTGCTAACCTCTCGATCCCTATTTCATACAGCACACTGTCCTCACCCCAATGATCGATATATTCTTGTGATTCTGTTCGAAAGAATAATCCATCGCCGCTTCTCATTTTTTCAAGATAAATACTACTGGCTTGTTCTTTATCAAACCTGTATTGAACTCTGTATCTGTCTTTATAGACTCTTCCTCCGCCAGGAATAAGAAAGCCAACACCTATTGTGTGACCAGAACTCGAATAAGTTTCAGTAAGTCCACAATTAATTATGGCTCCTTGATCTGAAATAATAACTAAGCTTTCTTCATCTGTCATATCATCTTTTACAACCTCCGAAATCCAGCCTGCATATATTGGTGAACTGAATACTAGAAATGCTAATGAGAAACCAATTAATCTTTTCACAATAACCCCATTAATAACAAAAATAAAACCCTTTACACGATGGGGGGGGGGGGGTAAAGTCAAGCGGTTTATGGATTAGTGTAAACAGAGGAATTTTATGAAATAGAAATGATTGTACAATGGGCAGGAAAACTTGCTCTTTTATTTACTGATACCTTAGGTATCTAAAAATTTACATAGATTTTAGGGAACTTTTATGAGGTTTCCTTTTTTATTTTAGGAGATATTTAATGGATAGTAGAATTGAATTTATAAATGAGATTTTAGGATGTTTAGAAAATTATATTCTTCTATTAAAGAAGCTTATTTCTGGCTATCGTCAACTGCTAGAATCATTCTTGTGGTTAAAGACATGATTCCAATAATTATTGCTCTTATAGAGGAGTTTTCCTTGCTGACTATAACTTTGATCATTCTCTATATTGTTTTGGAGATCATATTTATTGTTATTTTTGTGAAGCAATCGAATAGAAAAATAGATGATAGTATTGAAGAATATGAATCTCAAAGACAAGTAATACAAAGATGGGATACTACATTGACAGGTATGCCTGAGTTATTTCATCCAGAAAAAACAGTGAGATTAAAGGATAAATTATATGAAATCCCCCATCCAAAAATGGACCATCCTTCAAATAAATGTAGAAGTTGTGGAGAAAATCCAACTAAATACCCAACCGAAAAATAAAAAAGGGTGGTATCAAGACCGCCCTTTTTATTTGGAGGGATCGTGTGAATAACGATGTAAAGGGGATCAGAGAGAATTATGTATATTCAAGTATGTAATCCCCAAATGTTTACATGCCACAGGGGGGTTGCGGTTTGGACGACTGATCATTGTTTCTTTGCATACAACTATGCATTCGTTTATCAATGAAGTTTCGCTTTTAGCTAAAGCCACCACATATGGATCTACCCTGTTTTGCATCCTTCTTATCCCTGCGATTCCAAGGAAATCTTTTGGTAACTATTCAGGTACCCAATATTTTCAATAATCTGAAGGATTGGATTGTTCCTGTTGACATTCTGAAAGTCGAGCCCACGTGTTGGCCATGAAAAGACGGCATAGTCCGCACGTCCAACACATGCCCTTGAGGCCAACAATTCGTTAGCAGTGGTTTTTGATACAGACAGATAGTTACGTTTTCCTTTTTTTCCTACGACGGATGTGCAGGCTTTGGTTGAAGCCCTTGCGGTCACGGATGCACGGATACGGGAATTGGAGAACACCGTAGCGAGGCAAGCGGTGTTGATCTCCGAATTGGAACGTCGTCTTGGCTTGAACAGCACCAACAGCAGCAAGCCTCCGTCAAGTGACAGATTAAGGAACCCCCGGGCACCGAAACGCACCCCTGTGAAGGGACGCAAGCCCGGTGGACAGAAGGGACGCAAGGGGACAACGCTGCTCCGTTCGGAGAATCCCGACCATGTTGAGGCCCCCCTGCCTGTGCCCATTGTGGCCACACCCTGGATGAAGGGATGTCGGTCGGGTTTGAGACACGCCAGGTGCAGGACCTACCGGAACCGTTGCCCTTGCGTGTTGTGGATCATCGTGCTTGTGTCGGCATTTGCTCGCAGTGTAACGGGGACACCAAAGCCTCCTTTCCAGAGGGTGTCGGATCTCCGGTGCCGTATGGTCCCCATCTGACGGGACTGGTTCTTTATCTCAATACCCATCAACTCCTTCCGGTGAAGCGTCTGGTTGAGTCCTTAAGGGATCTTTTCGGTGTGAAGGTGTCGCCAGGAACGGTTGTGAACATGGTGTCCCGTCGGGCCCGTGCCTACGGTGGTCTCGTGGACACGATCAGGGCAGGTGTTGTTAAGGCCCGGGTCAAGCACATGGACGAGACCGGGTTGAGGATCGAGGGCCGGTTGCACTGGCTGCATGTTGCGTGTACCCATCTTCTGACGTATCTGTGGATTGGCAAGGGTCGTGGCGATGTGATGCTTGCAGCCCTGGGTGTTGTCGTCCATGATTGCTGGACGTCCTCCTTTGCGATGCCGACCTGTTAGGGAAACTTGCCACCACCTGCCCCGAGGTCGGTAGCTGTCAAATGGAAGACAGGCTTGCCTTAACGGCCCGTCGCCTTACCGATTATCTGATCGACAAGGGTGTGATCTCGAATTCGGGGACTTTGCTACTTGGAAAAAGGGACTACTTGGAAAGGAAAGAGGACGATTCTCAAATTAATTCAATCTATCAGTAAATCGGCGCTGAATTAATTTGATAAAAAACCGGGGTTACGTGACGATTTATTGTGAGAAATAACACCTGCAACCCGCAGGTGCCCGCCACGAACAACATGGCCGAATTGGCGGTTCGGATGGGAAAGGTTCAGCAGAAGATATCGGGGCGTTTCCGCAACAGACAGGGAGCCCTCAACCGTACCCTCATCCGGACGGTTCTTGCGACCGCCCGCAAGCAGGGTTGGAACATGCCGGAAACACTTCGCACGTCACGGGAGGATCTTGTCGACAGGCTTGAGGTGGATATTCCCGTTCAGGCACCTGGATAGAACCCTTTCGGAGTGCCAGGCCATCGCAAGCCGGTAACGAGCGACCATCACCACGTGAGACATTGGCATCAATAAGGCCATTGCATCGGGAGGCATTCCTGCCTAAAAGACAACTTCATAAAAGGGGCGCTGAATAGTTACAAATACTTTTTTGAAGCGTCAAGAATTATCAACAAGGATGAAAGTTACGCAAAATTTAGAGGTCGCAATCTTAATAGTCACCAGAAAGTACTCCCTGATTACAGGAAAATGCTTAAAGTATACAACACGCATAAAACCGACTTGACCGGTAAGACGCTCTTCGCCATCCTCGTACACAGTCCGATAGCCCCTTTTAATCAGGACGCTGTGGAGTAATTTAGTGGAGTATATCAACTCTTCTTGTAAAATTTCAATCCTTGCTACTTTAAGAAACTGATCTTCGGTTGACTTTTTTTTCCAATTTACAGTCCTGACTAAAGAGACTGTTCAGCGGTAGGAGATCAAACGACCTAGTCGTGAGGCCACTCGGGGACGGCTGGTTGATGAGGTGCAGGCAGAATTGCCCAGCAATCCCTTTCTGTTTTCAATGACTGCAGAGTGGGGTGCTAGTTGACAAAGACAGTGTGTTGTGCTTATATGTTATCTTATATTCTTCTTTGATAGGGATCGCGTATCATGGGAACCAAAACATCGACCAAGTTATCAATTGATCTTTTGCCTGATTTACACGAGGAATTGAAAGAGATAGCCCAGGCCAGTGGCAAGAGCGTGAAGACTTATGTGGCTGAAGCCTTGGAGTCTTGTATCCGGAGAGATACCGAAGAAGAAGATCGGTATTGGGGCAAAATGTCCGAGGACGCCAGGAAAAAGGGTTTTATTGGTGTGGAAAAATCTAGGGAACTGGTAGCACTCATTAAGAATGCGCAATCTTGATTTCACTTCGACTGCCGAAAAACAATTGAAGAGACTTTTAAAAACCAATCAATCAGATACCAAAAAACTTATTCAAGAGATGGAGAAGTTATGTGAAACGCCAGATCGAGGAAAGAAGTTAAAAGGCAATACAGATTACTCTGCTAGGGTGGGAAATTACCGCGTCATCTACAATTTTACAGATGACAAAGTAGAAATTACGGCTGTTGGGCATCGTAAAAATATTTATCGGAAGCACTCTAGGTGAATAGGTAAAGGCTTGGTGAAGTTGAAAAGCGAATAGAACTTCTGAAGAAGGATTTTAAACTCATGGAAGCCAATGTTGATGCAACCCTGAAGGAAATTCGATCAGATCAAAACGCCATGCGGACTGATATTGAACGGATCAATACGGATGCCGCCAAACGAAACGATGCCCAAACCAAGTGGATAATTGGAGTTGTGGTAGCGGCGGTCATAATCATCATCGGCGTACTGGGTTAGGTTGGAATAGACCGTAAGACCGGCAGTCTTGTTGAACCCCATCGACAAGGAGGGAGAAAATGACAGCAGGACCAATCAATTGGAAATACGTTCGTATCGGAGAGTGCAAGCTGACGACCCGTACCTTCAATCTCCTGCGCAACAACGGGATGGAAATACCGGGGGAAGTCAAGGAGCTGCTGGCCGCATATAAACGATCAATGCCTGATGAAACCGGGGCCATACATGGCGCACGCTGCTTGAACCCCTGCTGAAGAAGAATAGCGAGAAGCTGGACGGGGTGGTTTTCCCAAGGACAACGGGCCCCTCATGACTTATGAGGCCGAACTGGACAGGGTGTTCTACCCTGCTACTGGAAGGTCTAGGGGTCGTCCGTTCCATGCTTATACAAAAAGGTATATCTATTTTGTCGTGAAGCAGGAGGATGGGGAATTCATCCGGTGCATTCCCAAATACCCGGGAAGCGGCAGTAAACCTATTCACTTTTGGGATCCGGAAAACCTGCCTAGGTCGAATATCAACGGCCTCCTCCAGGATTCGCTAGCACCCTGTGTTTTTGTCTTGCCCTGCAACATCCTGACCGTTATATTCTGTACAAGTTCAGGGCAGAAAGGTCAAGAGTGATGGTTTCCCAATCAGACAAACATGTACGCATTGGAGTAAGGGATGGACAGTGTGTCGGCATCAATGAAGTAGAACGTGGCAGGAAGTGTGGTTGTGTCTGTGCAGCCTGTGGTCACCCGCTGGTAGCGAGGCAGGGAGAAATTCGGGCCTGGCATTTCGCCCATGATGTCCAGAGCGACTGCAATAACATGGGAGAGACCCATATCCATCTTGCTGCCAAGCAGATTCTCAGAGACAGAAAAAAAATTGTCCTGCCGGCTTTCCATGACAGGGAATATGGGCAGGAAGACGAACCGGACAAGGAATACCTCGCCAGCTCCATTTTGTGCAACCCAATGCATACGGATCTTTGCAATGAAGCCAGTGAGGCATTGTTTGAAGCCATTGAAATTTCCGCCGATGATATCCTGGTAGAGGAATCGCTGCAGGGAATTCGTCCAGATATCATTCTTGAAAGGGAGAGACGTCAGCTCTTGGTGGAGATCAGGGTTTCCCACGAAACGGATGTAGAAAAGAGAAAGGAAATCCGCCGGAGAAAACAGCCATGCATTGAGATTGATCTTTCGAAAACCCCACGTGATATCAGCTTACCGGAACTCGAGGGCCTTGTCGTTGGTGATGGACCGAAACCTGCGCCCCGCCGATGGCTGTCATGCCCAAAGGGCGAGAGGAAAGATGTCATGCGGAGAGAAGGGCGGAAACGGGAATTTTTCAGGCGAGTCAAGGATGCCAGGAGCAAATTGGAGGTAAGGTGGCCGTATGGTGGCATCGGTTGGGATGTGGTGGACCACTGCCCCCTCAATGTCTACCACGGACGGCACCAGATAAGGATCATCGACTGCGTTTACTGTGAACACCATGTTGCCCATTTCGGTCAGGGTGATGAAGACCTGCATGGCGAATTGACCGGCAGGAAGGACTCCTGTATCGTATATACCAATTGTACACCGATCAAGTCGGTGTCCAAATTAGGAAAATACCGCGGGCAGGAGTTTTGATGCGACCCCGGAATTGTCCTGAAATCTGGTTTTTGTGTATACCCATCAATTACCTGTGGCATGTTCCGTAGGACAGGTTTATCCTTGTTGAATGAGCACTTCACCCGAAACCGGATTATTTTCATGGTCCGGGTTTATCCGGCTAATTTTAAAAAGATGAAAGGTTTTTCCATGGACCTCCAGGAACTGTACGATGCCGACTATGGCTGGCAAACCATATAATGTTGTTTTTGAATTGCTTTTTTCGAATCATCAATCAGGAATTGCAAAAAACGGCAAAATTTGCATTATAGCGAAAACTGGTTTGCTGATTTTGGAACCCCAGCCATAATTGATTTTAGACTTGTTTATAGGGTAATCATTCCAAGCAAACTACTAATCAAAATTTGTTGGCTAAGTTATCAACACTAAAATGCAGTGAAGGCTGATTTCTTCATGGAATCATAAATTACTTCAATTAGTTTAAGCAAAATTTAATATAGTAATAATGGCTTATATTAATTCATTTTACCCTATGGAATCTCAATTTTAATGGCAAAAGACCTTTTTGATCATTTCTCCCAAGATATCCCTCTGAGCAAGGCTATCAGTGAAAGATACCTACAATACGCTCTTTCGACAATCATGCACAGAGCATTACCTGATGCACGAGATGGTCTAAAACCAGTTCAAAGAAGAATTCTATATGCCATGAAAGAACTCAAATTGAGCCCAACCAGTGGATTCCGAAAATCTGCCAAGATTTCCGGGGATGTTATGGGCAACTATCATCCCCACGGTGAACAAGCCATTTATGACGCTTTGGCAAGAATGGCTCAGGAGTTCAACCTCCGTTATCCTTTGATTGACGGACAAGGTAATTTTGGAAATATTGATGGAGACAAACCTGCTTCATCAAGATATACCGAAGCAAGATTGACGACCTTCGCAGAAAGTCTGCTTGAAGGATTGAATGAGGATTCTGTCGATTTTCGTCCAAATTACGATGATACACTTGAAGAACCTATTCTGTTACCGTCTTCATTTCCAAATTTACTTGCCAATGGTTCAACTGGGATTGCGGTTGGTATGGCTGCCAATATACCCCCACATAACATAATTGAGCTCTGTGACACTTGTATTCATTTAATTCGCTATCCAGACCCACCTATAACAACACGGATGTCCAAATTGCCTGGCCCCGATTTCCCGACTGGAGGAATCATCGTAAGTACCAGGGATCAAATTGAAAAGGCCTATTTGTCAGGTAAAGGACAAATTAGAGTTAGAGCAAGATGGGAGGTCGAAAATCTGGGGCGCAATCAATGGCAGATAGTCGTTACCGAGATTCCTTACCAGGTTCAAAAGTCAAAACTCATTGAGAGCTTGGCCAAACTGGTTCAAAATAAAAAAACACAATTACTCGCTGATGTCAGGGATGAATCAACCGAAACGATACGAATAGTTCTGGAACCCAAAATCCGTAAAATTGAACCAGAAACCCTCATGGAAGCGATATTCAAGTTGACTGAAATGGAATCCCGATTTTCCATGAATTTAAATGTCCTGATTGATGGTCAACGCCCCAAGGTTTGCACCCCCTGGGAAATTTTGAAAGCTTTCCTAAACCACCGATTGGTAATTCTCAAACGACGCGCCCATTTCAGAATTAATAAAATTGACCATCGTTTGACTTTGTTAGAAGGATACATAGTAGCCTTTATGAATCTGGATAGGGTGATTGAAATCATTCGATATGAAAATTCTCCAAAGGACACATTGATAGAAGAATTTGAGCTGCTTGATGTGCAAGCCGAAGCCATTTTGAATATGCGCTTGAGAAGCTTGAGGAAACTTGAGGAAATGGAGTTGAAAAATGAGCAGATTAGTCTCACCAAGGAAAGGTGTGAATTGGATGATCTCATTGGTAGCGAGGAATTACAAAAAAACAAAATCAGTGATGAGTTGAAAGCAATCAAAGCCGTATTTGCCAAAAACCCGGCTTGTCAGAGGAGAACTGCATTTTCTGACCTGACCGACGCAGGTGATTTTGATTTGGAAGATGTCATTGAGAGTGAACCTGTAACCGTTATTTGCTCTGAACTTGGGTGGATCAGGCTTTTTCGGGGGCATGTACCCTTTGACCAGGATTTCAAGTTTCGAGACGGTGATTCACTCAAATTTGCCCGTCATGGACAATCCACGGATAAATTAATCATTTTTGGTTCCAACGGTAGATTTTATTCCCTGCCGGCATCCTCAATACCGGGAGGAAGGGGATTGGGGGAACCAATTCGTTTGATGATAGATCTTCCCAATGAAGTTGAAATCCTGGCCCTACTGTTCCATGATCCAGAAAGACAATTGGTGGTGGTTTCTGAAAAGGGTAATGGCTTCATCGTTGAAGAAGGAGAGGTTCTTGCCCAAACAAGAAATGGAAAGCAGATTTTGAATCTCAAAAAAGGTGATGTCGGAAAAGCCTGTGTACCTGTAGTAGGTGACCATCTTGCCCTTGTGGGTGAAAACAGAAAAATGTTGGTAATCCCTCTTTCTGAGGTTCCGGTACAAGCGAAAGGGACGGGTGTTCGCCTCCAGAATGTGTTGAAATCCCGTTTATCAGACATGAAATCTTTTGCTTTGGAAGAAGGATTGTTCTGGCAAACTCCAAAAGGACAAGTCCGACAGGCCAAAGAAGTTGCAAAATGGATCGGCAAGCGAGGTGGAAAAGGATTAAAGCCACCTCATGGCTTTCCCCAAAAAAATGTATTTTCTTGAGATGCCTCTGGCGTTTCATTAACCAGAAATAATGGATCGTTAGTTCAATGAAACCCAAACTTGATTTGGAAGATGCGTATAATTTGAACACCCCCGAAAATCATGCCAGCTATTATGACGAAATGGCTCACTCATACGATGAAGAATTCGTAAATGAACATAAATATATTTACCCGCGTCTAGTTGGAGAGCATTTTTTAAAATATTCAAACTCTGATGACCAACCTATCGCTGATTTAGGTTGTGGTACAGGACTTGTAGCTGAACTTTTTACAGGTAGTGACATGATTATTGATGGCTTTGATATTTCACCGGCAATGATTCATAAAGCTAAGGACAAAAATATCTACCGAAACTTACAAATTGCGGATCTGACGAGACCAATCACAAACAGCCTTCGAAAATACAACGGCTTGGTTAGTTGTGGTACATTTACGCTTGGGCATTTGGGCCCCCAAGCCCTGAATTTTTGCCTTATGCTTGCAAAACCAAACGCCTTTTGTGTCATCGGAATTAACTCTCTTCATTATCATAATGAGGGTTTCAAGGACTTTTTTGACAAGTTTTGGCAGAGGGGGCAAATTTCCAAACCAAACATAACGAAAGTCCCTATCTACGAAGGAAAAGTCGGCAATGATCCTATCGTAATTGGAAACTTGGTAGATTTTCGTAGCCTTTAAGTTTTACTTGGGCATCTCCGTTTCTGAGCATATCATAGTTGCAAATTTGGTCATTCACTTTTTATCTTGAGTGAAACTGTTTTGGAACTCGCCTGTCAATAATTTGAACACTTTATTGCAGGGCCATCGCTTTTGAACGGCCCCATTTTGAGGTAAAAGTCTAGCCAAACGGAGCCCTGCGAGACAGGGTTCACCACCAGAGAGGACGGTCAATAGGGCCATCATCAGCATGTCATGAAGATCATGGCGCAAGGTAAGACAACATCGGGAATCCGTAATCCTCTCAAAAACAGGGAAATCATTCGGCATCTTTTGAGCCTCAATAGAATGGTGTCATTTTTAAGACCTTAGGGGATTAAATCACCAAAAGAGGAAATCAAAATTTTAAAAGCGATTACCTCGCACTTTATTGAGAGTAACCTTATCGAAAGCGGCTGCCAAAATTGTCCCAATTTATGGCTCATAAACCAACGCTTATCATGACTTCAATTGCCTTCTTAGTGATAGGCATACTCCCTGTAATCAAGGTGAATCAGAACAACCTACAGTTCAATCATGAGTAGTTACTTACTTCAAGTAAATATCCTAACCATATCAGGTAAAGAGTATTATCTGGAAGTTTATCAGTCGCTTCGGACTACAACCCTATGAGGAAATACTACACTTCAACAAGTTGAATTTCTTTCAAAATTTAGTTTGCAAGAGAACTTAAATAGGCTATCAAATCAGCACGTCGTTTGTCTTGTCCGACCTTGATGGTTTTTTTAATTCTGACTTGGCCACCAGGTACGTCCATAAATTCACTCAGGAATTTTTTTGGATCCTTTAGAAAGGCACCCAAATTTTCTTCGGTCCAAATCAAACCTCCTTCACCCGCTTCAAGTAAATCATCTGAATAACCAAAATCAGTACTTCCTGCCTGACGATCTATTACACCAAAAAGGTTTGGGCCGGTTCTTTTGGTTTCGCCAGCCACAACCGTATGACAAGCCTTACACTGACCAAAGGCTCTTTCTCCCTTGGTAGGGTCACCCTCTGCCGAAGTAAGTGAGACAAAATTCATGCTAAAGGTAGTTGCAAAAAAGAATATCAAGAATGTTCTTCTCATAAATCAGGGCACTGCATTTGGTAAGCGATTATTTCTTATAAAGCATTAGTATATCATTCAATTTATTGAAAAACAAAGGTTATTAGCAGCCTTAGAACAACAATTACAAACCATCACTTCATGCATTTCATTCTATCCTTGTAAAATAATTGGGGTCCAGAACACCATTGAGGTAAAATACCTCTTTAACTTTATCATTAATTACCTACATTGTAGTCTTCGGTCACTTTCTTTTCCTGGAGGGGTGTAGCTCAGCTGGTAGAGCACCGGTCTCCAAAACCGGTTGTCGGGGGTTCGAATCCCTCCGCCCCTGCCAGGAGGTATTTAAGTGATTTCGTTTTCCCGGCGGAATAGATTCAGTCTTCAAAAAGTTTGCGCAAAGGAAGAAATGACTTTCGATGATGTCGAGAAGGTCCAAATTTCTTTAGTGCTTGTAAGTGTTCCCTCGTTCCATAGCCTTTATTGTTATGCCACTTATATTGTGGTTCTTCCTTGTGTAATTGACACATCAACTTATCTCTGTTCACTTTGGCTACAACCGAGGCAGCCGCTATGGTGAGAGATTTCTGATCTCCCTTAACGATCGCAACGCTTTCACAAGGAAGGTGAGGAGGTGTCCAATTACCATCTACCAAAACCAGATCAGGAACCAGTGGCAGAGAATTAACTGCCAAGGTCATGGCCTTTAACGAGGCTTGCAGGATATTTAATTCTTCAATCTCTTCTACAGCTACATGTGCTAGCGCAAATATTGCTTCCTTCTTGATTCCAGCATAAGCTTGGTTTCTTTTCTGGGGAGTCAATTTTTTTGAATCATCGAGTCCTTCGGGAAAGGATTCACTTTTAAATATAACCGCACCAGCCGTTACCGGTCCGGCAATGCACCCTCTTCCAACTTCATCAACCCCGGCAATAACATTGTATCCCTCAATTTTATATGTTACTTCAAGGTCAAAACTTGGTAAGTAAGATTGTCCCGTCAATCAACATTCTCCAAAGCCAGTCGAGATTGATTTAAAATTTCGGTAATTTTATCCTTGTCTTGAATTTGATCACAAAGGGAAATCAAAACCATAATGGCGTATTCCAATCTTTGTGATTCCTCTATATTATTAAATGCCTTCAATAGGATTTGATAGATTTCGTCCACACTTGCTTGTGGTTGGTTGGCCATTATTCGCATTCCCAGATTCTATTGATTTCTTTGGAAAGTTGGTTCTCCGATGTCTCTAGCCAACGTGCAGATATGACATGATCTGGCCGAATAAGATAAATTGCCTTTGGCTTATTACCAAGATATCTCTCCCTGATATATTTATTTGCCGTTAGATTGATACTCTTACAGCCTCTAAATTTGGGAACTTCGGTATTTATACCTAAGACAGTTACGTTGGTATCAAACAGGTTGATCAACCATTTATCGGCATCAAGCTCGGCATCAGGAGCAACTGAACCTGGTCTTGAAACCATGGGCAGTTCTGGACCGGAGTCCTCAAACATAGAATAAACGGCGGGTACAGATAATCTCCCGGGGTTAATCCAGTTTCGGGCAAATGGGGATACCCGGGCCAATTTAAAGAGTTGATCTCGGAACATCCTTTCAACTCCGTCCGATGGTGTCATAAACTTGGTGGTTCTCGTTGAATGGGCAATGTTCTCATCTGCTCCGAATACTCTTTCGGTGTTGTAACTATCCAGGAGTTTTCGGGAAGATCTCCCTTGGAGTACTGCAGCTAATTTCCAACCCAAATTGTCAACATCCTGAAGTCCCCCATTACCACCTCTTGCACCAAATGGAGAAACGACATGTGCGGAATCACCCGCAAAAATGATCCGATCATGTACAAACTTCTCAAGTCGTCGACATTGAAAGGTATACACAGATACCCAATCTATCTTGAAATCACTCGTACCCACGACTTTCTCGACGCGAGGAATCACTTTTTCGGGCAATTTTTCCAATTCGGGATCAGCATCCCAGCCAAGTTGAAGGTCAATCCGGTAAATATTGTCTGGTTGCTTGTGCAAAAGAGCCGATTGTCCTTCATGAAATACAGGTTCAAACCAAAACCTCCGCTCTGGCGGAAACTCTCTGTGCATCTCAATGTCGGCAATTAAAAACCTTTCTTCAAACAGTTCACCGATAAATTCCAAACCAAGTTGCTTTCGAATAGTTGATCTCACTCCATCACAAGCAATCAGAAAATCAGTCTCCAACATATAATCACCCTGTGGAGTGGATATTTCTAGCTCTACTTGTTCTGGAGTGTTTTCTAAACCAACGACCTGGTTCAAAAATCTCAAGTCAATCAAATCCATGGTTTGGGCTTTGGCCACCAAGTATTCTTCAACATAATATTGTTGTAGGTTTACAAAGGCTGGGTATTTGTGACCTTCTTCAGGCAATAGATCAAAAGTAAACAGTTCTCTGTCACGATGATATGTACGACCAACTTTCCACATGACTCCCTTGGCCAGAGCCTGATCGCCAATGCCCAATCGATCAAAGATTTCCAATGACCTTTTAGACCAACAAATCGCCCTGGAGCCTATAGATACCTTGTTGTCTCTATCCAGAACAACCGAGGGAATATCATGATTGGCCAGTTCAATAGCCATGGCCAACCCAATGGGGCCAGCACCAACAATGACAACTTGTTTTGAGGGTTCCTTACTCACAAGCCCCGGTGGGGGAACAAATTGATATTCCTTCGCTTTATATGGCATCTAGATACTGCTACAATCTAGCGTCTTAAGCACTTAACCCTGGAGTTCAGTCCACATTTTGATGTCACGCTCGGCTGTCCAAATTCGAGGAGTATCAACCCCCCTTGCCTCGTCGTAAGCACGGGTTACATTGAAGGGCAAACAATGTTCATAAATCGCATAATCACCAAACGAATCATCACAATTGGCCCTTACGGCATCCCAGGCTTCTTTCAAAGTTCCATTCCGCGAGGCAACGCGAACGACCGGTAAATAGGTCGCATCCAAAAACTCCCTGGTACCATCAAGACCTGCTGTTACCATTCGCTCACCTGTCAAGGCATCTCCTCGTCCAGGGGCGATCGCTTCAGGTTGGAAACTTTCTACGACATCAAGTGTTTCTTGCCAATCTTCAAAGTGTCCATCGCCACAGTAACAGGCTGATTTATACTCCACAATATCCCCTGTAAACATGACCTGCTCATCGGGAACCCAAACGACGGCATCTCCAGCAGTATGTGCACGACCAATCTGCATTATATCAATCTTTCTATTGCCGAGATAAACAGTCATTCTGCCATTGAACGTTGTCGTCGGCCAGGTTAATCCAGGTATGGATTCATGCCCTTCAAATAGCCTCGGGAACCTGTTGAATTCACTATCCCAATCTTCCTGCCCTCTTTCTACGACCATACCTCTTGCTGTTTCAGACATAATGATTTCCCGGGCGTTAAAGGCTGAAGCTCCAAGGACCCGAACCGCATGATAATGAGTTAGGACAAGATGGGTTATTGGCTTGTCTGTGACCTTTTGGATTTCCTCTATGACTTTGCCAGCCAATCTTGGTGTTGCCTGGGCTTCGATAACCATGACCGAATCATCACCAATAATTACTCCCGAATTGGGGTCTCCTTCGGCCGTAAAAGCGTATAAGCCCCTGCCGATTTCAATGAAACTGGTTTTCTTTTCTGCCAGGTCACTCCTGGATGCGAACTCTTTTGCCATAATTATCTCTCGTATTTTCTAACAGTTTGTTTGATTGATCCGAAAATTGATTTCCCCTGGTTGTCTTCCATCCAGATTTCGACAGTATCCCCGAAATGCAAAAATGGTGTCTTGGGCTGGCCATCGTTGATGGTTTCTACCGTTCTAATTTCCGAAATGCACGAGTATCCTACACCGCCTTCAGAAATTGGCTTGCCTGGCCCCCCATCTAGTTTATTAGAAATGGTGCCTGAGCCAATAACGGTCCCTGCAGCAAGTTCTCGTGTCCTGGCAGCGTGAGCAATCAATTGAAAGAAATTGAAGGTCATGTCTATGCCTGCATTGGCTCTTCCAAAAGGCTGGTTATTAATATCAACGCACAAAGGCAGGTGAATGGTACCATCCGACCATTCGTCTATTTCATCAGGGGTTACCGCCACCGGTGAAAATGCTGTGGCTGGTTTCGATTGAAAAAAGCCAAATCCTTTTCCCAATTCTGCTGGAATCAAATTCCTTAAACTCACATCATTTACAAGCATTATCAAATTGATATATTTCGGAGCTTCATCAGCTGTTATGCCCATCGGAACTTTGTCAACAATTACAGCAACTTCAGCTTCCAAATCAACACCCCAGCTTTCATCAAGCAATTCAATGGGCCCATGCGGTGCGTAAAAACTATCTGACCCACCCTGATACATAAGGGGGTCCTCAAAGAAAGAATCTGGAACCTTGGCGTTTCTGGCTTTTCTAACCAATTCTACGTGATTCAGGTACGCTGATCCATCTGCCCACTGATAGGATCTTGGAAGGGGCGAATATACCATTCTCTGATCAAATTCGAAACCATTGTTTCCTGCCTCCAGCTCTCTTGCTAAGACTTCCAACCGGGGCATGAGATGAATCCAGTTATCTAAGGCGCTTTGCATATTAGGTGCTATACCTGATGCATTAATACAGGTTTTTAAATCCTTGGATACAACAACCAGTTGCCCATCCAGGGAACCATCATTTAACGAAGCTAATTTCAATTCTTATGCCTCCTGATTTCCAAGCCGTCATGGGCTATTCTTAATTCTCCATTCCATGTTCTGGTAATTTCATCAAGCCATTCCTTTTCATCAAAACTTTGCAGCCCAACGGGTACCAGATGGTTTAAAATCAATAATTTGACATCAGCACCAGAAGCAATCCTGCCGACATCTTCTACGGGAGTATGACTTGCAAACAGGTGAGCTTCCAATCTTTTGGCCATATTTGTTCTTCTAATCAGTTCCTCAATGGCACTGACCAGCATTGCCTCGTGAACGAGAATATTGCTTCCCCTGGCAAAATCCATCAGGGGAGGAAAATAAGATGTATCTGCACCGAAAGTTACTTTCCAGCCATCATTTTCCATTTTTAATGCGTAGCACTCTTCCACGGGTGGATGTGGAACTTTTAAGGCGGTTACCTTTAAAACTTTATTTAGAACCAATCCTTCTTTGTATACCCTGATATCAACCAAGTCCTTTAAATCTGGCCTACCTTCGTCTTCCACCCTCAGATTAATATCGAAGCTTAGTGATTGAAAAAAATGGTTTAGGTATTCCTTAATTCCTTTTGGTCCAAAGATAACGATCTTTTTGTTAAGATTAGTTGTCCAGGCTGTATGAATGAGAGGGCCCAGTTCCAAAATATGGTCAGAATGAAGATGGGTTACAAAGATGTAATCTATTTCAGCAAGTTTAATTCCAGCTTCCACCAATCTTGAGGTTACCCCCAATCCGCAGTCAATAACACAGATCTTGCCGCCCATTTCCAAAAGGTTAGATGTTGGCATTCTTTCTGTGGAACGAAGGGATGGTCCTCCCTTGGAACCCAAAATAACCAATCTGTCTTCAACCACACTTGATTCCTTACTGATAGTTTGCATCAGGTTTTTAGGCCTTTCCCGAGAATTTTTTTTCCAGGGTAACCCAACAGTCAATATAGTCTGATTGAAGTTGAGCTTCAAAGGCAGCAAATTCAGTTAAATGTTGAGGGAATCTGGTCTCAAACATGAAACTCATGGTATTTTCCAGTTTGGAAGGTTCCAAATCGACATTAGTTGCATGTTCAAACGCGTCCTTGTCCGGTCCATGCGGTAGCATCATATTGTGCAAACTCATTCCACCTGGTACAAATCCTTCCGGCTTGGCATCATAAATCCCATGAATATTACCCATTAATTCTGACATAATATTTTTGTGGTACCACGGAGGTCGAAAAGTATGCTCAGCAACATTCCACCTATCGCGAAAGAGAATAAAATCGATGTTTGCAGTACCTTCAAAACCTGAAGGGGCCGTCAGTACGGTGTAAATTGACGGGTCCGGATGATCGAACAGAATGGCCCCCACCGGAGAGAAGGTTCTTAAATCATATTTGCAAGGTGCATAGTTGCCATGCCACGCCACCACATCCAGAGGCGATTGGTTAATATCACAAGCATGGAAAGCCCCACACCATTTTACTACCATTCTGGAGGGTACTTCCCTATCCTCGTAAGCCGCAACGGGGGTCTTGAAGTCCCTGGGGTTAGCCAAGCAGTTGGCACCAATCGGGCCTCGATTAGGTAAATCAAACTTGGAACTGTAATTCTCGCAGACAAATCCTCTGGCGGGTCCTTCAAGAACCTCAACCCGAATTACCATTCCCCTTGGAATGATAGTAATTTCCTGTGGTTCCAAATCAATAATGCCCAATTCTGTAAAAAACCGTAACACCCCTTGTTGTGGTACAATCAACATTTCCGAATCAGCAGAATAAAAATATTCATCTTCCATGGATTCAGTGATTATGTACACATGAGCGGCCATACCTGTTTGCGTATTGACATCACCGGCAGTTGTCATTGTTTTCATACCAGTTATAAACGTTGTTGGGGTTTCTTCAATAGGTAGGGGGTTCCATCTGTATTGTCCCAAAGAAACAATTTCATCTCTGATGTTAGGAGCTGTTTTCCAATACGGCACATCAATAGTTTTATACCTTGTCGAATGGCGAACCGAAGGTCTTATCCGATAACACCAAGTCCGTTCATTCTGTCCTCGAGGAGCCGTGAAGGGCGTTCCCGACAATTGCTCAGCATATAATCCGTAAGTACATTTCTGTGGACTATTCTGACCTTGTGGTAGCGCACCTGGTAAAGCTTCCGTTTCAAAATCATTGCCAAAGCCGGACATGTATCCCTTGACGGATTCAACATTGGAGTAAATCCTTTGCTGATCCTTATTATCCGAAAATTGATCCATTTTTTGTTCCTGTACTTGTAAGAGTAACTTCAATATAGAGAAATTAGTTGCAGTTGCAACTATTTTTTAATAACAAGATCGGGTATCTTGGTAATTTCAATTGATCAAAGATCTATAAGAACAAAAATACTGTTCTCAGGTCGGTCTTTACACTTACCTTAGATTATTTACAGATAAATGTTAACCGTCAATTAGGGCAACCTGTGACATTCAATTTGAAAAAGTGCTTTTCTGTGAAACGCGCGACTATCAGTAATGAAGGGATATCCTAACCCGACCGGAAAAGTGTGAATAGTTCCATTTTTCTCAATCTGGCAGGATTAATTAAAACAAGCCTTAAAAAATTTTGATGTGTACAAATCCCGAATAAACCGAGTCCACAATCGGTTTGTCTTGAGCATAAGTAGTGGAAGGGTATTTTCGTCAGATTTTGTGTTTAAGCTGTCTGTTGGAACCACGCCGGAAACGGATCCTGAATTTTCAGATAGCGGCTTGGAATTTTGAGAAAATCTTTGATTAAGCAGGCATCCAGCTGGCAACAAATTTTCTCTTCATCCATCTCAGCACTAAGTCCGATAAAAACGATTTCCTGCCTTCGATCCCCATAGTCTTTATCCCAGTTTGGCTTTATGACACGATCAAAATAAGATCCTTCTGGCCAGCGTTCCTTTGGAACAGCTATCCACCATCGCCCCAAACCTCGGTGGCGAACAAAGGCTCCAGCTTGGGAAACCTCACCTACAAAATCAGGCCTGCTTGAAATCCAAAAGAATCCTTTTGCACGAACAACACCTGGCCACTCTTGATTAAAAAAATCATTTATCTTTACAGGATCAAACGGTTCCCGGGCACGGTACACAAAACTTTTAATACCGTACTCTTCAGTTTCTGGAACATGATCCTTGAAGTTATATAACTCCTGAACCCAAAGAGGATGCTTTTGAGCCTCGTTGATGTCGAATAAACCTGTATTAATTACTTCATCGAGTTCAATTTGTGATAAGGTCGTTTCAACAACTTTTGCTTTGGTATTTAGAGCACGTATAATTGACTTAACAGTTTCAAGTTCACCTTTGGATACCAGATCAATCTTGTTCAAGAGAATGACATTGGCAAATTCAATCTGCTCAACCAACAAATCAACTAATGTCCGTTCATCTTCCTCACCGATGCTTTCACCTTTATCTTTCAAAAAATCAGTCGAGCTGTAGTTTTTAATCAAATTGGCTGCATCAACGACTGTCACCATTGTATCAAGCTCGGAGACATCCGAGAGGCTATTGCCACTCTCATCACGAAAATCAAATGTGGCGGCAACAGGAAGAGGTTCAGAGATGCCTGTACTTTCGATAAGGAGATAATCAAACTTACCCTCTGCTGCGAGGCCCCTTACCTGCAACAAGAGATCCTCACGCAATGTACAGCAAATACAACCATTGCTCATTTCGACCAGCTTTTCCTCTGTTCTGGAGAGGTTACCACCACCGTGTTCAACCAGATCGGCATCAATGTTGACTTCACTCATATCATTAACGATAACCGCAACCTTGCGCCCCTCACGATTATTCAGAATGTGATTTAAAAGTGTTGTCTTACCTGCTCCCAAAAATCCCGATAGAACCGTAACTGGAAGTTTTCTATCTAAAACCTGCATGCTTTGTGCCCCCTTCTTGAAACTCCTAATGTTATAATATAACATTTCTTAATCCACTGTTTTCTAATTTCAAGAGGAGTGACTTGACCAATTCAATGAGTATTTTTCGTACCTATAACCTTGAAGCACTTAAAGATTTTAACCATCAATCATATCTACTTGGAATTGTAAAGCGTACTGTGCCCCCTGATTCTGTCGCTTTTTTTGAAAAACTAATGTCGACAAAGTTCAAGATTTTCGGGAATATCAGCAAGGACTCTGCCCTAAATGAAATCAGGGATTTGTTGGATGACGTTATTGCTGACGAGTTACAATCTGAACCTTTTTATCAAGACTGGCTTCATGATATGGCTGAGGTTTGCAAAGTATTTTGCGACTTAGAAAATAGTGATGCCATTGGCTTTTGGCTTGGGTCAGAACGCGGATGTCGTCGGTACCATATTGATTTTGTACCACAAAGATTGCTTGTCACCTACGCCGGGAAGGGTACAGAATGGCTTCCAGCCGAAGCAGCAGACCGTGAAGCCTTTGCAAGAGGCAAACCTAATGAGAACATTGTAAAAGATTGGTCAGCATTGCAGTTTATGAATCCGTGGGATGTAGCTGTATTTCGAGGTGGTAAAAATGGATTATTGCACCGCACACCGGATGATGCCTTGAATAGACCATCCGTTCTTATGCGTCTTGACCACTTATCTTTTTGGGATGATTTTATTGCACATAAACTTCAAAACGAACCTATATACCAATGACTATGCTTCATAAATGAATATGAGAAAAAACGATACACCTCAACAGAATGGAATCGTTGATCAGGCATGCATTTTCTGTGTTGAAAACAAGGAACGCCTGACAAGACCGAGGCTGGAAGTTCTCAAAATTATAGCTGCTAACACCAAGCCATTGGGTGCCTATGAAATATTGGAACGGCTTGGTAAGGTGATAGATTCACCCAAGCCACCAACGGCCTATCGAGCGATAGAATTTTGGCAGAAAAAGGGGTTTATTCATCGTATTAGAAGCCTTAATGCCTATGTCATTTGCCACGCTGTGCATAGGCATAAGGGCGAACAATTCATGATCTGCGATGATTGTGGCGTGGTAACCGAAACCCATATTTATGATTTTTCAGAATCCCTTAAAAATAGAGCAGAAGATAACACTTTTATACCATCAAGTTGGTATGTTGAAATTCATGGCCAGTGCGCCCAGTGCCAAACCAACTAAAAAAAACATGTGAAACTCAACAACACCAACAGACGAACAAAATTCAATTTGGATTTCAATATCTGCCAAGCCGTTACAAGGGCCAACTTCCATCTGGTGTAATGATCATTTGCGTGATTTATTTGACAGATTGACCAACTTAAAAATGAGTGGTTAAACAAACGTTGAGTAAGGTGTACGGGACTTCGCAATCCCGAGAAGTGTGCTTGAAACAGCAAGAAAACGGGGGGGGGGGGGAACGCTCTTAAGACACTGGGAACTGGAACCGGTGATTTATTGGCACGGCTTGATTCCTTGGCATCAGACCTGAGACTTAACATAAAAATAATCTTACCCAACAGATAAGCCTTCACTAATCTACAGTGAGACTACCTGAGTAGTTACAATATTTTTACTGTACCGATATTTTGATGGAGAAGATAGGCATGGACAAATCACAAACTGTCTTGTTACCCGATGAGATTTCGGAAATAGCCAAAAAACTGTATCAGGAAAAGTTTCGAAAAAAAATTCGAAAAAAATTTTAGAGGTGAGTTTCTAGCTATCGATGTCATTAACGAAAAGGCATATCATGGTAAGTATCCAGAGGATGCAATAAGAGAGGCTAGCAACGTAAAGCCGGATGGAACATATTTCCTATATCGCATTGGTGAAGCGTCAACATTTAATGTAGGGCAAATAAATGGATGCAAAAAACCCCTGGAAAGGTTCGTTTGATCCTAATCATCACGAACCCTGTCTAAATTTTAACCTTCATTATGCATCGGATAAAAAATAACATCAACTGACTGGTGTAATTGATACAGGCTTCACAGGATTTATTTTAATCCCATCAACTTTGAGTCAGGTCTTGGGATTAAATAGCCAATAATTCAATACAGAAAATTATCTGCAAGGAAGTAAATGTCTCTGTAGGCAATGAAACTACGAGTGGTATATGCAATATTCTGGAGGTTCCAGAATGTCCTATCCTAATTGGAATGGATTTTCTGCGTCGTTTCAATAAAAAGTTAATTGTTTCATTTAGTAGTGGAATATACCTTGAGCCTGACAAGGGCTTAACATAATCAAGGGAACCTCTATTAATTAATTCGACCACATTTTTTTGTAAGACACCCCTCAAATCCTAGTATTTTTGTTTGTGTTGTGATTCAGTTGAAGTCAACAATAAAAATTTCTCCCTTTTTAATGTAAACCCGTAAGATCTCAAATGGAAAGACGCCACTTGCTGGAAGAGAGACACCAACACCAAGCATTGAAGGAAGGGATTGATCGGGAGTCATTTAGACCTCTCCTTGAGGAGGTCTTTGACTCTCTTCGTTCAAGTGGTTCAGGTCGTATTGATTCGTTGGTTGGGGTGTTTAAGGATCCGTTGGTCGTTCATAGGTATCGTTTGCCGATGGGGACGTTGGTGGTGGTTTCTTCGGTTGCCCAGGTTCCCCGTCACCGTAACAGCCGGGAGGAGAATGCGACGCTTAAGAACGGTGGGGTTCCCTTCGACTGGAAGAATCACCCTAGCACATTGTGTCAGAAGGACACGGATGCACGCGGGATCAAGAAACATGGTCTCAATCCTTTTGGCTGAAAAAATCCTATCGCTGTTGATCGGGGGCAACGAAGATGATCACCACTGGGGAGGTTTCCCCTGCACATGTTCACGACAGCCAGGTGTGAGGTTCTGTTAGATGAGCATACTCCCAAGGGTCATGAGGTCTCCGCGGGCCGCGCGTATCGCTCGGGTAAAAGAGTTGCCGTTTTACGCAGGAAGGGAGTCACGCCCCAGATCACTGACAAGGCCAAGCGTGGGAAGCCCTTGAGTCAATGCCAGATTGCCTTTTGACCCCTTCCTATCCGAAGGTTCGATGCCGTGTTGAGCATGTTTTGGGGCGATAAGGAAGGGCACGAAGGCTCGTTCTATGACCTGTTTGGGTCTCAGCCGGTCCCGGGTTTGGATGGGCTTGACAGCAGCAACATCCTTGTGATGCGTTTTCGCCGGATTCTCTTCCCAATCCAGTGGCATCGTGCCTTCCTTGATCATCGTATTCTTTTCCCTAGTAGTGCGGTGACGGTTGGACGGAATCAAGGATGAATCAACAATCGCTCCCGATGTCAACTCATATCCATATATTTTCCATTGTTCCTTGAAAACGGCACCCAACGCATCAGGACACCCCGCCTTCGCAAGCACATCATGATACGTCCACAAGGTCTTCGGTTCAGGTATTTGATCAAGACTGTGCAGACCCACAAACCGCTTGAAAGAGGTCCGGTCCAACAGCTTGTATGGCAAGGTGCCATCACTCACTGAATGAAGGATGGCCCAACAAAAGGAAACGAAAGATAACCAGATAATCCCAGGAACGACGATCAGAAGTCCTTGGTGGGCCAAAGGGTTTCACCAAAATAGGGATAAATCTGTCCCAGTTAACAATGTCTTTCGTCTGCTCCAAACCATAGAACCTTCCAAGGACTTGTTTTTGTGTTCGGCCTCAAAGAGATGTCTTTTCGCCATTTGGATTCCCCTGAATTTACACACTAAATGAAAAAATTAGGGGATTATATACTTGTTTCCCCAACTTTCCCTAGCCATCCTTCCTTGCCATGAATTGCCGGTCTTTCTTTCAACGAAAAACATCCTTTTAATATGTTTTCATCGTAGATGCAGGGATAAAAAGGGTTGCTGGTAGGCCGGTGGCTTATGTTATCATAAAAATTCATGACAGGGGTAAACGAGTATATAACCCCCAAAAATTAATGTCTAGGTGTAGAGAATCACAAAAACACAAATAGTTCTAGGTCTTGAAGATCGAATTGACGAAAAAAAGTGGAAAAATTATTTAACAAAGATGTCCCTTATTATCTCAAGTTTATAAATTAGCCCTATGACTGAGTACAATCTTTCAAATTTCTTACCCTACCAAGTAAGTGCTCTAGCTGGAAAACTTAGCCGGAGTTTGGAGAAGAAATACAACAGTGACCATAGGTTGACAGTACCAGAATGGCGCGTTTTATTCCATCTAGCTCAATCAGGCAGGATAATTACAAACAATCTCATAAAGAAGGTTGATTTACACAAATCTCGTGTGAGCAGGGCCTGCCAAAGACTGGAAAAATCTGGTTTGATAAGCAGGGAGAAAAATCCTGTTGATAAACGTGAAACCTTTCTTTCACTGACACCTGAAGGTAAAAAATTAATGAACGAACTAAAACCGATAGCAGTTGATTTCAACCAGAGATTAATAACCACCCTTGGTGAAGATGGTGGTGCCTTTATCCAAGGGTTAAAAACCTTGCTTGAAAGTGAAAACATATGACAATAAAACTCTATGATTATTGGCGTTCATCGGCATCATATCGAGTTCGTATTGCGCTAAACCTGGCAAAATTGCCTTTTGAAACAATCCCTGTGGACTTGCTGGCAAAGAAACATCTTTCCGATGAATACTTAAATATCAACCCGCAGGGTCTTGTTCCGACATTATTTATTGATGACCTTAAACTTACCCAATCCCTGTCAATCATTGAGTATCTTTGTCAAACAAAGAGGCTTAATGCATTACCCCAAAAACCAATTGAGCTGGCACGCGTTAGGACCCTTTCTTATGCCATTGCCATGGAAATTCACCCCGTCTGCAATCTATCGGTTGCTGCTTTTGCCCAAGAAAATTCCGGTGGAAAAATAAATATGAACCAGTGGATGGAAAAATTTATCCCGAAAGGACTAACGGCTTTTGAAAAATTAGTAAACCACCCCCAAGCAGGAACATATTGTCACGGAGAAACCATCACCTTGGCAGATATTTGCCTAATTCCTCAACTTTATAATGCCAAACGGTGGAATATACCACTTGATGATTATCCCAAGATTTGTGAAATTGCGGAAAACCTAACTCGGGTTGATGCATTTACCAAGGCAAGTCCAGAAGCAACACAACAAATTTAGGAGAACAATTGAAATGAATTCTGATATAGTGATCTTAGACGGTGCGAGAACTGCCATTGGAACCTTTGGAGGATCTTTATCATCTTTAAGCCCAATTGAACTCGGGTCCATCGTTTCCGAAGCTGCCATGAAAAGATCAGGTTTGGAGCCTGACAGAATTGGTCATGTTGCGTTTGGACATGTCATCAACACGGAAGCCAGAGACTTGTATCTCTCAAGGGTTGCCTCAATGACGGCAGGTGTCCCAAAAGAAGTTCCGGCAATGAATGTAAACAGGCTTTGCGGAAGCGGTGTTCAAGCCATTGTATCGGTAATTCAGTCTCTCATGCTGGGTGACGCAGATTTTGGTCTCGCTGGCGGCTCAGAAAGCATGAGTCGATCTCCACATATAGTTTCGAAGGCAAGATGGGGCCAAAAAATGGGAAATGCAGGCATGGATGACATGATGATTGGTGCTCTCAGCTGTCCTTTCGGGACTGGCCATATGGGAGTAACAGCAGAAAATGTTGCTTCTGAATTCAAGATTAATCGGTCAATGCAAGATGAATTTGCCCTCGAAAGCCAGCAAAGAGCTACCACCGCAATTGAAAAGGGGTATTTCAAGAGTCAGATTGTTCCAATTGAGGTAAAACAAAGAAAAACCTCGTATATGTTTGATACTGATGAACATCCCAAACTTACTTCTGCTGAGGATTTGGCAAAACTCCACACAGTTTTTCAGAAAAGCGGATCAGTAACTGCAGGTAATGCATCAGGAATCAATGACGGAGCAGCAGCAATTGTCCTTGCCAGGGCTGATGAAGCCCTTAAGGCCGGGTTGCAACCAAAGGCCAAAATTTTGGGGTATGCACATGCAGGTGTTAGCCCAGAAAAAATGGGTATAGGCCCCGTACCTGCAACCAGAAAGTTGTTACAGAAACTAGAGGTCAAAGTTTCAGAATTTGATATTATCGAATCAAATGAAGCCTTTGCATCACAAGCTTTGGCAGTATCCAAAGAACTTGGGTTGGATGCGAAAAAAGTTAACCCCAATGGTGGGGCTATTGCTTTGGGGCATCCGATTGGAGCAACTGGAACCATAATTACTTTAAAGGCGCTTTATGAACTCGAAAGAACTGGTGGGAAAAAAGCTTTGATTACAATGTGCATAGGCGGTGGTCAGGGAATATCATTAGCAATCGAAAGAATTGAACCAACCATCTACCGACATTAGGGCCTCAAGGTCTGCAATAAGGTTTATTAGGAATTAAATTCACGATTTTAAATATATCGCCATAATGACACTAATCGGTCAAAGCGATACCTATTATCAGGCATAAAACAGCCACTGGCAACCAGAAAAGAAACAAGATTTTTGTATTACTCCAAGATGCTCTTTTCTTTAGGTAATCACCAATAACAAGTAAACCAAACCCAAAGATAATGGGCACGATGATGAATAAACTGAGAACCAAAGCCTTCATTTCGAAAACAGACACCAAAAATTTGTGAAACTGGAAATCACCATGTTGATTGGCCCCCTAAATTAAGGGATCCACTATTAAATAGTTTTACAACTTGTTTCCAACATTTTTTTTCCAAGCATGCCTTCTTGTTCTGGCCTTTTTTCTTTTGTTGAGATTCACTACAAATCACAAACAAATCATCCCCTTACCGATTGAAACAAGGAGCAACGACATGAAGAAACGCCACCTGCTTGAAGAGGACCAGGAACGTCGGGTACCGGCCGCATTCAACACTCTACAAAGCATTGGAGAACAGGTCGATTGGGATCTCTTCAGGCCGGTCCTTGAGGACGTGTTTGGTCCACCGAATACGAGTGGTCGTCGTTCCTGGGATGATCTCGTCATCTTCCGGTGCCTTCTGATGGGAGTGATGAATGGCCTGAGCAACGAGCAGTTGCACGACATGCTTTTGGACCGGACCTCGTTCAAGGAGTATGCCGGACTTGAGACCCTGGATCACGTACCGGATCAGAAGACCCCGCGGAAGGATCGCAACATGCTGAGCGAATCGGGCCGGATTGATGAACTGGTTGCGTTCTCCAAGACACAGTTGGCATTCCATGGTTACCGGCTGCAGACCGTCCGTCATGTTGATTGATCGGTGGTCCAGGGTCCCCGCCAGCGCAATACGCGTGAGGAACATACCGTCATCACGGATGGTTCGGTTCCATCGGGGTAGAAGGTTGATCCGGCCAAGTTGCGGCACAAAAAAACGACTGGGAAAGGAAAGAGCGTGGCCAGGTCGAAAGAGTGTGATAAAACTGGAAGAGCGTGAGAAATTTTGTCTCACTACTGCCGAAATAATGTGATAAATTGAAATTGATTTATTGTGAAAAATAACACGGGCGACAAGAGCCATGTATAAGCTGACCGCGCGACCAAGTTGAGAGCCAATGGGGATGTGACGTCGGTCAATGTTCATGACAGCCAAGTCTTTGAGGAGGTGCGGGATCCTTCTCCTTCCGGTGATCCCCGGGTCTATGCCGACAGTGCCTAACGTTCGGGGGAAACCGTTGCCGGCTTGCGCAAGCGGGGGTACAAGCTCCGCATCAACCACAGGGGTGCAGGGGAAACCCATTGACACCCCGCCTGATGGCCATGAACCCTTCCTATTCCATGGTCCTCTGTTGTATCGAGCATGTATTCGGGTCCATCAGGAACGACGCGAACGCTCGTTACATGAATTGTCTTGGCATCAAGAGGTCGCGGGCATGGATCGGCCTTGTCACCCTGTGCGACAACATGAAGCGGTTTGAGTATCTGGAGCGTTTCGGAATGGTGGTTTGGGGATAATTATGTCACACTGGTCCGGAGCGGGGTAAAGGTGTGTGTGATCGTATTGAAAAGGGCGTGTTTTGGTGAATGTCGAGTGGATTTGAGATGAAGTTGTGAACAAACAATCTTTGAAAATCGTGGAATCTCGTGAAAATGAATATAAAGAGGTTCCCTTTATTAAATTTCATATTAGAGGTTATCATGAATCGGGAGTTTATAGATTTAGTTATGGTCAATCAGGTGTTCATAGGTTTTGTAATAGTCATAGGGTTTTTCATACTACTTTTCTTCTTTATGATGGTAAAGTCAATACCACAAGGTGAAAACTGGACCATTGAGAGATTTGGTAGGTTTGCACGAACACAACAACCTGGTTTAAGATTAATCATCCCATTAATTGAGCGTGTTAGCAAAAAAGTCAATATGATGGAAACGTTTCTGAATGTTGGTGCACAGGAAGTCATTACGAAAGACAATGCGATGATTTCAGCTGACGCCATCGCCTTCTATCAAGTTGTTGTTGCTGAAATGGCGTCATACGAAGTCAGGGATCTTGTTAATTCGCTGGAAAACCTGATTCAAACCAATATCAGATCGGTAATTGGTTCAATGGATCTGGATGAATCACTTTCAAATAGAGATCAGATAAATTCCCGGTTGCTTATGGTTATTGATGATGCTGTCAAGCCGTGGGGAGTAAAAGTTACGAGAATTGAAATCAAGGATTTAACTCCTCCTCCAAATATATCTGAGGCAATGGCCCGACAAATGAAAGCCGAAAGGGAAAAGAGAGCAGAAGTACTTCAGGCTGAGGGTGATAAGCAATCTGCAATTTTACGTGCAGAAGGTTTGAAGGAGGCACAGATCAGGGAAGCGGAAGGTCGAAGAGAGGCTGCCTTTTTGGATGCTGAAGCTCGAGAAAGAGCTGCTGAAGCGGAGGCGAAAGCAACTGAAATGGTATCAAAGGCCATTGCTGATGGAGATATACAGGCTGTCAATTATTTTGTGGCACAGAAATATACCCAGGCTTTGGAATCTGTTGCGGCAGCACCAAATTCAAAAACAATTATGATGCCCCTTGAAGCAAGCAACCTTCTTGGTTCTATTGCCGGTATTGCAGAACTGGCAAGGGGAGGAGACAAAAAATCCGACGATGGTTAACTTGAAAAGGAGGAAATATGCTTGAGTTGTTAACAGATTTATCACCCTGGGTTTGGATAACACTCGGGTTCCTGTTGGGGATTGTCGAGCTGCTTTTGCCAACCACTATTTTTATTTGGCCTGCATTGGCCGCCATTCTGGTTGGTGTAGTATTATTCCTGTCGAATTTGCTTTTTTGGTACCAGATTCTGCTTTTTTTAGTTCTAACTGTCATTACGACTCTTCTGGGGCGATACTTCTATCCAAAATTCGAGAAGGTTTTCGGCGGAAAAAACCAATCAGTTCTAAATAACCCCTCCAAGCGTAATATTGGTAAGGTCGGAACCGTAGTTTCATTGGAGGAAGACGAAGGCATTGGCTTATTCGAAGGCGTCAGATGGCATTTCCGATTAAGGGAAGATACAATTCCTGCCAAGGGTTCCGTTAAAAAGGTAAAGGTCGTTGATTCGGATGGATATCTTTTGATCGTCGAGCCACTTCCTGACCAAGAAAGTCACTAACCATACTATTCCATTTTTCCATACTGGGATATTCCAAACCCAACTGGTTTAATCGATCAACAGTCCTGCTGAGATAATCAGCATTATATCCAACCCTACCCTCGGCCCGGGAAATAATCCCTGCCTGCTCCTCCAGAGATAAATCGCCTGTGTATTGTCGATGATCAGTCTTGACCACATAAAGAAGAGCGGTTGTACTCCTCCCGTCACTTAATTCCAGTGTAACTGTACTTTCAACATGGGCAGACGATACCAGTTCTCTATCCCTTAGATAGTCAAGTACTTTTTTATTATCCTTTCTTAATACATCTTAGCGTCAGACCCAGGCATTTTCCCCCACCTTTTTTCCAGTGCCAATACCAGATCCGGTTTTTCTGGAGTACCCCGGCAATGTATTGACCACATGCGGAATGATCTACGGTAACCTTCCAAAACTGAAGGTACACTTTTCTGAATTTCAAATCTGGGATTTCAAAGAAGGGAACCGTAAGCGAATACCCAAAGATCTATATGATCATCTTTAAATCTTTCCCAAATTTTGTCCTTCATAAACAACCATAATTAAGGGCACCTCTTCTTTTTAAGATCATCGGAGAGTCCCTGATTTTCAAAAGTCACTTTTTTAAGTTTTCTACCCCTGTGACATATAGCTTTTTTGTAAACTCTTGATCAATCAAACCCTTTTTTCGCTCAATTCACCCTTTGATCGGTGTTATTTCTCACAATAAACCGTCACGTAACCCCGGTTTTTTATCAAATTAATTCAACGCCGATGTTCTGATAAATTGAATTAATTTAAGAATCATCCTCTTTCCTTTCCAAGTCGTTTCTTTTTGAAGAGGAGGGCACCCGGGGTTGTCTCCCCGGATGCCCTTGTGGTATTATGAAAAACAACACTGTCGTGAACAGGTGCCGGAGACACTTCCCACTTGGTGATCACCTTCGTCGCCCGATCAACCGCACTATGATTTTTATCGCCAAAATGAGACACACCAGGCGTCTTGAACCCGCACGCGTCCGTGTCCTTCTGACACTACGTGTGTGGTTGATTGTTCCAGTCGGTGAGAACACCACCACTCTTGATTACAGCCTTCTCCTCCCGACTATTACGCTGACGGGGAACCTGGACAGTCGAAGACTCCACCAATGTCCCCGTCGGCAAGCGATAGCCATGGGCGGCCAACGGGTCCTTGAACACCCCAACCAAAGCATCAATACGCCCCGGCCGGCTCAACATGTTGCGCTATGTCCAAAGCGTCTTCTGGTCCAGAACCTGATCCTTGCTGTGAAGACCCGTAAACGGATTGAAGGAGATGCGATCAAGCAGCATGTAGTGCAATTACTAATCACTCAAGCCGTTCACGACCCCCAACAGAAGGGAACAGAAAATAATGCGATAGTCCTAGGGACGACAGCCCGGACAATGGGTGCGAGGAGGACCAAAGACCTCTTCAAGAAGCGGTCGGAATGACTCCCAGTCAACCACCTCCTTCAACGCTTGGCGTTGAGGATCTTCTGCCAGCACATGGCGTCTTTCTATGTGGGATCTCCCGGGTTTACATCAAAAAGGGACTAATTATTGAGTGTTGGCTTCCATTGAAGCACTACACAAACAAAAAGGCCAGAATTTGAGGGGTGTTTTATAAAAAAATAGGGCTCAATTAATTAATAGAAGTGCCCTTAAGGCTTCCTCCTGTTCAATTTTGCCACAACCGTCTCAGGACAGCCCTCAATTATATCTAATCAGAAAGTAGATCTGTTTGACAGAAATTATATTTACCTAGCCTAAGGAAGCCCTTTAACCACACCAGGTTGAATATGTTTTCGATCATAGGCTTTGCGATTGAAAACTTCCCTGACCATAGGTTCAAAAAATTCAATATTTTCCACGGCATAATCGGGATCAAACGAAGCTTGATCCCATCTTTCACAAAAATCTTCACATGATTTGAAATAAATATTGTCCTTGAATTTATCTCGCGCGTTGGGCTCCCAGCCATAATGGTGAGCATAATAAATCATCTGAAAAATTCCGTGATGTTCAATTACCCAGGTAACCTCTTCGCGTACATACGGTCGGATGACCTCTGCCGAAAAGCGATCATGATTCTGAGGTGCGAGACCATCCCCAATATCATGCAGTAAGGCACTAACAACCCAATCAAGATCGGCTCCATCCCGATAAGCCCTGGTCGCCGACTGTAACGCATGCTCCAACCGGGTGATTTGATAACCCGAAAGCGTATCTTCACCTTGCCTTTTTAACTCGCTGATAATGCGGTCGGTGGTAAGGGTGAGGTATGGTTTTTCTAGCTCAGACAAAAGTTGGTAATCCTCCTTGGTTCCATATTTCATTTCGGTAAAAGAAACTTTTTTCATTATGCTATCATTTATTTTTGAAAATTGGGATTCAAACCAAAATTGGTTTTTCCTTTCATAATTAAAAATCTAGGTACTTTTCTATATATTTGGTTTCCAGACCAAAACTGGAGATAGAATTATTTGTGTGTTTTTGTATTGAAGCGAACTATTCTGTATGTCTCAGAACACCATCAAAAGCTGGCATGAAGTTGCCCCACAATTGACACAGGTGGCTTTGGGTAAAGCCAAAGCTGATTTGGTAATCACCAATGTGCAATGGGTCAATGTTCAAAGTCGGGAAATAATTGCCAATACTGATATCGCTGTTGCGCATGGCCGGTTTGCATATTGCGGACCTAATGCGAAACATTGTATCGGTCCTGGGACAGACATTTTGAACGGGGATGATAGATATATTATACCGGGTCTTTGCGATGGACACATGCACATAGAATCAGGAATGTTAACCCCTGCAAGATTTACTGAGGCGGTTACCCCACATGGTACCACAACCATGTTTGCTGATCCTCACGAGATGGCAAATGTAATGGGTTTGGAAGCCATCAGACTCATGTATAATGAAGCCGTAAGACAACCAATCAATATTTTTCTTCAGGTACCATCTTGCGTTCCTTCATTTCCCGGGTTTGAAGACGCAGGTGCTGAACTGGATGTTACTGATATCGCCGGCCTGATCAACGCACCTAACATTATCGGTCTTGGTGAAATGATGGATTTTGTAGGTGTCATTAACGGAGACCCAAAACTATTTGGCGAAATGGCGGCAACAAGGCTTGTCGGTAAAACCATAGGGGGGCATTACCCCTCACCTGATTTGGGAAATAATTTCCACGCATATGTAGCAAGTGGACCTGCTGATGATCATGAAGGAACACGTGAAATTGATGCTGTCGAACGTGCACGAAGAGGCATGCGATCAATGCTGCGACTTGGCTCTGCGTGGTATGATGTAAAGAAACAGATTACCGCTGTAACCGAAAGGGGTTTGGATCCAAGAAACTTTATCCTCTGTACAGATGATTGTGATGCCGCAACTTTAATACATGATGGCCATATGGATCGGGTGGTTAGACACGCTATTGAGTGTGGTTGCGAACCTTTGATCGCACTCCAGATGGCTACCATTAATACCGCTTCTCATTTTGGACTGGAACGTGAGTTGGGTTCTATAAGTCCAGGTCGAAGAGCTGACTTTGTTCTTACAAGTGACCTGGAAAAACTACCCATTGATCTTGTCTATGCGAATGGCATTAAAGTTGCTCAGGAAGGACAATTTGTTGGTTTGCTAAAACCGCTATCATGGCCGGCTGAAATGAAAGAAACCGTAAGGGTAAAACAGCCAATTAGGCCCCAGGAATTTGATATTAACCCTCCCAAAGGTAATAACAGAGCCACACTAAAGGCCAATGTCATTGGTATCATCGAAAACCAGGCTCCAACCAAACTTCTCCAAATTGACCTTGATGTAAAAGAAGGTTTGGTTGAAGGAGATCAGGGTAAGGATGTTTGCCAGATTGCCTTGGTTGAACGCCATAAAGCGAGCGGTGCCGTTATAAATGGATTTGTCAGCGGCTTTGGTTATAAAGGGGAAATGGCTCTCGCCTCAACCATCGGTCACGACAGTCATCACATGATCGTAGTAGGGACTTGCAAACAGAATATGGCCCTTGCTGCACACAAACTTGTTGAAACGAATGGTGGTATTACCTTGTGGCGAGATGGCCAACAAAAAGGGCTTGTCAAGTTACCTATCGGTGGATTGTTATCTGATGCACCACCATCCCAGGTGGCAAAAGATCTGGTAAAACTAAGACAGGAAATGGTGAATTGTGGTTGTAACCTAAATAATGCATTCATGCAGCACACTTTATTGGCACTCGTGGTGATCCCCGAAATCAGAATTTCCAACAGGGGGATTTTTAATGTAATCAAAGCAGAATTTGTAGACCTGTTTATTCAATGAAACATTCGGAATTCGAACTTGAGGAGAGAGAAATCATTACCCCGGAGATTCCGGAAGTGATAACTTGTACCTCGGGAGAACAGGCAGTCGAGGAATTAATACGCAGATATGATCTGGCCACTGAATTCCTTCAGGAAAAATTGAAATTGGTTGCCCGGGAAAACCCGGAGAATAAGAAATTTAGGGCCTATTATCCAGAAATCAGGTTTGAAACGCTTACTTATGGGTTTATAGACACCCGACTTTCTTTCGGGCATGTGACTGAACCAGGGGTTTATGTTACAACCATCACACGCCCCAAACTTTTTAAGGCCTATCTGGTTAATCAGATTAATCTCCTTATCAATCACCATCATGTACCTGTAACAGTTGGGCTATCAACAACCCCAATACCCATACACTTTGCGGTCAAGGCCGACGAGGAAATTACTTTTTCATCCAAGGAACTGAGTTTTACTCTCAGGGATGTTTTTGATACTCCCGATTTGGCGATAATGCATGATGAAATCGTTAATGGCGTGGGTTTTGTTTATGAAGATGGAGCCAAACCGCTTGCACCCTTCAGTGCGCCCCGAATTGATTATTCACTTGCCAGACTTGAACACTACACAGCAACCGGTGTGGAAAATTTTCAAAAATTTATACTTTTTACAAATTATCAACTTTATGTAGACAAGTTCGAAGATTTCGCTCGTTCACAACTCGCCGATACAAATTCTGGCTATACATCACTGGTAACATCAGGGGGTTATAAATTAACGTATTACGACGGCGTAATCAACCGTCCCGCAAGGATGCCTCAAATGCCGGCCTGTCATTTGACCAGGGAAGATGGCTCTGGAATTAGTCTGGTAAATATTGGCGTGGGACCCTCCAATGCCAAGACTGCAACGGACCACATAGCCGTGTTGCGTCCAAGCGCTTGGGTTATGCTCGGACACTGTGCTGGACTGCGAAACAGTCAAAATCTGGGCGATTATGTCCTTGCCCATGCTTACCTACGTGAAGATCAGGTACTTGATAATGACTTGCCATTGTGGGTTCCAATCCCTGCATTGGCTGAAATTCAAGTCGCTATTGAGGGGGCTGTAGAAGAGGTTACCAAGAAAAAGGGATATGATCTGAAAAGAGTTATGCGAACTGGAACTGTAGCATCCGTCGACAATCGAAACTGGGAATTGGGAGTGAATTCTGGCACGGTACGAAGGTTAAGTCAATCGCGGGCCATTGCACTGGATATGGAATCGGCCACGATTGCAGCTAATGGATTCCGATTCCGCGTACCCTACGGGACGTTGCTATGCGTATCTGACAAACCACTACATGGTGTTCTGAAAATGCCAGGAATGGCCAGTGAATTTTTCCGAACCCAAGTAAACAACCATCTATTAATTGGCATTATGGCTCTGGCCTCCTTGCGGAAAATGCCTCAGGAATTCCTACATTCAAGAAAGTTAAGAAGTTTTGAAGAAACTTCTTTTCTGTAAATTAGAAAAAACCCATTTTCTTGTATTCTATGGTTGTTAAATGGATTTTCTTCTATTATAGACTAGTTAGGGAAATCTGAAAAACTAAATTTTGAATTTCTGATGGCTCTTTAGATAAGGCATGTATGTTCTTAGCTGAAAAAGTTGGTCTTTGATAAGGTAATTTCCCGATCTGTAAAATATAATAAGTTAATAGGAGTAAAGATGTCAGGAAAGGTTCTAACTAAAAGAGAGTTAATCGAAGCTATTTCGAGTAAAACTGGAGGGGAGAAGAAAGCAACAAACGATTTTCTTGATGCTTTAAGTGATACCATTATTGAAGAGGTTTCTGCTGGGAACACTGTACCATTGAATAAGGTGGGACGACTTTCTTCAAAAATGAGAAATGAGCGTTCAGGTATTAACCCTGCAACGAAAAAACCCTTGACGATACCTGCAAAACGCGTTCCTAGAATTTCTTGGGGAGCGGCTATCAAGAATTCTGTCGCAGGTTAAATCATCTCTTCTTAAATCGAAGAAAATTTATTTTTGCAATCTATTTCGGTCGGTTAAACATTCCGACCGATTTTTTGTTACTTCCATCCTCATGGGAGTTTTGTTTGCTTTCATGTGGTCAAGTGCATTTTCAACAGCCCGTATAATTGTACTTGAAATTCCCCCTCTCACAGCCTTAACGGTACGGTTCGCAATTTCTGGAGTCCTGGGGATTGGTCTTGCCCTCATAATGGGGCAATCCTTCAAATTAAATCACCGTCAATGGTTGGGTATTTTGCTTTTTGGCTTCTGCCAAAACGGAATATATCTCGGAGCTAATTTTGTGTCCATGCAATGGATCGAAGCCTCTCTGGCAGCAATCATCGCCTCTACAATGCCCATTCAGGTGGCTTTTCTCAGTGCCCTTATGTTTCGAGAAAAAATAGGTTGGATAGGAGTTTCGGGAATTACCTCAGGTTTTATTGGAGTCTTAATCATTATGTCCACCAGATGGAATTTTGGTTTTGAACTGGTCGGAATTATACTTTGTATCATCGCTTCACTTGCCCTTTGTATTGCAACTTTAACAGTTAAGCAGGCTCTTTTGAGTAATAATCTTGTCATGGTGGTTGGCTTACAGATGGTTGTGGGTTTTGTATTTACCTTGATCCCGGCAGTATTATTCGAAACGATTGAACCTGTAGATTTTTCCTGGCAGTTATTTGGAGCCTTTATATATCAAATCATAGGCCCCGGATTGTTTGGTACGTGGCTTTGGTTTAAACTTGTGAACAGAATAGGGCCAACGAAGGCTTCATCTTTCCATTTTCTGAACCCTTTTCTAGGTATCGCTGTAGCCGCCTTTCTTTTGAGTGAAATTATTACCTTTCGTGATTTTGTAGGGGTGTTCATAATTACAGCAGGGATCATTGCCGTTCAGCTTTCGAAAAAACCATCCTAACAAACTTATTGATTGTCGAAGGAATAATCCTTGATGTGACCGATCTGACCTCTGTGGATAAGGAAATGATCAGCTAAAACAAGCGCAACCATCGCCTCCGCTACGGGTACGGCTCTAATCCCAACACATGGGTCATGCCTCCCTGTGGTAACAACTTGAGTAGATTCTCCAGTTGTTGTCAGAGAGTTTTTTGGGATCAGTATGGAGGAAGCGGGTTTTATGGCGATTCGAACAATTATATCCTGACCCGTCGAAATACCCGCCAATATGCCACCACTATGATTGGATGAAAAAGTCACTTTTTTGTTATCCAAAAAAAATTCATCATTGTTTTCACTACCCTGTAAGGAAGCTACTTGCACCCCATCCCCGATTTCAACACTCTTGACGGCATTTATGGTCATCATTGCGGCGGCCAGGTCACTGTCCAGCTTAGCATATATAGGCGCGCCCAACCCAGGGGGAGTACCTGAAACACATACTTCCACCATTGAACCAACAGAATCCCCTTTCTTCCGTATGGACAAAACATAGCGGCCCCATTTCTCATTGATGGATGAGTCAGGGCACCAAAAATCATTTTGTTCAATCTCGGCAGCATTAAAATTGGTCCTGTCTATGGCTAGTTCCCCAATTTGAGTCATGTACCCCAAGATTTTTATCGACGGTAAAAATTCTTGCAGTATTGCTCTGGCTACGCCCCCAGCGGCTACTCTTGAAGAAGTTTCTCGGGCGGATGATCGTCCCCCTCCACGGTAATCCCTGTTTCCATATTTATGCCAATACGTCAAATCAGCATGGCCTGGACGAAATTTATCCTTTATCACTGAATAATCCTTGGATCGGTGATCCTTGTTCCAAATCAGTAATTGTATTGGGGTACCTGTCGTTTTGCCTTCAAAGACACCTGACAGAATCTCGACCTTGTCGTCTTCACGTCGCTGGGTTGTATATTTGTTCTGCCCTGGCCTACGCTTATCCAACCACACCTGCAGCAATGATTCATTGATCTCAATACCAGGTGGACACCCATCAAGCATTGCTCCAATGGCGGGCCCATGACTTTCACCCCAAGTACTAAGGCGCAGCAATCTCCCTAAACTGTTTATTGACATTCGGGTCTCTAGTGGCAGGAAAATTTATATGAATTCGTCACAAGAAATAACTTCATTTGTCAGTTGGGTCATAAGCCAAGACAGATATATCCACTTTCAACTTTAACTGGATAGGTGTTTAAATTTTTATATACTGGGGCTGTGAGTGCCTCACCTGTTTTGATATCAAAACTGCCAAAATGTTTTGGACATTCCAGTTCATTGTCAAAAATCATACCTTCGCACAATTTAACCTTTTCATGTGTACACAGGCCATCAAGGCCATAATATTCACCATCATTGGATCGGCAAATGATATACACTTTACCTTCCCAAATAAATTCCTTAATTTCTTCCCGTCCAAGTTCTTCCTCGTTACAGACTTTAATCCAGTTGGACATTAGCTATCCTTAATTCTACAAATTTATAATTTGAATCCCCTATGCAAAACTTTAAAGGAATGACTTAATAATAGGAAATTAATTATGATTGTGTAGTGTTGGCAAATTCGACACTTTAGATGTCTTTGACTGAGCTTGACCGTCTTCAGAAATGACTGAACCACAAAATATAATCCAATTTTTTTTGATTAACGAATGATTACTTGCGAAATGGAAAAAACAATTGTTAACAGTTGGAATGAATGGGACCCGCTCAAACATGTCATAGTTGGCCTCGCAACTGATTGCCATATACCACCTCCAGAGCCCGCTCTTGATGCAAAAGTACCTGAAGATTCTGATATGCGTGGAATTTGGGGCAAAAGACCGCAGGAAATGATTGATCGAGGTAACGAATTGCTTGATCAATTTGCGGAACAACTTACGGGACTAGGGATCAGAGTAGACCGACCTACTCCCATTGATTTTTCCAAACCTGTCATAACACCTGATTTTTACACTGAAAGCCAATTTGGCTGCATGCCACCACGGGATGTTTTATTGACCGTTGGGAACGAAATCCTTGAAGCAACCATGTCCTATCGTTGCCGGTGGTTTGAATACCTTTGTTATAGACCCTTGTTGAAAAAATATTGGGTCGAGGATCCTAATTTCAGACACGAGGCCGCCCCCAAACCGAGATTAACTGATGATGCTTACCATAAGGATTATCTCTCAGATAAAATAGGTGTAGACAAGCGTTTGGAATGGACGGCGAAGAAATTTTTTGTAACCACCGAACAAGAACCTTTGTTTGATGCAGCAGATGTGCTACGACTTGGAAAGGACCTTGTTGTTCAACATGGCTTTACCACTAATCTAAAGGGAATTGAGTGGATACAAAGGCACTTCCCCAATCATAGGGTTCATGCAGTCAATTTTCCCGGGGACCCCTATCCGATACATATTGATGCTACCTTTACCCCTCTAAAACCTGGTCTGCTTTTAAACAACCCTCAACGAAAATTACCTGAAGAGCAAAGACAATATTTCTATAAAAATGATTGGGAGATTATAGATGCAGCCCAACCAGCGCATAATTCACCTCCCCCCTTATGTTATTCCTCTACCTGGTTATCTATGAATGTGCTGGTTTTAAACCCCAAAACGGTTTGTGTAGAGAAAACTGAAGTCTACCAAGCTGATCAGCTTGATAAGCTAGGTTTTGAAGTTGTCGAAGTAGATCTACGTGATGCCTATGCCTTTGGTGGAGGTCTTCACTGCAGCACGGCGGATGTATATCGGGAAGGTCGTTGTGAAGACTACTTCCCTAACCAAAATTGATCTCTGTTGGAGATTCCCTCGAACTGTCTTATTGTTATCACATACATCTGGTATTGAATTATGACATTTAAAGTTCCCTCAAGCCATGATCTTGGTGTCCCCCTGTCCTCAATTGAGGCCATGATCATTGATACTGAAACAACAGGTCTGAATACAAAAAATGATCGTGTTTTGGAATTGGCAGGAGTTCAGGTATCCGGCGGGTGTTTGAAATTAAAGAATACAAAATCCGTGTTGATCAACCCTGGCATTCAGATACCACCAAACAACACAAGGATACACGGTATTTCGGATGAAACTGTTAAGTCAGCTCCTGGATTTGAAGTTGGTATAAGGGATTTTGTTGAATGGATCGGAAACAGATACATTATTGGATATTCCCTGGGCTTTGACTTGGCCATACTTGAAGAGGAGCATAAAAGACACGGTATGGTGTGGTCAGAACCAAGAGTCTTGGATGCAGAGGAATTGGTCCAATTGCTGGCACCCAATCTTCCCAACCTAGCCCTGGACACAGTTCTCGCCTGGTTGAATATTTCACAACCCGAGGATCGTCACCGTGCCCTGCCCGATGCAATCGTAACTGCCGAAATATTTCTTAAACTTATTCCCATGCTTAAAGCCCGGGGAGTTTCAACATATGCTGAAGCAGATCGTTTGTGTAAAGACATTCGAAGAAGAACAGGAGGGCTGAATCGCCAAGCGGTTCCCGTTCAAGCAGAAACTTCCAATGTGGATATTTATCCCTATAAGGTCAAAATTTGTGACATAATGATGGCACCAGTAATTGTCGACCGGAATTCTACCCTTCAATCTGCCCTGGAAATTTTGATACAAAAGAAGATTGGTTCAGTCATTATCAGACTTGATGGAGAAAAACAGTTTGGCATCCTGACTGAATCTGACATCCTCAAGGCCATCAATAGGGATGGCTCAAATATTTTGTCTGCACCGGTAGTAAAATATTCAAGCAAACTACGGGGCATTATCCACAAGAAGGAATTTATATATCGAGCCATGGTATCAATGGGAGCAACAAATTTCCGTAGACTTGCGGTATCGGACGATAATGGGGACATCGTCGGTATTGTCAGTTCCAGGGATATTTACGGTAAGTTTTCTTCCGATGCGATTGGTTTGGGCAAGGATATCGAACAAGCACAAACAACCCATGATTTAGGCAAGGTCTGGGCAGGACTAACTTCGGTCTCACATTCGTTGATAAACAGCGGAATTGATTCCAGGACCATTACTGCAATTATTTCAAGAGAATTACGAGGATTAACCCAAAAAGCCTGTCAAATAGCTGAAGAATTAACTCGGGCCGAAATGAACGTACAAAGTATACCGAATTATACCATGCTGGTCCTCGGTTCAGGTGGTCGAGGGGAAAGCATGTTGGCAATGGATCAGGACAATGCCATTATTTTTGATCAGGCTGACCCAAAGGGGGAAAACGACAAGGTACTTTCATTGATTGGAAAATACACGGCAGAAATTCTCAATGAAGTGGGGGTTTCATTTTGTGATGGCGGTGTTATGGCTTCCAACACCGCCTGGCGGAGAGATCTTTCATCCTGGGAAAGATTGATAGCCAAATGGTTGGCTGAAACCAAACCAGATGATTTGCTCAATTCAGATATATTCTTTGATAGTTTTCCTGTCCATGGTGACCTTGACATGGCCAACAAGCTACGATCGAGGGCCATAAAGAGCGCAAGAAAAGCCAAACCGTTCCTCAGTCTCCTGGGAAAACGTGCAACGGATTTTAAAGTTCCTATTGGCTATTTCGGGAGATGGAAGTTAGAGAATGGTCGTGTCGATCTCAAAAAAGGTGGTATCATGCCTATTTTTTCAACTGCTCGTGTCCTATCACTTCAACATGGATTGTATGGACGGTCAACGGCTGATCGTTTGCAGAAATACAGAGCGCTTGGCCATGTTCCCGAAAAGTTAATTGATGATTTGCTGGAAGCACACGGTTTGTTGCTTGAACTTATTCTGCGACAACAGCTGGATGATCTTGAGGCAGGAATAAGTCCTTCAAACAATGTTGCTGTAACAAAACTCAATGGATTGGATCAACACAAACTGAAATGGGCTCTGGACAAGCTAGACACGCTCCCCAATTTGCTTGGGATTCCAGCTATATAAGAATTCGGGTTCAGGTTTGATCATGTCAACCAATATATCTGACCTGATTTAATCTTCAGCTTTTTTGCGATATTTGATCGGCGCCCAAAGTTTCTTGTTGGTCAGGTAAAGTAAAATCGACAATAGAATTAGAAGTGATACCGAAATCAACCCCATTTGCTTGCGGGCCATCATTTTAGGTTCGGCAGCCCAAACCAGAAAAGCTGTGACATCCTCAGCCATTCTCTCTACCGTACTGGGGGTACCATCGGCAAACTCTACCATCCCCTCAGAAAGAGGAGGAGCCATGGATAGATACCCACCTGAGAAAGCCGTGTTACCGTAAAGAAGACTACCTGCTTCTTCTTTTTCCTCACCGGTATAGCCAACAAGAAGTGAATAGACGTACTCTGGTCCACCTATACCTTGGAATAATTGAGCCATACCTGTACCTTCTGGTCCATGAAAGCCGGCTCGGGCCTTGGTAATAAGCGAAAGGTCAGGGGCACCTACACTGTCATTGGCCGGGAAATTGTCTGTTGGCAGAGCCTCCCTGTAATCTTCTAGTTCTGGATCGTACATTTCAATGCTACGAGCAAATGACTTTACTGCCGATTCGCTAAGATCAAGACCCCCTTTATCACCCAAAGTTCTCAGTGGAACATATTTCAAACCATGGCATGCGGCACAAACCTCCTGGTAGACCACCAGGCCTCTTTGCAATTGTTCTGGATCGAAGGTACCAAATGGTCCCTCATAGGAAAAAGAGATATCTTCAATATGACCGGCATCACCAGCAGCAAATACATTCCCAGCACCCAGAAGGACGCCAATCAAACCTGAAACAAGTAAAATTCTTTTCATAATTGAATCAATCTTTCGTGGGTGCAGTTTCCGGCAAATCATCTTCAATATCCGGATAATGGGCGTTGAAATCCTCTTCAATGCTTAGGGGTCTTTTGGATGGAGATTCCAATATCCCCAACAAGGGTAGCACGATCAGGAAAAACAGGAACCAATAGGCCGATCCCGCAAGTGAGATAACACTATATATACCTTCCGCTGGTCTGCTTCCGGCCCATGTTAATACAATAAAATCAATGATCAATAAAACAAACCACCATTTGAACATGGGGCGATATTTCCCTGAGCGAATAATGGATGTATCGAGCCAAGGTAAAAGCACCATGACAAAAATCGATCCGAACATAGCTATGACACCAAAAAACTTGGCGTCTATAATTCCACCGGTAAAAAAGCTTACCAACTGGACGATCCAAACATCAGATGTAAAGGCCCTGAGGATGGCATAGAAAGGTAGGAAATACCATTCAGGCACAATATGCTCGGGCGTTACCAGCGGATTGGCTTCAATGTAATTATCAGGATGGCCGAGGTAATTCGGCATGAACCCTACAATGGCAAAGAAAACAACCAGTATGACTGCCAGAGCAAAAAAGTCCTTGATCACGAAATAGGGCCAGAAAGGAACCGTATCCTTCTTGGCTTCCTCTTTTGATGTTCGGCGCACCTCAATACCTGAAGGGTTGTTGTTTCCTGTTGTATGGAAGGCCCAAATATGTACCACAACCAAACCGGCAATAACAAACGGCAAGAGATAGTGTAGGGAGAAAAATCGATTCAAGGTTGCGTTATCAACCGCCGGACCACCAAGTAACCAGGTCTGGATTGGTTCTCCTATTCCTGGTATCGCGCCAAACAATCCAGAAATAACTGTAGCCGCCCAAAATGACATTTGACCCCAAGGCAAAACATAACCCATGAAAGCTGTGCCCATCATCAAGAAGAAAATCAATATTCCGATAATCCAGGTAATTTCTCTTGGGGCCTTGTAGGAACCATAATAAATACTGCGGAAAATATGAAAATAGGCCGCAAGAAAAAAGAGCGAGGCACCGTTTTGGTGTAAGTATCGAAGAGCCCATCCAGAATTCACGTTCCTCATAATATGTTCGACACTGGCAAAGGCGTGATTGACATGAGGTGTGTAATGCATCGCTAAAACGATACCGGTAATGATTTGATGAGCCAGACAAAATGTGAGGACGATACCCCAAATCCACATCCAGTTTAGGTTCTTGGGTGTTGGTATCATCAAGGTATCATAGATAATTGTTACCACTGGCAACCGCCTGTGAAACCATTTTTCAATGGCTGTCTTTGGTTCGTAATGATCGTGAGGTATACCCGCCATATTTCTTACCTAGCCAAGTTTAAGGGTCGTGTCGTTAACAAAGGCTGCAACAGGAATCTGTAGGTTTTCCGGAGCTGGTCCTTTTCGTATTCTACCCGAGGTATCGTAATGGGATCCATGACATGGGCAAAACCAACCTCCGAATTCCCCAGCCCCATCTCCTAGGGGGACGCACCCCAAATGGGTGCACACCCCCATCATGACAAGCCAGGTTCCCTCTTGATCCAGCGATCTATTCTGATCAAGGGCAATAGCTTCGGCTCCTAGATTGTCATTTCTTGCTTCAGAATCCAGAAGATCATCAATATCAACCTTGCGAGCCTCTTCAATTTCCTCGGGGGTTCGCCTTCGAATAAAGACAGGTTTTCCTAACCATTTCACAGTGATTTGCGTTCCCGGTTCAACACCTGAAACATCTACCTCAATGGATGATAGTGCCTGTACATCTGCACTGGGGTTCATTTGGTTAACGAGCGGCCAGATTGCGGCGCCACCTGCAACTGCTCCGGTTCCGGCAGTCGCATAATACAAGAAGTCTCTCCTGGTTGTTTTTGGATTGCTTGTATCAGACAAAAAGACTTCTCCTGTAATTCATCACTTGGGATTGCAGATATTAGTTAGATCTGTCATTCGAAACAATTCTAAAATTAAATTCAAAACTCACATCTATATAGAAAATTCTGAGAAATTTTCACCTCTAACCCAGAAATTTTTTCAACCCCGGTTGGAAATTGTAATTTATTCCGACTCGACAAACATGATTAACATCTTGAAGGTATAAACACAGGATAAATTAATTTCAATTTACGTGTTGAAAAATTATTTGGATATCTTACAATTTGGGTTGGGATGTCAGCGCTACTGTTTATGTTTGGGGTTTAACATTAGCGTCCTAGTCTGTGCATGGTTCGAGGTTGACTAGGACCAGGCGCTGGCTCCCACTATTTCCAAAAATATCAAACTTACCTGAACCGTATGGATGACCTCCCTGTACCGTTTGAAAGACTAAAATTTCATGCCTTAAAGATGGTTGCCAATCAGGATGTCCATCTCGAATACCAGAAATTTGATCAAGTATTCCCTAAACGGTTAGGGGGTGAAACTTCTGTGCGGTGTCAAAGAGAAATGTGATGAAGACCTTAGTGGTAAAAATTGTTTGATTGACCTTCCAAGCGAATTTAGAGAGTATGAGATTGAATGCCCATCATTCCGGTCTGGTTGCACGCATGCTGGCACGTTGACTGAATTCTTGGTTCCAATATTCCACTTTGGGATGTTCTGTTCGCCAAGGGCGATCTGAATGCCGGAAATCCAGATAACCTAAGGCGCACCCCAAAGCTATCTGGGCCATATTGAGAGGCAAACCCAAAAATTCTTCACCCGATTCTTCCAATGCATCAAGTGAACGTGTAATTTTGTTCCATTGACCTGCAACCCATTCTTCTGACTGCTTCTCCTTGCTTCTTACCCGTTTTTCATATGTACTCAGAACTGAAGCATCCATGATTCCATCGGCCAGAGCTTCCATTTTCAACACTTGCCAATAGTTTGCTGCAGGATACAGATTGCCTTTGAAATGGGAATTTACAAATTTTGAGATGACTCTGCTGTCATACAAGCTTCCGTGCAGGGTACCTGCCAAAGTTGGCAGTTTTCCCAAAGGATTTTCCGAAACAGGTATAGTTCCACTGTTGACAGGAGTGCCCGCGACGTTGATAATTTCAACCTGATCGCTCGCATTCAATTCCATTAGGGCAACAATAACTTTTCGGGCGAACGGAGAAGCGGGATTGTTGTAGAGTTTCATCATTTATCCTTCTTGCGAAATCATTTAAATTGTTTGAGGATGACCAAGCAGACTTCCGTCCTGAAAGCCAGTTATGGTCATTGGTATAATTTTTCCTGGCTCTTCTCTGGCGGGAAGATTAACGACGGTATATTGGCCCGTTCGACCCGTCATTGGAGATTCAATCAAAGTAGATTGGATTTGTCCAACTTGTTCCTTGAGATGAATTTTAACACGTCTTTTAGCCGCTTCTCGCAGTTGATAAGCCCGGTTCTTAATTGTTTCTCCATTGACTTGTGGCATTCGGGCTGCGGGTGTACCCTCCCTGGGGCTATAAGGAAAGATATGAAGCCATGTCAGTTCACATTCATCCAATATATCCAAGGTATTACGGAACATCTCATCCGTTTCAGTTGGAAAGCCGGCAATCAAGTCCGCACCAAAGGTCAATTCTGGTCTTAGACTTTTGAGGTGATTACAAAATTTTATTGCGTCCTCTCTTGAATGGCGTCGTTTCATTCTTTTTAGTATCATGTTGTCCCCAGCCTGCAGGGAAAGGTGTAGATGCGGCATTACTCTTTCATTTTCTACCACCACTTCAACAAACTCCTGATCAATTTCAGCTGGATCAACCGAGGAAATTCTTAGTCTTGGGAGTTCTGGTACCAATTTCAATATTCTTGCTAGAAGGTTTCCTAAACCCGGCTTACCAGCCAAGTCACCACCCCAACTGGTCAGATCAACCCCTGTCAAGACAACTTCATTATATCCGACTTTAACAAGGTCCCTGATCTGGGAAACGATGACACCAGCCGGGACCGAACGGGAATTCCCCCGGCCATATGGTATAATACAGAAGGTGCATCGATGGTCGCAGCCATTTTGGATCTGTAAATAGGCGACCGCACGGACACCAAAACTCTTGGCAAGATGTGGGGTGATTTGTGCCACCTGCATAATATCATCTACAAGAATATGCGGCTGATGACGACAACCGTCATTTTTGGCATCGGCAATTTTCTTCCAAAGGTGTGCTTCAAGTTTGGAATCATTACCAACTACCCAATCCACGCCCTCAATATTTTTAAAGGATTGTGGCTCAATTTGTGCTGCACAGCCTGTTACGATTATTTTGGCATCGGGCCACCTTGATTGAGCCTTGCGAACCATTTGTCGTGATTTTCTAACTGCTTCCTTGGTTACTGCACAGGTATTTATGACAACGGCATTCTCCAAACCAGCCTCTTCAGCCAAATCTTCCATGACGGAAGATTCATAGGCATTCAAACGACAGCCCAGGGTTTCAGTTCGAATATTTTCAGGGGCCAATGACCATCTCCTGAAACTCTTTGGAAAAAACGCCGGTGTACACCTGTGAAGTTGGGCCTGTCATCCACACACCGTCACCTTTCCAGTGTATATCCAAATACCCACCATCAAGTTTAACTTTTACCCGATTCGATGTGTGTTGCCTCCTAATGGTAGCGACAGCAGCAGCACAAGCACCAGAGCCTGAAGCCTTGGTTATGCCAACACCTCGTTCCCAAACTCTAACCCTGATTTCATCACGTTTGGGCATAAAACACACCACTTCTACATTGGTACGTTCAGGAAATAAAGGATGGTTTTCCATTTTTGGTCCCAAAACTTCAATGTCCGAATTCTCATTCTCCGGTCCAAAAAAAACACAATGTGGATTACCCATCCCAACGGCACAGGGTCTTCCTTCCAATGGAAGTTCTAAAGTTTCCATCCCCTCAGCCAATGGTATGTTATTCCAATCTAGGAACGGGAATCCCATGTTTACACTACACAAACCGTTACCGGCATCAAGACATTCTAATAAACCTCTTTCGGTTTCAAGGTTCAAACCGGTTGTGTTTTCCTGGTCCAGGAAGTACCTACCCACGCATCTCGTGGCATTTCCACAAGTTGCTGATTTGCTCCCATCGGCATTAAAGAAAACCAGCTTGGCATAAGCCACTTTGCTATCTTCAATTAGCACCAATTGATCATAACCAATTCCAAATCTACGGTCAGCAAGAGTTTCACCCAAAAGATTGGTGGACGCAAATGCCTGATTTCTGGTATCAATGACAACAAAGTCGTTACCCAAGCCATGCATTTTCATAAATTGAATGGGTATAAAATGTTTTTTCATAGTATTGTCTTTTGCTTCTTTAAATTTGACCTATGCCATCCTAAATGCTAGTCAAAGAGCGATTTTTAACCGTATATCCTCAAATTTGTGGGCCCGTAGCTCAGCTGGTAGAGCAACTGACTTTTAATCAGTTGGTCACAGGTTCGAATCCTGTCGGGCTCACCACCATCCAATACCTTTTATTTAGGCTCGGACCCCATTGTTTCGAGTGGGTCAGGTGAATTTTAAAAAATTAAATTTCGTTTCCTGTGTAATGAGGTATAATAATTCGCCGCGATTTACCATTCCCCGATTAATATGGGCTAAAATGAACCCCGAAGTTGGGAATTGCAATGTTAATGATTGTCTTTCAGGTTCTTCAAGCCAATGGAAATAACCAGCTATATCACCTTTTTGGATGTAAGTCCCAGCTTTGCACATACGATCAAAAAGTCCTCGACCAGGGGCATTAAGGCTATGTTTTAGATCCATGGTTTGAACCGTGCGTTCAATTCGTTTACCCGCAACCACATCTTTACTCGACATGGCATCATACACACCCAAATGTTTTAAACATCTGTACAAACCTTCCACCGAAGCATTTGTCCATTGAGGAGAACTCCCACCCCCTCCTCCCAACTCAGCTGCAATCATTGGTACAGAATTACGTGCGGCAGCAGAATTGACCGATCGATCATCATTATGTTCTCCTAATTTCCATAACGTTGGTAATGCGAACTCTCTTGCCATTGCCAAGCTTGCTTGTAAGACATCTTGGTCAGCCACATCTGTAACAAGTGTACAAGGAGAAAAGTAGTACGCCTTCCCACCAGAATGAAGATCAATAACCACATCACAATCGGGTAAAACAACTTTTTCTATATGATAACTTATAAGGTCTGTGGGAGTTCCATTTTCCTTGCCCGGAAATACCCTGTTCAGATTTTTACCATCCAAGTGTGAATTTCTCTCAGAAACCGAAATGGCTGGTCGATTAAGGGCGGGTATAATGATTATTTTACCTGTGACCTTCTTTGGTTCAATATCCTGAACAAGCCGCATCAATGACGAAGGTCCCTCAAACTCATCGCCGTGTACTCCTCCAATCAACAATATTTTGGGGCCCTTTCCCTGGTTAAAATATACGATTGGGACCGAATGGTATCCCAAAGGAACCAAATTATCCGACCATTGAACCCTTATATCACCTACTTGTTTTCCTTCCTTTTTCCAATCTATTGCAACTGATACGTGTTTTGTGGACATCCGTTGTTCCTGATCAAAAATTGAATCCGTTTTCATAGTACATTAAAATATAGTGTACCTTTAAGCTGGTCATTTAAATGGCTTTAAAATCCAAATTCTATACTGTTAACTTTGAATGATTACACCGCAGGAAGCAATATCATATTTCAACTTTCAGGATAAACCGTCTGACTTGGTACACCTTGATACACCTATACCGGTGATTGATCTTGGCATTGTTCTAAATAACCTGGTAAAGGCCCAAAGTCATTTTGACAAATTGGGAATAACCTTCCGACCACACATTAAAACCCACAAGATGATTCCTCTGGCCAAAATCCAATTAAGATTGGGTGCTTGTGGCATTACCGTTCAAAAACTCGGAGAAGCGGAAGTTATGGCCGAGGCAGGAATTCAGGATATTATGGTTGCCTACAATATTATCGGCCAAAGAAAACTTGAACGATTGGTTAAATTGGCACGAAAAGCTCATCTGACCTTGGTTGCTGATAATGAGTTTTGTGTGAATCAGTTGAATTCTGCAGCTGCCGCGAACAATCTAACTCTGGATTTGCTTATCGAATGCGATACCGGAGACGAAAGAAACGGACTTGGTCATGCCCTTCAGGTATTGAAATTGGCAAGAACCATCGTTTCCAGTTCAAATTTGCGTTTCAAAGGCTTGATGACCTATCCACCTTCAGGGAAAAGAAAGCAGGTCGCTTCAATTTTATCAGATTTTCGAAGTGCCCTTACAGAAAATGGTATTACCGTGGAAATTATCTCCTCTGGCGGAACAACAGACCTCTATTCAAATGAAGGTTTGGATGTAATAACTGAATACCGAACAGGGACTTATGTGTTTTATGATCGTATGACTTTACAAAATGGTTGTTGTACACTCCGTGATTGTGCCGTCCGGGTATTAGCAACGATTGTTTCAAAACCCACCAATGATAGGCTAATTTTGGATGCAGGTTCCAAATCATTGACAAGCGATCTTGTCGGTTTGGATGGATATGGCGTTGACCCTCAAACGCATTTGAGGATAAGTAAACTTACCGAAGAGCACGGGCAAATGGATTTAGTGGATGCAGAAAAAAACTATAAAATAGGCGACCAGATTCAAATACTTCCTAATCATGTTTGTCCGGTAATTAACCTTTTCGACCATGTTGCCATTAAGTTGGATGGAGAAATTCTGGGGATGGTTAAGGTTTCTGCCCGGGGAAGAGTATCGTAGCAAAAAAATTAGCCAGCAAAATCAGCTTTCAGAAAATATCCTGCATCCGCGTTGACAATTTTCTCGGCCTTAAGTGTTTCCCGCCCATTCACCCAAACCGAATTTATGCCCTCACTTGGTAATTTTGGATTTTGATAGTCAGCTTTATCAATAATCAAATCGGGATCAAAAATAACCAAATCAGCAAAATAATTTGGAGCAATTTTCCCTCGCCATCTTAATCCAAATACCTGAGCAGGTAATCCGGTCATTTTATGAATGGCCTCGGTCATACTTAGCAATCCAAGATCCCTTGCGTAATGACCAATTATTCTGGGGAATGTGCCCCATAGCCTGGGATGGGGATGTTCATCTTCAGGTATACCATCCGAACCAATGATGGCTATGTCCGATTTCAACAACCGACGAACATCTTCCTCATGCATCTGAAAATAAATCGCCCCGGCCGGCTTTAATCTAACCGCCGCCTCCTTGCAGGAAACACCCCATTCCTCAGCTATCTTGCTCAACTCCTGGCCAGTACGTTCAGGATGTGATTGTGACCAGGTGACCATTATTCTGGTCTCTTCACTCACCTGATCCTCATGCAAAACCGTGGACCCGGCTGTGTAGGGATAAACATCAAAGTTGAGTGGTGGCGCGTTCGAATTTCCTTCGAGAACTTTCAAGGTTTCTCTTGTTTTACCCCAATTTTGTTGACCTGTGCATTTATGATGTGAAATAAGCAGTGGAACACCAGCCTTGCTGGCAGTAGAGACAGATTCTTCAATACTTTTTAGTACATCATCACCTTCATCTCTCATATGTGTTGTATAAATACCCCGTTTATTTCTCATGGCACTGGCCACCCCAATGACTTCATTTTCATTAGCAGCTTTGTTTGGAGGGTAAAAGAGGCCTGTCGAAAGACCACTTGCACCTTCATCAAGTGCTTGAGCCAACAGATTATGCATCATTATGGTTTCATCTGAAGTTGCCACCCGATTGATATCCTTCATAACCTTTATTCGCAAAGCTGAATGTCCAATCAGATAGACCATATTCACAGCGTGATGATTTTTTACCAAAGCATCGCGGTAAGACTTCATGGATGGAAATCTATAAATACCACTATCACCCAACAGGTTCATGGGTGGTACCGGTATTGTTCCATTCAGATCGAGAGGAGGGAGTGAAATACCACAATTCCCGGCCACAATGGTGGTAACTCCTTGGGTTAGTTTAGGATATATCTTGTGGGTATCAAAAACGGCATAATCGTCATGTGTGTGAGCATCAATAAAGCCTGGTGCCAAGGCCAATCCTTCCAAATCAAATTCCATTTCTGAACTGACTTGGTTCTTTTTTTTGTTAGGTTGTACAAACGTAATTCGATCGTCCGAAACACCAACATTACCCTTTATGGGTTTTTTCCCGCTTCCATCGAAAATCAAGGCGTTGCGAAATAAAATTTCCACATGTGGCAATTGGGTTATCCTTCAACAAAGAAGTGCATTTCTTCACATCGTATTTACAGGGAAAGTGGCCTTCATACAAACTTTAATGCCAACAATGATGTTGAAACTAGCACGAGAAAACTGTTTTTACTGTTGAATGACTTCTGGCCCCATAAACAAGGTGGGTAAGTAAGTTGATATCCAGGGAACATAGGTAACAAGGATCAAAAAGATCATTAAAATTCCCAAAAATGGGAACGCTGCCCGGACAACCCTCATAACTGACATCCCAGCCACACCAGAAGTTACAAATAGATTTAGTCCCACAGGAGGTGTAACCATGCCGATTTCCATATTAACAACCATGATTATACCCAGGTGTATTGGATCTATTCCCAATTCTATGGCGATTGGAAATACAAGAGGTGCAACAATAATCAAGAGTCCTGATGGTTCCATGAATTGTCCACCAATAAGGAGTATGACATTCACAATTATCAGGAACATGATTGGGCCTAGGCCTGCCTGTAACATATAGGCAGCAACATGCTGAGGAACCTGTTGATCTGTTAATACATGTTTCAGGATCAAGGCATTGGCAATTATGAACATCAAGGTAATCGTCAATTTACCCGCTTGATAGAGCGTATTGATGGTATCTTGATGAAAGAAAACGGTAATGAGCGAAGATGGTTTTGAAAAAATTGTGCTTTTGATTCCACCATTCGTTTCAGCAAGAGGCCCCATATCACGATATACAAAAGTAGCGATCAGAAAGGAATAGACGGCGGCAACGGCTGCGGCTTCGGTTGGGGTAAATAATCCCCCATATATTCCCCCCAGAATAATAATAATGAGTAACAACCCCCATGAAGCATCCCAGCCGGAGGCAAAAATCTCATACCATCCCTTCCACTGCTCCTTCGGCATTTTCCTGATCACAGCTATCACAAATATCGTAACCATGAGCATCAAACCTGCCAGCAATCCAGGAATGATTCCAGCCAGAAACATACGACCAATGGATACATCCGTAGCTGATGCATAAACCACCATTACTATTGAAGGGGGAATCAATATCCCCAAGGTTCCAGCATTACATATGACACCGGCAGCAAAATCCTTAGAGTATCCAACCTGAATCATTCCGCCGATTACTATGGGGCCGATGGCAATAACTGTAGCGGGGGAAGATCCTGAGAGAGCCGCAAACATCATGCAAGCAAAAACCCCGGCAATGGCTAACCCTCCTGGAAAATGTCCAACCACCGCGATGGAAAATCTGATGATTCTTCTGGCGACACCGCCGGTTGACATGAAACTGGAGGCAAGAATGAAGAAGGGGATGGCCAATAGTGTATAGTGACCTGCCATAGCCTGATAGAGAGACTGCGCTATTGATGCAAGTGACGCATCAGATAGAACGAGCAGAAAAATGATTGATGAAAAACCCAAGGATACGGCAATTGGCACACCAAAGATCAATAGGCCAATTATCATGACAAAAAGGATTACTACAGACACCTAATCAATCCCCCTTGATCGGTGAACTGACTGTTTTTGAGTCTTCTCCTTCATGACTGACAATCAAAGTTTTGACCTTGCCATTCAAAACCATTAAACCACCTTGGATAAACCTAATTAAGATAAGCAATGAAGCCAGTGGAAGGATTATGTAGGGGATAAAACGAGGGAGTTTTTCATACTCTTCCCCCGCATTCAATAGTGGTTCAAAAAAACGAAGAAAATCAAGCATCGGGATTTGATCAGTTTCATACCAAGCTCTATCTCTGGTGTTCGTGTCTAAACCAGTGGGGAACCAGTGACCTGTTGTTTCATAAAGTCCTGCGAAAGGGGCCCAATAATCCCAAGAACCTTTAAGTAAAAGCAAAGCGTAGGCTATACAGATGATAGAGGTGATTACCCCAAACACCTTACACCATCTAGGATTTATCATGTTTAAAACAAAATCAACCCCAATATGGGCAAACAGTTTTATACAATGACTAATTCCCAACAGGACCAGCCAGGCAAATAAAACCAGTGTTACTTCCAACCCCCAGATTAAACTGTCGTTAAAGACATACCTCAACACTACGTTGACAAATGTAACAACGGTCATCAGAGCTAAAATCAAGGCAATTGAAACTCTCTCAAACTTGTCCACCAATAATCCAGCAGAATGAAAGAAACCACCCACTTTGGTTATCATTTAAAAAAAGGTTTAACCAACCGCTAGATTATTCATATAAGCGGTTGGTGTTGATTTAAGGATTAATACATTGCGTTGATTTCTTGGGCAGCAGCTATGTTCTCTGCACCGACATCATCTTCAAACTGTCCCCATACACCAAACATGGCATCTACCCAAGCTTGTCGCTGTTCATCTGTCAGGGTACGGACCGTGTGACCAGCAGCAATGATGGCCTGTTTGGCACCTTCATTTACCGCAAATGCTTCGCCATTTCTTTGTTCGGTAACTTCCCGGAGGATCTGAGATAATTGGTTTCGAACATCGGCATCAAGACCCTCCCACCAGTCTACCGAGGTTACAACCAGATAGTCGATAATACCATGGTTGGTTTCGGTTATACCATCTTGTACCTCAAAGAACTTTCGACCATAAATGTTTGACCAAGTATTTTCCTGCCCATCGACCACACCTGTTTGCAAGGCACCATAAACCTCCGAAAAGGCCATTGGTTGGGCAGACGCTCCCAAGGCTTCGATCTGGGCGACCAGTACATCAGATTTTTGTACCCTGAATTTTAACCCTTGGGCATCTTCAGGGTTAACCAATGGTTTGTTTGCCGAAAACTGCTTGAGACCATTATGCCAGAATTCGAGACCAACAAGGCCACGTCGCTGCATGGAGTTTTTCATTGCTGAACCAGTTTCTGATTGCTGAAATGCATCAACAGCTTCAATATTCTTGAACATGAAGGGCAAGTCAAAAATTCTAAATTGCTTGGTGAATTTCTCAAATTTTGACAAGGAGGGTGCAGCTAGCTGTACATCCCCTTGCAGCATGGCTTCCAGAACAACATCATCGTTATACAGGGTGGAATTGGGGAAAACCTCCATGCATGCCACTCCATTCATTTCCTTGTTAACTCTTTCTTGCAAAAGTGTCGCTGCAATCCCTTTTGGATGCTTGTCAGTATTTGTAACATGGCTGAATTTTATGATCATTTCACCAGGGTCACAACTCGCCATGGCCAAACCAAAAGGCAGTGACAAAGCTGCTGTTAATAAAAATGTTGCAATAATTCTCATAGCATTCTCTCTTAAAGTTAAAAAAAATCCAAATCAGAAAATTCATTCACTGACCCGGCACTTAACCAATAGGGTTTATAATCATCAGTAAAGAAACTTCAAAGGAAATTAACAAACTCTGGCGTAATTTTGGTGCCCATTGCAAAGGGTTTGAATGTGATACCCTATCTTGCGACTTCCTCAAACTGCTTGAATTTGTATCTAAGTCTTTCAGGATCGGGGTAGTGTTTACGGTTGGAAGGTAATTTCAGGTGCTGACCCTGCATGCTTTTAAGTAATTCCAGTGTTTGACCATCCTTGATGTCCCACAGTGTTTTTGAAACATGCAATTTGTAATTGGAATCTATTCCTATCAGTTTGGCATCATAAGCAGCATGGTGTAATTTGGTTAAGGGCAAACCGTTTCTGACTTCTGGCTGCCCAAATTTTGGGTTTTTGTCTTCAACAATGTGTGCAACGTCAATTAATGGCACCTTATGTTGTGGCTGAGTTGAACGTGGTTCTGGAAACCCTGTGATGGCACACCTGTTTTTATAGGCATCCATCACGGCAGCCCTAAATCTTGGCTGGTGAATCCTCATTTTCACGGTCGTATGCGTATATTTTCTTTCAATTGGGGTTAGATCTGGACTTGCTCCTGGAAGCTGCAAGTTTTGAATTTCAGCAATCTTACCGAATGAAACTTTAGCTTCTAATTTGTGGTCATCCCAACCAACAATATACACTGGGAATTCAGCAAGATAATAACCATTATCTGTACCGATGAAATAGATGATTGGAATTCTGTTCTCATAGGCCCTTAAAAGATGCAAGTTTTCCGAGGCTTTGGGATTCGTACCCATAAAGGAGTAATCCAATTGTTCAGCGCCCTCATAAATTTGGTTATAGACTTCAATTTGATCACGATATGTGGCCTGTTTTAGAGACTTGGGAAAAACAGTCTTAATGGATAAAAGTGACTTCATTTGCTGAGGTTTATGGATGCCCTTTTGACGGTTATGAAGGGTTATTCTTTTGCCTCGAAAATAGAAACCAAGGTCCAGTTGACTATAATGCAAAACACCACCATGATCAGGAAGCTTTGAAATATGTTCAAAAGCCTTGAGTCTAATCTGTTGATCAATTTCGTCAGAGTTCGGTTGCATCACAAATTTACTTTTTCAAATAAATCTCTGTATAATCGGTTTGCTAATACAAAATCCAAATTACTACTTTTTTTAATGACAACCAGGATACATATTTTCATTGAAAATCGGCACACCTGTAGAATTTAAACTGCCTGATAAGGTCGTTCATGGGCATCTATATAAAAAAGGTACTCTTAGAAACAGGGCCCAGGTGATTGATAACTCAAATATCATCTGGCGTGTTCCAGAGGGACTTCTCAAGGTTAGAAAAGGATCTCGTAGAAATACGATAGTAACTAAATTGGATCTTGAGAGATCGAAATACCGTGTAGGTGATTTGGTTACCTTTCACAGCCGAGGAACTGTTCATTCAGGTATTATCTTCAAATTGAATCCAACAAAAGCAGTTGTCCAGTTGAAAAGTGGTGATCAATGGACAGTTCCATATAATTTATTACAGCTAGTATTGTCTCAAAACCCATCTAGAGCAAGTTCTGGTAGGGTACAAAAAATAAGTGATAAGGCCCGAAGCTTAATGGATACTCATGGATTGAAAGAGTGGAATTTGAGATTTGATGAGTCAATTCGTTCCTTGGGTAAATGCAATTATAGAGATAGGATCATCTCCCTAAGTCGCAGCCACGTTTTGGATGGCAAAGAAGAGGATATCATTGATACTATTCTCCATGAAATAGCTCACGCAATAGCTGGACCTAAAGCACGGCATGGACCTGAATGGAAAAAGGTTGCCATACAAATTGGTGCGACACCTCGATCCTACTTCAAACATGAGGAATAAGATTGGAAAAATTCAGTGCTCATGGAGATACAGTTTAAATTATTGAGCCCTACAATAATTTATTCAGATCTTTGTTTTATTGTTGGTCATTAACCTAAACTCGTACCAAAGAAAGAAAAGAGAAATGCCTGAGCCAATCAAAGATGTCGGTAAAGCTGATAATATCGCTGCCACAATCAAGAACGTTGCAAAAAAGGGATTACCTCCTGTTCATCTGTGGAATCCACCATTTTGTGGTGATTTGGATATGAGAATTGCCCGGGATGGGACCTGGTATTATCTTGGGACGCCAATTGGTCGAAAACCATTGGTTAAACTTTTTTCCTCTATCCTGCGAAAGGATGGCGAGGATTACTTCTTGGTAACCCCAGTTGAGAAAGTAGGTATCAAAGTTGATGATGCTCCTTTTTTAGCCATAGATTTCGAAACCAAAGGAAATGGAAAACATCAGCAGGTAACTTTCACGACAAATGTAGGTGATCAGACTTTAGCCGGCACAGAAAAACCAATTAGAGTAATTCGAGATAGTAAAACGGGTGAGGTGTCTCCTTACGTTCTGGTACGGTCTAACCTGGAAGCCCTAATTGATCGAAAAAGCTTTTTTAGACTGGTGGAAATTTGTGTGAATGAAGAATACGAGGGTGATCTGTGGTTTGGAATATGGTCAAAGGGTGTATTTTTTCCGTTTATACCTTCTGTTGAAATGGAGGTATGAGTGTGTCTATCAATTAGTAAATTAGCCCAATCTGGATGATATTTTTTGATATATACGACATCATCACTCACGAAGGCCAACTCTAGATAGTTCATTGACGCTAGGATCTAATGAGCTTCCAACCAATTCTTCCCGACACCGGAATCAACTACAAGGCCAGGATCAATAACGACGGCAGGCTGATCGGCCCGTTCCATAGATTTCGTTGCTATTTCTATTAGATCCTGCACTGCATCTTTTCTGACTTCAAAAAGCAATTCATCGTGGATTTGCAAGAGCATTTTTGCAGGTAATTTTCCAATTTTTTTTGGAATTCTAACCATTGCTCGTCTTATTATATCAGCTGCTGAGCCCTGTATGGGTGCATTTATGGCCGCTCTCTTGGCAAAAGCTTTTTGAGGTCCAGATTTGTTGATACTTGGGGTGCCAATCTTTCTACCAAATAGGGTTTTTACATGCTTTTGTTGTTCGGCTATCCCAACAATCTTTTCCATATAAAGCTTGATCTCTGGATAGCGTTCAAAATACCCTGAGATAAAATTACTGGCATCTTTACGTGGTATCTGAAGATTACGCGCGAGTCCAAAAGCAGAAATTCCGTAAATTATACCAAAATTAATGGCTTTGGCTTGTCTTCTCATATCGGAAGTTACTTCGTCCAATGGAGTTTCAAAAACCTGACTGGCCGTGGAATAATGGATGTCCATTTTCTGTTTAAAGGCTTCTTTCATCCCTTTTACATTGGCCATAAAGGCAAGAATTCTAAGTTCGATTTGGCTGTAATCAAGGGATACTATTTCATAACCCTCTCTGGCTATGAATGCTTCTCTAATTTGTTTGCCCTCACGGGTACGGATAGGTATATTTTGAAGATTGGGATTAATTGATGACAAGCGCCCTGTATTTGCGCCATCAAGTCGGTAGGATGTATGAACTCTTCCGGTTTGAGGATTTATGAACCCTTGCAAAGCATCTGTGTAGGTTGATTTCAACTTGGCCTTGTGCCGCCATTCCAGGATCAGTCCAGGCAATTCATAACCTCTATCGGTAAGATCTTCCAGTATATCAACACCTGTCTTGTAACCTGTGGCTGTTTTAGCTTTGTCGGAGGGAAATGCCAATTTTTCAAAAAGTACTGTACCCAACTGTTTGGGGCTGCTTATCAAAAATTCTTCACCAGCCTCCTTGTGAATTCTTGACGCCAGATCGGTAAGTTCGCCTTCGAAAACACCTGAAAGTTCTTGTAACTTCCTAGGATCCACAACAATACCAGTTTCTTCTATATCGGCCAAGATATTTATGAGAGGTTTCTCAAGGGTTTCATAGACTGTTGAAACCTCGTTTTGGTTAAGTCTGGGACGTAAAAGTTTCCAGACTCTTAGGATAAGATCGGCATTTGTAGAAGAATATTGTGCTGCTGAATCAATATCCGAATGCGAAAAAGGAATGGCCTTTTTGCCAGATCCTAAAAGGTCACTAACAAGGGTTGGTTTATAACCAAATTCTGCTTCAGCTATCTTCACGAGATCAAATTTGTAATTTCCTTCATTAGCCACAAAAGACATAACCTGAATGTCGTCTACAATGTTTAACTGAATTTGTTTACGCGCGAGTATTTTAACCAGAAACTTGATATTTTGACCGATCTTCAGGACAGATTTGTCAGCAAACATTGGTTGAAGCGCTTCCAAGGTATTATCAAAGTCCAATTGACTTGGAAATGTGCTTCCATCCGTCCTTAAAAACCCCTTCGTATCAACATGCTTTAGAGGCACATAGTAGGTTTCCTGCTCCTCAATGGCCAATCCCAAAGCTATAAGGGTGGCTGTGGCCTCCTCACCTTCTGTTTCAAAGGATATGGCAACTTGCCCTCGATCATAGATTCTCTTTATGAGTTTCCGGAGCATATCCATGGAATTTACGAGTTTATAATCCTTGGGCTTGAAGGCCAATTTTTTCGGTTGAACGTCACCTTTTTGATCATATCTCGCCGGCAGATCAGGAGGTTCAACCTTAAGATATTCTGCGGCTCTTACAACAAGGGTTCTAAATTCCTGAGCAAGAAGAAAATCAAAAAGTACTTTTGGCTTTGGAGGTGCAATTTCCAAATCCTCCAGGGTTATGTCTAATGGCACATTCTGATGAAGAGTTACCAACTGACGGTAGATTTCAACCTTGGAGGCATTTTCTTCCAAGACCTGCCTCAGTTTTGGTTTTTTGATTTCATTCCTTCGGCGCATTAAGGTGTCTAAATCGCCATATTCATTTATCAGCCCTGCCGCTGTTTTGGGTCCAACTCCAGGTACACCAGGTATGTTATCACTACTGTCCCCCATTAAAGCTTGGATATCTATTACCCGGTCGGGATAGACCTGGAATTTTTTCTTTACCTCCTCAGGCCCAATTTCCTGTTTCTTTCGAGTGTCAAACATCACGATGCCGTCTCCAACCAATTGCATGAGATCCTTGTCGGAGGAGATGATGGTAACGTCACCCCCTGCATCTTTGGCATTCACGGCCAATGTGGCTATGATGTCATCTGCTTCATACCCCTCCATCTCAAGGCAGGGGATGTTGAAGGCCCTGGTTGCTTCACGTGTACTCGCAAATTGAGGGACAAGATCCTCTGGTGTGGAGGGTCGGTTGGATTTGTAGAGAGGATAGATTTCCGATCTGAAAGTAACTGATGATTTATCGAAAACAACTGCACTATGGGTTGGTTTCTTGGGGCTTTGGAGGACGTCAGTCATCAACATGTGACAGAAAATATGTACAGCCCCCACAGGGGTATTATCACTTCGGTATCGAAAGCGGTCGGAAGGGACGTTCAGAGAGCTGAAGTAAGCCCGAAATATATACCCCGATCCATCAACCAGCAGCAGCCTGTCACCTTGGCCAAATTTACGCATGCACTCTCACTGTTCAGAGTCGATCATATTCGGCAAATTTATTTTCAAAACCAGCCAAAACAAAACGTTTGTCACAGTATCCACAAACAACCCAACCTTTATCTTCAGGTATCTGATACCACACAAGGGGATGTCCCAAGGCACCACCCTGCCCCTGGCAGGATACTCTCGTTGTCTCGACAACTTCAACTTCTGGCACTTCTATTTCCATTGCTAACCTAATTTTTCTACCTGCTATGCTTATTCCTCAGAATTATAATGCTGGTAATTATATCTCAAATTTAATGGTTTATACCGCAATCATATTATAATCAATGTTTCGTACAATTTTATTGATTTCCATAATTTCAAACCTATTCGCGAAACTCATCCATTCGCCAAAGTAGTTTCGATTTTAGACTGTGACCCCAAAGTTTTATGGACAGGGCATTTGTCGGCAATTTCCAATAGCCTTACTTTTTGTTCGTCAGACAGAGCCCCCTGCAATCTGATTACCCTGTTAAAAACATCTATCCTTGTTCCCCTCTCATCACAATTGATGCAATCCTCAATGTGTGTTTTTTCATGAAAAACATCAACTTCCACATGCACAAGGGGCCAACTTTTTCGCCGCGCATACATTCTGATTGTCATTGAGGTGCAGGCGCCAAGTCCGATAGCAAGAAACTGATAGGGGTTGGGGCCCTTGTTGGTACCCCCAAAATCAATAGGCTCATCGGCCAAAAGTTGAAACTGGCCGTCGACGGAAACAAACTGCCGAAACCCATTAGCATCATCCTCGCTTACTCTAATGGCACCATCAGGTACATTTCCAGATTCCCTCGGTAGTTTCGGGGGAAGATATTTTTCTACCCATGCAGCAATAACTGAGGCAGCATAAGACGCGTCCTCCTTGCGAGTTATCAGATGGTTGGCATTATCAAGGGTTACAAAGGATTTGGGGTGCTTGGCAGCACCAAAAATCTTGGCCGCATTTTCAATCCCTACTGTATTATCCAAGGGTGAGTGCATAACCAGTAAAGCCTTTTTCATATTGGTGATAGCAGATTGCAACTTACTCTGGGCAATATCATCAACGAACTGCTTCTTGATCTTGAAGAATCTTCCTCCAAGGTTGACTTCAGCTTCACCCTCGGTTCGAATTTTATCAAGGTTTTTTTCAAAATGATGGGCCACATGACTTGGATCTGCTGGTGCACCTATCGTTACAATCGCCTTTGCAGAAGTGATTTCGGCAGCAGCCTTAAGAACTGCTGCCCCACCTAAAGAATGGCCAATCAGTATTGTCGGTTGAAGACCGATGTTTTCCAGGTGATTCGCTGCCTGAATAAGGTCTTGAACGTTTGATGTGAAGTTTGTGTTCGAAAATTCACCATCCGAATGCCCTAACCCGGTAAAATCAAACCTCAAGACTGCGATACCGAGAGAGGAAAGTGCTTCAGCTATTCTTCTGGCAGCAGGGATATCTTTGGAACAAGTGAAACAATGGGCAAACAGAGCTGTTGCTCGCTCTGGAATCTCAGGGCGATCAAGCCTGGCAGAGAGTTTGTCTCCAGAGTGACCTTCAAATTCATAACGTTCCGTTGTCATTAATGTCTTCCAATATTCTCGTTTACTTATAAGTATTCTCCATCCCTGAATTTACTGTTCATGCTTTATATCAGACAACATTCGTCCCAAAGGTTTCCCACCAAACAGGTGTACGTGTAAATGTGGGACCATTTGTACGCCATGACTTCCAGCATTTGAAAGTATTCGGTAGCCCTCTCCAGAATCCCCTGGTGAAAGCCCAAGCTTTTCTACAACTTTACCGATGGCATGGATATAGTCTACAATTTCTTGAGGGCTGGCATTTTGTGAAAAATCGTCGAAGCATACATACTTGCCTTTGGGAATAACCAGATAATGGCTAGGAACTATGGGGGCTATATCTTCGAAAGCAAGGCTATGCTCTGATTCATAGATTTTCTTGCAGGGTAGTTCTCCCCTGAGAATTTTGGCAAAAACATTTTGATCGTCATAATTATAGGGCATTTTCTTTTCCACCGAACAGTTTTGAATTGGTTTGTCATCTACCTGACAACTAAAGTTCACCTACTTTTATATTTTTTCTTGGAACCTTTCTAACAAATTTATTTCTGGTCTGGGTCCTATATGTCCAATAACTTCACCTGCAGCCATACATCCCAGATTTGCTGATATTTCCAGATCCAATCCATTAACCAGCCCATAAAAGAAACCCGCGGCAAACTGATCACCTGCCCCGGTTGCATCTACAATTTTGGTTGGGGATGCTTCAACCCTGATATTTTTACCTTTGGTAGAAACGATCACTCCCTCCTCGGAGAGGGTCGTTACAACAAGAAGGTTATCCTTGTTGAGCATGGTCAAGGCTTTCGTGAGGTCATCAGTTTGACAAAGCGAGAGAATTTCTAACCGGTTGCCAAAAATGAGATCTATCCCACTATGGATAAGGTTCCAAAAGGCTCCCCTATGCCTCTTGATACAAAAGGGATCTGAAAGTGCCATTGCTACTTTCCCTCCTGAATTTTTACACATGTCAAAAGCAATTCGAAATGCCTTCTGGCATTCGGGGCCATCAAATCTGTATCCTTCAAGATAGATCCAATCAGTATTACAAAGAAACTGACTGTCCATATCTGCCGGGGTTAAAAACTCAGCAGCTCCCAAATAGGTGTTCATGGATCTTTCGCCATCTGGGGTTACCATAACAACACTTCTTCCTGTCTCGTAACTTTCATCGGATGGAGCCATTTCAGTTTTATATCCAACACCCAAAGAATGCAGATCGGAAGCGTATATTTTACCGAGGTGATCGTCTTTTACTTTACCAATATATGCTGAACTGATTCCAAGCATTGCCAATCCTGCAATTGTGTTGGCAACCGATCCTCCACCTACTTCTTTAGTATTTTCCAACAAACTATATAGTTTACGCGCTCTTGGCAAATCTATAAGCTGCATAATACCAGGGGTTATTTCAAGATCATCAAGCAGTTGGTATTCTACCTTACAAAGGATATCAACTATTGCATTGCCAACGCCAACGACTTGAAGTTTCTTCTTTACTGGTATCATATCTCAGAATCCATTTGTCTTCGCGGGTTTTAACCAAAATTGCCAAAGTAAATAGTTAGAAGGCGAATAAAAGTAAATTCCATCCACCTCACAGGAATACCAATACCTTTTTTGTTGATGATTATATTCAACTCATATTAAAACAACATTCAGAACAATTCTTTAACCACAATTAACCTTCATAGGAGAGTAGTTTCAATGACCCTCGTTGATACAAGTGCCAAACCCCATGGAACACATTTTATCAAATCAGTTCTAACTCTGATTTTCTCTGCATTTCTATTTGCCAACGGATTATTTGCAGAAAATGCACACACCAAGATAACCTTCATTCACTTCAATGACCTTAATCAGATGGTGAGCAATAATGGTAGAGGAGGCTTGGCCAAAGTGGCAACTCTCGTTGCCGATGAAAGAAGCCTGAATAAGAATGTTATTGTCACTTTTGGTGGTGATTTTCTGGAACCCAACCTCATGACGGCAATCTACAGGGGGGCTCCGATGATTGAGCTGTTTAACCAGTTGGAACTGGACGTGATGGTTGTAGGTGATCAGGATTTGAATTACGGACCAAAGGTGCTCGAGGAGCGTATCCAGCAGGCTAATTTCCCATTTCTCAGCAGCAATATAATAAATAAGAACGATGCTACCCTTGAGGGGGCAAAGAAATCCATGATTCTCGAAATGGATGGTTATAACATCGGATTCATTGGGTTGACATCGCAAAGCGCGATGGAAAATACAACTACTGGCAATTTTTTGGTCACAGAACCGATATCAGCAGCAATAGCCGAAGCCGATATACTAAGGGATGCTGGTGCAGATATAATCGTTGCAATAGCTCATACCAATGATAAAGTTGACAGGGAGTTGATTGCTACTGGCAATTTTGACATTATTTTGGGAGGTTATGACGAAATCCTAGCCGTTGAATTTTATAATGACACTCTTTTTATCGAGTCTGATTCACAAGCTGAAAATATCCCTCTAATTGACTTGTACCTGAAGCGTAATGGTAGTTCTGGTGTTGACTGGTTTGTAGAGACCAGAACTGTGAATTCCAGGCTACTAGAACCTGCTCCTGCATTTATTGCTAGTGCCCGATATCATGAGGATATATTAGAACAATTTCTTTCAAAAGAACTTGGTATCGCCGAAACCGTACTGGACAGCCGGCCTGAAACTGTCCTTTACAAGGAGTCTGCAATTGGTAATTTGTTTGCCGATGCTATCTGCGACCAAACCGATTCAGATATCTGTTTTGTAAACGGAGGCGCCATCCGGGGAAATAAACTTTATCCGGCAGGTACATTATTAACCAGAAAGGAATTACTTAGTGAACTCCCCTTTGTGGATACAACAATGGTTCTGGAAGTAACTGGCCATGTCGTCGTGGAAGCGCTCGAAAACGCCTTTAGTAAACTAGACAAAACCCTGGAGGAAGGAGCTGGAAGATTTCTACACCTTTCAGGTATGTCTATCGTAGTTGATCCCAAGGCCCCGCTAGGAAACAAAATAATCAGGGTAACCCGCGATGGCCAACTGCTTGATATGGAGGCCACTTATCAATTGGCCTTGAATCATTTTCTTGCTACCGGTGGAGATGAGTACGAAATGTTTCTTGATCAAAAAGTATTGGTTAATAAAGCCACTGGTAATTTGGAACTTGAGCATATCTCCACCTACTTATTGGGGGCAGGCACAGTTTCTCCAAAGGTTGAGAGTCGTATAATTTATCAGCAATAAAATCCGCTGAATTTCTCCTTCTGATGACATTACGCTAACCGAATCTTGGAAAAATTTGCTGAGCTTCAAAAGAAAAGGGAGGGGTAATTGCTTACCCCTCCCCTGGGAGAAGAAATTGAACTTTATCTTACTTGGCTGATCCCAAGGCCAGCTCGACGGCATCCATTTGGGCCTTACGTGCAATCTCGGTATATGAAGCGAGGTATTGCGCGGAAGTTTCCCAAGATGCAGACGCATAATCTTGGAACGTTTTGGTGACATGTTCAGGAGCCAGATTGTCACTGGAGACCTCTTTGGCTCGGGCAAGCGTGTCCTTGGCCCACTTGTCGTTGATGGCCACC